>JAGWUH010000041.1 GCA_028868535.1 Sphingomonadales bacterium | reverse complement strand
GACTACGCGAAGGCGGTCGAGGTCGCGCGCCAGCAGGTCGAGAACGGCGCGCAGGTGATCGACGTCAACATGGACGAGGGCCTGCTCGACGCGGTCGCGGCGATGACCACGTTCCTCAAGCTGATCGCCGCCGAGCCGGACATCGCCCGCGTGCCGGTGATGATCGACAGCTCGAAGTGGGAGGTGATCGAGGCCGGGCTCAAGTGCGTCTCGGGCAAGCCGATCGTCAACTCGATCAGCATGAAGGAGGGCGAGGGGCCGTTCCTCGATGCCGCGCGCAAATGCATGGATTATGGCGCCGCCGTCGTCGTCATGGCCTTCGACGAGAAAGGCCAGGCGGACAGCAAGGACCGCAAGGTCGAGATCTGCGAGCGCGCCTACAGGCTGCTGCTGTCCATCGGCTTCCCGCCCGAGGACGTGATCTTCGATCCCAACGTGTTCGCGGTGGCGACCGGAATCGAGGAGCACAACAACTACGGCGTCGATTTCATCGAGGCGGTGAAGGAAATTCGCGCACGCTGCCCGCACGTCCACTTCTCGGGCGGCCTCTCCAACCTGTCGTTCAGCTTCCGCGGCAACGAGCCGGTCCGCCGGGCGATGCACTCGGTGTTCCTCTACCACGCGATCCCGGCGGGGCTCGACATGGCGATCGTCAACGCCGGCCAGCTCGACGTCTACGACCAGATCGACCCGGCGCTGCGCCAGGCGTGCGAGGACGTGATCCTCAATCGCGACGAGGGCGCCACCGAGCGGCTGATCGCCTTGGCCGAAAGCTTCAAGGGCACCGACGCGGTCGCCGAGAAGGCCGCCGAGGAATGGCGCGGCTGGGACGTCACCCGGCGGCTCGAACATGCGCTGGTCAAGGGCATGGACGCTTTCGTGGTCGAGGACACCGAGGAGGCGCGGCTCCAGTATGCCCGTCCGATCGAGGTCATCGAAGGCCCGCTGATGGCGGGCATGAACACCGTGGGCGACCTGTTCGGCAGCGGCAAGATGTTCCTGCCGCAAGTGGTCAAGAGCGCGCGGGTGATGAAGAAGGCGGTGGCGCACCTGATCCCGTTCATCGAGGCGGCGAAGGAAGCGGGCGCGAAGGCAAAGGGCCGCATCATCATGGCCACGGTCAAGGGCGACGTCCACGACATCGGCAAGAACATCGTCGGCGTGGTGCTCCAGTGCAACGGCTACGAGGTGATCGACCTCGGCGTGATGGTGCCGTGGAGCACGATCATCGACACCGCAAAGCAGGAAGACGCCGACATCGTCGGCCTCTCCGGCCTGATCACCCCCTCGCTCGACGAGATGGTGACCGTGGCCGAGGAAATGCAGCGCGCCGGTCTCGATATCCCGCTGCTGATCGGCGGCGCCACCACCAGCCGCGTCCACACCGCGCTGCGCATCGATCCCGCCTACGACGGCCCGGTCGTCCACGTGCTCGATGCCAGCCGCGCGGTCGGCGTGGCGTCGCAGCTCCTCTCCGATACCCAGGCGCACGGCTTCATCACCGCGACCGCCAACGAATACGACGAGATCCGCACCGCGCGCGCCGGCAAGGAAGGCTCGAACCTGCTGCCGCTGGACGAAGCCCGCGCCAACGGCTTCGCCGCCGATCCGGCGCTGAAGGCACCGGCACCGGTGCAGCCGGGCCTCCACGTGTTTCCCGAATGGGACCTCGCCGATCTTCGCGAATGCTTCGACTGGACCCCGTTCTTCCGCGCCTGGGAACTGGCAGGGACGTTCCCGGCGATCCTCGAGGACAGCGTCGTCGGCGAAAGCGCGCGCGGGCTCTATGCCGATGCCCAGGCGATGCTCGACACCATCATCGCCGAAAAGTGGCTGACCGCGAAGGCGGTGGCGGGCACCTGGCCGTGCCGGCGCGACGGCGACGACATCGTGCTCGACAATGGCACGCGGCTTCCCTTCCTGCGCCAGCAGGTGAAGAAATCGCGCGGACGCGCCAACTTCTGCCTCGCCGATTTCATCGCCCCGGATGCCGACTGGCTCGGCGGCTTCGCGGTGGCGATCCACGGCATCGAGCCGCAACTCGCCCGCTTCAAGGCCAACCACGATGACTATTCGGACATCCTGCTCAAGGCGCTGGCCGATCGCTTCGCCGAAGCCTTCGCCGAGCGCCTGCACCAGCACGTCCGCACGCGGATCTGGGGCTATGCCCCGGGCGAGCAGCTGACCAACGAGGCGCTGATCCGCGAGCAATACCGCGGCATCCGCCCGGCCCCCGGCTACCCGGCGTGCCCCGATCACTCGCTGAAGCCGATCCTGTTCGACCTGCTCCAGGCGCAGGACAACGCCGGGGTCATCCTGACCGAAAGCCAGGCGATGCTGCCGACTGCGGCGGTCAGCGGCTTCTACTTCGCGCACCCGGACAGCCAGTACTTCGGCGTCGCCCGCATCGGCCGCGACCAGCTCGCCGACTACGCCGCCCGTCGCGGCGTGGACGTCGGCGTGGCGGAACGCTGGCTGCGGCCGAACCTGGATTAATCGGAGGGGGCTGGCAATCCCGGCCCCGCCTCATTCCAGCATCGGCAACCCGCATCGCCGCAGGAACGCCAGCGTCCCGTCGTACATCGTGGCCGGGCGAGTCCAGTCACCGGGATCGCCGTCCGGCACGACGATGACCATGCCTTGCCGCGCGCGCGTCAGGATCACCCGGTAGGCGTTCTTCAGGTAGAGCCGCCGCGTGGCATCGTTGACCGATTGCCAGCGGCTGCCCTTGAAAGCCTGGTGGACCCAGCCATCGCCATCGTGGTGAAAGTCTCCGTCCCACACCACACCGGTCCAGTCGAGTTCGAGGCCTTGCACGTCGAATTCGCTCGCCACTTCCTCGCAGTAATAGGCCGAGCGGATATCGCTGGCGGGGTTGAGGAACCAGTTGGGGGGATCGACCGCAACCTTGATGTGGATGCCCAGTGGCCGCAATCGCTGCGCGCCCGAGGAGGCGACGAGGCCGTACCGCTCCGATCCGCGCGCCCTGGCCCGCAGCCAGGCGCGGCCATGGTCCAGATCGCGGGTCAACACGATCGGATAGTTGGCACGAATCGGGGCATAGGTTGCCGCCGCGCCCGCGGCGTCGCCGTCGACGACCAGGCCGACGAAATCGGAAAGCGCCTCGGCGCGGAACGAACGCATCGACACCGCGAGATGCAGGTGCTCGTCCTGTCGCACGCGGTCGCGGTGGAGGAACCTGGCTACGGCCGCGCCCGGGCCGTATTCGGGCAGGCTGATGCGCGGCGACACATGGACCAGCCAATCGGGAAAGCGGCTTTCGAGTGCGTCGATCCACTCGGCAATCCCGGCCTCGCCGGTGTTGATCTCCTGGCCGCCGCCGATCAGGCAGACGACCACGCACCAGTCGGGGTGCCGGTCCATCACGCTGATCAGGAATTCGGGTTCGGACATGTCGAAGTCCGACTGGCCGCGCTTGCGCTGCATGAACGCGGAGGCCTGCGCGCGGGTCCAGGCGCGCTGCGCTTCGTCGAACACCACGACCTTTTCGACGGGGACGTCGCTGCTGGCGACATAGTGGTCGCGAAAGTGGTGGATGTTCTGGATGAAGCTGCGCACCTCGCGGCTGGCGGTGGCCTTCGGGATGCCTCCGCGCGCCGCCTTGTCGCGGGCCAGGGCCTCGCGCAGCACGTCGACCAGCGGGCCATTGCCCGACAGGAACACCGCGTGCTCGTCGGCATGGGCCTCGCTTCGCCGGGTGGCGATGTTGAGGCCGGCAAGGGTCTTGCCCGAGCCGGGGACACCGGTGACGAAGCAGATGGACTTGCGGCAATGGGCGCGGGCTGCATCGATCACCGCGCTGACGCTGTCGCTGGTTTCCTGAAGGTTTTTCGCGCTGGCATCGGAACGGGCGATGTCGGCCACGCTGTGCGTGCGGTAGAGCGTCTGTGCCGCTTCGACGATCGTCGGCGTCGGCCGGTAGCCGCCCGCGATCCACGCGCGGTGATCGAGCGGAGCGAACGACACACGGCCGGTGATCCGCCGGACCAGTTCAGCCAGGTCCGTCGCGTTGACGCACAGCGGCCGGGCCACCCGGTCATCGGCGAACAGGGGAATCTGGACCGGTGAGGACGGCGCATGCGTGGCGACGAGGATCGGCACCACCGCAGCGTGATGGCTGCCTTCGTGGAAGTTCTTGAGATCGAGCGCGTAGTCCTCGACCTGGAGCAGTGCATCGGCCCCGAAATCCCGCGCCCCGACCTTGAATTCGAGCACCAGCAGATTGTCGCCGATCAGGATCACCGCGTCGGCACGCTTGCCCATGCGCGGGATGTAGCATTCGATCAGGATGTCCCCCGCGAGGCCGGCGAGGGCACTCTGGAGGATGCGCGTCTCTTCGACCCAGGCGTGGCGCTGCTGGATGTCGAGGTCGTGGTGATGCTGGCTGGCAAGCACGCCGAGGATGCGGCGGGAGTCTTCGCGGCAAAAGTCCGGGATCGCGGCGTGATAGTAGGCCCTGATCCCCACGCCTTATCCTTCCGCTTCACCGGCTTCCGGAAGGAACGCCGCCGCCACGTCCGCCGGCACCCGCATCAGCCGCCTGCTGGCGATGTCGATCATCGCCCAGGTGCTGCGCGCGGAGACGATGACCTTGCCGGCAGAGTTGCGGAAGTCGACGCGGCGGTCGAAGCGGGCGCCGGTCGGGCCTTCCGGGATGAAGGTCTCCGCCGTCACCGTCTCGCCGGGGCCGATGTTGCCGCGATAGTCGATCTCGTGCCGGGTCACCACCCAGGCATAGGTGGCGATATGCGCGGGCGCCGCATCCTGAGTCCAGTGCGCGGTGGCGATCGCCTCCATCCACTGCACCCAGACCGCGTTGTTGACGTGGCCCATCACGTCGATGTGCTCGGGGAGCGCGGTGAAGGGCATGGTGTAGCGGTTGGCCATGGGCGCCATACGCGTAGGCGAAAAGCCGGGCTCGTGCAAAGGACGCCCGGATCAATGCGGTTCAGCCGAATGCCCCTGAGTGGCGTGTTGGGGTGGATCAAAACTCTGTATATCCACAAAAATACGCTCGTCGCCCCGTGCTCGACACGGGGCTGGGCTACCCTCCGGTTCCAGATCGGACCGCGCACACCGGGTCGACAGCGTTGCGATCGCAACCCGCTACAGCGCCACCCCCAACTGCCACAGGATGAAGGCGAATTCCTCCGCCGTCTCCTTCAGGCTCTCGAACCGGCCGGACTTGCCGCCGTGGCCCGCGCCCATGTTGGTCTTGAGGATCAGCTCGTTGCCGTCGGTCTTGAGTTCACGCAGCCTGGCCACCCATTTCGCCGGTTCCCAGTAGGTGACGCGCGGGTCGTTCAGCCCGGCGGTGACCATGATCGGCGGATAGTCCTGCGCGCGCACCTGGTCATAGGGGCTGTAGCTGCGGATCAGCTCGAACGCCTCCCGGTCCTCGATCGGGTTGCCCCATTCGGGCCATTCGCCCGGCGTCAGCGGCAGCGTCTCGTCGAGCATCGTCGCCAGCACGTCGACGAACGGCACATGCGCGACCACCGCGCCCCACAGGTGCGGCTCGGAATTCGCCACCGCGCCCATCAATTCGCCGCCGGCCGATCCGCCGGAGATCGAGATCCGGCCCGGCGCGGTCAGGCCTTTTGCTACCAGCGCCTGCGCGACATCGACGAAATCGTTGAAGGTGTTGGTGCGCTGCTCCTTCTTGCCGGCCTTGTACCAGGCGCGGCCCATGTCATCGCCGCCACGGATATGGGCGATGGCATAGGCGAAGCCGCGATCGACGAGGGACAGCCGCGTGGTCGAGAAGCCGGGGGCGATGGCGATGCCATAGGCGCCATAGCCGTAAAGGTGCAGCGGGCCGCCGGGCTGCCGGTCCCGGCGCATCATCACGCTGACCGGGATCGGCGTGCCGTCGCGCGCCGGCACTTCGAGCCGCTCGGTGACGTAGAGCGCGGCATCGTAGCCCGAGGGAATCTCCTGCACCTTCAGCACCGCAAAGCTGCGCGCCGCGACATCGTATTCGAGCGTCGAGGCCGGGCTGACCATCGACTCGTAGCTGACCCGCAGCTTGTCCATCGCCCATTCGGGATTGTCGCCCAGGCTCGCCTCATAGCTCGCCTCGGGAAACGCGATCGGCTCGATCCGCGCCGGATCGTCGTAATAGCGCACCTCGATGCGATCGAGCCCGCGCACCCGGCCCTCGATCACGTAGAAGTCGCGGAACAGGTCGAACCCGGTCAGGTAGAAGTCGTCGCTCCCCGCGATCAGCGTCGTCCACTCGCCCGGCCGGTCGAGCGGCGCGGTGGCGAGGCGGAAGTTCTCGTGGGTGTCGTTGGCGTGGATGTAGAGCACGCCGTCGCGCTCATCGACATCGTATTCCACCCCCGCCTGCCGCGCCTTCACCAGCAGCGGCGGCGCCAGCGGATCGGCGGCGGGCACCAGCCGGCACTCGCTGGTCTCGTGGTCGCTGGTGCCGATCAGCAGCCACTTCTCGTTGGCCGATAGCGAGCAGCCGACGCGGAAGCCCTCGTCGTCCTCGTGGTAAAGCTCGACATCGTCGGACAGCGGCGTGCCGAGCCGGTGCAGCCGCGCGTTGTCGGTGCGCCAGTTCTCGTTGGCGAGGCTGTAGACCAGCGCGGTGTCGTTCGCGACCCAGACCAGCGCGGACAGCGTGCCGGGGATCTCGTCGGCCAGCACCTCACCGCTGGCGATCACCTTGATGCGCACGGTGAAGCGTTCGGAGCCGTTGTCGTCGACCGACCAGGCCAGCATCCTGCCGTCGTTCGACACCGCGATCGCGCCCAGCCGGAAGTATTCATGCCCTTCCGCCAGCGCCACCTCGTCGAGGATCAGCTCGTCCGGGCCACCGTTCACCGGCCGCCGCCACCATTTCTTGTACTCGGCGCCTTCCTCGTATTCGATCCAGTACAGCCAGTCGCCGTCCTTCTGCGGCACCGACTTGTCGGCCTCCTTGATGCGCCCGCGCATTTCCTTGAACAGCGCGTCGATCACCGGCTGCTGCGGGTCCATCCGCGCATGGAACCAGGCATTCTCGGCCTCGAGATGCGCGAGCACGGCCTTGTCGGTCACCTCGGGATAGCCGGGATCGCGCAGCCAGGCATAAGGATCGTTGACGGTCACGCCGTGATGCGTGAAGCTGTGCGGTCGTTTCGCGGCGACGGGAGCGGCGACGGGCGGGGCGGGGGGCGATTTTGGGGGCGGGGTGGAATTGGCCATCGCCCGCATCTATGTTGCGCAGGCGCGGCCCGCAAGCCACGCCCCCCACAGGAACAGGCCCGCGCCATGCTGATGAAGACCCACGAAGCCCGCCTGACCGCGCTGCGCGAACAGCTCAAGGGCCAGGACCTCGACGGCTTCGTCGTGCCGATCTCGGACGAGCACATGAGCGAGTACGTCGGCGCCTATGCCCAGCGGCTCGAATGGCTGACCGGGTTCAACGGCTCGGCGGGGACGGCGGTGGTGCTTGCGGACAGCGCCGCGATCTTCGTCGACGGTCGCTATACCTTGCAGGTCCGCGACCAGGTCGATGCCGCGCTCTACGCGTACGAGAGCGTGCCGCAGACCAGCCCGGCGAAGTGGCTGGAGGCAAACGCGCCGGCCGGCGCCCGCATCGGTTTCGATCCCTGGCTGCACGGCAAGCCCTGGGTCGACGCCGCGACGAGGGCATTGGCGAAGCGCGGCGCGACGCTGGTCCCCGTCGCCGCCAACCCGATCGATGCGATCTGGTCCGATCGCCCGGCCCCGTCGCCGGCCGCAGCCTTCGTCCACCCGACCGCACTGGCCGGCCAGTCGAGCGAGGCCAAGCGTGCCGCCGTGGCCGAATGGCTGGCGCAGGAACAGCTCGACGCCGCCGTCATCGCCGCGCTCGATTCGGTGGCCTGGCTGCTCAACCTGCGCGGCGCCGATGTCGCCTGCACCCCGGTGGCGCTGTCGTTCGTGCTGGCCCATGCCGACGGCACCGCGGAGCTGTTCATCGACGAGGCCAAGGTCACCCCCGATCTGCGCGCACACCTCGGCAATGCCGTCTCGGTGCGCCCGCGCGAGGCATTCACCCCCACGCTCGCGGCGCTGTCGGGCAAGCGCGTCGCGGTCGATCCCGAGCGTTCGGTCGCGGCGATCTTCGCGGCGCTGGACGGGGCCGAGATCGTCGAGACGCGCGATCCCACCGTGCTGCCGCGCGCGCGGAAGAACCCGGTCGAGCAGGCCGGCCACCGCGCCGCGCAGGCGCGCGACGGCGCGGCGATGGTGCGCTTCCTGCACTGGCTGTCGGTCACGGCGCCCGCGGGCACCGTCGACGAGATCGGCGCGGCGGAGCGTCTCCACCAGTTCCGCCGCGAATGCGGCGATTTGCGCGATCTCTCGTTCGAGACGATCTCCGGCGCCGGGCCCAATGGCGCGATCGTCCACTACCGGGTCAGCCCGGAGACCAACCGCCGGCTGGACCCGGGCAGCGTCTACCTGGTCGATTCAGGCGGCCAGTACCCCGATGGCACCACCGACGTCACCCGCACCGTCTGGATTGCCGGCGCCGAGCCCGACGCCGAAGTGCGCGACCGCTTCACCCGCGTGCTCAAGGGCCACATCGCGCTGGCGACGGTGGTGTTCCCGCACGGCACCGCCGGCAGCCAGCTCGATACGCTGGCGCGGCAGTTCCTGTGGCAGGCCGGGCTCGACTACGCGCACGGCACCGGGCACGGCGTCGGCAGCTTCCTTGCCGTGCACGAAGGGCCGCAGCGCATCGCCAAGGCGGCGGGCGGGCAGGCCGGCACCGGGCAGGAGTTGCTCGCCGGCATGATCCTCTCGAACGAGCCGGGCTACTACAAGACCGGCGCCTACGGCATCCGCATCGAAAACCTGCAGCTGGTAGAAGATCGTGCCATCCCCGGCGCCGAGGGCGAATGGCTCGGCTTCGAGACGCTGACGCACATCCCGATCGAACGCGCGCTGGTCGATCGGGCCTTGCTGACGCCGGCGGAGATCGCCTGGTGGAACGCCTATCACGCCCGGGTGCTGGCCATCGTCGGGCCGCAACTGGACGGCGATGCGCTGGCCTGGCTGGAGTCGCAGTGCGCACCGCTGGCGTGATTTCCGGCGCTGCCCCCTTTTCAACGCCGCGATCAGCCGCCAAACCACGTCACGATGATACGCCCCGCCACGCCTGCCGACGCGCCCGCGCTCGCCGCGCTCAAGCTCGCCACCTTCCGCACCACGTTCCTCGAGGAATTCGCGATTCCCTATCCGCCCGCCGATCTCGCGGTGTTCGAGAGGGAAAGCTACGGCCTTGCGAAAGTCGAGGCCGAACTCGCCGATCCCGCGCACCGCACCTGGGTGGTCGATGGCGAGGATGGCCGGCTCGACGCCTACGTCCACCTCGGTCCCTGCAAGCTGCCCCATCCCGAACTGGTCGCCGGCGAGCCGGAACTCTACCAGCTCTACCTGCGGCGTGAAGTGCAGGGGCGCGGCCTCGGCAAGGCGCTGCTCGACCTCGCGCTCGGGCATCTCGGCAATGCGCGGCGGGTGTGGATCGGCGTGTGGTCGGGCAATGAGCGCGCGCAGCACGTCTACGGCGCCCGCGGCTTCGTGCCGGTCGGCACTTACGAATTTCCGGTCGGCACCTGGCGCGACGCGGAAGTGATCATGCGGCGGGAGGCGGCGCGGTGAGCGAACTGGCAGGCAAGGTCGTCCTCGTCACCGGCGGCGCGGCGGGGATCGGCGTCGGCATCGCCGAAGTTCTCGCCGAAGCCGGTGCCAGCGTCGTCATCGCCGATATCGACGCCGCCGGGGCGCAGGCGCAGGCGGCGGCGCTGGCCTCGCGGGGACATGTCGCTGACTGGTTGCCGCTCGATCTCGCCGACGAGGCGTCGATCGTCGCCTGCGTCGCGGCCTGCGTTTCGCGCCATGGCGCGCCCTGGGGGCTGGTCAACAACGCCGGCCTGCAGCAGCGCCAGTTCCTGCTCGATGGCACGGCCGAATTCTGGGACCGCACGCACGACGTCAACGCGCGGGGCCCGTTCCTGCTGACGCGCGAGGCGGCCCGCGCGATGGTGTCGGCCGGGGGCGGAGGGCGTATCGTCAATATCGCCTCGGCCGCGCTGATCGGCTCGATCATCAACGGCCTCGCGGTCTACACCGCATCCAAGGGCGCGCTGGCCGGGCTCGGCCTCGCTGCGGCGATGGAGCTGGCGCCGCACGGCATCACCGTCAACACCGTGCTCCCCGGCGGGGTGATGACCCCGGGATCAATGGCCGCCGGGGATGGCAACGTCCCCGCCGAAGGCCCCGGTCGCCGCCGTCCCGCGCTCGGCATGTGCGAACCGCGCGACATCGCCGCCGCCGTCCGCTTCTTCGTCTCTCCGGCCGCGCGCTTCGTCACCAACCAGACGATCGCGGTCGATGCCGGCTGGAGCGTAAGCTAGCTGCGGCAGCACATCGCAGCAGCGGTTGCCGTGCGACTGCGACTAAGACACAATAGGACCGATTGGCCATCGGGCCACCCCGCGCCGGAATGGCGGGGAGGGGAGAAAGAGGTACCGTCATGCTTGATGTCGTCAAGTCCACCAGTCCGTCGATCCCGTTCGAGGTCACCGATCCCGAGCGCATCCCCGCCGCGCGCTACTACGACGAGGAATTCTACAAGCTCGAACTGGAGCGTCTCTGGCCCCACGTCTGGCAGATGGCCTGCCGGCTCGAGCAGATCCCGGAGCCGGGCGATTGGGTCGAATACAGCAACGTCGGCCGCTCGGTGCTGATCGTCCGCACCGAGAACGGGGTCAAGGCCTACCACAACGCCTGCCGCCATCGCGGCGTGCCGATCGCCGGCGGCCACGGCAACGAAGGCGGCAAGCCCGCGTTCGGCAACTGCTCGTCGCAGGGCTTCGTCTGCCCGTTCCACGGCTGGCGCTGGAACATGGATGGCGAGAATACGCTGGTCTACGGCTCGCACCACTTCAACAAGCGTCAGCTCGATCCGAACGACATCCGCCTTGTCGAATGCCGGGTCGAGGAAGCGATCGGCTGCGCCTGGATCAACTTCGACGACGACGCGCCCTCGTTCCGCGAGACGATGGGGCCGCTGATCGACCGGCTGGAGGCTCACAACCTCCACAAGCTGCGCGCCGAATGGTGGTACCAGACGACGATCCCGGCCAACTGGAAGGTGGCGATGGAAGCCTTCATGGAAGGCTACCACGTGATGACCACGCACCCGCAGCTCCAGGATGCGGTGCCGAACATGTACGACAGCCGCTATCGCAACGACGGGCCGTTCTCGCTGGCCGATCCCAGCCTCGACCTCGCCGGCAACATCGAGGCGCAACTGCTGTCGATGCAGCGCCTGTCCGAAGGCATGGCCGGGATGCTCCACGCCAAGGAGCTCGAGATCGCCCGCAGCCTGAAGGACTTCAAGAGCCTCGGCATCGAGTTCCCGGAAGACGTCAACCAGGCGCTGATGATGTGGCTGGGCGTCGTCCAGGCGCAGATCACCGCGCAGCTCCAGGCGAATGGCGAGCCGGTGCCCGATCTCAACACGGTCTGCCAGACCCACCCGGTCAACGCGGTGGAATTCCTGATGCCGCATTACTTCCTGCTGCCCTATTTCTCCTCGTTCTCGGCCTACCGCATCCGTCCCACCGGGCCGGAGGAGTGCATCTTCGAACTGTGGTCGCTGACCACCTTCCCCGAAGGCCAGGAGCCGGACCCGGTGATGGAGCCGCGCGTGCTGCCGTACGACAGCGCCGAATTCCCGCCGATCCCGCGCCAGGACTATTCGAACATCCCGATCCAGCAGAAGGGCCTCCACGCCAAGGGCTTCGAGTTTATGCGCCTGGCGGAAAACGTCGAGGGCATGGTCTCGAACTACCAGCGCATCATCGACGGCTACCTCAAGGGCGAAGACCCGAAGAAGCTGGCCGAGGCTACGCAGAAGCTCGGCGGCAACTTCGACGGCCCGATCCTCGAACTGGGGTTCTGAACGGGCGCGCTGCCGGCAGGCGGGGAACGCGCGGCACGGCGGATCGTTGGAGGTGACGAACCACCGACGAATCCGCCGCGCCTTCGCGGCCGACAGCCTGGGAGCACCCTTATGCAGAAGAAGTTCATGACCGCTGGCCTGGCGATGGTCCTGGCCCTGCCGACGCTGGTCCCCGACGCGGCGATGGCCCGCCCGCGCCACCACTATTCGCAGCGTGTCGTCTATCACCGCAATTGCAGCGGCGGCAACGGCGCGGTCGGCACGATCGGCGGCGGCGTCGGCGGCGCGCTGATCGGCAACGCGCTGGGCGGCACCGTCGGCACGGTTGCCGGTGGCGTCGGCGGCGCGTTGCTCGGCCGCCATCTCGACAAGCAGCACACCCGCGCGCGCAACGGCTGCCGCCGCTGATTTCCTGCCGGGCGGGCCGCTGCCGGCCCGCCCGCCGTCCTTCCCGCACCGGCGGAAAGGCGCGCACCTCCTGACAGCCCCCGCTTGACTCGTTCGGGTTTCGAACTATTCATAACGTTCGAAACCCGAACGTTCTCGCGAACGAACAATCGGGCCTGTCGGGAGACCCTGTCTTGAAACGCCTTTTCGCCGCCTCTCTGCTCGTTCCCGCGCTGCTCGTTCCGGCCCTGCTCGTCCCGGCGGCCGGCGCGCTGGCAACCCCCGCCGATGCGGTCAAGTCCCGGATCACCTCGCTGCGCGAACTGGGCGCGGCGTTCAAGGCGATCAACGACGGGTTGAAGGCGGACGAGCCGCAGACGATCCTGATCCAGCAATCCGCGCGCCAGGTGCGCAACGCCGCGAACCAGATGCCGGGCTGGTTCCCCGCCGGCAGCGGCCCCGAAGCCGGCGTGAAGACCTCCGCCAAGCCCGAAATCTGGTCGCAGCCGGCCAAGTTCAAGGCGGCGGTCGCCGCCTTCACGACCGAAGCCGGCAAGTTCCAGGCAGTTGCCGCCAGCGGCAATCCGGCGGCGATGAAGGCCGCCGCGCGCAGCCTCGGCATGACCTGCAAGGGTTGCCACGACAGCTTCCGCGTTCCGGGCAACTGACCGGTGCGCGGCTCCCGTCTCATCCCCGCCGCCGCGCTCGCATCGCTGGCGCTGACCCTCTCGGCAACCCCGGCGCAGGCCCAGCCGGCGGACCTGCCGATCCCCGCCGCCCGGCCCGGCCCGCTGCCGCCGGGGATTGCCGTCGGCCATGTCGGCGGCAAGGCCTACTACACCGATGCCCGCGGCCGCGTGCTCTATGGCATGGACATGCGCGTGCTGTTGCGCGCCGGGCCGGACCCGGCCCAGTTCTGTACCGGCGATTGCGCGCGAACCTGGGAGCCGCTGCTGGCCCCGGCGGGCGCCCAGCCGAACATCGCCTTTCCCACCGGCTTCGGCGGCAGGCCCGCGCCCGCCCGGCCCGCCGGCTTCATTGTCCAACCCCAGGAAGCGCCGGACTGGACGATCATCGCCGGCCCGCAAGGCCCGCAGTGGGTCTACAAGGGCTGGCACATGGTGTTCGCCCGCCGCAGCGACGGACGCAGCGATCGCTATGACGGCGCCGATGGCCGCGTCTGGAACACGCTGAAGTACGTCGCGCCGCCGCCGGTCCCCGCCGCCCCGGCCGACGTCCGCGTCCAGGCACTCGACGGCGCCTACGTTCTGGTCGACGGCAGGGGCCGGCGCCTGTTCGTCGGCGCCTGCCGCCAGGGCTGCGCCGATTGGCAGCCGTTCGCCGCCGGCATGGCCTCGGGCACGACCGGCGCCTGGCGCGTGTCGACCGCGGGCGACACCCCGCAATGGACCTATCGCGACCAGCCGGTCTTCGTCGCCAGGGAGGATTCGCCGATGGACATTCCCGCAACCGCGAAGGGGCTGCAGCCATGACCGCGAACCCGCACCGCCGCCGCATCGCTATTGCCGGCGCCATGGCCGGCGCCACCCTGCTGGCGCTGGCTGCCGCCACCGGCCTGCCGCACCGCGCGACCACGCCCGCCCGGGCCGAGGGCACCGCCGCCCCGGCGCTCCCCGCGCCGCCGCCGGGCGGCGTGCTCGCCTTCGTCGTGCAGGATTTCGTGCCGCCCGTCGTGCCCGGCATGGATGCCTGCCCCCATGGCACGGCCCCGCGCCTGCGCGAGATCTACCTGCGCACGCTGCCCGAAGCCGAGCAGGCGCGCCTGCGCCTGAAGGAGAACGAGAAGGAGCTGACCCGGCTCTGGCACGCCTATGCGCTCGGCGCCGATGGCAGCAACATCTGCTCGCAGCCCGATCGCTTCCAGCACGCGCCGTTCCCGCCGGTGGAAAGCAAGCTGGGCTACGGGCTCGACCTCGATGGCGGCAAGCCCGGCAAGGACGGCTGCGCCCACGCCGAGTTCGAGTCGCCCACCGGCATCCAGGGGGTCGACAACCAGGAATATCGCGCGCTCGGCTGCCAGCCGGAGATCCGCGGCCCCGACGGTAACGGCGGCGACGCGCTGACCGGCATGAAGCAGTTCCACACCTCGGGCGAATGGACTCAGGTCATCGTCCTCAAGGGCGTGGACAGCCTCGTCGACGATCCCGATGTCGAGGTGATCTACGCCAACACCGCCGACCGGCCGGAGATCGACAGCAAGGGCCAGTTCCTGCGCGGCGTCAGCTTCACCGTCAACGATACCGCGCCGCGCCACCGCAACGTGCTGCACGGGCGCATCCACAACGGCGTGCTCACCACCGATCCGGCGGACATCGCGCTGGCCGAGACCTGGGGGCAGGGCGGCGCGCGCGACATTCGCGGCAACCGCTCGCAATACCACTACCGGCAGGGCCGCCTGCGGCTGGAGTTCCAGCCCGACGGCACCTTGCGCGGCATGATCGGCGGCTATCGCCCGATCTTCGACGTCATCACCAGCGGCTCGCTCGGCGGTGCCGGCACCGCCGTGGTTGCCGGCATCGACTGCGCCGCGCAACTGGCCTCGCTGCGGCAGTACGCCGACGGCGGCCGCGATCCGAAGACCGGCCAATGCACGACGATATCGAGCGCGATGCGCATTCTCGCGGTTCCCGCCTTCGTCACCGACCTGACCGCGGCCGACGGGTCCACCCCGAAGCACGCCGCCCCGAACCGGAGCCCCGCCCGATGAGCCGCGCCGCCCGCACCCTGCTCGCCTTCGGCGCCGCCGCCGCGGCGCTCGCCGGCATTCCCGCCACGCTCGCGCTGGGCAATGGCCCCGCCGCCCCTGCGACCGCCCCTGCGACGGCCCCTGCGACGGCCCCTGCGACGGCCTCGTCGCGCATCGTCGGCATGCGGCGCCTGACCGAGGCGCAGTACCGCGCGACCATCGCCGACGTGTTCGGCCCCGACATCAAGGTGGCGGGGCGCTTCGAACCGATCGTCCGCCCCGCGCACGAGCTGATCGCCAGCGGCGCGCGCGACGCCGCGCTGTCGCCCGCCGGCCTCGAACAGTTCGACGCGATGGCGCGCGGCATCGCCGCGCAGGTGTTCGACGCCGGGCACCGTGCCCAGTTCGTGCCCTGCGTCACCCCGGACGACGCCTGCGCGCGCGCCACGCTGGCGCCGCTGGGGCGGTTGCTGTGGCGGCGCCCGATGACCGCGATGGAGCTCGACGCGCACGTCAGGATGGCGGGCGCGGCGGCGAAGGCGGCCGGATCGTTCGACAAGGGGCTCGAGCTCGCGCTCGCGGCGATGCTGGTCAATCCGCAATTCCTCTACGTCGTCGAGACCGCGGTGCCCGATGCGAGCGGCGCGCTGGTGCTCGACGATCATGCCCGCGCCAGCCGGCTGAGCTTCACCTTGTGGAACACCACGCCGAGCGAGGCGCTGCTGCGCGCGGCCGACGCCGGTGACCTGCGCGATCCGGCGAAGCTGCAGGCGATCGTCCGGAAGATGGTCGACTCGCCCCGCTTCGAGGCCGGGGTGCGCGCGTTCTTCGCCGACATGCTGCTGTTCGAGCGCTTCGATGCGCTGTCGAAGGACCCGCTGCTGTTCCCCTACTTCAACAGCGCCGTGGCGCAGGCGATGCCGGAACAGATGCTGCGCACCGTCACCGACCACCTGCTGGTCCGCAACGGCGATTATCGCCAGCTCTTCCTCACCAATCGCACGTTCATGACCCGCGCGCTCGGCGGCCTCTACCAGGTGCCCGTGCACAAGGCCTCGGGCTGGGAACCGTACGAGTTCGCGCCCGGCGACGATCGGGCCGGGCTGCTCGGCCAGGCCGGGTTCCTGGCGATGTACTCGCAGACCGGCCGTTCCTCGCCGACGTTGCGCGGCCGCGCGGTGCGCGAGCTGCTGCTGTGCCAGCCGGTCCCCGATCCGCCGGGCAACGTCAATTTCACCGCCGTGCAGGACACCGCCAACAAGGCGATGCCCACCGCGCGCGTGCGCCTGACCGCGCACATGACCGACGAGAACTGCTCCGGCTGCCACAAGCTCACCGACCCCGTCGGCCTCGGGCTGGAGCGCTTCGACGGCATCGGCTCCTGGCGCACCACCGAGAACGGCGCCGCCATCGATCCCGCCGGCAAGCTCGACAAGCTCGAATTCACCGGTGCCTCGGGGCTCGGCAAGCTGATCGCGGCCAGCGAGGACGCGCCGATCTGCGCGGCCAGTCGTGCGCTCGAATATGTACGCGGCCGCCCGAGCGACGATTCCGGCGCCCTGGTCGAGGCGCTGGTCAAGGCCTTTGCCGACGACGGCTACGGCATCCGCGGCCTGTTCCTAAAGGCGATGACCGCGCCCGACGCCTGGCGCGTCGAAGAAAAGCCCTTGCAGGCCAATACCCACGTCAGCCTGCTGGTCCGATAAGCATAGGGAGAACGACAATGGCCTTCGATCTCAGCCGCCGCACCGCCCTCAAGGGCCTGATGCGCGGCGCCGCCGTCACCGTCGGGCTGCCCCTGCTCGATTGCTTCCTCGATGGCAACGGCGTCGCGCTCGCCGCCACGGGCAGCCAGGTCCCGGTCCGTTTCGGCACCTGGTTCTGGGGCCTGGGCGTCAATCCCAACCGCTGGTTCCCTTCGGTCGCCGGCAAGAACTACGAGCTCAAGCCCGAGCTTGCGCCGATCCGGGAGCTGCAGCCCAAGATCAACGTGCTCGGCAACTTCAACGTGCTGCTCGACGGCGCGCCGAACCTGCCGCACACCTCGGGCGGGCCGGCGATCCGCACCGGCCGCGCGCTCACCGCCGATCGCGGGCTTCCCGGCGAATCGTTCGACGTCACCATCGGCGATCGCATCGGCACCCGCACCCGCTTCCGCAGCCTCGAGGTCTCGGCGATCGGGGACCCGCGCAACTCGCTCTCCGGCCGCGGCGGCGGCAATCTCAATCCGTCCGAGACCAGCCCGGCCGGGCTCTATGCCCGCATTTTCGGCACCGGCTTCAAGGACCCGAACAGCGCCAGCTTCACCCCCGATCCCCAGGTCATGGCGCGTCGCTCGGTGCTGTCGGCCGTCGCCGAGCAGCGCCAGGCGCTGGATGCCGCCGTCGGCGCCGCCGATCGCCAGAAGCTCGACCAGTACTACACCGCGATCCGCCAGCTCGAAAACCAGCTCGATGTCGAGCTGACCAGGCCGGAGCCGCTGCAGGCCTGCGTCGTGCCGCGCAAGGCGCCGCCGAACGTGCCCGTCAACGGCGAGATCGAGACGGTCATGCTCAATCACCAGATGATGACCGACCTGCTGGTCATGGCGCTGGCCTGCGACCAGACCCGCGTGTTCAACATGATGTTCAACAATGGCGCCTCGTCGCTTACGCGGATCGGCAGCACCGTCACCCACCACCAGCTGACGCACGAGGAAGTGCTCGACAACAAGCTCGGCTACCAGCCCGAGGCCACCTACTTCCTGACCAAGATCATGGAAGCCTGGGTCTACTTCGTGAAGGCGCTCGACAGCGTCAAGGAAGGGGACCGTACCCTGCTCGACAACACGCTGGTGTTTGCCCATTCGGAAACCGAATTCGCCAAGTTCCACACCATCGACAACATCCCGATGATGACGGCGGGAAGCGGCGGCGGCCGCATCCACACCGGCATCTACATCGACGGGCAGGGCACCCCGGTCAGCCGCGTCGGCCTGACGCTGCAGCAGGCGATGGGCGTCGCGGTCGACAAGTGGGGCACCAAGAGCATGGAAACCAACCGCACGCTGACGGAGCTGGTCGCGTGATCCGTCCGCTGCTGGCGGTACTGGCCGCTGCCGCCCTCGTCGCCCCGGCACTGGCCGAACCCACCGCGCCCGCACCCGCGCCCGCGCCTGCAGGGGCGTTGCTGGGGCCCGCGCTCAATGTCAGCGATGTCGACCGCTCGCTGCGGTTCTACGTCGATGGCCTGGGCATGAAGCTGGCGACGCGCCGGCCTGGCCCGAAGCGCGTGGAATCGATCCTGACGTTCGGAGGGCCGGACACCAGCACGCTCCTGCTGCTCTCCGACGCGGCGGGCGCGCATCCGGCGATCGAGCAGGGCAACGGCTTCGACAAGCTGGTGATGCGCATGGCGAGCCTCGACGCGACGGTTGCCCGGCTCAAGGCGGCCGGTTTCGCGACCGGTGAGGTACACGAGGCCGCAGGCGGCATGGTCCGCGTCCTTCACGCGACCGATCCCGACGGCTATCACCTCGAACTCGTGGAAATGCGCGGCAAACCGGGAGCAGCAAGATGAAGACCAACAGACGCCATTTTGTCGGGCTGGTGGCGCTGTCGCCGCTCGCCGTCGTCGCCGCGCGCGGCATGGCCGCCGAGCCGCCGGCCGCCTGCGCCGATCCCGCCTCGCTGCCGCTCAGCCAGAAGTCGCGGCGCCGGTCGGTCGAATACGTCGATCTCTCGACCGATCCGGCGCGCCATTGCGGCCTGTGCAATTTCTTCACCGCCGCCGCGCCGGGGTGTGGCACGTGCACGATCCTCGGCGGCGGCACCGTATCCGCGGCCGGAGTCTGCACCTCGTTCGCCCCGCGCAGCGGCAAGTGAAGCAGGGGCCCGCCGCGTCGTGACCGGCACCGGCAACTCCGTTTCCAGACCCGTCGCCGGGCGCGATGCGGTGCTGGACTGGGCCGATGTCGGCCGTTTCGCGGAAGCGATCTCGTTCGCCCGGAAGGAACTGTTCGCGCCGGTGCAGGGCATCCGCGAACGCCATGGCCTCGGCCCGCGCGGCATCTGGATCATCGGGCTGATCGCCAACGGCCGCGTGCGCCTCCAGTCCGACATCGCCCGCCTGTGGCAGATCGGCCGCAGCATGGTCACCGAGGAAGTGACGCAACTGGTCCGCGCCGGCCTCGTGCTCGCCGTTCCGGACGAGAGCGACCGCCGTCAGGTGCGCCTCTCGCTGACCGCGCCGGGTCGCGAAGCCAACGAGGAACTCGGCGGCGCCTTCGCCGACCTGATCAACGGTCGCCTCGCCGGCTACCGCCCGGAAGACATCGAACTGTGCATTCGCCTGCTGCGCGATCTGGCCGGGCGTGACGGCAGCCAGGACTTCGCCCGCTCGCGCGCCGGCTGACGCCGTCCCGGGATCGCGGCGCCCGTCGCGTCAGCCGGTGATCGCCAGCCAGGCCGGGTCGATCGGCTCGGCGATCCGCTCCGGCGCGCGCACCAGCCGCAGCACGCAATCGACATGGAAGGCGACGGTCCGGTCCAGCGTATAGGCGTCCGGACGGTCGGAGTGGAAAAACACGTTGGAGCGGAACCAGTCGCCGGCCGAATTGATCAGCCGCGCGATCGTGCCGATCATCAGGTAGACGTCGAGATCGGCGCGGAACAGCCGCGCGCGCACCCCGTCGACGAGGATCTTCTCCTGCATCTTGAAGGACCGCGTCTTGGCGGCCTGGACATAGGCGAACTCCTCGCGGGTGCGGAACAGCGCGCTGTCCTTCCACAGGATCGCGTTGACCTCCCAGTTGTCGACGAAATCGCGGAAGCGCGCGATCACGCTCGCCACCAACCGGTACTCGGCATCGCCGGCCAGCGCCTCCAGCGCCTCGTGCTGCGCGGTGAAGCGCTGCACCGCGTCGCGGACGATCGCGTGCAGCATGTCCTCCTTGGTCGCGAAGTGGTGATAAAGGCTGCCCGGCAGGATCTTCACCGCGGCCGCGATCTCCCGCACCGAGCTTGCTTCGAAGCCATGCTCGGCGAACAGCCGGGCCGCCGCCGCCAGGATCTGCTGGCGCCGGTCCGCCGGCCGGATCAGGCGTGGCGGCCGCGTCGCCACGGCGGCGCGGCCGGGATCGGTCCTGGTTCTTGCCACGTCCCTGATCGTCCCCGGTCCCTTGCCCCCGGGCGCCGCGCTCATCGCGGCCGCCCTTCCGCGACGGCGCTGCATATCCGATCGCGCGCCGCGCGCCTAGGACATGCGACCGTCCCGCGGAACGACAGGGGCAGGGCAGGGGCCACGCGCCGCGCTCAGCCGATCGCGCCCGCCTCCTTCAGCGCGGCGATCTCGTCCCAGGCGATGCCCAGGTCCAGCAGCACCGCCTCGGTATGCTCGCCCAGCTCGGGCGCCCGCACCGGCTGCGCCGATCGCTCGTCGAACTGCACCGGCGCGGGAACCAGCGCCAGGCTGCCGCCGTTCGCCATCTCGACCGGGGCGAGGTAGCCGTTGGCCCGCACCTGCTCGTCGGCGTGCACTTCCAGGGGCGTCAGCATCGGCGCCCAGGCACCCTTCGCCGCCTGCAGCACCGCGCGCCAGTCGTCGAAATCGCGACCGGCAAAGATCTCGTCCAGCCGGTCCACGCACGCCGCCGCGTTCGCCTTGCGCGCCGCCATGTCGACGAAGCGCGGATCGTCGATCAGCTCCGGGTGGCCGATCACCCGGCAGAGGTCCGGCCAGTAATTGTCGGCGTCGAGCATGTTGAGCTGGAGAAAGCGCCCGTCGCGCGTGCGATAGGCGCCAGAGATCGGGTTCCAGGTCGCGCGGCGGTCATAGGCGCGCGGCGGCGCCCCGGCCTGCAGCGGGGCGTGGGTGATGTCGGGCTGCAACTGCCACATGCCCATCGCCAGCAGCGATACGTCGACCACCGGCGCCTCGCCGGTCGCCAGCCGCTGGTACAGCGCGGTGGAGATGGCGCCGGCGATGGTCAGCCCGCCGACCACGTCGCCGAAGGCCGGCCGCTGCATCGTCGGCCGCTCGGCACCGGGCGGCGTGAACGCCGCCGCCAGCCCGGCCCGCGACCAGTAGCCGGTGGCGTCGTACCCGGCCGTCTCCGCATCCGGCCCGCGCGGGCCATAGCCGGACCCGCGCACGTAGATGATCGCGGGGTTCTCCGCCCTGATCCGGTCGACGTCGATCTGCAGCCGCCGCCGCGCCTGCGGTCGCATGTTGGTCAGGAACACGTCGCATTCGCGCACCAGCCGGTACAGGATCGCCCGCCCCTCGGGGTGCTTGAGGTCGATCGCCACCGACCGCTTGCCGCGATTGGTGAACTGGAAGCTGGGGTCGATCCCGTCGTGCAGGGTATGCAGCCCGGCGGTGACCAGGCTGCGATAGGGATCGCCGGTCTCCGGATGCTCGACCTTGATCACCTCCGCGCCCCATTCGGTCAGGACGGCCCCGCCGATCGGCACGAACACGTGCGACGCCACCTCCAGCACGCGAATTCCCGCCAACGGCTTGCCCATCGTTCGCTCTCCCTGCTTTTCCGGGGTTTTACCAACCGACTGTTCGGTTATCTGCACCGGCTTGCCGCCGCGATCAACCGGCGATGCCGAAATTCAGCCGGCACCGCCGCTTCTGCCGATGCCCGACCCCGCGGCAGCCGTGCCGCCCGGGCTTGACATTCGCCCCCCGTCAGACACTATCCAAACACATGTTCGGATAGTGTCGACCGTTCGAGTCGCCCACCTGGAGAGGAATCACCATGGCCACCGCCGCCCCCACCCCCTCGCTGCTCAAGGCCGGTGCCGATGATGCCCGCCGCTACTGGCTCGACGAGGGTCGCGCCGCCGGCGGCTTCCTCAAGACCGTCGATCCCGCCACCAACGCCCGCGGCCTCGATCCGATGTTCGCCGGCATCAAGATCATCGACTGCGACACCCATTATACCGAGCCGCCCGATCTCTGGGTCGCCAACGCCCCGGCCGGGATGAAGGACAGGATGCCCCACGTCGAACGCCACGGGGATGTCGACAAGTGGGTCTGCATGGGCCGCGACTTCGGCTCGATGGGCGGCAACGTCATCGACCGCGACGGCAACAAGCTGCTCGGCCGCCTCGCCTTCCAGAACTACGACCAGATCGATCCCGGCTCGTACGATCTCCAGGCCCGCCTGCGGGCGATGGACGCGATGGGCATCTGGGGCCAGGTCTGCTTCCAGAACGGCGGCGTCACCCAGGCCGGCTCGCTGGTGGCCCTCGACGACGAGCCGCTCGCCATCGCCATCACCCGGATCTACAACGATGCCTGCCACGATCGCATGGTCCAGTCCGGCGGCCGCGTGAACTGCATGGCGACGCTGCCCTACTGGGACCGCACGCTGATGAACGCGGAGCTGCGCCGCATCGTCGATCTCGGCATCAAGGGCATCACCCTGCCGGATCGCCCGGAACGCCTGTCGCAGGGCTATCTCGCCCCCGGCGGCGGCGTGAACCCGTTCTGGGAGGAGGTGTTCGACACGTGCAACGCCACCGGCCTCGCGATGACCTTCCACCTCAACGCCTCGCTCGATGCGGAAAGCGCGATGTGGGACAACCTCGGCTTCGACCAGCGCCTGCCGATGTCGGCGCTGATCCACCACATCGGCTGCGCGACGACGATGTCGAACTTCATGGTCACCGGCATCCTCGACACGTACGAGGACCTGAAGATCGGCCTGATCGAGAGCGGCGCCGGCTGGGTGCCGTTCTGGCTCGAAGGCATGGAGCACCAGCTCGACGAGTTCCGCACCCTGGCCAACCGCGGCCTCAAGCGCCGGCCCAGGGAATACTTCGCGAAGAACTTCTGGGTCAGCTTCTGGTTCGAGACCGCCGCCGTCACCCGCCTGCTCGACGAGATCGGCTCGGACCGGATGATGTTCCAGACCGATTATCCGCACCCGACCTCGCTCTACCCCGACGTGCAGGACCGGCTGGTCAGCGTGCTCGGCGGGCTCGATCGACCGACCCAGCAGCGCCTGCTGCAGGACAACGCGGCGACGCTGTTCAGCCTCGACCTCGGCTGATCGCGCGGCCCGGCGCGCCCGGTCCCGGCGGTCATGCACCGCCGCGTGCCGGCGCGCCCTTTCCAGCGCGTCGCTTCACCTGCTAGAGCCCCGGCCCACCGCCGGGCCGCGCCTGCGGGCGACGGGCAAGAGGGAGAGCGATCGATGGCACTGCAACCCCGGGCGCAGGACGCCGGCAACGCCGATGGCACGCACATCGACGCGCCGGAGCTGCGCCTGTTCGTGATGGCGTTGTTCTTCATCTTCGGCGGCATCACCTCGCTCAACGACGTCATCATTCCCAAGCTGAAGGAGCTGTTCACGCTCAACTACACCCAGGCGATGCTCGTGCAGTTCTGCTTCTTCACCGCCTACGCGGTGATCGGCCTGCCCGGCGCCGCACTGGTCAAGCGGCTCGGCTACATGCGCGGCGCCGTCGCGGGCCTGCTGACGATGATGGTCGGCTGCCTGCTGTTCGTGCCGGCCTCGCACTCGGCCAGCTACCCGCTGTTCCTCGCCGCGCTGTTCGTGCTCGCCAGCGGCGTCGTCGTGGTGCAGGTCGTCACCAACCCGCTGATCTCGCTGCTCGGCCCGGCGCGCACCGCACACAGCCGGCTGACCTTCGCGCAGGCGTTCAACAGCCTCGGCACCGTCATCTTCCCCAAGGTCGGCGCGGCGCTGATCCTCGGCGGCCTCGCCGGCGTCTCCGCCGCGCAACTCTCGGGCGACGCGCTCGATGCCTACCGCGTCGCCGAGACCCGCACCGTGGTCCACACCTACCTCGGCCTCGCCGCCGCGCTCGCGGTGGTGGCGGGCGTCGTCTGGATCAACCGCAACCGCCTCAAGGGGGAGCGGCACGAGGCCTCGTCGCTGGCGGCCAGTTTCGCGCTGCTGCGGCAGCCGCGCTTCGCCTTCGGGGCGGCCTGCATCTTTCTCTACGTCGGCGCCGAAGTCGCGATCGGCTCGATGATCGTCAACTACATGCAGCTCAAGACCGTGCTCGGCACCTCGGCCTCCGAAGCCGGCGCCTATATCCCCTATTACTGGGGCGGCGCGCTGGTCGGTCGCTTCATCGGTTCCTACCTGCTGGCCCGGGTCAGTCCTGGCAGGGTGCTCGCCGCCAACGCCGCCGGCGCGATCGTGCTGATCGTGGTCTCCGCGAACACCGTCGGCGCCACCGCCGCGTGGAGCCTGCTGCTGATCGGCCTGATGAACTCGATCATGTTCCCGACCATCTTCAGCCTCGCCTGCGAAGGCCTGGGGGCAAAGGCGGCGGACGGCTCCGGCCTGATCAACATCGCCATCTTCGGCGGCGCGGTGGTGCCGGTGCTGTTCGGCACGATTGCCGATGCCACCGGCCGGCTGACGGTGGCCCTGGTCCTGCCCGCCGCCTGCTACGCGGTGATCGCCGCCTTCGGCTGGTACGCCCGGCGGCCGGTGGTCTAGAACGCGATGTCGATCAAGCCCGCAAAACCGGAACCCTAGCGAACCGCCACCGTCGCCGCGTCGGCCAGCGCCTGGTGCAGCGTCGCCAGGTCCTCGTCACCGATGCAATAGGGCGGCATCAGGTAGGCGGTGTTGCCCAGCGGCCGGACCAGCAGCCCGCGCTCGCGGAAGAACGCCATCAGCCGCGGCCCCAGCGACGACAGGTAGCCGCCCTGGCCGCCGACCGCATAATCGATCGCCAGGATCGTGCCGCAGCCACGCGGGTTGGTGATCCCCGGCACCTCGGCCAGCGCGCGGCGGCCGTGCTCCTGCCGCGCCCCCAGCGCCGCGATCCGCTGCCGCACCGGCTCCTCGCGCCAGATCGCCAGGTTGGCGACGGCGGCGGCGCAGGCGATCGGGTTCGCGGTATAGCTGGACGAGTGGTAGAACATCTTCGCCCGGTCCATCGACCAGTGCGCGTCATAGATCGCGGCGCTCGCCATCGTCACCGCCAGCGGCATCGATCCCCCGGTCAGTCCTTTGGCCAGGCACAGGATGTCCGGGCACACGCCGGCCTGCTCGCAGGCCAGGAAAGTGCCGGTCCGCCCCCAGCCGGTCATCACCTCGTCGGCGATGAACAGCACCCCGTGGCGCGCGCAGATCGCCCGCATCTCGGCCAGCACGTGCGGCGGGTACATCAGCATCCCGCCCGCCCCCAGCACCAGCGGCTCGACGATGAACGCCGCCGGCTCGTCCTCGGCGCAGGCCTGCTCCAGCGCGTCGTAAGTCCGCTGCTCGCCGCCGTCGCCGGGGAAGGGGATCGTGCCGACGTCGAACAGCAGCGGCGCATACGTCGCGTTGAACACCCCGCGCGCGCCGACGCTCATCGCGCCGATGGTGTCGCCGTGGTAGCTGTGCTCCATCACCAGCAGCCGGTGCCGCGGCTCGCGCCGGTTGGCCCAGAACCCCAGCGCCATCTTCAGCGCCACCTCGACCGCGGTCGAGCCGCTGTCGGAAAAGAACACGTAGGGGCAGGCCGGCGCGCCCAGCGCCTCGTCGACCATCGCCACCAGCCCGCTCGCCACCGCCTGCGCCGGCTCGTGGGTCCACCCGGCGAAGATCAGCTGGTCGAGCCTGCCCGCCTGCTCGGCGATGGCGGCGACGATGCGCGGGTGGCAGTGGCCGTGCGTGGTCACCCACCAGCTCGAGATCGCGTCGATCACCCGCGCGCCGTCGCGCGTCCACAGGCTGGCCCCCTCGGCCCGGACGATCTCGGGGATCGGCTCCTGCAGGCCGTGCTGGGTGAACGGATGCCAGACCGGGTTCACGGCAGCGCGATCCCCGCTGCCGCCGCCTGCACCGTCGCCGGCGTCAGCGGATCGAGCGGCGCGATCCGCCCGAGCTGCGCCACCCGGCCGATCGCGCCGATCACCCGCTCGCTCTCGGCATTGCCCTCGCCGTTGAACAGCACCCCGGCGATCGCGCAGCCCCGCGCGCGCAGCGCCTCGATGCTCAGCAACGTGTGGTTGATCGTCCCCAGGCTGGTCCGCGCGACCAGCACCACCGGCAGGGCCCAGGCGGCGAACTGGTCGGCATAAAGCCGGTCCTCGCGCAGCGGAACCAGCACGCCGCCGGCTCCCTCGACCACGATCGGCCCTTCACCCGCCGGCAGCGGCAGGGCGTCCGGCAACGTCACCCCGTCGATCGCCGCCGCCTGGTGGGGTGAGCACGGCGTCACCAGCCGGTAGGCCTCGGGGTGGATCGTCGCGCCCGGCACCAGCCGCGCCACCAGTGCGCTGTCGGTCTCCTCGTCGAGCCCCGCCTGCACCGGCTTCCAGTAGCGCGCGCCCAGCCGCGCCACCAGCACGGCCGCAGCCACGGTCTTGCCCACCCCGGTATCGGTTCCGGTGACGATGTAGCCTTGCATCACAATACCTTGCCCAACGTTTCCGCCAGCCGTTCGAGGTCGTCGACCCCGCTGTTCAGCGTCACCACGATGCGCAGCCGCGCGGTACCCTCGGGCACCGTCGGCGGCCGGATGCCGCGCACGTCGAAGCCCGTTGCCTGCACCGCCGCCGCCACCGCCATTGCCCGCGCGTCCTCGCCCAGCACCAGCGGCACAATCGGCGATCCGTGCACCTCCGCCCCCAGCGGCGCAAGCACGTCGTGCGCCCGCGCGATCCGCGCCTGCAACGCCGCGCGCAGGTCGTCGCCGGCCTCGCTCGCCCGCAGCGCCGCGCGCGCCACCGCCGCCATCAACGGCGAAGGCGCGGTCGAGAAGATGAACCCCCGCGCCCGGTTGACCAGGAAGTCCCGCATCACCGCCGGCCCGCACAGCAACGCCCCCTCGCAGCCCAGGGCCTTGCCCAGCGTATGCAGGGTGATGACGTTGCCGCCGCGCGCTCCCGACGCCGCCACCAGCCCGCGCCCGCCGGGGCCGTAGACCCCGCTCGCATGTGCCTCGTCGACCAGCAGCACCGCCCCCTCGGCCTCGGCCAGCGCCTGCAATTCCGCCAGCGGCGCGAAATCGCCGTCCATCGAATAGAGCGATTCCACCGCGATCCACGGCGTTCCCCGCCCACCGCCCTCGCGCCATTGGGCGATCGTCCCGGCCATCGCCGCCACGTCGTTGTGCGGCACCAGCTTGTGCGCCGCCCGGCTCAGCCGCAGCCCCTCGTGCAGCGAGGCATGGATCAGCGCATCGGCGACGATCAGGTCCTCGCGCTGCGGCAACGTCGCCACCAGCGCCGAATTGGCGGCAAATCCGGTCGAAACGAACAGCGCCGCCCCGGCGCCGAAGAACGCCGCCGCCTCCGCCTCCAGCGCCTCGTGCTCGGGATGGTTGCCGCGCAGCAGCCGCGATCCGCCCGATCCCACCGGCACGCCGCGGTCCAGCGCCTCGCGCGCCGCCCCCGCCAGCACCCCCGACGCCGCCAGCCCGAGGTAGTCGTTCGAGGCAAAGTCCACCCCCGCGCGCGGCGCCAGCACACGCAGCCGGCTGCGCGCCGCCAGCGCCCGCAGGTCGGCCGCCTGCGCGTCCAGCGTCATCACCCTCTGGCCCCGAACAGCGCGCTGCCGACGCGCACGTGCGTCGCCCCCAGCATCACCGCCGTCTCGAAATCGTCGCTCATCCCCATCGACAGCCCGGGGATGCCGTTGTCGTCGGCCAGCTTGCCGAGCAACGCGAAGTACGGCGCCGCCTCCACCCCCGCCGGCGGCACGCACATCAGCCCCGCCAGCGGGATATCCGCGCCGCGCGCTTCCGCCAGCAGCGCCGGCAGCTCGGCGATCGCGCAGCCGCCCTTCTGTTCCTCGGCGCCGATGTTGACCTGCACGAAGCACGGCACCCGCCGCCCGGCCTTGTCCATGGCCCTGGCCAGCGCCACGACCAGCGACGACCGGTCCAGCGAATGGATCGCGTCGAACAGCGCCACCGCGTCCTCGGCCTTGTTCGACTGCAACTGCCCGACCAGGTGCAGCGCGATTTCGGGATACTGCGCGCGCAGCTCGGGCCACTTGGCTTGCGCCTCCTGCACCCGATTCTCGCCGAACACGCGCTGCCCCGCTTCGATCAGCGGCGCGATCGCCGCGGCGGGGTGGGTCTTGCTCACCGCCACCAGCGTCACCTCCTCGGGTGCGCGCCGGGCGATCCGGCAGGCGGTGGCGATGCGGGCGTTGACGTCGGCGAGAAGCGCGGCTGGTCCAGTCATGGCGCGGTGCTATAGCGCTGCCGTGATGAAGCGCCACCCCGCATTGCCTGTCGTCTGGCTGGTCAGCGACGCCCGCAACGACGCGGTCCTCGAAGCCGTGCTGCGCCGCCTGCCGCGCGGTGCGGGGCTGGTCTTCCGCCATGCCCACCTGCCGCCCGCCCGGCGCCGCGCCCGCTG
>JAGWUH010000070.1 GCA_028868535.1 Sphingomonadales bacterium | reverse complement strand
CGGGCGTGGCGGGCCGATGGCGCCTATGGCCCGCCCGCGCGGCTCGCGTCCGGCCCGCGCCTGCTGCGCCTCGCCACCGCGCACGATCTGCGCGAACTCGCTGCCGCCCGCCGCGCCCGCGCCGACGCCGTGCTGCTCTCGCCGGTGTTCCCCACCCGCAGCCACCCCGGCGCCGCGACGCTCGGCCCGCAACGCTTCCGCGCGCTTGCCACCCGCGCCGGCCTGCCGGTGATCGCGCTCGGCGGCATGACCGCGCCGCGCGCCCGCGCCCTCGGCGTCCACCACTGGGCGGCGATCGACGGCCTCTCCTCACTCTGTCCACCGCCTCGCGCTTGACGGCGAGTCGCGCCAGGGCGCATTAAGCCCGCTCGGATTACGGGGACGGTTCGGGCCATGGCATCACGCGCATTCACATCGGGCGGTTCATCCGCCGGAAAGGGCCCGGCCAACTGGCGCATCGTGCTGCGCCGCGCACTGCGCCGCAGCGCCGAGCTGATCGGCGCCCTGGCGCTGTTCGGGGCGATGCTGTTCCTCGGCACCGCGCTGGCCACCTACCACCAGACCGATCCATCGGCGTCGACCGCCGCCGGCGGCGAAGTGCTCAACTGGATGGGCGCCCCCGGGGCCTGGGTGGCGGAACGCGTGCTGTTCCTGTTCGGCTGGGTCGCGGTGCTGCTGCTGCCGCTGCTCTACGTCTTCGCGCGCAAGCTCTGGCGCCTTGCGGAGGAGGAGGACGACGCCGACCTGCCGCCGCTGCACCAGCGCTGGTGGCGCCCGCTCGGCGTGCTCGCCTTCGCGATGGCGTTGATCGCCACCACCCTCAGCCTGCTGTTCACCGAGCCGGGCGGCAGCCTGCCCGCGTCGATGGGCGGCATCGCCGGGCTGATCGGGGCGTTCACCGTCCATTCGCTGGCCGGCCTGCTTCCGGTCGCCGCGCGGCCGTGGATGGCGCTCGCCGCCGGCACGCTCACGCTGGTCTTCGGCCTGTTTCTCGCCGGCCGCGTCTTCGCGGTCGACTGGATCGCGCTGCTGACGCTCCCCGGCCGCCTCCACCGCAACCCGGCCACCGCGCTCGCCACCCCGCTGGTCAAGCCGCCGCGCGCCAAGCCCGCCGCCGCGCCCACGGACGAGGGCGAGCCGGTCGAGGATGCCCCGCTGGCCGACGCCGCGATCGCCGCCGGCTTCGGCCGCAAGCCGGTGGAAATCAGCGATCCCGCCCGCGCCAGCAAGTCCGCCGCGCCCACCCGCCAGCGCGACCTGTTCGAGAAGCACGCGCTCCCCGGTCTCGACCTGCTCGACGATCCGCCCCCCGGCCAGCAACAGAAGGTCGACAAGCTCGCGCTCGAACGCAACGCCCGCCTGCTCGAGACCGTGCTCGACGATTTCAACGTCAAGGGCGAGATCCAGGCGGTCCGCACCGGCCCGGTGGTGACGATGTACGAGCTCGAGCCCGCCCCCGGCATCAAGGCCGCGCGCGTCATCGGCCTGGCCGACGACATCGCCCGCAACATGTCGGCGATCTCGGCGCGCGTCTCGTCGATCCCCGGCCGCACCGTCATGGGCATCGAGCTGCCCAACGCCGATCGCCAGATGGTCAGCTTCAAGGAGCTGATCGCCTGCGACAAGTTCGCCGCCTCGAAGGCGCTGCTGCCGATCATCCTCGGCAAGGACATCGCCGGCGAGCCGATCGTGGCGGACCTCGCGGCGATGCCCCACCTGCTCGTCGCCGGCACCACCGGCTCGGGCAAGTCGGTCGGCCTCAATGCCATCCTGCTGTCGCTGCTCTACCGGCTGACCCCGGACGAATGCCGCCTGATCCTAGTCGATCCCAAGGTGCTCGAGCTCAAGTCCTACGACGACATTCCCCACCTGCTCTCGCCGGTCGTCACCGAACCCGCCAAGGCGGTCCGCGCGCTGAAGTGGGCGGTCGAGGAGATGGAGCGCCGCTATCGCCAGATGTCGTCGGTCAGCGTCCGCAACATCACCGGCTTCAACGAGAAAGTCCGCAACGCCATCGCCAAGGGCAAGCCGCTGGGCCGCCGCGTCTCGATCGGCTTCGACCAGGATACCGGCGAGGAGATGTTCGAGGAGGAACAGTACGACTACGCGCCGCTGCCGCTGATCGTCGTCATCGTCGACGAGCTGGCGGATCTCATGGTCACCGTCGGCAAGGAAATCGAGGTTCTGATCCAGCGCCTCAGCCAGAAATCGCGCGCCGCCGGCATCCACCTGATCATGGCCACCCAGCGCCCCTCGGTCGACGTCATCACCGGCGTCATCAAGGCCAACCTGCCGACCCGCATCAGCTTCGCCGTCACCAGCCGCATCGACAGCCGCACCATCCTCGGCGAACAGGGGGCGGAGCAGCTGCTCGGCAAGGGCGACATGCTCTACAAGCCCAACAGCGCCCCGGTCATGCGCGTCCACGGCCCGTTCGTCTCCGACGAGGAGGTCGAGAAAGTCGCCGATCACTGGCGCGCGCAGGGCACCCCGCAGTACGTCGATTCGGTCACGGAAGAACCCGACGAGGCGATGTTCGGCTTCGACGACCTCGACGCCACCGCCAGCGACAGCCCGGAGGAGCGCAAGTACCGCCAGGCCTGCCACATCGTCTTCGAAAGCCAGAAGGCCAGCACGTCCTGGCTCCAGCGCCAGCTCGGCGTCGGCTACAACACCGCCGCCAAGTGGATCGAGCGCATGGAACAGGACGGCCTGGTCGGCCCCGCCAACCACGTCGGCCGCCGCGAGATCTACCGCGACAAGGACGGCAACCCGCTCTGACCGCCACGTTTGCGCGAAATCAAGGAATCGGTTCCGCGTTCGAGTCATCTCCCGCACGTTGAACGGGTGTTCAGCGCATCCCGCGCTGCGCCCCCCCGCGGGAGAGACGCCATGAACGTGATGACCAAGGCCAAGCTCAAGTACCAGCTGATCAAGCCCAAGATCGGCGCGCGCATCCTCAACACCAAGGAAGAACTGCTCTCGGGCGAGCTCTCGTCCGAGATCAACGAGCTGCTCGAGGATCGCGGCGTGCTCGTGTTCAAGCGCGTCATGTTCACCGACGAGGAGCAGATGGCCTTCACCAACGCCGTCGGCGGCCTGGCGGACGAAGTCCGCGGCGAGCAGGTGTTCAAGATCAGCCTCGACAAGACCATCAACAAGGAAGCGGTGGAGTACCTGAAGGGCTCGCTGTTCTGGCACGTCGACGGCACGATGAACTCGATCCCGATCCGCGGCTCGGTGCTGTCGAGCAAGGTGCTCCCCACCTGGGGCGGCAACACCGAGTTCGCCAACTGCTACACCGCCTACGACGACCTGCCGCAGAACGTGAAGGAAGAGATCGACGGCCTCCGCGTGATCCACTCGATGTGGCACAGCCAGTTGTTCCACTGCCCCGAACCCTCGCTCGAACAGCTGCGCGACTGGCAGTCGAAAGGCGAGGGCGGCACCGGCGAGCGTGAACTGCCGCTGGTCTACAAGCACGCCAACGGCCGCAAGTCGCTGATCCTTGGCAACACCGCCGAATACGTGATCGGCAAGGGCACGCAGGAATCGGCGCGCATCCTCCACGGCCTGCGCGATTTCGCCACCAGCGAGCCCTACCACTACGCGCACGAGTGGGAAGTCGGCGACGCGGTGATGTGGGACAACACCGGCACGCTCCACCGCGCCATGCCCTACGATCCCGATTGCGGCCGCATGCTGCACCGCACGATCTTCAAGGGCGACAGCTGGGGCTGACGCGGCCGCCCGTCCGGGCCCCTCAGTCGTCGAACCAGGCGCGCTCGAACCACGTCGCGAGGTTGACCAGCGCGATCATCACCGGCACCTCGACCAGCGGCCCGATCACCGCCGCGAAGGCAACCTTCGAGCCCAGCCCGAACGCGGCGATGGCCACCGCGATGGCCAGTTCGAAGTTGTTCGATGCCGCGGTGAACGCCAGCGCCGTGGTCCGCGCATAGCCGGCGCCGATCGCCCGCCCGGCAGCGAACGCCACCACGAACATCACCCCGAAGAACACGATCAGCGGCAGCCCCACGCGCAGCGCGTCGAGCGGCAGCGCCAGGATCTCGCCCCCCTTCAGGCTGAACATCGCGACAATGGTGAACAGCAGCGCCACCAGCGTCACCGGGCCGATCGCCGGCAGGAACACGCCCTCGTACCATTCCGCCCCACGCGCCCGGATCAGCGCGCGCCGCACCAGGAACCCCGCCACGAACGGCACGCCCAGGTAGGTCAGCACCGCGCGGGCGATGGTGCCGAAGTCGATGTCCACGACATGCGCCTGCAGCCCGAACACGGGCGGCAGCCAGGTCAGGTAGAACCACGCATAGGGCACGTAGAACACGATCTGGAACACCGAATTGAACGCGACCAGCCCGGTCACGTACTCGGCGCTGCCTCTCGCCAGCTGGTTCCACACCAGCACCATGGCGATGCACGGGGCAATGCCGATCAGGATCAGCCCGGTCAGGTACTCCGGCCGGTCCGGCAGCAGCAGCGCCGCCAGCGCGAACATGAACGCCGGCGCGACGATCCAGCACAGCGCGAACGACAGCCCCAGCACCTTGCCGTCGCGAAACACCTCGCCCAGCCGTTCGTAGCGCACTTTCGCCAGCGGCGGGAACATCATCAGGATCAACCCGATCGCGATCGGGACGCTGGTCGATCCCACCGACATCGCCCCCAGCGCGCGCGGCACCGCCGGCACCAGCGATCCCAGCGCGATCCCCAGCGCCATCGCCGCGAAGATCCACACCGTCAGGTAGCGATCGAGGAACGGGAGGCGCGCCGGCGGCGCCCCGGTTGCGATTGTCGCCATTCAGGCAGCTCCTTCCATGCGGCCGATCCGGGCCAGTTCAGCCGCCAGTGCGGCGTCGTCCATCGTCTCGAACGGCAGGTCGAGCAGCGCCCGCGCCCGCAACTCCAGCCAATCCCAGGTCTGCTCGAACGCGGCGTCGACGGCTCCCTCGTCCCCGGTGACGTCGGCCGGATCGGGCAGGCCCCAGTGCGCCTTCAGCGGCGCCCCCGCGAACACCGGGCAGGCCTCGCCGGCGGCGTTGCCGCAGACGGTGATGGCCAGGTCCACCCGCGGCGCCCCCGGGCCGGTGAACGCGTCCCAGCTCTTGGAGCGGAACCCCGCCGTATCGATCCCCCGCCGCGCCAGCAACCGCAGCGCGCCGGGGTGCGGCGCGCCCTTGGGCCGGCTGCCCGCGCTGTACGCGACGATGCGCCCCGCGCCCATCGTGCCGAGCATCGCCTCGCCGAGGATCGATCGCGCCGAATTGCCGGTGCACAGCACCAGCACGCTGAAAGGAGGTTCGCGCATCGTCCGGCTCAGCAACACGAAGGCCCTGCCGGCGCCTCGACGGGTGCCTCGACCCGTGGCGCGCAGCAATTTCCCGCCGCCGCGTTCGGCGATGCCAGCGCCGCGAAATCCGGGTTCCGGCCGTACGTGGTGCTGTCCCCCGTGGTCAGGAAGGCCTCCCACACCACGCCGTCGGGATCGGCCACCCAGCTCTTCTCGGACCGGGCATAGCAGCACGTGGTCGCGCCTTCCTCGAGCACCGGGCCGGGGATCGCCTCGAGCCGCCCGTAGACCTCGGCCAGCTCCCCGGCGCTGTCGACCTGCACGCCCAGGTGCTCGATTCCCTTCACGGCGCCATCCCTCCGCGAGATCGCGAAGTTGATGCGCGGATCGTCGAGCATCCACTTGGCATAGTCGGGCCTGGTCACCGTCGGCTCCGCATCGAACAGGCCGGTGTAGAACGCGATCGAGGCATCGAGGTCGGCGACCCCGACGTGGACGTGGAAACGCTTCATGCGGCATTCTCCGTGGCGACGATGGGCGGGCAGCAGGGATCGGCGGCGGGTTGGCACCGGTTGCCGCCGCAGCAGTTCTCGGTGAGGTAACCCATCAGCCCGCCCATCGCCGTGAAATCGGCGGCATAGATGATCGATCGGCTTTGCCGGCGCTGCGTCACCAGCCCGGCGTTGGCCAGTTGGGCAAGGTGGAAGCTCATCGACGAACCCGGCACGCCCACCGCCTCGGCCAGCGCCCCCGCGGCCATGCCGCCGGGGCCGGCCTGCACCAGCAGGCGATAGACCGCGAGCCGATGCTCCTGCGCCAATGCGCCGAGCGCGCGAATGACTGCCGCTGCCTCCACTGTCACGTCTCCATGATTCGATAATTATCGAAATATAGGATTGGCAATTCCTGTCAACCCGGAGGAGGTCTGCTGAAGGGCTTGACATTTACAACCACATAGGTTACACGCACCTCCATCCGGTCCGCCTTCTCGCGAAAGGCGGCCCCGGTGTTTCAGGCCGGCGTTGCCCGCGATGGCGCATCCCTTTCCCGGACGCACCATGCAGCGCGAAGCAGCGTCAGCTACCGGTTCAGGCTGGCGGGCCTCACCGCCACCCCGGACAGCGAAGCTTGCGAGCCCGATCGCTGTCCCGCCTGTTCAGGGCGAAAGGCCCATGGCAAGAC
>JAGWUH010000069.1 GCA_028868535.1 Sphingomonadales bacterium | reverse complement strand
GTCGTGGCGCCAGCCGCGCAGCAGGGTAGCTATGCATGGACGGGATAACCGCTGAAAGCATCTAAGCGGGAAGCCTCCCTCAAGATAAGGTATCTTCGAGTCGTGATAGACCATCACGTTGATAGGCCGGGTGTAGAAGCGTGGTAACATGTGGAGCTAACCGGTCCTAATAACTCTGATCATGTTTGATGAATCCCACCATCAATGACAGCCTTGCTGTCCGGTGGACGATAAGTCAGCCAGAGACGCCTCAAAACGAAGTGCATCGATTAAAAACCGTTCTCCGCCTGCTTTATTGCTTGGTGACCATAGCGTCTGTGCCCCACCCGATCCCATCTCGAACTCGGCCGTGAAACCAGACTGCGCCGATGGTACTAACGCTCAAGCGTTGGAAGAGTAGGTCGTCGCCAGGCATTACAGCCGGCGGAGCACGGTAAAAAACCCATTCACAGTCAAAGGGCCGCCCTCCGGGGTCGGCCCTTTTTGTGTCTCCGGCAACGGAGGCCGCTCCCTCGGCGGAGCAACTTGGTGACGCGGGGTGGAGCAGCCCGCCAACCGTTTCGGACCTCCGAAGCGGTCATCACAAAATGCTCCGGGCTGCCACGCGCAGCCCTCAAATGGTGACGCGGGGTGGAGCAGCCCGGTAGCTCGTCAGGCTCATAACCTGAAGGTCGCAGGTTCAAATCCTGCCCCCGCAACCAGATAGACCACAAGCAGACCTCCAAACAACGCGCCCTGTCGCGCGCATCTGCGCGCGCGGTGACATGCCGGGCAGCACGCAAATCGAGCGTTCTTCGCCGTGCGGCGGTCGGCCTGGTAACGAGACCGGCGCTGCCAGGTGTCCTACGGTGCCGGCCCGGGTCAAGCCGGTGCGGTCGCTTGGCCGCCCGGGTCAAGTCCGCGTGCGGTGGGAAGGTCCGGCGCCGGACTAGAGCGCGGCGCCCTTGCGCTCAGGCCCGAGCAGGATCCAGCCCGCGAGCACCACGGCCGTCACCCCCGCAACCAGCGCCAGCGCCAGGCCATAGGCATCTCCGTGGCTTTCCGCGATCGCCGCCTGCATCGGTCCGTTGCGCGAGGCGATCAGGTTGCCGAACTGGTAGACGAATCCGGGGAACATCGCCCGCACCGCGGGCGGCGACATTTCGTTGAGATAGGCGGGAACCACCGCCCAGGCCCCCTGGACCGCTGCCTGCACGAGGAACGCGCCCAGCGCGAGCATCGCCGCCGTCTGCGATCCCGACCACAACGGGATCGCCGGCAGCACGCAAACGCAGGCCGCCGCGATCGCCCGCCGGCGCCCGACATGTTCGGACAACGATCCGAACAGGAACGCCCCGCAGATCGCGCCGACGTTCATGATCGCGGTGATCGTGCCGGTCATTCGGGTGTCGAAGTGGTGCTGCTTCTGCAGGAACACCGGGAACAGGTCCTGCGTGCCGTGGCTGAGGAAGTTGAACGCCGTCATCAGCACGACCAGGTAAAGCGCCAGGCGCCAGTTGCCCGCGATCGCGCGGAGCGTCCCGGTGCGCGGCGCCGCCTTTGCCGCGAGAAAGGCCGGGCTTTCCTCGACGTGCAGGCGGATCACCGCCACGAGCAGCGCCGGCGCCAGGCCGAGGAAGAACATCCCGCGCCAGCCGATCCGGTCGAAGAACAGGTAGAAGCACAGGCTGGCGAGCAGGTAGCCCGAAGGATAGCCCGATTGCAGCAGTGCCGAGACGCGGCCGCGCAGCCGCGCCGGGATCGTCTCCATCGCCAGGCTGGCGCCGATGCCCCACTCCCCGCCCATCGCAAAGCCGAACAGCGCGCGGATCAGCAGCAGTTCCGACAGGCTCCGCGCCAGGCCCGAAAGGCCGGACAGCACCGAGAACATCAGCACCACCGCCATCAGCACCGGGCGGCGGCCGTGGCGATCGGCAAGCCAGCCGAACACCAGGGCCCCGGCCGGCCGCGCCGCGAGCGTGAAGAACAGCGCCTCGGCGACGTGCTTGATGTCGGTGCCGAACGCCTCGGCGACCGCCTTCTGCACGAATACCATCAGGAAATAGTCGAACGCGTCGAGCGTCCAGCCGAGGTAGCTGGCCAGGATCGCCGTCTTCTGCGCCCCGGTCAGCGCGGTCGCGCCGGCATCATCCTGCGTCATGCTTGTTCGCCCCCCTTGCATGCTCCCAACCCCGCAGCGCCACCAGCACCAGCGCCACCGCGAGCGTATCGGCAATCCAGTCCTTGGGATCGCAATCGCGCTGCAGGGCCGGGATCGACTGGAACACCTCGATCAACGCTCCCAGGAACGAAAGCCGTTCCAGGATGGGCGACGATGGCGCCGCGCGCCACCCCAGCCGCGCGAGGACCGCCAGTACGCCGAATGCCAGCATGTGCTCGAACTTGTCGCCCAGGCTGTCGATCGGCAGCCCGGGCGGCTTCGGCAACAGCGCCATGACCACGGCGAAGACGGCGGCCAGGACAAACAGCGCGCGCATGGACTTTTCGGAAAACATCGCCGGTCTTTTGCCACATCGCCGGCAGCGGACAAGTCGATTGCCGCACCGCACAACCAGAATTCGCTTGCCCCGCGCGGCCTCACGGTGTTCGGACGTCGGGCATGGACGGGCAGGGCACCTCCTCGCTGGGCGAGTTCGACTTCATCGTCGTCGGTGGAGGCAGCGCCGGCTGCGTTCTGGCCAACCGGCTTTCCGCCGATCCGCGTCGCCGCGTGCTGCTGCTGGAAGCCGGCGGGCGCGACAACTACCTGTGGATCAAGGTCCCGGTCGGTTATCTCTACTGCATCGGCAACCCGCGCACCGACTGGTGCTGGCAGACCGAGCCCGAGGCCGGCCTGAACGGCCGCGCGCTGAAGTATCCGCGGGGGCGCGTGCTGGGCGGCTGCTCGTCGATCAACGGCATGATCTACATGCGCGGCCAGGCTGCGGACTACGATGGCTGGGCGCAGGCCGGCGCCACCGGCTGGGGCTGGGACGCAGTGCTGCCCTACTTCACCCGCGCCGAGGACCATTACGCCGGCGCATCGCCGTTCCACGGCAGCGGCGGCGAGATCCGCGTGGAGAAGCAGCGCCTGCGCTGGGAGATCCTCGAGGCGTTCCAGCGCGCGGCCGAACAGTACGGGGTGCCCGCCACCGCCGATTTCAACACCGGTGACAACTTCGGCGCCGGCCTGTTCGAGGTGACGCAGCGCAAGGGCTGGCGCTGGAGCGCGGCCGATGCCTTCCTGCGGCCGGTCCGCCAGCGCGGCAACCTGCGGATCGAGACCGGCGTCACCGTCGATCGCCTGCTGTTCGCCGAGGGGCGCGCCACCGGCATCGCCTTCCGGCGCGACGGGCGCGAATGGCGGGCCGCGGCGCGCGGCGAGGTGCTGCTGGCCGCCGGCGCGATCGGCTCGCCGGCCATTCTCGAACGCAGCGGCATCGGCGATGCGACGCGCCTGGCGCAGCTTGGCATCGCGGCGCGGCTCGACCGCCCGCAGGTCGGCGGCAACCTGCAGGACCACCTGCAACTGCGCTGCGCGTTCCGGGTTGCCGATGTCGCCACGCTCAACCAGCGCGCGGCCACATGGCTCGGCAAGGGGCTGATCGGGCTCGAATACCTGGTTCGCCGGACCGGGCCGATGGCGATGGCGCCCAGCCAGCTCGGCATGTTCGTGAAAAGCGACCCGGCGCTGGCGACGCCCGATCTCGAATACCACGTCCAGCCGCTCAGCCTCGAGGCATTCGGCGGCGCGCTCGATCCGTTCCCGGCGTTCACCGCCAGCGTCTGCCAGCTGCGCCCGCAATCGCGTGGCCGCACCGCGATCACCGGCGCCGACCCGGCCGCGCCGCCGTCGATCCGGCCGAACTACCTGTCGACCGAGGCCGACCTGCGCACCGCAGCGCAGGCGATCCGGGTCACCCGGGCGATCGTCGCCCAGCCGGCGCTGGCGGCCTATGCCCCGCAGGAAGTGCGTCCGGGCGATTCGTTCCGGTCCGAAGACGAACTGCGCGCGGCGGCGGGCGCGATCGGCACCACCATTTTTCACCCGGCCGGCACCGCGGCGATCGGTCCCGTCGTCGATCCGCGGCTGCGGGTCCACGGGATCGGCGGGCTGCGGGTGATCGACGCCTCCGTCATGCCGACGATCACGTCGGGCAACACCAACGCGCCGGTGATGATGATCGCCGAGAAGGGCGCGGAGATGGTGCTGGCCGACACGCGCTAGTCGCGCAGGCCGTCGCGCGGCTTGCGGCGGCCCCGCGATCCGGGCAGGGTACCCCCGATGGACCGCGTCACCACGCTCACGCTCAACCCGGCGATCGACGGCTCGTGCGAGACCGAGAAGGTCGTGCCCACGCACAAGGTCCGCACCTCGACCGAAGTCTACCACCCGGGCGGCGGCGGCATCAACGTCGCCCGCGTGCTGGCGCGGCTGGGGGAGCGGGTCGAGGTGATCTATTGCGCCGGCGGCGCCACCGGCGCGCTGCTCGACGAGCTGCTGGTCGAGCACGGGCTGGACCGGCATCGCGTGCCGATCACCGATCACACCCGGATGAGCCTGGCGGTGTACGAGCGGTCGAGCGGCAAGGAGTTCCGCTTCGTGCCCGAGGGGCCGCTGCTCAGCGACGCGGAGTGGCGGGCGGCGTTGGACGAGACGGTCAAGGCCGGCTCGCCGTGGGTGGTCGCCTCGGGGTCGCTGCCGCGCGGGGTGCCGGAGGATTTCTACGCGCGGCTAGCGGCCGGGCTGGGGCCGGACCGCAAGCTGGTGCTCGATACTTCCGGCGCGGCGCTCAAGGCGGCGCTGGCGGCTGGCGGGCTGCACCTCGTCAAGCCGAGCCAGGGTGAGTTCGAGGCATTCGTCGGCCGCAGGCTGCACGGCTGGCGCGAGATCGGCGCCGCGGCGCTGGAACTGGTCCGCGCGGGCAAGGCCGATCACATCGCCGTCACCCTGGGCCACCATGGCGCGGTGCTGGCCCATAGCGGCGGGGTCGAACGGCTCGACGCGCTCGACGTCGTCGTGCGCAGCGCCACGGGGGCGGGGGACAGCTTCGTCGCCGGGATGGTCCACGGCTTCCTGCGCGGCGAGGGGCCGGGCGGCGCGTTCCGCTGGGGCATGGCCGCCGGCACCGCGGCGGTGCTGAGCCCGGGCACCGACTTGTGTCATCCGCCCGACGTGCAGGCGATGTGGGAACGGCTGGCGCCGGGCTGACGGCGTCATCGCGGGGAAGCCGGGAGTGGCGCCCGGGGCGCCCCGGCGAAGATGCTGGGCCGCAGCCAGCTTTCGATGGTCCGCAGCAGCGCCGGCTCGCCCTCGGCGACGAGGTCGCCGGTGCGGATCGCCTCGCGGAAGCTGCGGTCGCCCATCCAGACGTCGTGCATCGTGCGCAGCGTGCACTGGAAGTAGACGTCGACGTCGTGTCCCGGATCGGTGATGCACAGGTCGATCCGCCCGTCCTTGACCAGCAGCCACCAGTCGCGCTGGCGGCCCAGGTCGTGGAAGCGGAAGCGGATCACGCCGTGGCCGCCGGCCAGTTGCGACGGATCGATGCTGCGCTCCAGGTAGAGCATCAGCAGTTCGACATCGAGATCGCTGTCGAGCACCGTGTGCCGGGCGTACTGCAGGCCCCATTCGCCCAGCGCCAGCAGCACCGGGGTCAACTGGCGGCAGGCCTCGGTCGGCCAGTATTCGTAGGAGCGCCGGCCCGGGGGCTTGCGGCGGACGACGAGGCCCTGTTCCTCCAGCGACTTCAGGCGCGCGGCCAGCAGCGCCGGCGAGATGTCGCCGAGGCCGCGTTGCATGTCGCTGAAGCGGCGGCCGCCCATGACCAGTTCGCGGACGATGAGGATCGTCCATTTCTCGCCGAGGATCTCGGTGGCCTTGGCGATCGGGCAGAACTGGCCGTACTGCATCGGCGGTCTCCGGGCGATCGTGGGGGATCGCCGCCCGCGGCCGCAGCTTCAGCTTCTGTAGCGGCCGGCTTCAGGTCCTGAACTATACGCGGCGCCGCCGGGCGCGCAAATCCCCGCCAGGGCCGGACGATCCGGCCGTTCATGCGAGGAGAAGCACCATGCCGCTGGTAACCATCGACCTGATCCGCAACGTCTTCACGTCCGAACAGAAGCAGGAGATGATCCGCAAGGTCACCGATGCGATGGTCTCGCTCGAGGGGGAGGCTTTGCGCGGGGTGACCTGGGTGCGGATCGTGGAGGTCGAGGAAGGGGATTGGGGCATCGGTGGCAGGACGCTACGGGCCGCCGATGTCCATGCCCTGTCGCAGGCCGCCCCGGCGGCCGTGCCGGCCTAGAGTCGATACCATTCAAATGGAATGGCATCGACTCTGGATTCTTTTGTTTTTTCGTGATTTCCGAGCCGTGAAATGTTCCATTTCGCTTGAAATCACTCTAGCTCAGCCCGCGAAAGAACGCGCGCAGGTCCTCGATCAGCAGCCTCGGCGCTTCCATCGCCGCGAAGTGCCCGCCTTCGGGCATCTCCGTCCAGCGCCGCAGGTCATAGTATCGCGCCGCCGCCGCCC
>JAGWUH010000040.1 GCA_028868535.1 Sphingomonadales bacterium | reverse complement strand
TGCCTGCAGCCCAAGGCCGAGGCGGAGATCGCCTTCGTGCTCGGCGCCGACCTCCCCTCCGCCACGACCTCGCCCGCCGAGGTTTCGGCGGCCATCGCCACCGTCCACGCCGCGATCGAGATCGTCGACAGCCGGATCGCCGACTGGAAGATCACCTTTGCCGACACCGTCGCCGACAACGGATCCTCGGCCTTCTTCGTGCTGGCCGATGAGGGCCTGCCGCTCGCCGGGCTCGACCTCGAAGGCGCGGCGATGACGATGACCTGCAACGGCGTAACCGTCTCCACCGGTATCGGCGCCGCCGCGCTCGGCAACCCGCTCAACGCGGCCGCCTGGCTGGCCCGCACGCTGGCCGAACGCGGCGAACCGCTGCGCCGGGGGGACATCCTGCTGGCCGGCGCGCTCGGACCGATGGTCGCGTTGAAGCCCGGTGACGCGGTGGGGGCCGACATCGCCGGCATCGGCACCTGCTCCTTCCGCTACGAGGCCTGACATCATGGGTAACAAGACCAGGGTCGCCATCATCGGCTCGGGCAACATCGGCACCGACCTGATGATCAAGATCATGCGCCTGTCCAAGGTGCTGGAGATGGGCGCGTTCGTCGGCATCGATCCCGAGAGCGACGGGCTCAAGCGCGCGGCGCGCATGGGGGTGCCGATCACCGCCGAAGGCATCGACGGCCTGCTCGCCATGCCGGCTTTCGCCGGGATCGACATCGTCTTCGACGCCACCAGCGCCGGCGCCCACAAGCGCAACAGCGAACTGGTGCTGGCTGCCGGCAAGCGCATGATCGACCTGACCCCGGCCGCGATCGGACCCTACACGATCCCGCCCGTCAACGGCGAGGCGAACCTCGACGCGGCCAACGTCAACATGGTGACCTGCGGCGGACAGGCGACAATCCCGATCGTCGCCGCGGTCAACCGCGTCGCCAAGGTCCATTACGGCGAGATCGTCGCTTCGATCTCCTCGAAGAGCGCCGGCCCCGGCACCCGCGCCAACATCGACGAGTTCACCGAAACCACCAGCCAGGCGATCGTCGAGGTCGGCGGCGCCACCCGCAGCAAGGCGATCATCATCCTCAACCCCGCCGAACCGCCGCTGATCATGCGCGACACCGTCTACTGCCTGTGCGACGAAGCCGACCGCGAGGCGATCCGCGCGAGCGTCGAGGCGATGGTGGCCGAGGTGCAGAGCTATGTTCCCGGCTACCGGCTCAAGCAGGCGGTGCAGTTCGAGCACATCGGCTCGAACCGGCCGTTGCACATCCCCGAGATGGCGAGCACCGGCCGTAGCGAGTTCACGGGTCTCAAGGTCAGCGTGTTCCTCGAGGTGGAGGGCGCGGCGCACTACCTGCCCGCCTATGCCGGCAATCTCGACATCATGACGTCGGCCGCACTCAAGACCGCCGAGAAGATCGCCATCCGCATGAAGGAAGGAATCGCGGCATGACGTCCGGCAATCCCGTGGGCGATCCCACCCGCACCAAGCTCTACATCCAGGACGTCACCTTGCGCGACGGCATGCACGCCATCCGCCATCAGTACGGGCTCGACCACGTCAAGGCGATTGCCCGCGCGCTCGACGCCGCCCGGGTCGACGCCATCGAAGTCGCGCATGGCGATGGCCTGCAGGGCTCCAGTTTCAACTACGGCTTCGGTGCCTACACCGATTGGGACTGGATCGGCGCCGTCGCCGAAGTGCTCGAGCATGCGGTGCTGACCACGCTGCTGCTCCCCGGCATAGGCACCGTGCACGACCTCAAGCATGCCTGCGAGATGGGCGTGCGCTCGGTCCGCATCGCCACGCATTGCACCGAGGCGGATGTGTCGAAGCAGCACATCGAAGCCGCGCGCGGGCTCGGCATGGATGTCTCGGGCTTCCTGATGATGAGCCACATGACCAGCCCGGAGGCGCTGGCAAGCCAGGCCAGGCTGATGGAGGACTACGGCGCCCACTGCGTCTACGTCACCGACAGCGGCGGCGCGATGAACATGCACGAGTATGCCGCGCGGCTGCAGGCTTACGATCGCGTCCTCAAGCCCGAGACCCAGCGCGGCGTCCACGCCCACCACAACCTGTCGCTGGGCGTCGCCAACTCGATCGTCGCGGTCGAGAACGGCGCGATCCGTGTCGATGCCAGCCTGGCCGGCATGGGCGCGGGCGCCGGCAACGCCCCGCTCGAGGTGTTCATCGCCGCCGCCGACCGCATGGGCTGGAACCACGGCTGCGATCTCTACGCGCTGATGGACGCCGCCGAGGACCTCGTGCGGCCGCTGCAGGACCGCCCGGTGCGCGTCGATCGCGAGACGCTGACACTCGGCTACGCCGGCGTGTACTCCAGCTTCCTGCGCCACGCCGAGAAGGCCAGCGCCGATTTTGGCGTCGACACCCGCGCGATCCTCGCCGAGGTCGGTCGCCGCAAGATGGTGGGCGGGCAGGAAGACATGATCGTCGACATTGCCCTCGACCTGGCCGGACAAGGCGACAGCGGCGGCTCCTGAGCCAGGCTCGTGCCCCGCATCCTCGTCATCGGCGCCGGCGCCATCGGCAGCGCGCTCGCCGCCGACCTCGCGCTGGCGGGAGCAGACGTGACGCTGGTGACGCGCGGGGCGCGACTGGCCTGGCTCGCCGCCCACCCGCTCGAACTGGAACGCGGGGGCGAGGTGCTGCGCGTGCCGGTGGCGGCCTCGGCCTGGTCAGGGATCGCCGGGCCGGTTGATCTCGCGCTCATGTGCACCAAGATGGCGGACCTGCCCGGTGCCCTCGTCCCGCTGGGCCAGCGGCTGGCTGGCGAAGGCATCGTCGTGACCGTCCAGAACGGCGTCGAGGCGCCCGACCTGGCAGCCCGGTCGCTTGCCCACGGCGCGATCGTCGCCGGGCGGGTGCACGGCTTCTTCGAGATGGCGGGGCACCGCGTCCGCCACGTCGGCGTCGCCCCTTCGGTGGAGTTCGGCTGCGTCCGCGGCGGGGCCGCGCCGGTCGAACGCCGGCTGGAACAGATCCTGGCACGCACCGGCTTCGCCCCGATCCGTGCCGCCGACATCGTCCGCTCGCTCTGGCTCAAGCTGGTGCTGAGCGCGAGCCTGGGCGGCGTGGCACTGGCGATGGACGTGCCGGCGGGGAGCGTCTGCCGAACGCCGGAAGGCCAGGCCCTGCTGCGGCGGGCCATGGACGAGGTGAGGCTGGTTGCCCGGCATCATGGCGTCACCATCGACGAATCCGACCTCGCCCGCATTCAGGCGTTCGTTCGCGCCTTTCCCGACGACGCGACGACCTCGCTGCAGCGCGACGTGAATGCCGGCGCACCGTCCGAGCACGACGCCATCACCGGCGCCATCGTGCGGCTGGCGGCGGCCAAGGGCGTCGCCGTTCCCGTGTTCACCGGGATCGCCAGGTGCATCGAAGCCCGGATCGCGCAGGCAGGAGGACCGGACGCGCGGGAGACCGCTGCATCCTGACCCTGGACGGGCGGATCGACCGCCCCGGTGTGGCCGGGGCGGTCGGCGATCAGGCGCGGCTCAACCCGCGGTCAGAACTTGTAGCCCAGCTCCGCCCCGACCAGCCGGCGCGCGCCGGGGGAGATGAACGAGCCACCGAACTCGATCGCCGGAATGACCTCCGCCAGGTACTTGCGGTCGAACAGGTTCTTGGCAAACCCGGTGAGCGTGAAGTTTCCGACTTCCAGGCTGGCCCGCAGGTCCATGACCGCGAAGGCCTTTCGCTGCGAGCGGGCGTAGTTCGCGTCGCCGACGAATGACGGCAGCCCCAGCGCCGAGATCGGCAGCAGGCCCGAGAACAGGCTCGGGCGGGTCTGATCCTGCACGGTGCTGAACCAGGTCGGGCCGGTGATGCGATAGTCGGCGCGCACCACAAGCCGTGCCGACGGCGTGAGCGAGGTCGAAACCTCGGTGCCGAGGTTGATCGTGTAGTCGGCGGTGTACGGCGACTTGTTGCCCACGGTGTAGGGACGGGCGCTGTTCTTCTTGATCTCGCTGTCGGTGTAGTTGGCCGAGCCGAACACGCGCCAACCCGGCAGCACCTTGAGGTTGACGCTGAGCTCGGCGCCCTTGATGTCGACCCGATCGATGTTCGAGACGACGCGCAACAGCCCGAAGCTGCCGACGAAGAACTCGAAGAACTGCATGTCGGTCACGCGGGTGTAATAGCCGGCGAGGTCGAATGTCAGCCGGTCGTCGAACAGGCTGCCCTTGATGCCGGCTTCGAACGCGCTCGACTTCTCCTTGCGATAGGTGTCCGAGAGGTTGACCCCGGCATTGATGAAGTTGTTGAAGTTGGCGTTGACCAGCGCGGCCGACCCCTGGTTGTTGAAACCGCCCGATTTGAAACCGATGCCCCAGTTGGCATAGACGTTGAAGTGGTCGGTCGGGTGCCAGGCCAGCGTGATCTTCGGCTCGAGCTGGTCGAACTTCTTGTTCTGCGGCAAAAGCGCGCCGAAGGCCTGGCCCGGATTGATCGGCCCGCCGGTGAAAGGATCGGTGGCGGTGGGCACCAGCGAGTTCGAGCTGCGTTCCTCGACGTCGTAGCGCAGCGCCAGGCCGGCGTTGAAGTGCGCGTCAGGCTTCCACTCGAGCGAGCCGAACCCGGCATAGACGTTGGTGTGGAACTTGTCGGCCAGCAGCAGCGACGTCGGGTTGGTGGTATTGGGTGCGTTGTAGAGCTGCTTGATCACCCCCTGCCCTTCGTCCGCGCCGAGGCTGACGCCGGTGGTGCGGTTGATGTGCAGGTAGTAGGCGCCCAGCTGCCAGTTGAGCGTGGCGTTGCCATTCGACACCAGGCGGACTTCGGTGCTGAAATCCTTCTGGTTGCGCAACTGGTACTGGATGCCGTCGCAGGTGGTCGGGCTGTACGGCCCGAACGTCGATCCGGTCGCCGGCGCGAAGATGAACGGCACCGGCGTCGCTCCGATGAACCCGGGCTGGTTCACGGCATAGCCGGTCAGCGCTGCGGTCGACGAGAAGCACTTGTTCACCGCCGCCTGCGCAGCCGGGTTCGCGGCGCTGATGTAGCGGGCGAAGTCGGCCGACGTCCCGTCCGCGACCAGGTCCTGGTGGATGTCCGAATAGAGCATCCAGCCGATCAGCTTCATCGCCCCGAAATCATGGTCGAGCTTGAGCGAGATGTCAAAGCTGCGCTGGTCGTTGGTGGGGCGGATATTGCTGTAGAAGTTGAACGGATGGGTGTTGACGTCCTCGTAGAAGGCCGGGTTCACGCCGGCGAAGTTCGGCAGCGCGAAGGCCGCGTTGAACGGCAGCGAGGCGCCGTGGAACTCGGCATAGCGGGCCTTGAAGTCGAGCTTGGTGGCGCTCCCGACATCCACCATGACGCGCCCGTCGATCGACCAGGCGCGATGATCGTCGACGACCGACGCATTGTTGAGGAAGGCGTTCTTGTAGAACCCGTCCGAACGGTCGTACTGGCCGGACAGCACGAAGCCGGCGCTCTCCCCGATCGGCCCGGACAGGTGCGCGCTGCCGACGAACGACTGGTGGTTGGCATAGGACAGGCTGGCCGCCCCCTCGAGCCGGTCGGTCGGCTTGAGGGTCTGGAGCACGATGGCCCCTGCGGCGGCGTTGCGACCATAGATCGCGCCTTGCGGCCCCTTCAGGATTTCCACCTGGGACAGCGTGCCCTGGGCCTGGTTGAGCTGCGCGGTGTTGGTCTTCAGGATGCCGTCGACCACCAGCGCCACCGAGCTTTCCGCGTCGCGCGCGCCGTTCATGCCGCGGATGTTGATCTGGGTGTCGCCCGCCTCGGCCGTGCCGGTGACGATGGTGACGCCGGGGGTCAGCTTGGTGAAGTCCTCCGCCTTGGTGGCGCCGGTCCGGGCCAACGCGGTCGAGGTGAGCACCGCGATCGACGCCGGCACGTCCTGCAGGCGTTCGCTCTGCCGACGCGCGGTGACGATGATGTCCGAGCCTTCCTCTGCCGGCGCGGCCGCCGACGGCGCCTGCTGCGCCATGACCGGCGAACCGGCAGCGACCGCCGCCAGGACCGAAGCCGTCACCAGCCAGGCGGCCCCGAGCCGCCGGACACCACGCTGCTTGCTGTTGCTCATGCTTTCGCCCCCACTGGCCGCTGCCCAGGAATCGCCCTGCGGCATCTTGCAAGCGGCACGCTATTGTATACAAATACCCGCCGTCAAGCGATTAGAGGAACACCATGACCCGCGCCGCCGACAGCGCCTACAATACGATTCGCGGAATGATCCTCTCCGGTGAGCTCAGCCCGGGCAGCCAGCTCGGCGAGGAAGCCCTGGCCGAGCGCTGCGGCGTGTCCCGCACCCCGGTCCGCGATGCCCTGCGGCGACTGGAAGCCGACCTGCTGATCCGGCGTACCGGGACGCAGCGCAGCTTCGTCGCCGACTGGTCGCTCGCCGATGTCGAGGACGCCTTCACGCTGCGCGCGATGCTCGAAGCCCACGCCGCGATGCGCGCGGCTGAACGCATGGACGATGCCGTGCTCGAACAGCTCAAGCACTGCAACGACCGGATTCGCCGGGCGATCGCCCTCCCTCGTCCGGACACGGCCGAGTTTGTCGAGGCCAATCGCGCCCTGCACATGCTGATCCTCAACCAGGCGCGATCGCGCCGCCTCGCCGCCTTGCTCGGCACGCTGATCGAACAGCCGGTCGTCTGGCGGACGGCACAGCAGTACGGCAGCGAGCAACTGCAACGCTCCTGCAGCGAGCATGACGAGCTGATCTGCGCCTTCGAGCGTCGCGACGGAGCCTGGGCGCACGCGGTCATGTCGGCGCACATCCACCGCGCGTTCCATGCTTATGCCGATGCCCACAAGGGAATCGCGCCCGACCGCAAGGGCTCGGATAATTGTGTGCAATTCTCCGGGACGACCCCCCAGCTGGCACACCCGGTCGGCGAACTCGGGTGACGCGCGGCATGGACGCTCCCCCGCCCCCCGCCACGATCGAGTTCGTCGAGGTCGGCCCGCGTGACGGCCTCCAGAACGAGAAGACGCTGATCTCGACGGCGGACAAGCTCGGCCTGATCGCGCGGGCCGTGGCCGCCGGCGCCCGGCGCATCGAGGTGACGAGCTTCGTCAACCCGAAGCGCGTGCCGCAGATGGCCGATGCCGAAGCCGTCTGCGCCGGCCTGCCCGATCGCGACGACGTCACGTACGTCGGGCTGGTGATGAACGCGCGCGGAGCGGAACGCGCGCTGGCGACCGGTCGGATCGACCAGCTCGGCGCGGTGTGCATCACCACCGACCGTTTCGCGGTGGCCAACCAGGGGCAATCGAGCGACGAGTCGCTGGCGGCGGCACTCGAGATCGTGGACATGGCCCGCACCGCCGGACGCTCCGGGCAGATCACCATCGCCGCGGCCTTCGGCTGCCCATTTACCGGCCGCGTCGCGGAGGATCGCGTGGTGGAAATGGCCGCGCGCGCGGCCGCGGCCCGGCCGGCGGAGATCGCCCTGGCCGATACGATCGGGGTCGGCGATCCGGCGCAGGCGGCCCGGCTGGTGGCGCTGGTCCGCGATGCGGCGCCGGGCGTGGCGGTGCGCGTGCACTTCCACAACACGCGTGGCACCGGGCTGGCCAACGTCTGGGCGGCGGTATGCGCGGGCGCCCGCACGGTCGACGCCGCGATCGGCGGCCTCGGCGGTTGCCCGTTCGCCCCGGGCGCGGCCGGCAATGTCGCCAGCGAGGACGTGATCTACATGCTCGAACGGGCCGGCGTGGCCACGGGCATGGACCTGGCGGCAACGATCGAAGCCAGCCAGTGGCTGAGCGGCGTGATGGGACGGACACTGCCGGGCATGGTGGCGCGCGCGCCGCTGTTTCCCGAGGCGATCGAGGGAGCTTGAACGAACATGGGATATCGTCTGGGTGTCGATGTTGGCGGCACGTTCACCGACCTGCTGCTGTTCGATACGTCGAGCGGCGCATTCTGGCGGCACAAGACGCCGTCGACCCCGCATGACAGCTCGGAAGGCATCCTCCACGGCGTCGAGGCGATCTGTGCTCATGCCGGGGTCGCCGCGTCCGACATCGCGTTCTTCCTCCACGGCACCACGGTCGCCACCAACGCCGTGCTGGAAGGCAAGGGCGCGCGCGTCGGCCTGGTGACGACAGAAGGTTACCGCCACGTCATGCAGATCGGCCGCAGCTTCGTGCCGGGCGGGCTTGCCGGCTGGATCATCTGGCCGAAGCCGACGCCGCTGGCGGCGCTGGAGGATACCGTCACCATCAAGGGCCGGATCAACGCCGCCGGCGAGGAGATCCGGCCGATCGACGATGCCGACATCCGGACGGCGCTGGGCAGCCTCAAGGCGAACGGGGTGGAAGCGGTGACCGTATCGCTGATCAACGCCTATGCGAACGGCGTCCACGAGCGCCGCGTCGGCGAGCTGGCGGCCGAGATCCTGCCCGAAGTGCCGGTCTCGCTCAGCCACGAGATCCTGCCCGAGATGCAGGAGTACGAACGCACCCTGACCACCGTCGCCAACGCCGCCGTCCGACCCGTGGTCGGCAAGTACGTCGCCAACCTGCGCACGCGGCTGGCCGCCGCCGGCATGGCAGGCAACCTCTCGCTGCTGCGCTCGGACGGTGGCTTGATGAGCGCGCAGAAGGCCGGCGAGCACCCGGTGAACATCCTGATGTCGGGGCCCGCCGGCGGCGTCACGGGCGCGCTGTGGGTGGCGAAGAACGCCGGACTGAAGAATATCCTGACGCTCGACGTCGGCGGCACCAGCACCGACGTCGCGCTGATCGAGAACCTCGAGCCGCGGCGCCAGCGCGACACCGAGGTCGGCCATCTCAAGGTCCGCGCCTCGGCGCTCGACGTGAAGACGGTGGGCGCCGGCGGCGGCTCGATCGCCTATGTGCCGGAGCTCACCGGGGCGCTGCGCGTCGGACCGCAATCGGCGGGCGCGGTGCCGGGGCCGGTCGCCTATGGCAAGGGCGGCACGCAGCCGACGGTGACCGACGCCAATGTCGTCCTCGGCTACCTGCCCGAGAACCTGCTGGGCGGCGCGTTCCGGCTCGACCGCGAGGGCGCCAAGGCAGCGGTGCAGACCATCGCCGATGCGCTGGGCATCGACTTGATGGCGGCGGCGCGGGGCATCATCGACATCGTCAACGAGAACATGTTCGGTGCGCTGCGGATGATTTCGGTGCAGCAGGGCTATGACCCGCGCCACTTCGCGCTGATGGGCTTCGGCGGCGCCGGTCCGCTCCACGTCAACGCGGTGGCGCGGCTGATGGGCTCCTGGCCCGCGGTTTCCCCGGTCTCCCCCGGCGTGCTCTGCGCACTGGGCGACGCCACCACCCGGATGCGCACCGAGACCGCGCGCAGCTTCTCGCGGCTGGCCGGCAGCGCCACCGCGGAGGAACTGATCGCCATACTCGACGAGATGGCGGCGCAGACCCGCGCCGAACTCGTCTCCGACGGGGTGCCCGAGGACGAGATCACCAGCGCGTTCGAGATCGACGTGCGTTATGCCGGCCAGGCCTTCGAAGTCCCGCTGACGATCACTTCCGATGTCCTGCGCAGCGACGGCATAGCCGGCATCCTCGCGCGCTTCGACGCCGAGCATCGCCGCCTGTTCACCTTCAACATGGACACCCCGCACGAGATCGTGAACCTGCGCGCGGTCGCCCTGGGCCGCATGCTCGACCTGCCCGCCAGCGAACTGCCCCGCGGCGACGGCGATCCCGTCGCCGCGAAGATGCGCGACCACGTTCTCTGGATGGACGGGCGCGAGCAGGCCGCCGTCATCTACGATCGCGCGCGGCTGCGGCAGGGCGACGTCATTCCCGGCCCTGCCATCGTCTGCGAAATGGATTCGACGACGCTGATCGAAAGCGGCTGCGTCGCCACCGTCGACCACGTCGGCAACATCCTGATCCATCCGGCCTGAGGGGACGTTCCATGCCCGCGACCATCGTCGAAACCAACCCCGCCCCTTTCCGCCGCGTCGCCATCGACCCGGTGACCCTCGACATCATCGAGAACGCCCTGCGCAACGCCCGCATCGAGATGGACGCAACGCTGGTTCGTACCGCGATGTCGCCGGGCATCCGCGAGCAGGGCGACGCGTTCCCGCTGATCGCCGACCACGCCGGCAGGATGATCGTCGGCCAGTTCGGCAGCTTCATCGACGGCTTCCTGCGCGGCTTCGACGGCACGCTGGAAGACGGCGACATGATCTTCCTGTCCGACCCGTACAGTTGCGAGGGCGCGATCAGCCACGCCAACGACTGGCTGGTGCTGCTGCCGGTGTTCAAGGACGGTCGCCTGCTCGCCTACACCGCGATGTTCGGGCACCAGAGCGACATCGGCGGCAAGGTCGTCGGCTCCATGCCGATCAACGCCCGCTCGATCTTCGAGGAAGGCGTGCGCGTTCCGCCGGTGAAGATCTGGAAGAAGGGCGAATACAACGCGGACCTCGTGCGCCTCGTCATGCACCAGGTCCGCAAGCCGGATTGGTGCCAGGCGGACCTCAATGCCATCGTCGCGTCCTGCCGCGTCGCGGCGCGGCGCGTGATCGAGATGGCGGAACGCTTCGGCGACGATGTCTACGTATCGGCCACGCAGGAGCTGCTGGCGCGCAACCACCGCGCGATGAAGGCCCTGATCGGGCAGGCCGTCGCCGAGGAACCCGTCAGCTTCGAGGATTTCATCTGCGACGACGGCGTCGGCTGCGGGCCGTACCGCATCAAGTGCACAATGTGGCGGGAGGGCGAAAAGGTCGTGCTCGACTTCGCCGGGACCGACCCGCAGTCGCAAGCCTCGATCAACTTCTACCTCAACGAGAACATGTTCAAGATGTTCTTCGGCATCTACATGATCATGGTCTTCGACCCGCAGATCCTGTTCAACGACGGATTCTATGACCTGATCGAGGTGCGCATTCCCGAGGGCTCGCTGCTGAAGCCCCGGTTTCCCGCGGCGCTGTCCGGCCGCACCCACGCGCTGGGGCGCATCTTCGATATCCTCGGCGGCCTGCTCGGCCAGAAAACGCCGGAATTCCTCAACGCCGCCGGCTTCTCGTCGAGTCCGCACCTGTTCTATTCGGGCAACGACCAGCGTCCCGGCAAGGGTGGCGAGTGGTTCCAGCTGTTCCAGATCGGCTTCGGCGGCATCCCCGGCCGCCCGCTCGGCGACGGGCCGGACGGGCATTCGCTGTGGCCCGGATTCACCAACGTCCCCAACGAGTTCCTCGAACGCTACTTCCCGATGATCATCGAGCGCTATGAGTGCGAGCCCGATTCGGGCGGCGCCGGTCTGCATCGCGGCGGCAATGGCATCCGCATGACCTACCGATTCCTCAGCGCCGGCACGATCTCGATCCATGATGACCGCTGGTTCGTGCCGCCGTGGGGGGTCAACGGCGGCGCGCCGGGGATGCGCGCGCGCAAGATCCTCGAGAAGCCCGACGGCACCCGGATCATCATCGGCAACAAGGTCGAGGACGTCGCGGTCGAGGCGGACGACCAGCTCCACTTCATCACCTGGGGCGGCGGCGGCTGGGGCGATCCGCTGGCGCGCGAGCCCGCGCTCGTCGGCAAGGAGATCGTCCAGGGCCTCGTCACGCCGGCGGGCGCGCGTGCCTATGGCGTGGTCGCCGATGCCGACGGCACGGTCGATGCCGCCGCGACCGAGGCGCTGCGCGCCGAGCTGCGCGCGCGCCGCGGCCCCACCGCCCTGTTCGACTTCGGCCCCCCCATCGACGTCCTGCGCGAGCGCTGCCTCGCCGAAACCGGCCTGCCGGCACCGGTCCAGCCGGTATGGCCCCTGCTGGAAGCGGCGGAGTAAGCACCGATGGGAGCATTGTCGGACATCCGCGTGGTGGAGATGGGGCAGTTGCTGGCCGGTCCGTTCTGCGGGCAGTTGCTGGGCGACATGGGCGCCGACGTGATCAAGGTCGAGCCGCCGGTGACGGGTGACCCGATGCGCGAATGGGGCCAGGGGGATGAGAAAGTCCAGTGGGAGGTGATCGCGCGCAACAAGCGATCGGTCTCGGCCAATCTGCGCGTGCCCGAGGGGCAGGCGCTGGTGCGCCGGCTGATCCGCCATGCCGACGTGCTGGTCGAGAACTTCAAGCCGGGCACGCTGGAGAAGTGGGGGCTCGATCCCGTCCAGCTGATTGCCGAGCAGCCGGGGCTGATCGTCGCGCGGATGTCGGGCTATGGCCAGACCGGGCCCTACTCCGACCGCGCCGGCTTCGGCGGCATTGGCGAGGCGATGGGCGGCTGGCGCTACATCGTCGGCGAGCCGGACCGGCCGCCGAGCCGCATGGGCGTCTCGATCGGCGACACGCTGACCGCGACCTATGGCTGCATGGGCATTCTCGCGGCGCTGCACCACAAGGACCGCACCGGCGAGGGCCAGGTGATAGACGCCGCCCTTTACGAATGCGTGCTGCAGGTCATGGAAGGCCTGGTGCCCGAATATGACCGCATGGGCCTGATCCGCGAGCGCTCGGGCTCGATCCTCACCGGCATCGCGCCGTCGAACGTCTATTCGTGCAAGGACGGCGAATACATGATCGGCGCGAACAAGGATTCGCTGTGGAAGCGGCTGGCAGCGGCCATGGGGCGGCCCGAACTGGGCGATGACCCGCGCTACGCCACGCACCTGGCGCGCGGGGTGCGCCAGACCGAGCTCGACAACCTGATCAACAACTGGACGCAGACGCTGACCATCGAGGAAGTCGATGCGCTGATGATCGCGCACTCGATTCCCGCCGGCAAGGTCTACCGCGCGCCTGAGATGCTGGCCGATCCGCACTTCCAGGCGCGCGAGGCGATCGTCGAGGTGGAGACCGAGCGCTTCGGCCCGCTGAAGATGCAGGGCGCGTTCCCCAGGCTGTCGGCGACGCCGAGCGGCGTCCGTCGCCCCGCGCCCGCCACCGTCGGCCAGCACAATGCCGAGATCTACGGCGGGCTGCTCGGCATCGACGCCGACGAACTGGCGGCGATGGCCGCGGCGGGAGTGGTGTGATGGCGGATCGCCCCGGCGACCTCGCCGCGAACTATGCCGGCGCCTTCGCCGGCCGGCTGTCCTTCGGCGCACGCCCGGCCCTGCTCGTGGTCGATCTCGTCATGGCCTACCTCGATCCGGCCTCCCCCCTCTACGCCGGGGTGGAGCATGCACTGGCCAGCAACGAGCGACTGGTCGCCGCCGCGCGCACGGCCGGCGTGCCGGTCATCTTCACCAACGTCGAATACGCGCCCGGAGGCGTCGATGGCGGCGTGTTCTATCGCAAGGTGCCAGCGCTCCGCCTGTTCGAACGCGGCTCCCCGCACGGCGCCTTTCCGCCGTCGCTGCAACCCGTTTCGGGCGAGCTCGTCATCACCAAACGCTATGCTTCGGCCTTCTTCGGCACGCCCCTCGCCGCCACGCTGACCGCGCAGGGCATCGACACCCTGCTCATCACGGGGCTTTCCACCAGCGGCTGCGTTCGCGCCACGGCGCTCGACGCGTGCCAGCACGGCTTCCTGCCGTTCGTCGTCCGGGACGGCTGCGGCGACCGGCATCCGGCGCCGCACGAAGCCAGCCTTTTTGACCTCCAGGCGAAGTATGCCGAAGTGATCGGCGAAGCTGACGCGGCCGCGCACCTCGCGGCCAGCCGCCCCTAGCGGCAGCGTAACGGCGCTGATGCGGTCCTGGCGGGGTCCGCCCGGATTCGCCGGCAAGGGCCTGCCTGAAGGCTCCCGGGGCCCCATTGCCGCTGCCCGGCGCGAAGCAGGAAGTACGGCGGGGCGGCGGCGGGGACGTTGCGGTTAGTTGAATGCGCAGCCTCGGCGGCGGCAGTCGGCGCCCGGCGCAGCAATCGCTCGCGCGAGCCCGGGTGGGCGATCGAGGCGTCCATGCTGACCACCGGATAGAGCGGCGCGGCGCAGACCGGGCGCGCGGAGTGGCTGTCGGCGGCATGTTCATGGCAATGTTCACCGGGTACATGCTCGATGCTTCCCACAGCTACGCGTTGCTGTTCGGCATTGCTGCCGGGGCCAGTTTCGCCGCCCTGGGCGCCGTCCAGGTGCTGAGCCCCGCACTCAAGCCGGCCGAGATCCACTAGCGAGCGATGCCAAGAAGCGGGCGCCGGTTGCTATCGACAAATCGCACCGGACAGAGCCGGCGCGCGACGCCGCGCGGCCCCTCGGGAGCTTCGATCGTTGCCGTCATGTCAGGGATGGTAGCGGAGGAGGGACTCGAACCCCCGACACGCGGATTATGATTCCGCTGCTCTAACCAGCTGAGCTACTCCGCCATGCTTCCCGCCCCTGGGGGCCGGTGCAGGCGGACCCCTTAGTGCGGGTGCGAAGTGTGGTCAACGGCGAAATGGACCGTTTGCGCGGACGCGTTCAGGCATCGGCCTTCATCGCCTCGAACTCGCGCGCCTGCACGAAACGTTCGGCGTCGAGCGCAGCCATGCAGCCGGTCCCGGCGGCGGTGACGGCCTGGCGATAAGTGTGGTCCATCACGTCGCCACAGGCGAACACACCCGGGATCGCCGTCTTGGGGGTGCCCGGGAACACCGTGATGTAGCCGCCGTCGTCGAGGTCGAGCTTGCCCTTGAACAGTTCGGTTGCCGGCGCGTGGCCGATCGCGACGAAGGCACCCTGGGTCGGCTCCACGGTCCGCGCGCCGGTCACCGTATCGACGAGCGCGACGCCGGTCAGCCCCCCGGCCAGCGGATCGCCGACGAAGTGATCGACCGCCTGGTTCCACAACACCTTGATGTGCGGATGCGCGAACAGGCGCTCCTGCAGGATCTTTTCCGCCCGGAACGAATCGCGGCGGTGGATCACGGTGACGTCGTCCGAGTGGTTGGTCAGGTACAGCGCTTCCTCGACCGCGGTGTTGCCGCCGCCGATCACCACGACCTTCTTGCCCCGATAGAAGAAGCCATCGCACGTGGCACAGGCCGAGACGCCCTTGCCGGACAGTTCCTGCTCTCCCGGGACGCCCAGCCACTTCGCCTGGGCGCCGGTGGCGATGACCAGCGTCTCGCCTTCGTAGACATCGCCGGAATCCCCGGTGGCCCGGAAGGGCGGGCCGGAAAGGTCGACGTCGACGATGGTGTCCCACATCATGCGGGTGCCCACATGCTCGGCCTGGGCCTGCATTTCCTGCACCAGCCACGGCCCCTGGATCGCCTCACGGAAACCCGGGTAGTTCTCCACCTCGGTGGTGATGGTAAGCTGGCCCCCCGGTTGCAGCCCCTGCACCACGATCGGATTGAGCCCGGCCCGCGCCCCGTAGATCGCGGCGGTGAGCCCGGCCGGCCCGGAGCCGATGATCAACATGCGGGTGGTGTGCGTGGTCATGCGGAATCGCCCTTTCGTTGCTTGCGCAGATAGGCAGGCCGGCCCCGCTTGGCCAGATCGCACTGGCGGAATTCCCCCGGCGTCACACAGCCCGGCACGGCCGGTCGGGCAATCACCCGCCTTCTTGACCTCGATCAACGACGTTCCCCGAATCAATTTGCAAATGCGACCTATTCGCATTAGCGCGATCTCGTTGGGGGTTTCCATGTCACCTGTTTCACTTTGCCGCCGGGCGGCCGTTGCCTTCGCCGCTGCCTGCGGGATTGGCGCCGCTTCGCCGGCCATCGCCGCGCCCGGACTGGGCGACGAAGTCTATGCGGCCACGGTCGAGCCAGGCGAACTGGAGCTGGAAAGCCGCTACGGCGTCCTCGCCGGCGGCCCGGCCTCGGGCGAGGACAATTTCCGGCTCGAGGCCGGATATGGCGTGAATGGCCACTTGCGGATCGCGGTCGTGGGCGAGTTCGAGAAGGAGGCCGGCAGCAGCCGCAAGGCGACGCATGCCGGCATCGAGGCGGTCTATCACCTCGGGCGGATCGGCGGCATCGATATCGCCGCCTACGGCGAATACGAGCTTGGCTTCCATGGTGACGCCGATGGCGTCGAAGCCAAGCTGCTGCTGCAGCGCCGCACCCGCCTGTGGGACCTGCGCTTCAACCTGATCGCCGAAAAGCCGCTCGATTCCAGCGAACCGACCGAGTTCGCCTATGCCACCTCGGCCGATGTTGCCATGGCCGACAAGGTGCGGCTGGGCGTTGCCGCGTTCGGCGATCTCGGCACCGGCCGCCGCCTGTTTCCCTATGCCGAACATTACATCGGCCCGAACGCGAAATTCCGCCTGCCGCTCGCCGGGCACAACCTGCGGATCGAGACCGGCTACCTGTTCGCTGTCGCCCGTGCGCGCGACGATGCCGATGGGCAATTCCGCCTGAATCTCGAAATCGAGCTGTAAGAGATGCCCGCCGGCCGTTTCCACCGAGGCGGTTGACGGGCGGGCCGGGGGGCTGCACCAAGCGACCCATGCAGTTCCCCGGCCCGACTTCGCACAGTTTCATCTCGCAACGGCTGCGGCTGAATTACGTCGATTGGGGCAACCGCGAGGCGCCCCCGCTGATCCTGCAGCACGGCGGGCGCGATCATGCCCGCTCGTGGGACTGGGTCGCGAACGAACTGCGCCACGACTGGCACGTGATCTGCCCCGACCTGCGCGGCCACGGCGACAGTGCCTGGTCTCCGGAAGGCAACTACACGCTGCAGGCGCTGGTCTATGATTTCGCCCAGCTCGTGCATTCGCTCGGCTATCCTCAGGTGACGATCATCGGACATTCGCTGGGCGGCAATGTCACCACCCAGTTCACCGGTCTCTACCCCGACATGGTGCGCAAGCTCGTCAACATCGAGGGCCTGGGCCCGACGACGACCCTGCTGGACGAGCGCGATGCCATCCCGCTGCCGGAACGGCTTCGCGACTGGATCGACAAGAAGCGCGCCGCCGCCGGGCGCATGCCAAGGCGCTATCCGACGCTGGAGGCGGCCTATGCGCGGATGAAGGAGGAAAACGGGTTCCTGTCGGACGAGCAGGCGCGGCACCTGACGATCCACGGCGCCAGCCGGAACGAGGACGGCACCTGGTCCTGGAAGTTCGACAACTACCTGAACGTGTGGCCGCCGATCGAACTCCCGCGCGAAGGCCTGCACCAGCTTTGGCACGCCATTACCTGCCCGCTGTTGATGTTCTATGGCACCGAAAGCTTCGCCACCAACCCGGAAAAGGACGGCCGCATCGCCCATTTCCGCACCGCGCGCGTCATCGAATACGAAAACGCCGGCCACTGGCTGCATCACGACCAGTTCGAGCGCTTCGTCGCGGACGTGCAAGCGTTCCTGGCCTGACCGCCGCTCAGCCTTCGACCAGCCGTGCGCGCAACGCCGCGCGCGCGCCCGGGTCGACGCCCAGCACGTCCCGGAAATAGCGCTCCTCGCCGCCCGCCGCGGCAACGGCGTCGAGCGCGGCCTCGATATAGGACGGCTCGATGCCCATGATCGCGCGGACGACGGCATCCTCCAGTTCGCCGGTGGCCTGGACGAAGGTGCGGTATCCGGCAGCGATCCGCGCCTCCTGATCGCCGAGGCGGCCGGTCAGCAGGTAGTCGCCGACGACATCGTCGCGGTGCACGCCGAGCGCGCGCTGGACGATGGCCACCGCGATGCCCGTGCGATCCTTGCCCGCCATGCAGTTGACCAGGCTGGGGCCGTCGGTCCGGGCCAGCACGGTCATCATCTGCCGCAACGCCGCGGCCAAAGCGGGCCTGAACGGCATCGTCGCATACGTGTGGCGCATGCCCTCGCGCGTTTCTTCGGGCGTGCGCTCCCGGCTGGGCCGCGCCGCCGCGGCGTGTGCGGCGGCGACGTGGGGCGCCGCCGGCGTCGCGCCCTTGCCCACGCCGGGCCCGCCGTCGATCGGCGGGGCATCCTCGATCGCGTGCAGCACGGCACTGAAGCCGGCGGGGCGACGGCAGGGGTGGCTGGCGCGTTCGCGCGCCGAGCGCAAGTCGAACACGGCCTTCAGGCCCAGCGCGCGCACCTGGTCGAGATCGGCGTCGGTCGCCTCGTGGTGCTGGCCCGAGCGCCACAGCCAGCCGCGCCGCACGCGGCCGCCGCCGGCAACCGGATAGCCGCCATAGTCGCGGAAGTTGTGAATGCCTTCGAGCGCGATCAGCCGCGCGTCGGGGTCTGCCATCGATCGACCTCGCGTTATCGCCGCACCGTTGCCGGGGCGGCCATAAGAACCTTGCCATGCTTACTATATCTCTGCATAGGATTCGTTCGCAACGTACCCCCGGGGAGAGTACCGTGCCGGAAGGCGACAATACCAGTGAAGGCCGGAACACCGGCTCGAAGTCGAAGCTTCGTGGCCCCCTGCTGATCGCCGCTCCGGTCGTGGTCGCGGTCGGCGCCTTTGCGGTGTGGTTGACCGGCGGGCGTTTTGAATCGACCGACAACGCGCAAGTGCAGACCGGGCTGGTCGGGGTCGCGGCCGATGTCAGCGGCAAGGTCGTCGAGATCGACGTGCGCGAGAACCAGTTGGTCCACAAGGGCGACGTGCTGTTCCGCATCGACCCGGCCACCCCTCAGGCGAACGTCGCCGCCGCGGAAGCCGCGCTGGCCGCCGCCCGCGCCGGGATCGGTGCCAAGCGTGCCGATTTCCAGCAGGCCGCATCCGACATCCCGGCGGCGCAGGCGCGCCTCGAATATGCGATCGGCGAAGCGGCGCGGCAGAAGTCGCTGCTCGCCCAGGGGATCTCGTCCAAGGCCCAGGCCGACGCCGCCGAACTGGCCGTGCGGACCGCTCGCGACGCCGTGGCCGCCGCGCAGGCCAAGGCCGAGAGCAAGCGCGCCGAGCTCGAAGGCAACCTGTCGGGCGGGGTCGAGAACCAGGCTGCCGTGCGCCAGGCGGCCGCGGCGCTGCAAGCCGCGCGCATCGCGCTCAACAACACCGTCGTCCGCGCGTCGCGCGACGGCGTGGTGACAAAGGTCAACCAGCTCCAGCTCGGCTCCTACGTCACCGCTTCGCGCCCGGTGTTCATGCTGGCCGGCACCAAATTCTGGGTCGAGGCCAATTTCAAGGAAAACCAGCTCCGCTACATGCGCGTCGGCCAGCCGGTGAAGGTCCGCATCGACGCCTATCCCGATGTCGAGATCAAGGGCCGCGTCGCCAGCTTCTCGCCGGGGACCGGCAATTCGTTCTCGATCCTGCCGGCGGAGAATGCCACCGGCAACTGGGTCAAGGTGGTGCAGCGCCTGCCGGTGGAGATCGAACTGCTCGACGTGCCGCAAGGCCTGCCGCTCCACGCCGGCCTGTCGACCGATGTCGAGGTCGATACCGGCCACAAGCGCAGCCTGTTCGGCGCGGACACGCCGCCCTATGATCCGGCGGCGGGCCGCCCGGCTCCGCGCCCGTGAACGGTGCCGAGATGCGTCGGTCGCTCCGTCTCGTTCCCCTCGTCGCCGCGCTGCTGGTCCCGGCCTGCAAGCAAGGACCGGATTTCGCCCGTCCGGCCCCCCCTGCCGCTTCCGCCGGCTATGGCCAGACCGGCGCCGGCCGCGCGCTGCTCGCGGAAGGCCCGCAGGGCAAGTGGTGGGAGGCGTTCGGCTCGGCCGAGCTGAACGCGCTGGTCGAACAGGCGCTTGCGCACAACCCGTCACTCGCCGCCAGCAACGCCACGCTCGAGGCGGCGCGCCAGCGCATCCGCGAAGTGGCGGGACGATCGCTGCCGCAGGTCGACGCCAATGCCCGGGCCGAGCACGAAAAGATCAACCTCGCGGCTTTCGGCTTCGACCCATCGACTTTTCCCGGCATCACCAACCCGGAACTCGAACTGTACACGGTCGGCTCCGGCGTGACGTACGACCTCGACCTGTTCGGTCGCAACGCCCGGGCGCTGGAACAGGTCCGCGCGCAGGCCGAGGCCCAGGCGCACCAGACCGCCGCCGCGCACCTGACCATTGCCGGCCGGGTCGTCACCCAGGTGCTGACCATCGCCGCGCTGGGTGATCGCCTGGCCGCCGTCAACCAGTTGGTCGACGCGGGCACGCGCAACGTCAAGTTGACCGACGCGCGACGCATCGCCGGCGAGGGCACGCTGGTCGAAGTGCTGGCGGCGCAATCGCGCCTGTCAGAGGAACGCGCGCAAATCCCGGGGCTTGAGCAGCAACTCGCGGAGGCGCGGGCGATGCTGGCGGTGCTGCTGGGCATCAGCCCGGCGGAACTGCCGGCGACGCGCTTCAGCCTGTCGACCTTCCGTTTGCCGTCGCAGGTGCCTGTGGCGCTGCCGTCGGCCCTGGTCCACAAGCGGCCGGACATTCTTTCCGCCGAGGCCCGCCTCCACGCCGCGACCGCGGCCGTGGGCGTCGCCACCGCGGAACTCTACCCCAACGTGACCATCGGCGCGAACCTGTCGCAAAGCGCGCCGCATCTCGCCGACGTGTTCTCGTCGGGCTTCCGCGGCTTCGATCTGTTTGCCGGAGCCACGGCGCCGATCTTCCACGGCGGCACCCTGAGGGCGCGCAAGCGTGGCGCCGAGGCCGAGGCGCGGGCTGCCGCGGCGACCTATCGGCAAACGGTGCTGGAAGCGTTCGGCCAGGTTTCGACCCTGCTTTCCGCGCTGGACACCGATGCCCGGGCACTGGCGGCCGAGCGCGAATCCGCTTCGCTCGCCGAACGATCGCTCGACCTTTCGCGCAAGTCCTACCAGATCGGCAACTCGGGCGTGCTGCAGGTGCTCGAGGCAACCCGCGCCAACGAGCGCGCACGGCTGGCGCTGGTCGATGCCCAGGCCCGGCAGGCGCTCGATACCGCGCGGCTCTATGTCGCCACGGCAGGCGGTTGGCTGGAAGACGGCGCCACGCCGTGAGCTTCACAGATCGAGCTTGAGCGCGGTGTAGAAGACGCTGGCCTTGCGGTTGATCCCCTGCCCGAACGAGCCGAGCAGCGAGACCGGTCCGGAGACGTGAAGGATCGTACCGGCGTTGATCACCGTCAGCGGCCTTTCTCCCGCGGCTGTCGCGCCTTGCGAGAACACCTCGACACCGCCCTGCCAGCCGGAACCCAGCCGGCGGGCGATCGCGAACCCGCCTTGCCAGTAGTTGCGCCGGCCGGCGCCGGTGTTCAAGGTCCAGCCGCCGCCGCCGAACAGGCTCCAGTCCCCGAAATCGCGCTCTGCCCATAGCGGCAGCATCACGCGCATCGATCGCGTGCCGCGTCCGGTCGGCAGCGTCAGACGGGGCACCGTGCTCAGGTCCACCACGGCGCCGCGATCCTGGCGCAGCAACTGCACCTTCATGCCCACTTCGACGTCGCCGAGCGCCAGCCGCTCACCTTCAGCCTTGACCAGCGGCACCACCAGGCCCGCCTGCAGCGCATCGGTGGGAGCGTAGTTGAGATCGAGACCGAAGGCGACCGTCGTGCCCCCGGGTTCGATCGTGCCGCCGGCATAGTCGAAGATTTCCCACTTGCCCCTGGCCGTGGGCGCCGGATCGTCGGTGAAGAACGGCGGGCCGGCGCTTGCCTCCTGGGGCAACGCCAGCATCCCGCACGCCACGCCGCATCGCAAGATCGCCCTGTTCATGGATCGGCCCTAGCCCGGCGCCGACGAAGATGCCACCATGGCGGGCACGACAAGCAGGTTGGTCATGGCCGATATCCTCTCCCGCGTTCCCGGCCTCTGGCGACGCATCCGCATCGTCCCGGCACCGGGCGCGGTCACCGCCGGACTGGAGGACGACGTCCATCGCTTCCACCTGCGGCTGCGGCACGACGGCGTGACGATCACCACGGTGGAGGCGGAAGCGGTACGCCACCCTTGGACGGCGTGCATCGGCGCACCCGGCAAGCTGGGCAAGGATCTCACCGGCCTGACGCTGGCGAAAGTCGCGGCGACGCCGGCGCCCGAGCATTGCACCCACTTGCGCGATCTCGCGATCCTGGCGGCCGCCCATGCCCGCGACGATGGCGAGACGCTGCTCGACATGCATGTCGCCGACCGCGACGCGACGGGCCGGACCGTTGCGCGCCTCCATGCGAACGGCGCGCCGCGCCTGGAATGGCATCTCGACGGCACCCTCGTCACGCCGCCCTCGGCGCAGGCCGGGCGCGACTTGCGGCAGTTGTCGCGCTGGTCGCCCGAGCTGCCCGCCGCGCTGGCCGAGCTGGCCCATGCCCTGCGTCGCGCGGTGTTCGTTTCCGGCGCGCGCGCGTTCGATCCGCCGCCCGGTCAATCCGGAGCGGACATCGACCCCGGCCGGGTCGGCGCGTGCTTCAACTTTCGCGCCCCGCAAGTGCAGGCGACGACCCGGCGGGACAACTGGCGGCACGACTTCACCCGTCTCGGCGGCACGCCGCTGGCGGGATTCGATCCGACGCTGTCGCTGCCCCGGGCATGAGCCTGCCAGGCATCGGCGATGACTCCGGCGCGGCCGGCCTCACGCCTGGTTCTGCGCGATGATCCGGAGGAACGCCTCGCCATAGGCTTCGAGCTTGCGCGTGCCGACCCCGCCGATCTCGCCCAGCGCGCGCAGGCTCCCGGGGCGGCGCGCCGCCATTTCGCGCAGCGTCGCGTCATGGAAGATGACATAAGGCGGCACCCCCGCCTCCTGCGCGAGATCGCGGCGCAGCGTCCGCAGCGCATCGAACAGTGGATCGCCCACCGGGTTGACCCCCGCCGCGCGTTCGCGCCGGGACTTGCGCTTTTCGCGCGGGGGCGACGAGACGATCATCACTGCCGCGTCACCCTTGAGAATGGCACGGGCATCACCCCCCAGCGCCAGCCCGCCATGCTCGGTCGCGACCAGGCTGCCGCGCGCCTGCAGCGCCCGCGAAACCGACCGCAACAGCGGCGCCTCGGCCGCGTCGAGGATCCCGAACACGCTGAGCTGGTCGTGGCCGCGGGCAAGGACGCGCTCGTCCGCGATACCGGCGAGGACTTTCTCGAGATGGCCGAGGCCATAGCTCTGCCCGGTGCGATAGACCGCGGACAGCAGCTTGCGCGCGGTCTCGGTGGCGTCCTGCACCGTCGCCGGCTCCAGGCAGTTGTCGCAATTGCCGCACGTCGCCGGCGGGTCCTCGCCGAAATGGCGCAGCAGCAGGGCGCGGCGGCAGGCCGCGGTCTCGACCAGGCCGGCGAGCGCATCGAGCCGGGCCCTTTCGCCAGCCTGGCGGCCGGGCTCGACCTCGCCCAGCCGCTGGCGCGCGCGGACGAAATCCTCCGCGCCCCACAGCATGAGCGCCAGCGCGGCATCGCCGTCGCGCCCGGCGCGGCCGGTCTCCTGGTAATAGGCCTCGATCGACTTGGGCAGCCCGGCATGGGCGACGAAGCGCACGTCGGGCTTGTCGATGCCCATGCCGAAGGCGATCGTCGCCACCATCACCATGTCCTCGCTGGCGACGAACCGCGCCTGGTTCGCCGCGCGCACCTGCGGATCGAGTCCAGCGTGATAGGGCAGTACCGGCCTGCCGCTGGCGCCCAGGCTCTCGGTCAGCCGCTCGACCTGCGCGCGGGTCTGGGCATAGACGATGCCCGGGCCGGGGGTGTCCGCGATCAGCCGCAGCAACTGCCGCACCGGCTGGTCGCGCGGGGTGATCCGGTACTGGATGTTGGGCCGGTCGAAACCGGCGACGATCAATCCGTCGGCGGCAATGCCGAGCTGCTGGAGAATGTCCTCGCGCGTGTGGCGATCCGCCGTCGCCGTCAGCGCCAGCCGCGGCACCTCGGGGAAAGCATCCATCAGCGGCCGCAACAGCCGGTAATCGGGGCGGAAATCGTGCCCCCATTCGGACACGCAGTGGGCTTCGTCGATCGCGAACAGGCACACCGGCGCCTTCGACAGCAGTTCGCGGAAATGCCCCTGGCTGGCGCGTTCGGGCGCGACGTAGAGCAGGTCGAGGTCGCCGGCGCGGAAGCGGTCGATCGTCGCCTCGCGATCATGATCGGCGCTGGTCAGCGCGGCGGCACGGATGCCGTTGGCCTGCGCGCTGCGGAGCTGGTCATGCATCAGCGCGATCAGCGGCGAGATCACCACGCAGGTCCCCGGCAGCATGACCGCCGGCAACTGGTACGTGAGCGACTTGCCGGCGCCGGTGGGCATGACCGCAAGCGTCGAGCGACCCGCCAGCACGCGATCGACGACCCCGCGCTGGACGCCGCGAAACGCGGCGAAGCCGAACGTGGCGTGGAGAACGTCTGCGGGATCAGCGAACATGGCGGCGCCTATGGCAGAATCCACGCCCTGCAGGCAAACCGGCTCGGCGCATTTTCACCGCGCAGGCTATCGTGCCGACGATCCCTTGCCAAGCGCCTGAAACGGCGCCGCAAAATCCGCTTTCCCGCCGCCCCTGCCTGCGCCACGTTGCCGGCAAAGGAGAGCCAGCCAATGACCAGACCCGTAGCCGTCATCACCGGGGCATCGGCCGGCGTCGGCCTTGCCGCGGCGCGCGCCTTGCTGGGGCACGGCTGGCGGGTGATCGCCACCGGCCGCAACCCCGACCGTTGCGCCGCCGCCGAGGCGGAGCTGGCGGCGAGCGCGGAACCGGGGCAACTGGCATTCCTGCGTGCCGACCTGGCGCTGCTGGGCGAGGCGCGGCGGCTGGCGCGGGAAATCGCCGCGCTGACCGACCGCGTCCACCTGCTGGCCAACAACGCCGGCGGCATGACGGACGCGTTCCGCACCACCGCCGAAGGGCTGGAGGAGAACATCGCCGGCAACTTCCTCGGCCCCTGGGTGCTGACGGAGGCGCTCCTGCCGCTGCTGCGCGCGGCGGCACCGGGAAGCGCGCCGGGGACGGTCCGCATCATCAACACCTCGTCCGACGGCAGCGAGTTCATTCCCGGCATCAACCACGCCGACCTGCAGAACCTGGCGGACTGGAATCCCGGCACCGCCTACTGCACCGGCAAGCTCGCCAACGTGCTTCATGCCCGGGCGCTGGCAGGGCGCCTCGCGGCGGACGGCATCGTCGCGCATGCGTTCCATCCGGGCACCGTCGATTCCAACTTCTTCAGCCATGTCCCGGACACGACGCGGGCCTATACCGACGGGCTGGCGAAAATCTCGCTCGACGAGGGCGCGGATACGCTGGTGTGGCTGGCGACATCCGAGGAGGCCGGACGGTCCAGCGGCGGCTACTGGCACATGCGGGCCCCGCGCGAGCCCAATCCGGTGGTGAACGATCCCGCGGTGATCACGGCGTTCGTGGCCGCGACGGAGCGGCTGGTGGCGACGATCCCGGACTGATCGCCAGGCCCGGACTGATCGCCAGGCCCGGACTGATCGCCAAGCCCGGACTGATCGCCAGGCCCGACGCAAGGCGGCGCGCCCGGTTGCCCGGACGCGCCGCCAAAAATTCTGCGCGTTTCCGCGCGTTTCAGCGGGGGCCCGTCAGCACTTGGCGAAACGGCCCTTGGCATCGCGGCACGGCCCCTTCTTGGCCGGCGCCATCGCCGGGGCGGCGGCGGGCGGGCACTTCACGAACTTGCCCTTGGCATCCTTGCACGGGCCGGACTTGGCCGGTGCCATCGCCGGCGCGGCGGCGGGCTTGGCCGGTGCCATGGCAGGCTTGGCCGGCGCCATGGCGGGCGCCGCGGCGGCCGGTGGGCACTTGATGAACTTGCCCTTGGCGTCCTTGCACGGGGCGGCGCCGGCGACCTGGGGAATGGCGAAGAAGGCGAGCACGGCGACCGGAAGCAGAAGCTTTTTCATGGGATACCCCTCCTGAAGCGCCACCCAACGGCGCAGGGAGCACAGGGTATGCCCCGCGTCCTGTCGCGTCAATGAACGCTTGGGATCGCGGCCGGCGTTCAGCGCGGGGACGGCCAGCGCCGGGCATCGGCGAACCAGCGCACCAGCGCGACATGGAACAGCACGTCCTGCGCAGCGCCGCCAAGCTCGATCTGCGGCTTCATCACGTCGCTCGGCCGGTGATAGTCGGTATCGAAGAACCGTTCCAGCCGGGCGATGTCGCCATAGGCCGAAGTGACCATCACCGCCGGCACGTCGTGCCGCATCAGCGCCCAGGCATCCTGCCGCCGGATGTAGATATTGGGATCGGTGCTGTCGGACAGCTTGCGCTTTTCCGCCCTGGCCACCTGGGCGATGCCGGGATCGAGCGGGGTCATGCCCTTGCCGACGAGGCCGAGCGCGGTGCCTGCGGGGGCGATGGCGATGGTATCGAGGTTGAAGGCGGCGACGATGCGCTTGAGCGGCAACGGCGGATTCTCGGCGAATGCCTCGGCGCCGAGCAGGCCGAGTTCCTCGCCCGTGGTGGCGAGGAAATAGACGTCGCGATCGAGCGCGATGCCCCCGGCATAAGGGCTCTTGCCGAGCCGGCGGGCGATCGCGGTCAGCGCCGCGACGCCGCTGGCATTGTCGATGGCGCCATTGCAGATCAGGTGTTCGGCCGGAGGTTGGGCGCAGGTGCCGAAGTGATCCCAGTGCGCCAGCAGCAGCACCGCGCCCGCATCGGGGCGGCGGCCGGGCAGCTTGCCGATCAGGTTGTGGGTGAGGATGCGCGTCTCGCGCGTGGTGGCCTCGATGCTGGCGCTGAGATCGAGCAGGCGCGGGGCGAAATCGGCCCGGTCCGCCTCGCTTTCGAGCGCGGGCAGCTTCGACGGGGTACCGGCGCTGCCGCCGAGCAGGCGCTCCATGGCCGCGGCGGTGATGAAGGCCTCGAGATCGCCGCCGAGTGCCTCGCCGGCCAGCGCGTAGCCCTGGCGCTTGCGGCGCGCGGCGACGCTGTCGATACCACGGCTGCCGTCCAGCACGGTCAGCACGGCGGAAGCCCCTGCCGCGAGCAGCGCGTTCTGGCGATCGCTGCCCTGGACGACGGCGCCGGAAGCGGTGCCATCGCTGCCGGATTGTCCGGCGCGGCCGTCGAGCAGCACCGCGACGCGGCCGGCGAGCTCGGCCCGTGACGGCAGCGCGCGCTCTCCCCTGCCGACGAACAGCAGCGGTGCCCCTTCGATCAGGCTGCGGCGGCCCGAGGTCAGCGCGATCGCTTCCGCCGGCGCCAGCGTGACGCTGCGCTTGGCGCGCTGGAACTGGACAGTCGACCCGGCGGGCTCGCGCGCGACCAGCGTGACCGGCGCGAACCAGGCATGGCCGGGATCGTTGGTGCCCGACACCAGTCCGGCGTCGAACCATTGCTTGCCCAGCCACCGCAGCGTCTTCGCCTCGCCATCGCTGCCCGGCATGCGCCCCTGGAAATCGTCGCTGGCAAGGATCTTCATGTCGGCCAGCAGCTCGGCCGCGACGGCATCGACCTCGCGGTTGCGCGCGGCCGCGACGGGCGCGTGGACGGCCGCGAGCACCGCAAGCACGATGCCGATACGCCTTGTCGCTGCTGCAAAACCGTTCATCGCGTCAGCCTACACCCGCACCACGCCCCGGCAAGGGCAGAGCCGTTGCACCTGAGCGCGCTTCGTCGCTTTTTGCGCGGCGGTGGCAGCCAAGCTACATCCGAATACATTCACGAATCACCAACAGGGAACCGCAAAGCCATGCGTCTCGACGATTTCGATCCAAACGATGTCGATGTCGAGGATCAGCGCGGCGGCGGGGGCTTCCAGCTGCCGATCGGCGGCGGCGGTTTCCCGCTGGGCGGCGGACGGCTGGGCTGCGGCTCGATCGCGCTGCTGCTGATCCTGGCGGTGGTGTTCAAGGTCAACCCGCTGAGCCTGCTCGGCGGCATGCCCGCGCAGGCGCCGACCCAGCCCGGCCAACCCGGCACCGGCGCCTATGAGCAGACAGGGCCCGCGGCCGGCGGCGGCGCGGCTTCCTGCCGCGTCGATGCCGCCAGCCTCGAATCGTGCAACGCGCTGTCATCGCTGAACAAGACGTGGAAACCCTTGCTGGGCGACGCGGGCGTGGCGTTCGCGCGGCCCAAGCTGGTGTTCTACGCACAGGCGGGGCGATCGGGCTGCGGCTCGGCGCAATCGGCGATGGGGCCGTTCTACTGCCCGGCGGACAACGGCATCTACCTCGACACCGATTTCTACCGCCAGCTCGAGCAGCAACTGGGCGCCAGCGGCCAGTTCGCGCGCGACTACGTGATCGCGCACGAATACGGGCACCACATCCAGAACCTGGTCGGTCTGTCGGACAAGGTGCATCGCGCGCAGGAAGCGAACCCGCGCGCGGCCAATGCGCTGTCGGTGCGGCTTGAGCTCCAGGCGGATTGCTACGCCGGGGTCTGGGCCGCGCGCAATCGCGACCGGCTGGAGCCCGGCGACATGGAATCCGGCCTGAATGCCGCGCACCAGATCGGCGACGACGCGTTGCAGCGCGGCGCGGGCGAGAACCCGAACGAGGCCAGCTTCACGCACGGCTCCAGCGCCCAGCGCATGGCCTGGTTGAAGAAAGGCCTCGACAGCGGCGACCTCAACGCGTGCGACACGTTTGCGGACCTGCGGAACTAAAAACCGACAGCCGGCGGAACCACCCTGCCGCTCAAGCATATTTGGCAGGCGAACCCGAAAGGACCAAGGCGATATGACCCCGGCCCCCTTCCCCCGAGGCCCCAGATCCATCGCTTTCCTTCTTTCCGGTTTCGCAACCCTCGTGCTGGCGGCGGCCGCTCCTGCGCCCGCTTCCCCCTCGCCCGCCCCGGCGCAGGACCAACCTGCCGCCGCCAGCACACCCCCGCCCGAACACCCGATCACCGACCAGACGGTGACCGCCGGCGATGTCGCGACGACGCCGTTGTCCGATCTCAACCTCAAGAAGCAGGGCATCCCGCAGGTGCTGATCGATGCCGAGAACGCGCCCTATTCGCTGGGGGGGCTCAACTCCTGCCCGCGGCTGGCCGGCGCGGTGCGCAACCTCGATGCGATCCTCGGCGAGGACATCGACGTCCAGGCCGCGCGCGGAGCCCATCCCACCCCGGGATCGGTGGCGAAATCGGTCGTCGGCGCCTTCATTCCGTTCCGCGGGGTGATCCGCGAGCTTTCGGGCGCCAATGCCCAGGAGAAGAAAGTCCAGGCGGCGATCTACGCCGGCTCCGCGCGGCGCGCGTTCCTCAAGGGCGTGGGGCTGTCACGCGGATGTCGCTATCCGGCACGGCCGGCGGTGAGCACCGGCCGCTAGACCCGGGGCGTTCCGGCTTGTCTGCCGGGACCGGCAAGGGCGGCCGGTCGGGGCGGCCCGTCGGGGCGGCCGGTCAATCGCGGACGAACAGGGTCCCGTCCTCGAGAATGTCGGCCACCTTGAACTTGCGCGAAGCCCAGGCGGTGCCGAACAGGAAACCCAGGTTAAGGGCGACGACGGCGCTTCCAATGATCCAGAACATGATACGATAATCCCCTGCGACAAGGATGATCGCGTCCGACGCCGCCGACCGGCAGGACGGCGAGACAGGGCGACCCGGGACCGCGGGGTTCCCGCCCCATCGTTCCCGAAGCGGGGATGCTGGCGATTTCCGAAATTGTCAACGCTTTGCGTCGTTTAGACCGGCCATCGCAACGACGGGTCCGCCGCACGAAAAAGGGCGGGGGAAGCTCCCCCGCCCTTGACGTGATCGCAGGACTGCCGGCCGATCAGTACACGCGCTTCTTGGGCTTGATGTACTCGACGTCGTCGGTCAGCGTGAACTCGTGGACCGGGCGGTAATCGAGCTTGACCCCGCCGCCCTGGCCGCCCCAGCCGTCGAACCAGGCGACGGTGTGCTTCATCCACTCGGCGTCGTTGCG
>JAGWUH010000039.1 GCA_028868535.1 Sphingomonadales bacterium | reverse complement strand
GCGTCCCGGCGGTGTCAGGGCCGGGGGCAGGCTTCGATCCCAAGGGACGCTGTTCGCGTGGCCACGACTTTGGACTGTCGCACCGCGGCACCACAACGCCGACCTGAACTTCTGCCTCCGATCATGGCCATGACCGTGGCAGGCGCACGGGACATAACCTATTTGGTGCAGGTTGTCAAGCAAAATCACCAAACGGTGTTGATGGGCGTGACGTCCCGGGCTCCGGTATGTTCGCCAAGGGTTCCTGCAGCCGGCAACACCGCCATCCACGAAGCCGGAAAGGCAAGGGGTCCCACGCCCCCTGCCTCCCCGTCATCCTCCAGCCTCAGTACTTGAAGGTGAACTGCAGCGCGACCGAGCGGGGCTGCGTCGGCGTGCCGACGAGGTCGGCCAGCAGCCCGCAGCCGGCGACGTTGCCGGGATTGCCCGGCCCGACGCAGGCGTTGGCCGAGCCCTTGACGCCGTTGCCGGTCAAAGGCCGGTCGGTGACGTAGACCAGGTTGAGCTGGTTGGTCAGGTTGCGCCCGATCAGCGCCAGTTCGTAGCGGTGGTCCGACGTGAACAGACGCAGGCTGGCGTCGAGCTTGGCGAAGCCCTTCTGGTAGCCGCCCGGCTGATAGTCCGCCGAGGCCATGTAGCCGCTTGAATAGGCGAGGTCGGCCGAGAGGCTGGCCATCATCCCGGCGCCGATCGCGCCCTCGTAGTAGCCGCCGAGGTTGCCGGTCCAGTGCGGCGCCTTGCGCAGCGCCTTGCCGCCGAGCTGCTGCACCGCGGCACCGCCGACGATCGAACAGCCCAGGGCCACGGTCTGGCCGGAATAGCACGGGGCCGCGTAGTCGACGAACTTGGCGTCGTTGTAGGCGAGCGCGGCATTGATCGTCAGGCCGGGGACGCCGGCGGGGCGGAAGTGGCTTTCCAGTTCGACGCCGCGCACCCGCGCCTTGGCGGCGTTCTTGGTGAGGAAGGTGTTGGCGGTGTTGTCGAACGAGGACACCTGCAGGTCGGCATAGTCGTACCAATAGGCGGTGGCGTTGAAGGTGAGCTGGCGGCCCATCCATTCCGACTTCATGCCGACCTCGCCGCCCTTGACCTTTTCCGGCCGGAACACCTGGCCGGCGGCCATGCGCGCCGGGGCGGCGAGTGCGCCGCCGGTGTAGGCGGCGTCGAAACCGCCCGACTTGAAGCCCTGCTTGTAGGAGGCGAAGAACATCAGGTCGGCGTGCGGCTTCCAGGTCAGCGTCGCTTCGGGCGAGAAGTTGTTGAAGGTGACGCGCGGCTGCGGGCCGCCCGGATAGGTCGGCAGCAGCGCGAAATCGGTGCTCGTGCCGGTGGCGGGGAAATAGTCGAGCACGCTCAGCAGGTGCTTGGTTTCGTGCGTGTAGCGGCCGCCGGCGGTGAGCTGGAGCTGCGGGCCGGCATCGAACATCAACTGGCCGAAAGCCGACCAGGCGGTCTGCTCCTGCCGGTTGTATTCGGTCGGCAGCGTGGCGCCGACGGCGATGCGCTGGATGAAGGTGCCGGTCCACAGCTTGCGGTGTTCCCAGTAGCCGCCGGCGAGGAAGTTGAGCGGCCCGGCGAACTTCGAGGCGAGCCGCAGCTCCTCGCTGAACTGGTCGGTGGTGAAGCCGACGCCGAAGCCGTAGGCGGCGGTGACGTCGTATGTGCCGTTCGAGGTCAGGTGCTCGCGGACGCCGTAGTAGCCCGAGACCGAGGTCAGCGACAGCTCGGGCGAGAGCTTCCATTCGACGATGCCGGTCAGCAGCGCCTGCTTGTTGGTGCGGCCGCCGTGGCGGTCCTGCAGGTTGAGCGGGCTGGCGTTGACGAACGACTGCGGCAGCAGCGAGGTGTAGATCACCGCGTCGTTCACGCAGTTGCCCGGGGTGGAGTAGGTGGTGCCCGCCGGGGTCTGCGGGGTGGTGCCGTAGGGGCAGGCGACGATGTCGGAGAAGTAGGAGGTGCCGCCGACGATCCTGGTGTTGGTGTAGGTGCCCTTGATGCGGATCGACAGGCTGTCCGAGGGGTGGATCGCCAGCGTGCCGCGCAGGAACACTTCCTCCTGGTTGGGGAAGCCGGAGAGGTCGTACGGCGTCAGCGTCGCCGGCACGTTCTGCGAGACGACCTTCATGTAGCCGTTCATCTTCGAATAGTGGCCGGCGATGCGCACGCCGACCTCGTCGCCGAGCGGGCCGGAGATGATGCCGTCGACGTAGCGCTCGTGACTGCGGAACTCATAGCCGCCCTTCAGCTGCGCCTCGAGCCGGTTGCCGGGATCGGCGGAGGTCAGCGAGATGATGCCGCCGGGGGAGTTCTTGCCGAAGAACAGCGCCTGCGGGCCGCGCAGCACCTCGATCTGCTTGAGGTCGAGCTCGGCGGCGCGAAGGAGCTGCGCGGTCGAGATCTGGACGCCGTCGACGTTGACCGAGACCGCCTGGTCGATGAACGGCTGCGCCTCGCCCGAGCCGACGCCGCGCAGCGAGATCGAGCCGCCGACCGAACCCGAGGCCTCGCCGGTGAGCAGGCCCGGGGTCATCTGCGCGATCGAGGCGATGCCCTTGACCGAATAGCGTTCGAGCAGCGCGTCGTTCAGCACGGTCAGCGGCACCGGGGTGTTCTGCGCGGTCTCTGAACGGCGGCGGGCGGTGACGATGATGTCGCCCTCGTTGGTGACGGCATCCCCTTCGGCGGCGGCGGGCTGCTGGGCGTGCGCTTCGGCAGCGACGGTGAGCGAGGCCAGCGCGACCGCGCAGCCGGCAAGCAGTTTCGAACGGAATTTCATGGCAGCTTCCCCTCCGTGGTTTGGCCGGAAGGATAGGCATGCCGCCTGGGGATTGGAACCTTTGGGTATCAAATGCTCGGCTTGTCCGGGCAATTCGCGCGGCGTTGTGGCGCAGGAGCCACAGCCTTTCGCCCCGGCGATGGCGTGTGTGCCGAAGCGGCCCCTAGAGTCGATACCATTCAAATTGAATCGGTATCGGCTCTAGATTCTTTTGTTTTTTCGCGATTTCCGAGCCGTGAAATGTTCCATTTCACTTGAAATCACTCTAGAGCCCCGCCTTCACCAGCCAGTCGTGGAAAATCCGCACCGGCCGGTTTTCCAGCGCGCGGGGGCGGCAGATGAACCAGTACGAATAGGGGCTCTCGGCCTCGACGTCGAACAGGCGGGCGAGGCGGTCGTCGTGGGCGCGGACGAAATGGTCCTCGTGCATGATGGCGATGCCGAGGCCCTGCGCCGCCGCTTCGAGGATCAGCTGGCCCGAATCGAAATGGTCGATCGCGGCGGGTTCCAGCTTGGTCAGGCCGAGGGCCTGCTTCCAGCTGTCAAAGACGTCGGGCAGATCGTCGTGGATCAGGATCGTCTGCCGGGCCAGCTTGCGCGTGTCCGGCACGGGGCCGATCTCCGCCGCCAGCGCCTTCGACGTGATCGCGTAGACGCGGTTGTGATCGAGACGCACCGCGTGGAACTGCGTTTCCGGTTCGCGCGAGAGCAGGATCGCGCAGTCGAGCGTATCGCCGACGCGGTCCGCCAGGTGCGGGCCGGTATCGATGTCGATGTGCAGGCGCGGGTGGAGCTTGCGCAGTTCGGGCAGGCGCGGGAACAGGCGCTGGCCGCCGAACAGCGGCGGCACGCCGAGGTGCAGGCGCATGACGTTGCTGTTCTCGACCTGCGAGTCGATCGCCTCGGCCAGTTCGTCCAGCTTGGGTGAGACGGCGTTGTAGAACGCCTGGCCTTCGTCGGTCAGCTTCATCGCCTGGTGCTGGCGGGTGAACAGGCGCTTGCCGACGAAATCCTCGAGCGCGCCGACCCGGCGCGACAGCGCCGAAGGCGACAGGCCCAGTTCCGCCGCGGCGGCCTTGGCCGAGCCGAGCCGGACGACGCGGACGAAAGCTTCCAGCGCACGCAGGGGCGGGAGGCGGCGGGAGTGGACCAAGGTTGCGTGTTCCCCGTCAGTCGCAGCGATCAGGCGTCTGCCGCCTCGCCTGGTGGATGGAGACGCAGGCGCGTGACATGACGCTCGTCCCCGGCGGTTACCTCCATCCGCCAGCCGCTGGGATGGAGCAGGACGGAACCGACCGGTGGCACCTGTTCGGCCAGCAGGAAGGCAAGTCCGCCGAGAGTGTCCACCGATTCGGCCTGGTCGGCAAGCCGGGGATCGAGCTTTTCCGCGACGTCTTCGAGCTCGGCCTGGGCATCGGCGTCCCACGAGCCGTCGTCGAGCGGGCGGATCGCCTCGACCGGGGCGTCGTCGTGCTCGTCCTCGACCTCGCCGACGATTTCCTCGACGAGGTCCTCGAAGGTGGTGATGCCATCGGTGCCCGAATACTCGTCGACGACGACGGCGAGGTGGATGCGGCGGCTGCGCATGTCGGCCAGCACGTCGAGCGCGCTGCGCGCCTGCGGCACGAACAGCGGCTGGCGCATCAGCGTGGTCCAGTCGCGCGGGGGGGCCTTGCCGCCGGCGAGAATCGGGAACACGTCCTTCATCAGCATCATGCCGATGACCTCGTCGAGGGTGTCGCGATAGACCGGCAGGCGGCTGTGGCCGTGGACGGCGAAGGCGCTGACCACTTCGTCCCAGGTGGCGCTGGCCGGGATCGCGACGATGGCGCTGCGCGGGATGGCGACGTCGTCGGCGTCCTTTTCGCTGAAATGGAGCAGGTTGCGGACCATCTGCCGCTCGATCGCGGAAAGATCGCCGCTGCCGGAGGAATGATCGCCCTCCTCCTCGTGCTCCTCGATCGCCTCCTCGATCTGCGCGCGCAGCGAGTGATCGTCATCGCCGGCGAAGACACGGCGGATCGCCCGCCACAGCGAGGTCTTACTGTCCGGTTCTCCGGCAGTGGAATCGGCGCGGCCCTGCTCGGCCATGTCTGGTCAGTGCTCCCTGTCAGCCCGGCAGCACATATGGGTTGGCAAGCCCCATCCGCGCAAGCGCTTTTGTCTCCAGCGCCTCCATCGCCTCGGCATCGGCGGTGGACAGCTCGTGGTCGTGGCCGGCGAGGTGGAGCAGGCCGTGGACGATCAGGTGCGCGGTGTGATCGGCGACGGATATGCCCTTTTCGGCAGCCTCGCGCGCGCAGGTCTCGAAGGCGAGGGCGATGTCGCCGAGCATTTCCGGCGCGCCGTCGGGCGCCAGCGCCAGCAGGTCCGGGCGGGCCAGCATCGGGAAGGAGAGGACGTTGGTCGGCTTGTCCTTGCTGCGCCATTCGCGGTTGAGGACGTGGACTTCGGCGTCGGAGGTGAACAGCAGGCTGGCGGACAGGCGCTGGTTGTCGAGTTCGGGCGCGAGCTCGAGCAGCGCCTCCAGCGCGCGTTCGGCCAGGTCCGCCCAGTCGGGCTCGGGGGGCCAGGGGGTGTCGATGTCGATGTCGAGCGAGAGCATAAGCTGGGGTTTGCCGGTGGTTGGGGGAGTGGGGAAGGGCGTTCGCGCAGAGGCGCAGGGAAGAAGGGAGGCGCGGAGGGAGGTGTGCGGAGGGGCGGCGTCAGCCATTTCAGGGCAGGTTGTGGGTGTTGCGGCGTCGGATCAACAAAGGACTGCGTCGCGGACAGGACTCCTTGCGGCCTCCATTCCTCCCTGCGCGTCTGCGCGAAAAATGTTCTAACCTTCCCGGCCCTCGTAGGCCTCGACGATGCGGCCGACGATCGGGTGGCGGACGACGTCGGCGGCGGAGAAGCGGGTGACGGCGATGCCGTCGACGCCTTCAAGCCGGCGGACCGCGTCGGCCAGGCCGCTGTGCGCATCGCCGCCGGGGATGTCGACCTGGCGCGGATCGCCGCAGATCACCATGCGGCTGTTCTGGCCGAAGCGCGTCAGGAACATCTTCATCTGCGCCTGGGTGGTGTTCTGCGCCTCGTCGAGGATGACGAAGGCGTCGGCCAGGGTGCGGCCGCGCATGAAGGCGATCGGCGCGACCTCGATCTCTCCGGATGCCATGCGACGCTCGACCTGTTCGGGCGGCATGCAATCGTACAGCGCGTCATAGAGCGGGCGCAGGTAGGGATCGACCTTGTCCTTCATGTCGCCGGGAAGGAAGCCGAGTCGCTCCCCCGCCTCGACCGCCGGGCGCGACAGGATCAGGCGCTGCACCGAGCCGGACATCAGCTGGCTGACCGCCTGCGCGACGGCGAGGTAGGTCTTGCCGGTGCCGGCCGGGCCGAGCGCGAAGATCACGTCGTTGCCGGCGAGCGCGCGCATGTATTCGATCTGCGTGGCGCTGCGCGGGACGATCGTCTTCTTGCGGGTTCGGATCATCACCGGCGGGGTGCCCGATCCGCCGCTGATGATGCCTTCGAGCGTGGGCTCGTTCGACATCGCGATCAGCGATTCGACCGCGCCGGGATCGATCTCGAAGCCTTGTTCGAGGCGCTGGTGCAGGCCCTTGAGCACGTCACGGGCGCGGGCGACCGAATCTTCCGGGCCCTCGATCTGGATGCGGTTGCCGCGGGCCGAGATGAACACGCCGAGGCGGTTCTCCAGCAGGACGAGGTTGGCGTCGAACTGGCCGAACAGCGCGCCGAGGACCATCGGTTCGTCGAAAACGAGTTCGGCGCGGGCGCGACGCGGGTTGGCGCGGGGCCGGGGGCTGTCTGCCCAGGGGTCTGCTTCGGACCAGTTTGAATCCCCATGGGACGAAGGTTGCGCCGACATCGTGTGAGCGCGGGTCAGCTTGCGGGCCATGCTCTCCTTTCAGCGGCGCTTCGCGGCGGCGGAGTCGCCATGGAGGGAAGATAGGTGGCGCGCGCGCCGGTGCAAGCGTCTTGCTGCGGTGCAACAGTGGAAAACGGGACGAGGGAACGCCGACGCAAGCTTGCCCGTTGATGAAGCGCCGATTCCGGGCCGGTTCAGTGGCGGGCGGGCAAACGGTCCGGGTTCGGATTTGGGGGACAAATCGCAGACCACAGGAGAACGAACATGCGAAACTTCATGCTTGCCGCGCTGGCGGCGACGATGCTGGTGCCGGTGGCGGCCCAGGCGCAATCGGCGCAGGAGGTGCGTCACGACCGCCAGGAAGTGCGTCGCGACCAGCGCGAGGTGCGCGGCGACGTCCGCCGGGGTGACTGGCGCGAGGCGCGCGAGGACCGGCGGGAGCTGCGCGAGGACCGGCGCGAGGCCCGCGAGGACTGGCGCGACTATCGCAACCACCATCGCGACGCGTTCCGGATGCGGCCTTATGTCGGTCCGTCGCGCGGCTGGACCTATCGCCCGGTGACGATCGGCTACCAGTTCGCGCCGACGTTCTATTCGCAGCGGTACTGGATCGCCAATCCGGGCCTGTACCGGCTGCCGCCGGCCGGACCGGGGCTGCGCTGGGTGCGCTATGGCAATGACGTCGTGCTGGTGAACGTGCGCACCGGGCGGGTGATGCAGGTCTACACCCAGTTCTTCTGGTAAGTCAGGCCGCCACGGCAACCGGAACGCCGTGCAGCGAATTGGGGCCGGCCTGGACGATCTCGACCTCGACGAGATCGCCCAGGATCGGCTCGCTTCCGGCCGATTCGTGTTCGAAGTGGACCGACTGCAGCCAGGGCGACTTGCCGAGCCACTGGCCGGGGTGGCGTCCGTTGCGTTCGACCAGTACCGCCACGCGCTTGCCGAGGGTGGCGGTGTTGAACGCGTGCTGGTGGCGATTGATCGCGTCCTGCAGGCGGCGGAGGCGATCATCCATCACGACGGCTTCGATCTGGCCGTCCATCGTCGCCGCCGGGGTGCCGGGTCGGGGCGAGTACTTGAAGCTGAAGCACTGGGCGTAGCCGACGGCATCGACCAGGGCGAGCGTCTCCGCGAACTCGGCCTCGGTCTCGCCGGGGAAGCCGACGATGAAATCGCCCGAGAGCGCGATGTCGGGGCGGACGGAGCGGACGCGATCGAGCAGGCGCAGGTAGCCGGCGACGTCATGGCTGCGGTTCATCGCGCGCAGGACGCGATCGCTGCCCGACTGCACCGGCAGGTGGAGGAACGGCATCAGCTTTTCCACCTCGCCGTGCGCGGCGATCAGGCCTTCCGACATGTCGTTGGGATGGCTGGTGGTATAGCGGATGCGGGCGAGATCGGGCAGCGCGGCGAGCGCGCGGATCAGCCCGTCAAGGCCGATGGCGCGGCCTTTGTCGTCCTCGCCGGTCCAGGCGTTGACGTTCTGGCCGAGCAGCGTGATCTCGCGCGCGCCGGTTTCCACCAGTTTCTGCGCTTCGGTGACCAGATCGCTGAACGGGCGCGATATTTCTGCGCCGCGGGTATAAGGGACGACGCAGTAGGTGCAGAACTTGTCGCAGCCTTCCTGCACCGTGAGGAAGGCGGTGGCGCCGGTGCGGCGGCGCCGGGGGAGGGCGTCGAACTTGGTTTCCGCCGGCATGTCGGTATCGGTGACGCGCTGGCCGGCCTGCGCCCTTGCCAGCATTTCCGGCAGGCGGTGGTAGGCCTGGGGGCCGACGACCATGCGGACGGCGGGGGCGCGGGCCATGATCTCCTCGCCCTCGGCCTGGGCGACGCAGCCGGCGACGGCGATCAGGGGGGCGGCGCCGCCTTCGAGGCTGGCGTCCTTCACGATGCGGCCGATGTCGGAATAGACCTTTTCGGCGGCCTTTTCGCGGATGTGGCAGGTGTTGAGCACGACGAGATCGGCGGCGGCGCCCTCCGCCGCCGGCGTCAGGCCCTGCGCGTTGAGCAGCTCGCCCATGCGCTCGCCGTCGTAGACGTTCATCTGGCAGCCGAAGCTCTTGACGCGGTAGGTCTGCGGAGGGGGGGTGGAGCGCATGGCGCGGCCCATAAACGAAAACACCCCCGGTTTGAAGGCCGGGGGTGGTTCCGCTTGTTCGGGGGGAATTCGGGTCAGAAGCGCACTTGCGCCCAGAGGCCGAACTCGTCGTAGGTGCCGTTGCCCAGGCAGCCCGCCGCCGTGCTGGCGAACGCGTTGGCAGTGGCCGAGGTCGAGCAGCCGATCACGCCGTTGCTGGTGCTCAGCGCGCCGTTCTTGACGGTCTCGCGCTTGTAGACCAGCGCCAGGTCGACGATCTTGACCGGCTCGTACTGGACGCCGACGTTGAAGTAGTTGTCGCGCACCGACGGGACGGTGATGCGGTTCGGCTGTGCCCACTCGTACTTGGCGAACGCCGACCACTTCGGGGTGAAGTTGTAGTTGCCGAAAACCTGCCAGCCCTGCGCCGAGTCCTGCGAGTAGGCGTTGGTGGCGGGGTTGACGGCGACGTTGTTCCAGTTCTTCGCGTAGAAGTATTCGCCGCCGATGTTGACCGGGCCCTGCTTGTAGCCCAGCGCGGCGTCGAGGCGGTGCGCGGTGCGGAACGTGGTGGGATTGCCGTTGAGCGACTGGAGCCCGGCGCCGCGCTTGCCGACATAGCCGCCGACGGCACCCCAGAAGCCGCCGTACTGCGCCGAGACGCGGCCTTCGAAATCGACGTTCTTGGTGACCTTGACGTTGCGGTATCCGGCGCCGTTGATCGCCGAGACCTGGTACTGGACGTGCTTGTCGAGCAGGTCGCCGCCGACGTGGATGCCCCAATCGGCCGAGGTGCCGTAGCCGGTGCGATCGACCAGCACGTTCTCGACGTGGCGGTAGCCGTACTGGTTTTCCATGAACGGCACCCACGGCAGGTCGGCGGCGCCGATTCGCACCCACAGTTCCGGGCTGACCTTGGCCTCGAGATAGGCTTTCTTGACGTAGAAGCCGCGGCCGACCGGCGTGCTGCCGACCGAGAACGTGTTGTCGAACGCGGTGCGGCCGGCGACGTTGCTGATGTCGGTGGTGACGTTCATCGCGAAGGTGTCGTTGAACTTGTGGTCAAAGCCCAGGTAGACGCGCTTGATGTTGAGGCCGGTGCCGGTGTTGCTGTTCGGACCGCCGGCAGTGTGCTGGCTGATCGTGCTGGCGTTCAGGTAGACGCGGCCGCTGATCCTGGTGTCGGCCGCCCAGGCCATCGCGCCGACCTTCTTGTCGGTCTTGGCCTGCGTGGCCTGCACCGCGGTGGCGGCGGCGAGGGCCTTGTCGGCCTTGGCGTCGGCGCTGGCGGCGAGTTGCGCGGCGGCATCGACCGCCGGGGTCGAGGCCGGGGCCTGCTGCGCATCGAGCCGCGCCTGCAGCGCGTTGAGCTGGGCCTGCATCTGCGCGAGCTGCTGCTGCGCGAGCTGGAGCTGTTCGGAAACCGTCAGGCCGCGGGCGGCGGCGGGACGGGCGGGGGTTTTCGCGTAGGCCGCGGCCGGCGCGACCAGCGCGGCGGCCATCGCCGCGAAGGCGATAGTGGTGTGAAGTCGCATGTTCGTGTCCGTCCCTGTTGCGGGGTTCATGACTTTGTCGTTGTGCCGGCGTCCGGAAACCCGGGAGCGTCGACAGGCGCCGCCTAGGGGGCCAATGTTACAATTGCGGGACAGAGTCGAGGGCGGGGCTGCGGGCGCGGGGCCGCCTGGGCGGGGCGGGTGCGGGGAAAGCCGAATGTGACGGCGGCTGTAACAAAGGCGTCACATGGCGGGGCTAGCGGGCCGACACGGGAACAACAATTCCAACGGAGAATCACCCATGTTCCGCAAGTTTGCCATCGCTTTCGCCGGGGTCGCCAGCATGGCGGGCACCGCCCACGCCGACAATTTCACCGGCGCCGGCGCGACTTTCCCCGCCCCCGTCTACACCTCGTGGGCGCAGGCCTATCGCAACGCCACCGGAAACGCCATGAACTACCAGGCGATCGGTTCGGGCGGCGGCATTCGCCAGATCAAGGCGAAGACCGTCGATTTCGGCGCCAGCGACAAGCCGCTGATGCCGAACGAGCTGCAGTCCGCCGGGCTGGTCCAGTTCCCGACCGTGATCGGCGGCGTCGTGCCGATCGTCAACGTGCCGGGCGTGCAGCCGGGCAAGCTGAAGCTCTCGGGCGCGGTGCTGGCCGATATCTTCCTCGGCAAGATCAAGCGCTGGAACGACCCGGCGATCGCGCGGCTGAACCCCGGCTGGCGCGCGCCGGCGCTGCCGATCACCGTCGTCCACCGTTCGGACGGTTCGGGCACCAGCTTCATCTGGACCTCGTTCCTGTCGCAGACCAGCGCCGCCTGGGGCAACGCGGTGGGCGCCAGCGATTCGGTCAACTGGCCGACCGGCATCGGCGGCAAGGGCAACGACGGCGTTGCCGCCTTCGTCAAGCAGACGGTCGGCTCGATCGGCTATGTCGAATATGTCTATGCCCGCAAGGACTCGGTCGCGTTCACGCTGGTCCAGAACCGCGCCGGCCAGTTCCCGCAGCCGAACCAGGCCTCGTTCGCCGCCGCCGCGGCCAGCGCGCCGTGGGGCCGGGCGCCGGGCAACTACGTGATCCTGGTCAACCAGGGCGGCGCGGGCGCGTGGCCGATCTCGGGCGCGACCTTCATCCTGCTCTACAAGAACCCGCAGAACCCGGGGAAGACGGCCGAAGTGCTCAAGTTCTTCGACTGGGCCTACAAGACCGGGGATGGCACCGCCGCGAAGCTCGACTACGTGCCGCTGCCGCTTGCGGTGAAGAACCAGATGCGCAAGCAGTGGCTGCAGATCACGGCGGGCGGCAAGCCGGTCTACGTGGGCAAGTGACAGGCTGAGGATCGGGCAAGCCGATGGCGGAAGCGATGACGATAGCCGGGAAGCCCGGACGCGGGGACGGATTGTTCCACGCGCTGTGCTTCTCGGCGGCAATGGTGCTGATGGCGACGCTGGCGGGCTTGATCGTCGCGTTGTTCATCGGCGGCTGGCCGGCCTTGTCGCACTTCGGCATCGGCTTCTTCACCTCCAGCACCTGGGACCCGGTGGCGGACGAATACGGCGCCGCCGGGCCGATCGTCGGCACGCTGATCACCGCGTTCTTCGCGATGGTGCTGGCGCTGCCGCTGGCCGTCGGCATCGCGGTGTTCCTCGTCGAGTTCTGCCCGCAGCGGATCGCCCACTGGGTCGCCGTCGCGGTCGAGCTGCTGGCGGGGATTCCCTCGATCGTCTATGGCATGTGGGGCCTGTTCGTGCTGGCCCCGTGGTTCGCCGAGCACGTGCAGATGCCGATCATCATGAACGCCGAGCCGGGATCGCTGATGGAACGGCTGTTCATGGGCGTGCCCAACGGCGCGAACATCTTCACCGCCTCGCTGATCCTGGCGATCATGGTGCTGCCCTATATCGCCACGGTGTTCCGTGAATTGCTGCTGTCGGTGCCGACGCACATGCGCGAGGCCGCCTACGGCATGGGCTGCACTCCGTTCGAGGTGACCACGTCGATCATGCTGCCCTACATCCGCAAGAGCGCGATCGGGGCGGTGATGCTGGGCCTGGGGCGCGCGCTGGGCGAGACGATGGCGGTGACATTCATCATCGGCAACAGCCACGCGTTTCCGCAGAGCCTGTTCGATTCGGGTTCGACGATCGCCTCGACGATCGCCAACGAGTTCACCGAGGCGACCGGCGACATGCACGTCTCGGCGCTGATCGCGCTGGGGCTGGTGCTGTTCGCGATCACGTTCACGACGCTGGCGGCGGCGCGGCTGTTGCTGGGCAAGGAGCGGGTGTGATGGCGCAAGTGAGTGGCAGCCGCATCGTCCGCCGCAAGCTCGTCAACGGTTTCTTCGTCGCGCTGACGTCGCTGGCGACGCTGGTCGCGGTGGGGGCGCTGGTGCTGATCCTGTTCTCGCTGTTCAAGAACGGCATCGGCGGGCTGCATGCCAGCGTGTTCACGCAGGACCAGCCGCCCCCGGGCGAGGCCGGGGGGCTGCGCAACGCCATCGTCGGTTCGCTGCTGATGTGCGGCGGGGCGATGGTGCTGGCGGTGGTCGTCGGCATTCTCGCCGGGACCTGGCTGGCCGAATATGGCGAGGGCAACCGGCTGGCGGGGGTCGTGCGGTTCCTCAACGACGTGCTGTTGTCGGCGCCGTCGATCCTGATCGGCCTGTTCGTCTATGAACTGCTGGTGCGGCCGTTCCACGGGTTTTCCGCCTATGCCGGCGCGGTGGCGCTGGCGCTCCTGGCGACACCGGTGGTGACGCGCACCACCGAGGACATCCTGCGGCTGCAACCGGGCGCGCTGCGCGAGGCGGGGATGGCGCTGGGCGCCGGCCGCGGGCTGGTGATCCGCAGCATCATCTGGAAGGCCAGCCGCACCGGCCTCGTTACCGGCGGACTGCTGGGGTTCGCGCGGATCAGCGGGGAGACGGCGCCGCTGCTGTTCACCTCGCTCGGCAACCCGTTCCTGTCGTTCCAGCTCGGCCAGCCGATGGCGGCGCTGCCGACGACGATCTTCCAGTTCGCCCTTTCCGCCTATGACGACTGGCGGCAACTGGCCTGGGCCGGGGCGCTGATCATTGCCGTGGCGGTGCTGGCCACCAACATCATCGGGCGCGCATTGGCGCGCGGGAGTGCGCACAAGTGAATTTCGAACAGACCGCGACCCAGCAGCCGACGGTGATGGTCGCGCCCGACGCGGCCGAGCGCGTGCTCGACGTGCGGGGGCTGGACTTCTTCTATGGCAAGCACCAGGCGCTGCACGGGGTCGACCTGCCGGTCGCCCGCGGCAAGATCACCGCGCTGATCGGGCCTTCCGGGTGCGGCAAGTCTACCCTGCTGCGCACGCTGAACCGGATCTACGATCTCTATCCCGGCCAGCGCGCCCAGGGCGACATCCACTTCAACGGCGAGAACGTGCTGGCGCCGGGCGTCGACGTGACCTCCTTGCGCGCGCGGATCGGCATGGTGTTCCAGCGGCCGACGCCGTTCCCGATGTCGATCTACGAGAACATCGCCTTCGGCGTGCGGCTGCAGCGCAAGGTGGGCCGCACCGAGATGGACGAGATCGTCGAGCGTGCGCTGGGCCGCGCGGCGCTGTGGGACGAGGTCAAGGACAAGCTGCACCAGTCGGGGCTGGGCCTTTCCGGCGGGCAGCAGCAGCGGCTGTGCGTGGCGCGCGGGATCGCGGTGGAGCCGGAAGTGCTGCTGCTCGACGAGCCGGCGTCGGCGCTCGACCCGCTGTCGACCGCCAAGCTGGAGACGGCGCTGCTCGAGCTGAAGGACAGCGTGACGATCGTCATCGTCACCCACAACCTGCAGCAGGCGGCGCGCATCTCCGACTACACCGGGTTCATGCTGATGGGGCGGCTGGTCGAGTTCCGGCCTTCGTCGGACGCATTCGTCAAGCCCGAGACGCAGGCGATGCGCGACTATGTCACCGGCCGCTACGGCTGATCATTGCCGATGGAGGCAAGCGCCGGTCGCTTGCCTTGCCTGCGGGCTTGCCGGATAGTCTCCCGCAAATGGGAGACCGTGCATGATCCGTGGCATCCATCACATCGGCGTCAACTGTCGCGACATGGACCGCATGGTCCGCTTCTATCGCGAGGCGTTCGGCTTCGAGCCGGTCGATCCCGACGGCTTCGCCTGGGAGGCGGGGACCGAGATGATGGATCACATCGTCGACGTGCCGGGTTCGGCGTCGCGCGGGATCATGCTGCGCGCGGGCACCTGCTACCTGGAGCTGTTCGAGTACAGCGCGCCGCCGCCGGATTCGGCCACGCCGAAGCGCCCTTACGATCGCGGCTATACCCACTTCTGCATCGACGTGACCGAGATCGAGAAGGACATGGCGCACCTCAGGGCCTGCGGCATGACCTTCAACGATCGCGAGTTCGTCGACGTCGGTCACGTCAAGACGCTCTATGGCTATGATCCGGAAGGCAACGTCATCGAGGTGCAGCAGACCGCGCCGGGCAACAGCTTCGCGCTGGAGGAGCTGAAGGCGCCGGCCTGATCACTCGGCCTGATCACTCGGCCTGATCACTCCGGCCGGGACGTCGCCGGGGCCATCCCGGGCGCGTTCATGCGGCCGGTCCGCTCGAGCTTGCCCCAGCCGGTGCCGACGCCGTGCAGTGCCGCCGAGACCGCGCGGATGACCACGCCGTACATCAGCTGGCGATAGACGAAGCGCTGGGCGAGCAGCAGGAACGCCGGGAACTTCGTCTCGCGCACGTCCATGCGATAGGCGATGAGACCGCAGGCAAGGTCGATCGCGGTGAAGCAGATCCAGTAGCCGGCCATGCGCAGCACGTCGGTTTCGGTCTGCGCCCAGCCGTGCTGGAGCACGCGGATCACCGTGCCGAAGATCGAGATCAGCAGCGCCAGGTCGATCGCCGGCGAGATGCAGGCGAACACGATCTGGAACAGCCAGGCCTGCGGCACGCCGATGAAGGCGAGACCCGAGGGCTTGCCGCGGCGCACGATCTTGCGGTGCTTCCACAGGCACTGGAGGGTGCCGTACGACCAGCGGAAGCGTTGCTTGGCGAGGGCGCGGAACGTCTCCGGCGCCTCGGTCCAGGCGACGGCTTCCTCGTCGTAGGCGACCTTCCACTTCTTGCGCTGGATGGCGATGGTGAGGTCCTGGTCCTCGGCCAGGGTATCCTCGGGGTAGCCGCCGACGTCGTCGAGCGCCTGGCGGCGCCAGGCACCGACCGCGCCGGGGACGACCATGATCGCGTCGAAGCGGGTCAGCGCCTTGCGCTCGATGTTCTGGGCGGTGGTGTATTCGACGCCCTGCCAGCGGGTGACGAGGTTGAAGCGGTTGCCGACCTTGGCGTTGCCGGCGACGGCGCCGATGCGCGGGTTGACGAACCAGCGGACGAGGCGGTTGATGGTCTGCTTCTCGAACTGGGTATCGGCGTCGAGCGCGACGATGATCTCGCCACCGGCATCCTGCAGCGCGCGGTTCAGTGCGGCCGCCTTGCCGCCGTTGACCAGCGTCAGCAGGCGGACGCGGGGATTGTCGCCGTAGGCGGCCGCGACGATCGCGCTGGTGCGGTCCTTGGAGCCGTCGTCGGCGACGATGACGTCGAGATTGGCGTAGTCCGATTCGAGGATGCGCGCGACCGAGGCCTCGATCACCTTTTCCTCGTTGTAGGCGGGGATGATGACGGTGACGCGGGGTGCGAAGCCCTCGCTGCCCTCGGGCGGGGTGGGGCGGCCCGACCACAGCGCCAGCAGCACCATCGACACCGAGCGGACGATGCCGATGGCGATGGCGAAGAAGAACGTCCAGTTGATCGCGACCAGCAGCGCGGCGATCGCGGAGAACGCGAAGACGTCGGCGCGGACCGCCAGGAGATCGGAACCCGCCAGCTTCGGCATGACCTGGTCATGGGTGAGGCCCGCCAGCGTCGCCACCGGCACGAACGTGTAGCCGGCGCGCTGCAGCGTGGTGATGATGGCCGGGAGCGCCGCCACGGTCTGCGCGCGATCGCCGCCGCCGTCGTGGAGCAGGATGATGTTGCCCGACCGGTCGGGGTTGCTCGCCTCGACCTGCGCGATGGTGCTGTCGACGATCGCGGGCACGCCGGGGGTGCGCCAGTCGCCCGGATCGACGTGGAGGCCGACGACGGTATAGCCGCGCTCCTGCGCGATCAGCGCGGGGCCGAGCTCGTCGGCGGTGGTCGGCTCGGCGTCGCCGAAATAGGGCGCACGGAACAGGCGGATCGAGCGGCCGGTATAGGCTTCCACCAGCCGCTGGGTGGCGTTGAGCTCGAGCCGGATGCCGGTGTCGGTCTCGTTCGCCATGTTGGGGTGGGTGTAGCTGTGGTTGCCGATCTCGAAGCCGTCGCGGACGATGCGCTCGAGGATGCCGCGGTTCTCGACGCCGTTCTCGCCGATCACGAAGAAGGTGGCGGGGACGTGGTACTGTTCGAGGATCGACAGGATCTGCGGGGTCCACTTCGGATCGGGCCCGTCGTCGAAGGTCAGCGCGACCTGCTTGTCGCGCATGCCGGTACGCTGGACCACGAACGGCGTCGGCAGGCTGCGGTACGTCTCGGCGGTGATGAAGCGCGTGTGCTTGTCGAAGACGAGCTGCCGCTCACCGTCGCGCGGGCGCGAATCGATGCGGAGGATCTCGCCCTGGCCCTCGACGTCGACGTTGGTCGGCTGCGACATCCGGCCCATGCTGGGCAGGCCGCCGTTGCGCCAGGCACCGAGCGCCGACCAGAAGCCGGGGTCTTCCGAGCCCATCCGCCACAGCGCGATGTTGCCGACGCCCGATCGCGTCAGCGCCAGCATCTGGTTCCAGCTCGAGGCGGCGTCGATCATCCAGACGTCGTGACGCTTGCCGTTGTCGAGGTAGGAGAAGCCGGTGTTGCCGACGGCGGGCGAGAACACCGGATTCGAGCCGCTGTCGTGCGCCGCCAGCCAGGCTTCCTCGATGGTCAGGCTGTCGGCCTTGCCCTCGTGCCAGTCATAGCCGTACGAGCCGAGGGCGATGATTGCCTTGCCCGGCGGCAGGCCGCGCAGGGCGGCGGTGACCTGGCTGGCGAACCAGCCGTTCGACGCGATCGGGCCGGGCTGGCCGCCGCCCCAGTGCTCGTCATAGGCCATCAGGAACAGGCGGTCGGCAACCGGGGCGAACAGGCGCGGGTTCCAGTCCGGGTTGCCGAGCGGCATCGTCAGCGCGACGATCTTGCCACGGCGGTCGAGCGCGTGGTTGGTCTCGTCGACGAGATCGCGGTAGCGGCCCATGTCCTCCGGCGCGATCGCCTCGAAATCGAGCACGACGCCGGCATCGCCGGTGCGATCGAGGTAGCCGATCAGGCCGGCGATGAAGGCGCGGCGGCGGTTCTCGTCGCGCAGCAGGGCATTGGTCGCTGCGGCGGAGAAATTATCGCCGATGACGTTCTGCACCATCGGCAGCACCAGCGGGCGGTGCAGTGAGCTGGCGATGATGCGGCGCATCGCGCGATCCTCGGTGACCACCAGCTTGCCGCCCTTGTCGATCGCCAGCGTGGTCGGCACGACCCAGTCGAGCTGGCCGATGTGGCGCGCCAGACTGGGGGCGCTGTCATCGGCCCAGGTCGCGTAGAAGCCGGCGGTGATCGGCCGCCCGGCATCGCCCCGCGCGCCGGTGCGGGCGCGGGCGCGGTTGCCCTGGCCGAACAGCGAGGCGAGATCATGCGACAGGCGGCTGACCTGGGCGCGGAAGCGCAGCGGCTTGCGGTGCTCCATCTCGATCGGCAGCGGCGAGGGAGCGGGCACGTGGACCACCGTGGAGGCAAAGGCGATCGCCGCCAGCACCAGCAGGACAAGCCCCGCGAATATCGCGCGGCGCGTCCGCTTGCGGCGCTTGCCGGTGGGATCGAAGAATACCGGTCTCGACACTTGTCGCACTGCCCCGTGTTGCTGATGCTGCCCGGCCGTGCCCATGCGCGAGCCGGCATTGCCCGTGGCTGAATGTCCTGTCACCGGATCGCCGTCGCGGCAATCCGTTCGTGCGCCGCGGCATGGACTTGCCCACGGTTGCGGCCGGCCTTGCCGCGCTTGCCGCCTGCGCGGATATCGGGCACCCCAGCATCGCACGACAACGGGAGAAGGACGGGATGTCGATCCTGCTGGGAGAGGACCAGGTCGCGTTCGGCGCGGCGGCGGGCCGGCTGGTGGCGGCGCGTTGCGACACCGCCGGGTTGCTCGGCCTGCTCGAGCCGGCGGGGCGGGACGACCGGGCGTTCTGGGCGGCGGCGGTTGCCGATGGCTGGAGCGCGATCGTCGTCCCGCCGGCGTACGGCGGGTTGGGACTGGGCCTTGTCGAGCTGGGGCAGGTGGCGCAGGCGGCCGGCGCGGCGCCGGTGGGGATGCCGTGGCTGGCGCCGGGGGCCATCGTCGCCCGCGCGCTGCTGCGCGGCGACGACAGGGCGGCGGCGCAGGCCTGGCTGCCCCGCCTGGCCGCGGGCGAACGGGCGGCGCTGGCCTTCGCCGAAGGGTGCGAAGCCTTGCCCGGGACGCCGGAAGTGCGATGGCGGCAGGGCGCGCTGCGGGGCGACAAGCACGGCGTGGTCGGCGGACTGGCGGCGGCGGTCGCGCTGGTCTGGGCCGGCGACGGCACCGGGCCGGTGCTGGCGCTGGCGGAACTCGACGGCAGCGTCGCGCGGCGAGGCATCGACAGCTTCGACAACAGCCGGCTTCCCGCGGACCTCGCCTTTGGCGGCACCGCGGCGCAGGTGCTGGCGAGCGGCGAGGCGGCGCACGACCTGGCGCGTGAGCTGATGGCGGCCTGGGCGGTGGTGCTGGCTTTCGAGCAACTCGGCGGCGCCGAGGCCCTGTTGTGGCGCGCGCGTGACTATGCGGTGACGCGACGCGCGTTCGGGCAGCCGATCGGGGCGTTCCAGTCGGTCAAGCACCGGATCGCCGAGCTCTATGGCCTGGTCGAGATCGCGCGGGCGAATTGCCTGCATGCGGCGGCGTGCGACGGCACGGCCGAATTCGCGCGCGCGGCGGCGGCGGCGCGGTTGTCCGCCACCGAGGCCTATGACACCGCCGCCCGCGATTGCGTGCAGGTCCACGGCGGGCTGGGGACGACCTGGGAAGGCGGGTTGCACCTGCACATGCGGCGGGCGCGCAGCCTGGCGGCCGAGTGCGGAAACACGCTGCGGTGGGAGGACTGGCTGGTCGACGCGATCGCGGGGATCGCGCTGTGATCGCCCTCGACGCATGGCGCGCGCAGGCCCGGGCCTGGCTGGCTTCGGTGGCGCCGCGGTTCGGCAAGGAGGCGGCGCGCGGCCTCGCGCCGGAAGCGCACCTGGCGCTGGGGCGGGCGTACCAGCGGGCCAAGTTCGAAGCCGGCTTCGCCGGCATCAACTGGGCACCCGAATGGCACGGACAGGGGCTGACGCCGCTGCACAAGGTGGTGTTCGAGGAAGAGGAAATGCCGTTCGGGATGCCGATGGGCTATTTCGGCGTATCGCTGGGCATCTCGGTGCCGGTGGTCATGCAGATGGCCCAGGATCGCGATTGGGCGCGCGAACGGGTGCTCGCGGCGCTGCGCGGCGACGAGATCTGGTGCCAGCTTTTCTCCGAACCGTCGGGCGGATCGGACCTCGCCGGCCTGCGCACGCGGGCCGAGCCGGATGGCAACCAGTGGCGCCTCAACGGGCAGAAGCTGTGGACCACGTGGGCGCAGCATTCCGATTATGGCGTGATCGTCGCCCGTCACGATCCGGCGCTGCCGAAACACAAAGGGCTGACCTACTTCTGGCTCGACATGCACGCCCCCGGGGTGACGGTGCGGCCGTTCCGGCTGGCGACCGGGGACGCGCACGTCAACGAGGTGTTCCTCGACGAGGTGCGGATCGACGATACGCAGCGACTGAGCCCGGTTGGCGGCGGTTTCGCCGCGGCGATGGCGACGCTGATGATCGAGCGCTATTCGGCTGCCGACCCGGCCGGCTTCGGCCCGCCGCTCGAGGCGTTCGTGGCCCTCGCGCGGGTGCGGACCATCGGCGGCCGGCCGGCGCTGGACGACGGGCGGATCCGTTCGGTGATCGCCCGGACTTACGCGATGCGCTCCGGGCTCGACGCGATCCGCACCCGGGCGATGCGGATGATGGAGGCGGGCATGGAGCCCGGACCGGAAGGAGCGCTGAGCAAACTGGTGTCGGTGCGCAGCCGGCAACGGCTGTCGGAGCTGGCGATCGACCTGTCGGGGGCGCTCGGGCTGGCCTGGGACCAGGGTGCCTGGGTCAAGGATGACTGGGTGCAGAGCTGGCTGTCTGCGCCGACCATGCGCATCGCCGGCGGCGCGGACGAAATGCTCCTCAACACCATCGCCGAGCGGATACTTGGCTTGCCCCAGGACCATCGCCCGGACAAAGGCATTGCCTTTCGCGATGTTCCGGTCTGATAGGCGCGACATCACATCCGGCCGCCCACGCGCGGCGACAATGGCGCCCCAGCGGCGTTCCAAGGGGGTTTCATGGCGATCAAGACGCGGATTACCGAGATGCTGGGCATCGAGCACCCGATCGTGCAGGGCGGGATGCAGGGGGTCGGCCTGGCCGAGCTGGCAAGCGCCGTCTCCAATGCCGGCGGCCTTGGCACGCTGACCGCGCTGACCCAGCCTTCTCCGGCCGCGCTGCGCGACGAGATCGAGCGCTGCCGCAGCATGACCAGCAAGCCGTTCGCGGTGAACATCACGGTGCTGCCGGCGATCCTGCCGCCCGACTACAAGGGTTATGCCCAGGCGGTGATCGAGGGCGGGGTCAAGATCGTCGAGACCGCCGGCACGCCCGAGGTGCGCGAGCTGTGGGAGATGCTGAAGCCGCACGGCGTCACCATCCTGCACAAGTGCACCGCGGTGCGCCACGCGCTCTCGGCCGAGCGCAACGGCTGCGACGTGATCTCGATCGACGGGTTCGAGTGCGCGGGGCACCCCGGCGAGGACGACATTCCCGGGCTGATCCTGATCCCTTCGGCCGCGGACAAGGTGAAGATCCCGATGCTGGCTTCGGGCGGCATCGGCGACGGGCGCGGGCTGGTGGCGGCGCTGGCGCTCGGCGCCGAGGGCGTGAACATGGGCACCCGCTTCTGCGCGACGAAGGAAGCGCCGATCCATGACAACATCAAGGCGCTCTACGTCGGCAACGACGAGCGTGGCACCAACCTGATCTTCCGCAAGTTCAAGAACACCGCGCGGGTGGGCAAGAACTCGGTTTCGGACCAGGTGGTCGAAATCTCGGCGCGGCCCGATGCGGTGTTCGAGGACATCAAGCACCTGGTGGCCGGCGCGGTCGGCCGCGAGATGCTGAAGTCGGGCGACATCGATTCGGGCATCTACTGGGCCGGCATGGTCCAGGGCCTGATCCATGACATCCCGACCTGCCAGGAGCTGATCGACCGGATGATCGGCGACGCCGAGACGATCATGCGCGAGCGCTTTGGCCGGATGCTCGGCTGAAGCCCGACTTGCCGGGGCCCAAGCAAGACTTTCGGCCCTGGCGGTTTGTCTATCTTGCGAATAGACATAGGGTGACTATAGTCGGCGGCGAGGTTCGGGGGGCGACGCCGGCACGGCGACGTGGCATGGTCGGACCGGTGAACCCGCACGGGAAGCCAGCGAAGGATCGAGCCGATGTCCGTCTTCACCCAGTTTGACGGCCTGCACGCTGTCGCGGGGCTACTCGTCGGCGTACTCGTCGGGCTGACCGGCGTTGGCGGCGGCTCGCTGATGACGCCCGTGCTGGTGCTGCTGTTCGGGGTGAACCCGCAGACCGCGGTCGGCACCGACCTGCTGTATGCCTCGCTGACCAAGGCGGTGGGCACCGGCGTGCATGGCTGGCGCGAAACCGTCGACTGGAAGATCGTGCGGCGCCTGGCCGGGGGCTCCGTGCCGGCGGCGGCGCTGACGTTGATGGTGCTCGCGCATTATGGCCCGGTGGCCAAGCATACCACCAGCATCATCCTGGTCGTCGTCGCCGTGATGCTGTTCCTGACGTCGATCTCGGTGTTCTTTCGCAACAACCTGATCCGCTGGGCGCGACGGCATCACGTCGAGGAAGCGCGTGACGTGCTGTGGCAGACGGTGCTGCTGGGCGCAGTGCTGGGCGTGGCGGTGACGGTCTCGTCGGTCGGCGCGGGCGCGATCGGGGTGACGGTGCTGCTGGTGCTCTATCCGCAATTGCCGATCGCGCGGATCGTCGGCAGCGACATTGCCCACGCCGTGCCGCTGACGCTGGTTTCCGGGCTTGGCCACTGGCTGATCGGCGACATCAACTTCACGTTGCTCGGCAACCTGCTGATCGGGTCGATCCCGGGGGTGATCTTCGGCAGCCTGCTCTCGACCCGCGCCTCGGACAACTGGCTGCGCCCTGTGCTGGCCTGCGTGCTGGTGATTTCGGGGTGGCAGCTGATGGTCAAGGCCACGGCGCCGGCAAAGAAGGCGACGGCTGCCGCGACGACAGCTCCCGGCGCGGTCGACAAGGCGGCCGGCCCGCATTGAGCCGCGCCGCCGAACCGCCGTCGACGCTGATCCTGATCGCGGCGATCGCGGCGCTGGTCGGCTGGATCGCACCGTTCGACGTTTTCTACACCGCGCTGGCCGGCGGTTCGCCGATGGCGCGGGCGCTGGTGATCGCGGCGGTTGCCGTGATCGGCGGGCTGGCCGCGCGCGGCGCGGGGCTGCGCCTGCGCGGTCACGGGCCGGGCGGGCCGGTCGCCGTCGGCCTGCTCGCGGCCGCGCTCGTGGCGGGCTGGGTCGTGCTGCTCGACTGCTTCGTGTTCCGCGGGCGGTTGGACCCGGAGATCGTCGCCTTCCTGCGCAAGCCGCTGGGCGTGCGATTGTCCTATTTCATGCTGCGGGCCTACAACGAGAACGTCCTCTACCGCCTCTTCGCGTTCGGCTGCGCGGCCTGGGCGTGGCAGCGATGGCGCGGCAGGCGGGGAACGCTGCCGCAATTGCTCGGGCTGGCGGCTTTGGTGCAGATGGTCAACATCGGCGCCAACGTGGTGCTGCGTTCTGGCATGCCGGTGACCGTGGCCGGGCTGGGCTATGACGCGTTGCGCTATATCGTCCCCGGGGTGGTCTGGGCCGGGCTGTTCGTGCGCAACGGCTTCGTTGCCGCGGAAGTGGCCTCGGTCGGGTGCCACCTGTTCCTGCAACCGGCGTTCTCGCTGCTGCTCGACCGCTGACGGCGGCGCCGGCCTCGTGCCAGAGCGCGCTCCGATCTGATCGATTCAGATCGGGCGCTCCGGATTTTTTGTTTTCGCGTTCTTCCGAGTCACTTCGTGTGCCACTCCGTTCGAAAAACACTCTAGAAAGGGGCGTGGACCGTCGCCCGTCGCCCCATCCTGCCCGCTCCGGTGTCGCTCGGGCGGGCGTTGTCGCGCTGTTTGTCGCGGCCTTTGCGCTGGCGGTCGGGTTGCGGCTGGAGCAGGCGGGCAGCTCGCTGGCATTCGACGAGTATGCCTCGCTCTATTTCTCCGACCATCGGTTGGGCCAGCTGTGGGGCTGGTGGCTGGCGCGGGAGACCAATCCGCCGCTGTTCTATTCGCTGCTGAAGCTGTGGCGGATGGTGGTGCCGTTCGAGCCGGAAGCGCTGCGCGCGCTGCCGCTGGCGATTTCGCTGGCGCAGATCGGGATGGCCGGGTGGTATGCCCGGCGGGTTTGGGGCTGGCGCGCGGCGCTGGTTTGCGTGCTGCTGCTGGCGCTGTCGCCGTCGGACATCTACCAATCGCCGTACTTGCGCGGCTATGGCCTGGCCAAGCTGGCGACGACGATGTCGTTCATCGGGCTGGCGGAGGCATCGCGGGGCCGGCGCGGGGGGCTGTGGCTCTACGCCGGCGGCGCAATTGTTGCGGTCTATTGCCACACGACGATGTTGCTGTGGCCTTTGGTGGCCAGCTTCGCCGTCGTCGCCCAGGCGCCTGCCGCGAGGGGACCGGGCAGGGGGCTTGTCCTGCGGCTGTTGCTGGCCAACCTCGCCATCCTGATGGCGTCCGGATGGGAACTGGCGGTGGTGGCGGAGCAAATGCACGGCCGCACCGGCAACATCGCCTGGATCAAGCCGCTCGACATGGCGGATTTCTTCGCCACGGCGAAGCTGCAACTCCTGCAGGCCGGGTGGTGGACATCGGCATTGATGCTGGGCCTGATCGGCGCCGGCGTGGCGCGGACATGGCAAATCGCGGAAACGCGGATGGCTTTCGCGGTGCTGGTGGGGGGGCTGGTGCTGTTCAAGGCGGCCGACGCGATCCACCCGGTGATAACCGATTTCACGCTGCACTGGCTGGCGACGTTCGCGGCGTGGCTGGCGGGTGCGGCGCTGACGCCCGGGCGCGGGCGCCGTCCCCGGATCGCGGAGCGGGCGGTGGCGGCGGCGATCCCCGTGGTGGCGCTGGCGCTGGGGCTGGTCGAACGTGCGGAGGACGATGCGATCCCGCATCCGCAGGATTGGCGCGTCGTTGTCGACGCCCCCGGGCCATCAGGCCAGGCGGCGCTGCTGGTAGCGCACGAATCGATCGCGGTGATCGTCACCGAGGCGTGCAGGCTGCGCTTCCACCGGCCCGATTGTCCGTTTCCGCTGGTGGCGATGCGCAATCCTTCGGCGTCGGATTCCTGGGCATCCGGCGGTTATCGCGGGGCCATGGTCGCCCCCGCGGAGGTGCGCGGAGCCCTGGCGACCGCGCGCGCGCGGACGGTCTTTGCCTTCAGCCGCTATGTCTATACGCCGCTGGCGCCGCTGGGGCTCGACAAGGGTGACTATCGCGAGATCGAGTGGGACGATGGCGAGTTGATCGGACCGATCCCGGTCGAGGATTTCAGCCAGCCCCTGCCGCCGCCCGGGGCGATTGCCCCGACCGGGGACGAATAGAAAAGACCGCGCCGGAGTTGCCTCCGACGCGGCCTTCCGGATGTTGGTCCCGCGATCAGACGATCGGCAGGTTGTAGAGCTTGACCGCGTTGTCCTGCAGCACCTTCTTGCGGACCTCGTGGCTGTAGCCGCCGAGCACGTCCTTGAGGTGCGCCTGCACGCCCGGATAGAGCGAGGTCGGGTGCGGGAAATCGGTCTCGAACATGACGTTGTCGACGCCGATGGTTTCGAGCAGCTGCTTCGGGCCGGCCTTCTCGAACCAGAAGGTGCACCAGAAGTGGTCGCGGAAGTAGTCCCACGGCTCCTTGCGCAGCTCGTTGCGCTTGCCCGCCAGCATTTCCTGGAACTGGTGCTCGAGCGCCTCGACCGCGAACGGCACCCAGCCCATGCCGCTCTCGATCAGGCCGATCTTGAGCTTCGGGTGCTTGTCGAGCCGGCCCGAGACCATCCAGTTGCCGAGCGTTGCGGCATTGCCGATCGAGAACATCGTCGCCACCACCGACAGCGTCTGTTCGAAGGCGAAGCCTTCCCAGGTCAGCGTGTTGGGGTCGATCGCGGCATTGAGGTGGAAGTTGAGCGGGGTGCCGGTGGCGTCGCACATCTCGAGGAACGGGGTCCAGTAGTCGTGCATGAAGCTGGGCACGCCGACGCGTTCGGGCGTGTCGGGCAGGACGAAGCCCTTGAGGCCCATGTCGATGCAGCGACGCGCTTCCTTTTCCAGCTCCTTCTGGTCCCAGAACGGCAGGTGCGCCATGTTGAACACGCGCTGGCCCGACTGTTGCTGGTATTCGGCCGAGGCGTCGTTGTAGATCTGGACGATCTTCACGGCGAGTTCGGGGTCGCCGAGGCTCATCAGCGAGCCGGCCTGGGTGACGCCCGAGTTCTGGTAGCAGATCTGGGCGTAGACGCCCATGTCGTCCATCGCCTGGAGGCGTTCCTTGAGCTGGTGGCCGCCGGGATGGGCGTCCTCGAGCTTGCGGAACGCGAGGCGGCCGAGCAGCTTGTTGTTGTCCTTGCGGATGACGTTGCCGCCGAGCGTGCCGAAGTCACGATCGCCGACGAACCAGCGATCGGTGCCGTCCACCCGCTTCACGTGCGGCATCTTGTCCTTCATCGCGGCGGGGGCGCGGCTGGTGAAGAGATCGGGCGCCTCGGTGATGTGGGTATCGGTGTCGACGATCTTGATGCCGGCGAACATCGGATCGAGACCGCCGGACTGGGTGGCGTAATCGACTTCGCGGATCACGCCGCCGTCGGTGTAGCCTTCTGCTGACCAGTACTTCTTGGCGTTCTGGGCCATTTCCTTGGCGTCGGCCTCGGCCATGGGGGGTCTCCTCGTGAGGGTTTGCGTTTAATGCGTCTCTTTCGCAGAAAACGCGCGAATCCGCAATCGAGGGGGCGTTATCGGGCCATGCGAAAAGTCGATTGCGGTGATCGGCCCCCTCGCTGCGTCGGGGCGCCTAGAGGTACTGCGGCCGCGGCAGGCGATCGGCCCAGTAAGCGACCTCGTCGACGACCTGGCCCCGGGCGAAGCGGATGTCGCCGGGCCGGGCGGCGCGGAAGTTGATGAAGTGCAATCCCGCCGGCCCGGGGAGAAAGGCGTACATCGTGCCGGCCGCGATGAACAGGGCGGTCCCTGGCCCCGAGATGCGATTGCCGAGCCGGATCTCTCCATCGATGACGAAGATGATCTCGTCTTCCGAATGGCAGTGGACGCCCGCTCCGCTGTCGAGCGTGTCGGGCGGCAAGCCCGGGAGCGTGTTTTCGTGCAGCCAGACCGGGCACGTGGGCATCGAGGCATCGGCGTGCATGCCCCCGCCGACGCCGCTGCTCCCGCCCAGATCGGCGCAGCGCGGGACACGATCGGCCGGGAGCAGGTGGACGCGCCCCTCGCTGCACGCGTTGCCGGGCGAAGCGCTGGTGAAGACCAGCACCCGGGCAGGCTCCTGCGCGACGAGCGAAAGGCTGCCGCCGCGTTCGACCAGCGCGGTCGAGCCGGCGGGGAGGATGGTCGGGCCGGCCGTGACGGGGCCGGTCCAGACGTTGACGACGATCGCGTGGTGCGGGGGCGCGAGCGTCAGAGTGTCGCCGGCGGCCAGTTCGTGCAGGTGAAGACGCAGCGGCACCCGATCGCCGCCGACCACGCGGCGGGTGATGCCGCCGCCGGACCGGAAGTGGGCATGGGCCTCGGCCGGTGCGACGGTCGGCGCCTGGGCGACCGTCGCGACCGAGACCCGCGCCATCGCTCAGTCCCGGGCCAGCAGCAGCGCCGCCGCCAGCGGGCCGCCCCCCGAGGTGGCAACCGCCACCCTGGGGTCGCCCGGGATCTGGCGGGCCCCGGCCTTGCCGCGCAACTGGGTGACGGCCTCGTGCGCGAAACCGAAGCCGTGCAGCCGGCCGGCGCCGAGCTGGCCGCCGCCGGTATTCAGCGGCAGCTCGCCGTCACGCGCGATGCGGGTGCCACCCTCGATGAACCTGTGGCCCTCGCCGATGTCGCAGAAGCCAAGCGCCTCGAGCCAGCCGATCGGGAAGAACGCGAAGCCGTCGTAGAACTGGACGGTATCGACGTCCTTGGGCTTGTAGTCGGTCTTGGTCCACAGCTCCTTGCCGGTCGGGTAGCTGGCCATGTAGTCCGGCTGGTCCCACGACCAGCGATCGACGCTGCCGGCGGTGGCGGCGATGCGCACCGGGTTGGCCGAAACCTCGTCGAGGGCATCGCCCGCCGAGACGATCACCACGGTCGAGGCGTCGCTGAAGCGATCGCAGTCGTAAAGGCAGAACGGCGAGGTGATCGGGCGTGCGGCCATGTACTCGTCGAGCGTCAGCGGCTTTTTCGTGATGTTGCCGGCGCGCGGGTTGAGCAGCGCGTTGCGGTTGGCGTTGAGCGCGACCTGCGCGAGCTGTTCGCGCGTCATGCCGTGGCGCTTCATCTGGCGCATCGCGGTGTGCGCCACCCAGCAGGCGGCGCTGATCGCGAAATAGGGCGCGGTCCACTGCGAATAACCCTCGACGGTGTCGCGGCGCAGCGCGGGGAACTCATCCGGGCGGGCCATCGCCGCCGCCTCGTAGACGGTGCGAAAGCAGATGACGTGGCGCGCGTGGCCGTTGCGGACCGCATCGGCGGCAATCGCGATCGCCGAGAGCTGCGCCGGGATCTCACCGCCGCCGAAGTGCCAGCGGGCCTTGATGCCGAACTGCTCGATCACTTCGTCGACGCCGACCGGGGAGAAGCCCAGGTAGCCGTGGCTCTTGCCCGGATAGGAGGCGACGCCGTCGATCTGCCCGATCGTCAGCCCGGCATCGGCCAGCGCCTCCATGATCGCGTCCTTGGTCAGTCCCATCGGCGAGCGGGCCAGTCGAACGCCGACTTCGGATTGGCCCACGCCGGAAATGTATGCTTCGCGGGCCATCTCAGCCAACCTTCTCGAATACGGGGAACCAGATGCCGTCCTGCTCGTCGAAGGTGACCTTGACCCGGTCGTCGAAGTCGACGCTTTCGGGGTCGCAGTTGACGATGTTGGTGGTGAGCACCACGCCGGGGACGCCGTCGAGCCGGACGCGCGCGATCACGAACGGGACGGGCAGGCCGGGCATCCACGGCTGGTAATTGATGGTAAAAGTGTCGATCGCGCCGGTCCCGGCCACCGCGCGGGCGGCCATGTTCTCGCTGAGGCAATGGCGGCAGATCTGGCGCGGGGGGTGGGTGAACTCCCCGCAATCGCCGCATTGCATCATGTTGAGCTTGCCTTCGGCGCCGCCGGTCCAGAAGGCCCGGTTGTCGTCGTCGAGCTTGGGGCGGGGGCGCCTGGGCGGCGGGGGCGAAGTGTCTGTCATCGCGAACGTACCTTACTTGGGGGCGGCGCCCGACATGAAGCCGGGATCGATCGCGCCGGTGAACACGCCGGTCGCGAAGCCCTGGTCGGTGTAGAGGAAGGTGCCGGTGACGGCGCCGTTCAGCGGCGAGGCCAGCAGGATCAGCGGCCAGGCCTGTTCCTCCGCCGTCGCCATGCGGCCCAGCGAGGGGTAGGGCCAGGCGTCGAGGAAACCGCTCGATTCGAGCTCCGGCGAGGCTTCGAAGAACGCCGTCTTCGTGGGGCACGGGCCGATCGCGTTGAGGCGGATGCGGCGCTCGTTGCCGAGCTTGACCGCGGCATTCGCCACCCAGACCACCAGCATTTCCTTCGAGGTGGTGTAGCCATCCTTCAGGCGGGTGTCCGGATCTTCCTGGACCCAGGCCAATGCCGCGTCGGGATCGGCGATCGCCAGCATCTGCATGCGCTGCGCGGTGTTGGCCTGCCAGCCCATCGCCGCGTCCGAGCTGATCAGCGCGATCGAGCCGCCGTCGCGGACCGCCGGCAGCAGGCTTTCCACGAACAGGCGGGTGCCGATGTAGTTGACCTGCATGCAGTAGAGCGGGCCCTTCACCTGCGGCGAGAGGCCGGCGCAAGGGAAGACGAAGTCGATCGGACCTAGCCCCGCGAGCTTTTCGGCAGCGGCACGCACGGCGGCGAAGTCGCTGAGGTCGCACTGGGTGAAGCTGGCGCAGGCAACCCTGGCCGGCTGGATATCGACGATGTGCACCGTGGCGCCGAGTTCGCCGAGGATGCGGGCGACCTGTTCGCCCATGCCGCTGGAGCCACCCGTGACCACGCAGGTCTTGCCGTTGTAGCCCAATCCGTCGAGATTGCTCATGTGTCCGTACTCCCGTTTCCTGCGAGTGTTCGCAGGGGTTTGCGGTGGCGACAAGGGGGGCGCGGATTCATCGTCTTGGCGACATCGGGCGTCCCCGGAGGTGCCTCACCAGCGCCGGCGGCGCTGGCAGGCGCGGACGCGGCGGCGCAGTTCCCCGGCGCGTTCCTCGGCCGTGACGATCGGGGTGTCGGGCGGCAGGTGATCGCGCAGGTCGGCCAGCTTGACGCGCTTGAGGGTGGGGGTGGGGGAGGAATCGGCCTCGAACCAGCGGCCGTAGATGCCG
>JAGWUH010000009.1 GCA_028868535.1 Sphingomonadales bacterium | reverse complement strand
CCCCGCCGCCGCGGCCCGCCCGCCCCAGCTTCGCGGACGCCTTCGCGGCGCTCGCCACCGGGCCGGCGGAAGTGACGCCGCGCGCCGGCGCGGTCGATATCCGCAAGATCACCCCGGCCCGTCCGGCGCCGCCGCCCCCGCCGCCGCCGCCGCCCAATCCCAGCCGGATCTGGGTCCAGGTCGGTGTCGGCCGCGCCGAGAGCCGGCTCGAGTTCGACTGGCGGCGGTTGCAGAAGGACGATGCCGAGCTGTTCCGCGGCCGCAAGGCCTGGACCAGCGAATGGGGGCGGACCAACCGCCTGCTGATCGGGCCGTTCGAGACCGAGAAGGCGGCGGACGCCTTCACCGCGAAGCTGCACAAGGGCGGCTACGACGACGCCTTCGTCTGGACCAGCCCGGCGGGACAGGTCGTCGACGGGCTCTAGGGGCACCAGCAGCTCCCCGGTGCGTTGCTTCTGCGAATGCCGCTGAATCCCGCCGTTTTCCGCCACTTTTCCACACGCTGTGAACAGGCTTGTCGAGTTATGCGCAGCCGCGAGCGATTGCCGGATTGTCGTTCGAGGGCGGTCGGGGGCATCTCCCGGCCCATGACGAGTTGCACGCCCCGCCAGAGTCCTTTGCCATGGTAGCCCGCGCCCCGCATGGCCGCGCCGAACGCCACGAGGACGCCGCCCCGGTCGAGATGCTGGGCCAGCTGTTCGAGGCCCATGGCTGGACGTACGAGTTCGCCGGCGAGGAAGAGCTCAACGGCGAGATCCAGGGCTCCTGGGCGACGTACCAGCTCCGCGCGATCTGGCGGGCGGAGGACAACGTCCTGCAACTGCTGTGCCTGCCCGACATCCGCGTGCCCGAGGACAAGCGCCCGGCGGTGTTCGAGGTCATGGGGCTGATCAACGAGCAGCTCTGGCTCGGCCATTTCGACATCTGGTCGAACGGCTGGGTGCTGCTCTACCGCCACGGCCTGCTGCTTGGCGACGATGGCATGCTGACGCTGTCGCAGGCGCAGACCATGGTCGAGCTGGCGATCGAGGAATGCGATCGCTTCTATCCGGCGTTCCAGTTCATCCTGTGGGGCGACAAGTCCCCGACCGAGGCGCTGGCGAGCGCGCTGGTCGATGCCGCCGGGGAGGCCTGAGGTGGCTGACACGCTGGCCTGGCCTGGATCGCTGCTGGTCGTTGGCTGCGGCAACATGGGCGGGGCGATGCTGGCCGGCTGGCTGGCCGCCGGGGGCGGCGCCGGTGACAAGGGATGTCTCGATCCGGCGCGGGTCACTGTCGTCGATCCGGTGCTGGCGGCGGCGCCGGCCGGGGTGACGCTGCTGCGCACGCTGCCCGCCGACGGGCGCTTCGACGCGATCCTGCTGGGGGTGAAGCCGCAATTGCTCGACGAGGTGGCGCCGGTGCTGGCGCCGCTCGTCGGCAGCGATACGGTGCTGCTGTCGATCCTGGCGGGGGTCGAGCTCGCCAGCCTGGCGGAACGCTTTCCGGCGGCGCGGGCGCCGGTGCGGATCATGCCGAACCTGGCGGCGGCGATCGGCAAGTCGCCGGTGGCGCTGGCCAGCGACGCCGCCGCGGAGGGCTTGCGCGCGCAGGTCACCGCGCTGATGGCGCCGCTGGGCCAGCCGGAATGGGTGCCCGAAGCCCTGTTCGACGCGGTGACGGCGCTGGCCGGATCGGGCCCGGCATTCGTCTATCGCTTCATCGATGCGCTGGCGCAGGCCGGGGCGGGGCTGGGGTTGCCGGCGGACCAGTCGCAGCGCCTGGCGCTGGCGATGGTCGAGGGCGCGGGGCTGCTGGCGGCTTCCTCCGGCCAGGCGCCGGGCGATCTGGCGCGGCGCGTGGCCAGTCCGGGGGGCACCACCGAGGCGGGATTGCGGGTGCTCGACGCCGGCGGGGCGCTGGGCGATCTCGTCGCCGCGTGCCTGACGGCGGCACGCGATCGCGGCGTGGAGATGGCGGCCGCGGCGCGCGGCTGATCGGATGCGTCCGGTTCACGCCGCGTCATGGCCGCGTTTTGGGCGCGTTATCGGCACGTTATCGCTTCGTTCATGGCTGCGGTGCGACAAATCGTGACCGGAAAATCAATCGGTTTCGCTTGAAACCGGGCCGATCAAGGCCGATATGCACGACATTGCCGGCGCGATTGCCGCGCGCGGCCACTGGAGAACCCTCGATATGGCCATCTGGAACGATCCCCAGCCGACCGGCACGGGTTTCGGCGCTTCCACCGGCGTTGCGGGTGCGCGCGCCGCCACGGTCGATGCCGGGCTGCGGCGCTACATGCTCTCGATCTACAACTACATGGCCTCGGGCGTGCTGCTGTCGGGCGTGGTCGCGCTGCTGTTCGCGCGCTCGGGCATGGCGGCGGCGGTGTTCGGCACCCCGCTGCGCTGGCTGGTGGCGCTGGCCCCGCTCGGCTTCGTCATGGCGATGAGCTTCGGCCTGACGCGGATGCGCACCTCGACGCTGCAGGCCTGCTTCTGGGGCTTCAGCGTGGCGATGGGGCTGTCGCTGTCGTCGATCTTCTTCGTCTACACCGGCGCCTCGATCGCGGCGACGTTCTTCGCCACCGCCGGCGCGTTCGCCGGGCTCAGCCTGGTCGGCTACACCACCCGCCGCAACCTCTCGGGGATGGGCGCGTTCTTCACGATGGGGCTGTTCGGCATCCTCATCGCCATGCTGATCAACGCGTTCTTCCCGATGCCGGGGCTGGGGCTGGCGATCTCGATCGTCGGCGTGCTGCTGTTCGCGGGGCTGACCGCCTATGACACGCAGCGCCTCAAGCAGACCTACTGGCAGGTCGCCGGCACCGAGTTCGTCGGCAAGGTCGTGGTGATGGGCGCGCTCAGCCTCTACCTCGACTTCATCAACCTGTTCCAGTTCCTGCTCAGCTTCATGGGCGATCGCCGCTAACGCATTTCGACCGGTCCTGCGCCCGGCGCGTTTCGGCGCGCCGGGCGTCGTGCGTCCGGGATTGCTTCATCGACGCGAAAGCCAAACGCCGCTATGCGCCGCCGCCAGATGCATGGGGAGATTCCACGAATGTCGCGCCCGTTCCGGCTGACGCTGGTCGCCACGCTGCTGGCCGGCGTTGCCGCCTGTTCCAGCCCGCCGCCACCGCCGCCGCCGCCACCGCCGCCGCCCAAGCTGGTGGTGCCGACCCCGCCGCGCCCGCTCGCCCCGAACAACGCGCCCGACAACCTGCCGGTGCCCGCGCTCGGCGCCGACGGCCTGCGCGAGAGCGTCAACCGCAACATCACCCCGGCGCAGACGACCTGGAACCTGCGCTCGGCGTTCAACGTCGCGGCGCTGAACTGCCTCGACCCGCGCCATGCCGACATCGTCGTGGCCTATCGCGCGTTCCTCAAGACCCACGCGAAGAAGCTGGCGGCGACCAACCGCACCATCGACAGCGAGTTCAAGGGCAAGTACGGCGCCGGCTACATCCGCCCGCGCGAGCTGTACATGACTGCGGTCTACAACCACTTCGCGCTGCCGCCGGTGCAGGGCGAGTTCTGCGACGCGGTCCAGGCGGTCAACCGCGACATGGCGGGGGTCACGTCGAAGGACCTCGACGCCTTCGCCGCGCGCAGCCTGCCGAACATCGAGATCGTCTACGACAATTTCTATCGCAGCTACGACGCCTATCGCGCCGCGCTGGCCGACTGGAAGGCCCGGTACCAGCCGGCGCCGGTGCCGGTGACGATCACCCTGCCGGCGACGCCCGCCGCCGGCCCGGCGACGACCACGGCGCAGGCCTATCCCGGCTCGCGATGAAGGCGCGCGCGATTTTGCGAAAATAACCCTTCCATGGCGCGGCCTCCTTCGCTAAGGGGGCCGCTCTTCGCGAGGCTTAGGCTTCGCGTCTCGCACTGGAACGGGGCCGTAGCTCAGCTGGGAGAGCGCGTCGTTCGCAATGACGAGGTCAGGGGTTCGATCCCCCTCGGCTCCACCAGTGCACCGATAATTGCCACATCCCGGGCTGCGAATGGCGCTGTTCTGCGCTTCCGGTGCTCACGGCCATCAAGGCCGCTGCGCGCCGGTTCTCGAACCGCACCATTCTCGCTCCGGGCTGAGGCAATTCTCGGCGCACTGGTCCTTGTCGCAAAGCTTGCGCGACTTTCGTTGCTTCGAACGCTAGAACCCCGCCCATGCATTTTCTCGACCAGGCCAAGATATTCATTCGCTCCGGTGCCGGCGGCCCCGGCGGTGTGTCGTTCCGGCGCGAGAAGTACATCCAGTACGGCGGGCCCGACGGCGGCGACGGCGGCAAGGGCGGGGATATCATCTTCGAGGCGGTGCCCGGGCTGAACACGCTGATCGACTTCCGCTACAAGCAGCACTTCAAGGCCCAGCGCGGCGGGCACGGCATGGGCAAGAACCGCACCGGAGCCGGCGCCGACGACCTGGTGATCGCGGTGCCGGTCGGCACCCAGGTGATCTCCGACGACGGCGAGACCGTGCTGCTCGACATGACCGAGGCCGGGCAGCGCGAAGTGCTGCTGCGCGGCGGCGACGGCGGGCGCGGCAACGCCAGCTACAAGACCAGCACCAACCGCGCGCCGCGCAACCACGGCACCGGCTGGCCGGGCGAGGAAATGTACGTCTGGCTGCGGCTCAAGCTGCTCGCCGACGTCGGCCTCGTCGGGCTGCCCAACGCCGGCAAGTCGACCTTCATCAACCAGATCACCAACACCAAGGCCAAGGTCGGCGACTATGCGTTCACGACGCTGAAGCCGCAGCTCGGCGTCGTCCGCCACAAGGGGCGCGAGTTCGTGCTGGCCGACATCCCCGGCCTGATCGAGGGCGCCGCCGACGGCGCCGGCATCGGCGACCGCTTCCTTGGCCATATCGAACGATGCCGGGTGCTGATCCACCTGATCGACATCACCGGGACCGATCCCGCCGAGGCGCTGGAGATCGTCGAGGGCGAGCTCGAGGCCTATGGCGAGGGGCTCGACGAGAAGCCGCGGCTGATCGCGCTGAACAAGATCGACCTCGTCGACGAGGAACTGGTCAAGGCCTTCATCAAGGAGCTCAAGGCCGCCGGTGCGCGCAAGGTCTACCCCGTCTCGGGCGCGACCGGCAAGGGCATGACCGCGCTGCTCAACGCGGTGATCGACCACCTGCCCGCGGCGACGGTGACCGAGCGCCCGACCGGCGAACTGGAAGAGGCCGACGAGCGGCCCTGGTCCCCGCTGGACTGACCGTCAGCCGGCCAGCGCCGCGAGCAGCCGCGCTTCCAGCCATTGTTGCGCGTGCGCCTCGACGAAGCTGTGCGTGGCATCCGGGCAGCGGGCGATCCGCGCGTCGTCCCGGTCCCACGCCGCCAGGAACGCCTGGCCGGTGCGATCGCGCTCTGCCACCAGCAATTGCACCGGGCCATCGAACCGCGCCAGCCCGGCGGCCATGTCCTGCGCCAGCGTGCCGGGCGGCGGCGGCTTGCGGAACAGGCCGACGAGGCTGCGCGCCAGCTTGCCGAGCGGCACCCCGCCGGTCAGCAGGCGCCGCAGCGCCGCCGGGTTGAGCAGCCGCGCGCGGTAGTGCGCGCGCAGTTCGGTGGCGGTGAGCGGCGCGGGCGCGGGCTCGTCCGCACCGCCGGCGTCGTCGTCGTGCGCGTAAGTCCACGGGTTGGACAGGACCAGCGCATCGCAATCGCAGCCGGCGCCGAGCATCAGCGCGCTGGCGGCGTCGCAATTGCCCCAGCCGACCACGCGCCGGAGCCCCGGCACTTCGGCGCGGAACGCCGCCAGTGCCGCCGCGATATCGGCGGCGCTGCCGCGAAATCCGGCGTTGGCGCCGTCGCTGTCGCCGATCCCGCGCCGGTCGAAGCGCAGCACCGCGTGGCCTTGCGCGGAAAGCCGCGCCGCCAGCAGGGCGTGGCCGTTCCAGGCGCCGGAACGGATCTCGTTGCCGCCGGTGACGACCAGCAGGCCGCTGCGGGCCGCGCCGCCGGCGGGCAGGTCCAGCGTCGCCATCAGCGTCGCGCCCTCGCACGGGATCGCCAGGAAATCGCGGCGGTTCACGGCGCCGCCTCCCAGGCCATGCCGACGGCAACGATCGCCGCCAGCGCATCGGCCTGCGCCGGGCTTTCGCCAGGCTCGGCGCGCAGCCACAGGCCCGGGCCCTGCAGCAGCTCCGGCGTCACCGTCATGCGGTCCGTCGTCTCGGCTTCGAGCGCACCGATCGCGGCGATGAAGCCGGCGCCGAGGCGATAGCCGGCGAGTTCCAGCCCGTGCGCGCGGCCCTCCGCGAGCAGCGCGTCCTGCGTCTCCTCCACCCCGGCCTCGCGCCGCGCGAGGATGCGCGCGCGCAGCATCTGGCGCAGCACGCCCGCGCCCTTGACCGGGGCGAGCAGCCAGCCCGGCAGCGCCGCCGGCGCGACCAGCGCGCCGCCGCGGATCGCCAGCACGTGGGTGGCTCCGAAATGCGCCGCCGCCGCCGTCATCGCCGCACGCCAGCCCTCGGGCGTCTGCGTCGCCAGCGGTTGCAGGCTTTCGTTGGTGCCGGGCAGGTCGGGGAGCACCGCGTCGATGCCGGCGGCATCGAGCCGGCGCATCGTCTCGACGGTGAAGCGCCGCAGCTTGTTGGCTTCCTCGAACAGCGCGGGGACGACGAGCACGCGGCGCGGCCGGCCCGAGCCCGTCACCAGCGCCAGTTCGCGCACCAGCCCGCCAGCGGCGTCCGGGCAGGGCCAGGTGACCGGCGTCAACGCCGCGTCACCCGGCGCGCTTCGCCTCGACGAAACGCCGCAGCGCCCCGAAGTCCGCGAGCAGGTCGCCATCGACCTCGTCGTCGTCGATGACGATGTCGAGCCGGTCCTCGATCTCGGTCAGCAGGCCGGCGACGGCCATCGAGTCCAGCTCCGGCAGATCGCCGAACAGGCCGGTGGCATCGTCGAAGGCGGCGACGCGATCGGCGGACAGCCCGAGCACGTCGCCCAGGATGCTGCGCAGTTGCCGGTCAGTATCGTCGGACATCAAGCACCCCGAAGCGGACGAAACGGAAAGTGGGGGCGCACTAGCCATGCTCGCGGCCTCCCGCAAGTCGGCGCAGCACCAGCCGTGCGATTCGGGGCCAGTGGCGCGGGTTGCCCGGCCTGAGCATCGACAGGCGATAGCGCGGCCGCTGGAACTCCATCCAGTCGCGCTTGTAGCCATCGTCGCCGGTGCCGAAATCGACGAAATCGACGCCGTCGCGGTCGATCACCTGCTCGAACAGCGCGGCCGACAGCGTCGTCCCCGGCGACAGCGGCTTGGCCGCCTCGACGTGGGCGAGCTTGTGGATGTAGGCGGTGCCGCCCTCCACCGTCCAGAACTGCGCCGCCACCGGCTGGACGATGCCGTCGATCGCGGCATAGGCGACCGCCATGCGCAGGCGGCCGGCGGCGCCCTCGGCCTCGGCAAAGCGGCGCAGGAACGCGGGCGAGCCTTCCTCGGGCTTCCAGCTTTGTGCGTAGATCGCCTCGTAGGCGTCCCAGGCGGCGTCGTCGAAGTGGTGAAACAGCGAGACCACGACCTTGCGCGCCTTGCGCTTCAGCGTCGTGCGCAGCGGGCCGGGGCGCCCGGCCAGGTATTCGGCATAGCTGCGCCCGCCGACCGCGAGGACGTGGTTGGTGTCGCACGGGCAGACATCGACGAACCAGCCGGCAGCGCGGAACGCTTCCGCCAGCAGCCGGGCCTCGCCGTGCTCGTCGGGCACGGGCGCGAGCGTGAGCCGCCCGTCGCGCCGGGCGAGATCGGCGGCGAGGCGGGTCAGCAGCGCGCGCGAGTCGGCGCCGGGGGTGACCACCGGGCGGACCCGGAACGAATACCAGTTGGCCAACGCCTGCAGGCCGGCGCCGGTCCGCTGCAGCGGCAGCACCGCCGCGTCGTCGCCATCGCGCGCCACCGCCAGCAACGGCGCCAGGCCGCAATCGCGCGCCAGCCCCTGCCACCAGGCGAGGCGGTCGAACGGCGCCGCCGCCGCCGGCGCGTCGAGCAGCGCCGCGAGGGGGGCGCTGTCTTGCACTTCCTTAAGATCGTCGTGGTAAGCGACCGAAATCACGGTTACACCTCGCTTGCGGAGCCCGAGCCATTTCCACGACCCCTGAAACCGCGATCCGGCCGCTTGACCATCTCGCGTTGCGGGGGCGGGACGATGCGCCCGCGCTGGTCCTGCGCGACGGCGTGCTTAGCTACGAGGCCTTAAGATCGCGTTTGTCCCGGCTTGCGGGATGGCTGCGGCAGCGCGTGCCCGAACCCGGCGCGCGCGTCGCCACCTGGGCCGCCAAGGGCGAGCTGACCTGCCTGATGCCGCTGGCCTGCGCCCGCGCCGGGCTGGTGCACGTGCCGGTCAACCCGCTGCTCAAGCGCGCGCAGGTCGCGCATATCCTCGCCGACAGCGGCGCGGCGCTGCTGGCGGGGACACCGGCGCGGTTGCAGACGCTGGAACCGGGCGACGTGCCGGCATCCTGCGCGCTGCTGGGCGAGGGCGAGCTGCTCGCCGGGGCGGCGACGGCGGCGCCGCTGGGTCCGTCGCGGGCCGATCCGGCCGAGCTGGCGGCGATCCTCTACACCTCCGGCTCGACCGGCCGGCCCAAGGGGGTGATGCTCAGCCACGCCAACATGTGGCTGGGGGCGGAGGCGGTGGCGACCTATCTCGGCCTCGCCGAGGACGATCGCGCGCTGGCGGTGCTGCCGCTGTCGTTCGATTATGGCCAGAACCAGCTTTTGTCGCACTGGTACGCCGGGGCCAGCGCGGTCCCGCTCGACTACCTGACCCCGCGCGACGTGGTGAAGGCGATCGACCGCCACGGCGTCACTACCCTGGCCTGCGTGCCGCCGCTGTGGGTGCAGCTGGCGGAGCTCGACTGGCCGGCGGAAACGGCGGGCAAGCTGCGGCGGCTGACCAATTCGGGCGGGGCGCTGACGCCGGAGCTGGTGCGGCGGCTGCGCGCGCTGTTCCCGCAGGCACGGCTCTACGCGATGTACGGGCTGACCGAAGCGTTCCGCTCGACCTACCTCGATCCGGCGCTGATCGACACGCACCCGACCTCGATGGGCAAGGCCATCCCCCATGCCGAGATCCTGGTGATCGACGATGCCGGCGCGGTCGCGGCCGATGGCGAGGAAGGCGAACTGGTCCATTGCGGGCCGCTGGTGGCGCAGGGCTACTGGCGCGACGCGGAGCGCACCGCCGAGCGCTATCGCCCGGCGCCGGCGGCCTCGCGCTATGGCGGCATGGCGGTGTGGTCGGGCGACCGGGTGCGGCGCGACGCCGATGGCCTGCTCTATTTCGTCGGGCGGCGCGACGCGATGATCAAGTCGGCCGGCAACCGCATCAGCCCGCAGGAGGTCGAGGACGCCGCAGTGGCGACCGGGCTGGTGGCGGAGGCGGTGGCGCTGGGCATTCCCGATGCGCGGCTCGGGCAGGCGGTTCACCTGGTGGCGCGGCCGGCGCCGGGGATCGACCCGGCGGTGGCCGAGGCGGAGCTGCCGCGTGCGCTGGGGCGGGAGTTGCCCAACTTCATGCAGCCGCGCGTGATTCACTGGCGCGCGGCGATGCCGGTCGGGCCGAACGGCAAGCTCGACCGCAGCGGCCTCCAGGCCGAGATCCGGGCACTGGCGGCATGAAGCCGGCCGGCAAGCCGCTGGGGCCGATCCCGCCCGGCTGGGGCTGCGTCGACGGCGTGCTCGCGGTCGATGGCGTGCCGGTCACCGATCTCGTGGCGCGGGCCGGGGACACGCCGCTGTTCGTCTATGCGACGTCGCTGCTCGACGCGCGGGTCGCGCAACTGCGCGCGGCGATGCCGGCGCGGCTGGCGCTGCATTATGCGGTCAAGGCCAATCCCTATTCGCCGCTGGTCGCGCACATGGCCGGGCTGGTCGACGGGTTCGACATCGCTTCGGGCGGGGAACTGGCGATCCTGCGCGGGGTCGGCATCGACCCGCGGCGGGTCTCGTTCGCCGGGCCGGGCAAGCGCGACCGGGAGCTCGAGGCGGCGATCGCGGCGGGGGTGACGCTGAACTGCGAATCCGAGGGCGAGGCCGACCGCGCGCTGGCGATCGGCCAGCGGCTGGGGGTGACGCCGCGGCTGGCGATCCGGGTCAATCCCGATTTCGACCTCAAGGGCTCGGGCATGAAGATGGGCGGCGGCGCCAAGCCGTTCGGCATCGACGCGGTGCGGGTGCCGGCGCTGGCGCGGCGGCTGGTCGCGGCCGGGGTGGACTGGCGGGGGTTCCACATCTTCGCCGGATCGCAATCGCTCGACAGCGCGGCGGTGATCGAGACCCAGTCCCAGACCGTGGCGCTGGCGTTGCGGCTGGCGGCAGAGGCCGGGGTGCCGCTGCCGCACTGCAACCTCGGCGGCGGCATGGGCATCCCCTATTTCCCGGGCGACACCCCGGTCGACCTCGCTGCGATCGGCGCGGCGCTGGGCGAGCGGCTCGACGCGCTCGGGCCGGACGCCGCGGATACGCAGTTCTGCGTGGAACTGGGCCGCTACCTGGTCGGCGAGGCGGGCGTCTACCTGTGCCGCGTCGTCGATCGCAAGGAGAGCCACGGCGAGGTCTACCTCGTCACCGACGGCGGCCTGCATCACCAGCTGGCCGCTTCGGGGAACTTCGGCACGGTGGTGCGGCGCAACTACCCGGTGGCGATCGCCACCCGGTTCGCGGCCGAAGTCGAGGAGGAGGCGAGCATCGTCGGCTGCCTGTGCACGCCGCTCGACCGGCTGGCCGACAAGGCGGGCTTTCCCCGCGCCGAACCGGGCGATCTCGTCGCGGTGTTCTGCGCCGGGGCCTATGGCGCCTCGGCCAGCCCGTCGGCGTTCCTCGGGCAAGGGCCGGCGCTGGAAATGCTGGTCTGAAGCGGACCTTCCGACTGCGACGCCGAGGTCGGAAAACCGGTGCGATTGCTGCCAATTTCTTAAGCCCTTCATCGGTTGAATTTATCAGGAAATGACAGGCCCGCAGCCGGAAAGCCCGGAATCGCGGGGCCGCGACACGGCAATACTAACGGGATGTTTACCTATTTCCTCGATAGCCCGGCAGGATCAGCCGCGCCGTCCGTCCCCAGGATTTCCGGGCGGTTCGCGGCTCCTGAAGGGAATGTCTATGCCGAGTTCGCCGATAGCCCGCCTGCTCGCCGGTACCGCGGTCGCCTGCATGGCGCTCGGCGGCTGCACGGCGGGCGGCTCCGCCACGCGGCTGCCCCCGGCCAACTTCGTGGCGGCGCAGGAAGGCCCCGGCGAGGACTACATCATCGGCCCGCTCGACGAGCTGACCATCTTCGTCTGGCGCAATCCCGAGCTCGGCGCGAAAGTCCAGGTGCGCCCTGACGGCCGCATCACCACCCCGCTGATCCAGGACATCCCGGCCGTCGGCAAGACCCCGTCGATGCTGTCCGAGGACATCCGCCTCCAGCTTTCGCAGTACATCCAGGACCCGCTGGTCTCGGTGATCGTCAACAAGTTCGCGGGCACCTTCAGCCAGCAGGTCCGCATCGTCGGCGCCTCGGGCAAGGCGGCCTCCTTGCCCTATCGCGCCAACATGACGCTGCTCGACGCGATGATCGCGGTCGGCGGGCTCAACGAATACGCGGCCGGCAACAAGGCGCGGCTGATCCGCTTCGACAAGCAGACCGGCCACCAGCAGGAGTTCGGCATCCGCGTCAGCGACCTGATCAAGAAGGGCGACAGCAAGGCGAACGTGATGCTGATGCCCGGCGACGTGATCATCATTCCCGAAAGCGTGTTCTGAGCGGCGTCAGCGAAAGTCCAAGACATGAACTCCGTATACGACGACGTTCGCAGCGCTTTCCACGGCATCTGGCAGAAACGCTGGCTGGCGCTGGGCGTGGCCTGGGCGGTCAGCATCGCCGGCTGGGTGGTGGTGGCGATGGTGCCCAACACCTATGAATCGCACGCCCGCATCTTCGTCCAGCTCGACGACCTGCTCGCCGCGCAGGTCGGCATCGGCGAGGCGCAGCGCCGCAGCGACATCGACCGCGTCCGCAACACGCTGACCTCGTCCGCGAACCTCGAGAAGGTGATCCGCGAGACCGCGCTCGGCGAGGGCGTCACCACCAAGCGCGCGATGGAAGGCGCGGTGGGGGCGCTGGCCAAGTCGGTCAAGATCACCGCGGACCAGGACAACCTGTTCGAGATCTCGGCGAAATCGAGCTCGATGCGCTTTTCCGACCTGCAGAACGCGCGGCTGGCCCAGACCGTCGTGCTCAAGCTGATCGACATCTTCCGCGACGAGAAGAACATCACCAACCGCGACCAGCTCAAGCAGACGCTGGACTTCCTCGACCAGCAACTGGCGCAGCGCGGCGCGGAACTGCAGGCCGCCGACCAGCGGCGCATCGCCTTCGAAGCGAAGAATCCCGAAGCCGCGGTCGGCGGGCTCAGCCTCGTCCAGCGCATGGAGCAGTCGCGTTCGGCGCTGCGCTCGCTCGACGGCGACATCGCCGCCGCGCAGAGCGCGATGGCCTCGCTGACCGCGCAGATGGCGGCGATGCCGGCGACGATCTCCGGAGGGCCGAACGGCGGCGGCGCCCGCGGCACGCTGTCGCAGCTCCAGACCGAACTCGCGCAGATGCGCGCGCGCGGCATGACCGAGAACCACCCCGACGTCATCGCCACCCGCAACCAGATCGCCAGCCTGCGCCAGCAGGTCCGCGCCGAGGACGCGGCCGGCGGCGATCGCCTCGGCGCGCCCAACCCCGCCTATGCCTCGCTGCAGTCGGTGCGCGCCGAGCGCCTGGCCAACCTCCAGGCGCTCCAGGCCCGCCGCGCCACGATCGAGAGCGATCTCGCCCGCATCGCCGCCGAGCAGGTGGCCAATCCCGCGATGGCCACCGAGGCCCAGTCGATCAGCCGCGACTACGACGTGCTCAAGCAGCAGTACGACAAGCTGCTGGCCGATCGCGAGGCGCTGCGCCTGCGCCAGACCGCCGAGAACGGCCCCAACCCGGTCAAGTTCCAGATCATCGATCCGCCCAGCACCCCGCGCCGGCCGATCGCGCCGAACCGGCCGCTGCTGCTGTTCGTGGTTTTGCTGGCGGGCGTCGGTGCCGGCGTCGGCATCGCCTATGCCGTGGGCGAGCTGCGCTCCACCTTCGATACCACCGGTGATCTCGAGAACGCGCTGGGCCTGCCGGTGCTCGGCGCGATCTCGCAGACGCTGGGCGAAGCGGCGATCGAGGATCGCGCCCGCAAGCTCCGGCACTTCTATGCCGCCACGGCGGCATTGGGCGGACTGTTCGCGCTGCTCGTCGCGGTCGAGATCATCCAGCGCGGCATGGTCGCGTGAAAGGGCCCGAGATGACCGAGCACCATCGCCCCCAGGCTCCCGCCGAAATGACCACGGAATCGCTGCTGGAGCGCGCGATCCGGGCGTTCGAGAGCGGCGCCCTGCGCCCCGATCCGAAGAACGTCGGCGGCACGCTGCCGCGTCCCACCGGGCTGCTGGACCCGGTCGCCCCGGCCCCGGCCGCGCTCGCTCCGGCTGCTCCCGCCGCGCGCCCCGCGCCGCCGGCCGGCCGCTTCGGCAAGGTCGACCGCGAGCGCGTCCGCGCCGCCGGGCTGATCGTGCCCGATGGCGGCATCACCGGCCAGCTCGAGGAATTCCGCATCATCAAGCGCCAGTTGCTGGTCCAGGTGGAAAACCTGCAGCGCAGCGGCGGCGGCTCGGCCGCGCAGCGCATCCTCGTCACCTCGGCGCTGCCCGGCGAGGGCAAGAGCCACTGCGCCGCCAACCTGGCGCTGTCGATCGCCGCCGAAAAGGACTGCGACGTGCTGCTGGTCGATTTCGATTCGGCCAAGAACACGGTGCTGGGCGCGCTCGGCCTGGCGAACGGCCCGGGGCTGATCGATGCCGTCGCCGATCCGTCGCTCGATGTGCGCAGTTGCGTGATCGCCACCGACGTACCGGGCCTGTCGGTGCTGCCGGGCGGCCGCAGCACCACCCACGACAACGAATACATGGCATCGGCCCGCGCGGTCGAGGTGCTCGACCAGCTGACCGCGGGCAATCCGCGCCGCGTCGTGCTGATCGATTCGCCGCCGACGCTGGCGGCCTCGCTGCCGGTGGAGCTGGCCAAGCTGGTCGGCCAGACGGTGGTGGTGGTCGCCGCCGGCACCACCAACCAGTCCTCGATCGAGGACGCGGTGTCGCTGCTCTCGGGCTGCGGCAACCTGCAACTGCTGCTCAACGGAATCCAGTTCAGCCCGTCGGGTCGCCGCTACGGCACCTACTACAGCTGACCGGGACCGGACCGAAGGGGGATCAACATGTCACGCTCGCCTCGCCCGTCGACCGCGCTGGCTACCGTGCTCGCAATCGCGGGGCCCGCGGCGTTCGCGCCCGACGCCCTGGCCCAGGCCCGGATCGAACCGCAGTTCGCCGCGGTCGACAGCCCGGCCCCGATCGAATCCGCCCCGCCCACGGCCACCGGCGGCGATGCGACGGCCCGGGCCGATGACGCCGGCACCGGGATCGCCCCGGCCGCCGAAGGATCGACCCTGCTGCGCCCCGCCGATCCGCCGTTCGACGGCGCCGGCGACGGTGCGCGCGGGCTGGCCGACAGCCAGCGCGCGGCCAGCCAGGGCCGCCGCCGGCGCGATCGCGCGGTCGATCAGATGTCGCCTGACGATACGCAGGACCCGCGCCGCGTGTTCATCGTCCCCTATCTCGAAGCCTCGCAGGTGATCGACGCGCAGATCTCGCCGCGCGGTGAGACGCTGACCTATTCGGCGCTGGCCGCCGGCATCGATGCCGGCGCGCGCACCGGCAACTATCGCGGCTCGCTGTCGCTGCGCTACGAGCGGCGCATCGGCTGGGGCCAGGCGCAAAGCTACGACATGGTCTCGGGCGTCGGCCGCGGCGTCGTCGCGATCGTGCCGCACGTGCTCCATTTCGAGGCCGCCGGCTATGCCGACCGCGTCCACGTCGACGGCCAGGGCGCGACCAGCGGCGGCATCGGCAGCCCCGACGCGGTGACGCAGGTCTATTCGGTGATGGCCGGCCCGTCCCTGGCCACCGAGGCGGGCGCGCTCGAGATCAAGGGCCACTACCGCATCGGCTATTCGCACGTCGGCACACCGGCGACTTTCGCCGGCGCGGGCGCGGGCGCGGGCGCGCCGACCAACGCCGACCTCTTCGACCACGCCACCGTGCAGGATGCGCGGCTGCGCGTCGGCGTCCAGCCCGGCGAGGCGCTGCCGGTGGGCATCGCCGTCGAGGGCGGCCACTACCGCGAGGCCATCTCCAACCTCGACCAGCGCACCCGCGATTCGCACCTGCGCGGCGATGTCACCGTGCCGATCGCGGATCACGCGGCGCTGGTCGGCAGGGTCGGCTACGAATGGGTCGACGTCAGCAGCCGCGACGCGCTGCGCGACGTTTCCGGCAACCCGGTGATCAGCCCCAAGGGGCGCCTCGTCACCGATCCGGCCAGCCCGCGCACGATCGCCTTCGAGACCGAAGGGCTGATCTGGGACGCCGGCGTGCTGTGGCGGCCCAGCCGCCGCACCAATCTCGAGGCGCACGTCGGCCGCCGCTATGGCGATTTCGGCGGCTATGGCACGTTCTCCTACCGGCCGACCGCGCGTTCGTCGTTCAACGTCACCGTCTACGACAACATGGCCAGCTTCGGCGGCGCCATGACCAACGCGCTCGCCACCCTGCCGACCGACTTCACCGCGGTCCGCGACCCGCTGGCGGGCACGATCGGCACCTGCGTCAATTCGACCAGCGGCGGCAGCTGCCTCGGCGGCTCGCTGGCGTCGGTACGCTCGACGGTGTTCCGCGGGCGCGGCGCCAATGCCGTCTACAACTGGCGCTGGAACCGCTACTCCGCCGGCGTCGGCGTCGGCTACGACCGCCGCCGCTACGTCGCCGCGCCGGGCACGGTGCTGGCGCCGCTCGACGGCAAGGTCGAATCCTACGTCTGGACGTCGGCCTACGTCAGCGCCAACCTCGATCCGCAGTCGGTGCTCACCGGCCAGTTCGACAGCTACTGGTATCGCAGCGACATCGACGCCAACGGCAACTTCAACGCGCTGCGCTTCGCGGCGCAGTACCAGCATCGGTTCACGCGGCATCTTGCCGGCATGGCCGCGGTCGGCGTGGACAGCATCAACCGCAAGGCGCTCGAGGATGCCTGGCGGATGTCTGGCCAGGTCGGCATGCGCTATTCGTTCTGACGGGGAAGGGGGCCTCCCATGTTCGATGACTTCTATGGATTTACCGGGCGTCCGTTCCAGCTCACGCCCGACCCGGCGTTCTATTTCGAAAGCCTGAGCCACCGCAAGGCGCTGTCATACCTCGGCTATGGCCTGGCGCAGGGCGAGGGCTTCATCGTCATCACCGGCGAGGTCGGCGCCGGCAAGTCGACCCTGGTCGCGCACCTGATGAACACGGTGGACAGCGCCCGGCTGACCGCCACCCAGATCGTCACCAGCAAGCTCGACGGGGCGGAGATCGTCCACGTCGTCGCGCGCGCGTTCGGCATCCGCACCCCGGGCCACGACAAGGCCAGCGCGCTGTCCGCGATCGAGCTGTTCCTGCACGAGGAGGCCCGCCACGGCCGTCGCGCGCTGCTGGTGGTCGACGAGGCGCAGAACCTCGCGATCGAGGCGCTCGAGGAACTGCGGATGCTGTCGAACTTCCAGCTCGGCGCGCAGCCGCTGCTGCAGATCCTGCTGCTCGGCCAGCCGGAGTTCCGCCAGACCATCCAGCTCCACCCGTCGCTCGAACAGCTGCGCCAGCGGGTGATCGCGGCACATCACCTCGACGCGCTCGAATCGCGCGAGGTCGAGCCTTACGTGCGCCATCGCCTCGCCTGCGTCGGCTGGAACGGCGATCCCGAATTCGACGAGCGCGTCTTCGCCGAACTCTACACCGCCAGCGGCGGCGTACCGCGGCGGATCAACCAGATCGCCAACCGGCTGCTGCTGCTCGGCGCGGTCGATCGCAGCCATCGGCTCGACGGGGCCATGCTCAGCCAGGTGCTGGCCGAACTGACCGGCGACGGCGCCTTCGCGCTGGGCAGCCCGGCCGATGCGCTGGTGCTGCCGGGCCTGCGCGGCGAAGCCCCCGCGCCCGCGCCCGCGCCCGCGCCAACGCCCACGATCCTCCCGGCTGCGGTTTCCGCGCCGGTCGAAACGCCGCCGGTTCTCGCCGCCGCCGCTGCCGCGCCGGCGACGCTGCCCGAAGCGCTCGGCGGCGAGCTCGCCAAGCGCGACGAGCAGATCGCCGAGCTGCAGCAGGCGGTGCTCGAACTGGCCGAAACCGCCGAAGGCAGCGGCCTGCTCCAGCCCGAAGCCCATCGCATCGACATCGAGGCGCTGCACCAGCGCATCGCCGCGCTCGAAGCGCGGGTGATCGAGCAGGAAAACACCATCCGCCATACGCTGACGATGCTGATCGAATGGGTGGAAGCCGGGACCGACCGCGCCGCCGCCTGACCTGCCGGGTTCGCTATGGTGCGGGCCCGGACCGAATGCTTGGAGTTCGTGCGTGGAGTCGCAGCCGCTCACCAATGGCCTTTCCGTCGACGTCGAGGACTGGTTCCAGGTCGGCGCGTTCGAGGACGTCATCGCCCGCGACGCCTGGGAGTCGCTCGATGACCGGGTCGAGCGCAACACCGCCACGATCCTCGACCTGTTCGCCGCAGCGGGCGTCAAGGCGACGTTCTTCACGCTCGGCTGGGTCGCGCAGCGCCACGGGCCGCTGATGCGCCGCATCGTCGCCGAAGGGCACGAGCTGGCCAGCCACGGCTGGGACCACGCGCGCGTGTTCACGCTCGACGCCCGGAGCTTCGCCGACGACCTGCGCCGCGCGCGCGGCACGCTGGAGGATGCGGCGGGGGTGGCCGTCACCGGCTATCGCGCGCCCAGCTTCTCGATCGACCAGCGCACGCCCTGGGCTTACATGGTGCTGGCCGAGCAGGGCTATACCTACTCGTCGAGCGTCGCGCCGATCGCGCACGACCATTACGGCTGGCGCGCGGCGCCGCGCTTCGCGTTCCGGCCGCTGCCGTGGTCCGATCTCGTCGAGATTCCGGTGACGACCGCCGAATTCGGCAACCGCCGCCTCGCCGCGGGCGGCGGCGGTTTCTTCCGCGTGCTGCCCTACCGCTTCACGGCCTGGGCGATCGGCAAGGTCAACGCGCGCGACCGGCGCCCGGCGGTGTTCTACTTCCACCCCTGGGAGATCGACGCCGGCCAGCCGCGCGTCACCCACGCGCCGCTGCGCTCGCGCCTGCGCCACTACACCAACCTGGAGCGGATGGAGGACAAGCTGCGCCGCCTGCTGGGAGATTTCGCCTGGGGCCGGATGGACCTGCTGGCCCACCGCGAGAGCCAGCGCTGCGTCAGTTTCACGACCGGAGCGGCGGCATGAACGCGCCGTTCCGCCTCGACAGCCTGCGGGACGACGCGCCGACGGTGCGGCTGGCCACGCCCGCCGACGGTGCCGCGATCGACGCCTTTGTCGCCGCCCACCCGCAGGCGACGCCGTTCCATCGCCGGGCCTGGCTGGCGGCGGTGGCGTCGGGCACCGGCAACCCCGCCCGCGTGCTGGTGGCGGAAGCCGCCGGCGGGCCGGTGGGCCTCCTGCCGCTGTCGGAAATCCACTCGCCGATCTTCGGGCGCCTGCTCGCTTCCACCGGCTTCGCGGTCGGCGGCGGGGTGCTGGCGACCACGCCCGGCGCCCCGGCGGCGCTGTTCGCCGCCGCCGAGGAACTGGCGTTGCGCCGCTCGTGCCCCGCGATCGAGCTGCGCGGCGGCGTGCTGCCGGCCCGCGCCGGCTGGACGATCCGCACCGATTCGCACTGCGGCTTCGTGCGGGAGCTGGCCGCCGACGACGAGGCGCAACTGCTGGCGATCCCGCGCAAGCAGCGCGCCGAAGTGCGCAAGGGCGTCGCCAATCCGCTGACGGTCGAAGTCGGCAGCGCCCCACGCGATCGCGCCGCGCACCACGCGGTCTATGCCGAATCGGTCCGCAACCTCGGCACCCCGGTGTTCCCGCGCGCGCTGTTCGACGCCGTGCTCGACGGCTTCGGCGACGATGCCGACATCCTGACGGTGCGCCACGATGGCGTGCCCGTGGCCAGCGTGCTGTCGCTCTACCATCGCGGCGCGGTGATGCCCTACTGGGGCGGCGGCACCCGCGAGGCGCGCCGCCTGCGCGCGAACGACCGCATGTACTTCGAGCTGATGCTGCACGCGCGCCGCCGTGGCTGCACGCACTTCGACTTCGGCCGCTCCAAGACCGCTTCGGGCGCCTACGACTTCAAGCGCAACTGGGGCTTCGAGCCGGAGCCGCTGTCCTATGCGGCGTGGACCGCGCCGGGCTGCGCCGCGCGCGACGCCGATCCCACCAGCGCCAAGCACCGCCTGCAGATCGCGGTCTGGCAGCGCCTGCCGCTGGCGCTCGCCAACCGGCTCGGCCCGTGGATCGCGCGGGGGCTGGGATGAGCGGCGAGATCCTGTTCATTGCGCACCGCATCCCGTTCCCGCCCAACCGCGGCGACAAGGTGCGCTCGCACCACATCGTCCGGCGGCTGGCGCGGCTGGCGCCGGTCCACGTCGCCTGCTTCGCCGACGACGATCTCGACATGGCCGAGGAAGTCGAGCTGGCGGCGCTGGCGCGCTCCTATTGCCTCGTGCGCCGCGCCAAGCCGCTGGTGCTGGCAGGGCTGCAGGCGCTGGCGCAGCGCAAGCCGGTCAGCGTCACCGCCTTCGACGACCAGCGCATCGCCGATTACGTGCGCAAGCTCGTCGCCACCGGGCGCATCGGCACGATCTATGTCTATTCCGGCCAGGTCGGCCATTTCGTGCCGCCCGATTTCGCCGGCCGGCTGGTCGTCGACTTCGTCGATGTCGATTCGGCCAAGTTCGCCGCCTATGCCCGCGACAAGGGCGACCTGCTCGGCTGGATCGACGCGCGCGAGGCGCGGCTGCTGCGCGACGAGGAAGCCCGCCTCGCCACCCGCGCCGACGTCAGCCTGCTGGTCAGCCACGAGGAGGCGGCGCTGTTCGCCGAGCGGTTGACCCCGGCCGAGCGCGCCGGCGCCGACGTCCGCGCGCTGCTCAACGGCATCGACAGCGTGTTCTTCGATCCCGGCCTGGTCAATCCCGAGCCGCGGATCGAGGCCTGCGGCGGCCCGCGCCTGGTGTTCACCGGGCAGATGGACTACCCGCCGAACGATTTCGCCGCCCAGCGCGCGGTCGAGCGGATCATGCCGCTGGTGCGCCGGTCGCTGCCCGACGCCAGCTTCCACGTCGTCGGCCGCAATCCCACGCCCGAGCTGCGCGCCCACCACGGCCGCGACGGCATCCATGTCTGGGGCCGGGTCGAGGACATCCGCGGCTGGATCAAGGCCGCCGACATCGCGCTGATCCCGCTGGAGATCGCGCGCGGCATCCAGAACAAGGTGCTCGAGGCGATGGCGATGGAGCGGCCGGTGGTGCTCACCACCCATGCCGCCACCGGCATCAGCGCGATCCCCGGCCATCACCTCGCCGTGGCCGACAGCGACGAGGCGATCGCCGCGGCGGTAATCGAGCTCGCCCGCGCCCCCGGCGAAGCGCGCGCGATGGGGCTGGCGGCGCGGCGCTTCGTGGTGGGGCGCCAGTCCTGGGCCGGGACGCTGGCGCCGCTGGCCGATATCGTCCGCGCCCCGCGCAACCCGGCGCGCGATGCCGCCTGACGCAAGCCTCGCCCCGGTTGCGACGGCCACGGACCGGTCCTGCCCGGCGCCGGCCTGGCGGACGGGACTGTTGCGCCTGGCGGCGTGCTGGCTGCTGCTGGTTGCCGCGTTCTGGCGGCAGTGGGCGGCGATGGCCGACCAGTGGTGGAACATCTCGACCTACACCCACGTGCTGCTGGTGCCGGCGATCGTCGCCTGGCTTGCCGCGCTGCGCGCGCCCGAGCTGCGCAAGCTGTCCCCGGTGCCGGGCTGGGCCGGGCTGGCCGCGTTCGCGCTGGCGCTGGCGGTCTGGCTGGCCGGCGCGATGGCCGGGCTGGCGCTGGTCGAACAGGCCGGTGCGGTGGCCATGCTCGCCGCCGCGGTGCCTGCTGTGCTCGGCGTCCGCGTCGCCGCCGGGCTGCTGTTCCCGCTCGCCTACATGGCTTTCCTGGTGCCGTTCGGCGACGAACTCGTGCCGCAACTGCAGCGGCTCGATGCCTGGATCACCGTCGGCCTGCTGCGCCTGACCGGCGTCCCGGTCCAGGTCGAGGGCGTGTTCCTGTGGACCCCCGCCGGCCTGTTCGAGATCGCCGAGGCCTGCTCGGGGGTGAAGTTCCTGATCGCGATGGTCGCGTTCGGCACGCTCGCCGCCCACCTCTGCCTGCTGTCCTGGCGCCGCCGTGCCGCCTTCGTCGCCGCCTGCGTGGTCGTCCCGATCCTCGCCAACGGCGTGCGCTCGTGGGGCACGGTCGCTGTCGCGCAGCGCATCGGCGCCGCCCGCGCCGGGGGCTTCGACCATCTCGTCTATGGCTGGATCTTCTTCGCGATCGTCATCGGCGGCACGCTGGCGGCCGGCTGGCGCGCGTTCGATCGCCCGCCCGGTGACCGCATGATCGACGGCGCCGCCATTGCCCGCGATGCGCGTCTCGCCCGCCTCGATCGGGGCCCGCGCCAGCCGGCGCTGATCCCCGCGGCGATGGCGGCGCTGGCCATCGCCGCGCTCGCCTGGGCCGCCGCCGCCGACCGCCTCCGCGCCCCGCTCCCGCGGGAGATCGCGCTGCCCCGCGTTGCCGGCTGGCAGGCCGTGCCTTACCGACCGCTGGCGCCGTGGCAGCCGCGCGCGGCCGGCGCCAACGCGCGCCTGATCGGCCGTTATGCCGACGCGCGCGGCCATGTCGTCGACGTCTTCGTCGCGCTCTATGCCTCGCAAGGCCCGGGCCGCAAGGCCGACGGCTGGGGCGAGGGGGCCTTCCGCCCCGATCGCGGCTGGGCCTGGCAAGGCCCCGCCGCCGCACCGCCCGACGCGCGCGGCGATCGCATCCTCGGCCCCGCCGCGCGCGAGCGCGTCGCCCAGACCAGCTATCGGCTCGCCCCCGTCACCACCGGCAGCAGCGCCCGCCTGCGCCTCGCGGTGATCGCCGACCGGCTGGTGGTCCGCGCCCGCCCCACCGTTCTGCTGGTGCTCTCCGCCGAGCGCGCGCCCGGCCGCCCCGCGCCGGAGGCGGCGATCGCCGCGTTCCGCACGGCGATCGGCCCGCTCGACCGCTGGCTCGACGGCATCGCGGCCGGCGCCCCCGCAGGGGAGCGCTAGGCGATGTGCGGTTTTGCCGGGATTTTCCACAGCTCTGGCCACGGCCTTGACCACAGGCCGGACGACGCCCCGCGGGTCGAGGCGATGTGCGACGCCATCGCCCATCGCGGGCCCGACGGCTTCGGCGTCTGGACCGGGCCCGGTGTCGCCCTCGGCCACCGCCGCCTGTCGATCATCGACCTCGCCGGCTCGCCGCAGCCGATGGCGTCGAGCGACGGCCGGCTGATGCTGGTGTTCAACGGCGAGATCTACAATTTCCGCGAATTGCGCGCCGAACTGGTCGCTGAGGGCGCGCGCTTCCACACCGACGGCGACAGCGAGGTCATCCTCGCCGCCTACCAGCGCTGGGGCGTGGACTGCCTGGCCCGCCTCCACGGCATGTTCGCCTTCGCGCTCTACGACCGCGACGCGCGCACGCTGCTGCTGGCGCGCGACCGGCTCGGGGTGAAGCCGCTGTTCACGGCGCAACTGACCGATGGCAGCCTGATCTTCGGCAGCGAGCTGAAGGCGCTCGCCGCGCACCCGGGGCTGACCCGCGGCGTCGATCCGCTGGCGATCGACGATTACCTCGCCTGGGGCTACGTGCCCGACCACCGCTCGATCCTCGCCGGTGTCGCCAAGCTTCCCGCCGGCCACTATCGCCTGCTGCGCCACGACCAGCCGTTCCCCGCCCCGGTGCAATGGTGGGACGTGTCCTTCGCCGATCGCCGCGCCGCCCCCCCGGCCGAGCTGGAAGCCGAACTGGTCGAGCTCCTGCGCGACGCGGTCTGCTCGCGCATGGTCGCCGACGTGCCGCTGGGCGCGTTCCTCTCCGGCGGGGTCGACAGTTCGACCGTGGTCGCGCTGATGGCCGAGGCCAGCGCCGCCCCGGTCCGCACCTGCTCGATCGGCTTCGACGTCGCGGCGCTGGACGAAAGCGACCATGCCGCCCGCGTCGCCTCGCGGTTCCACACCGATCACGTCAACCGCAAGGTCGGCTCGGACGATTTCGCGCACGTCGACCACCTCGCCTGGATGTTCGACGAGCCGTTCGCCGATGCCTCGGCGCTGCCGACCTGGCGCGTGTGCCAGCTCGCGCGCGAATCTGTCACCGTCGCGCTGTCCGGCGATGGTGCCGACGAGGCGCTCGCCGGTTACCGGCGACACGTCTTCCAGCACGGCGAGGACCGCCTGCGCGCGCTGCTGCCGCAGGCGCTGCGCGGGCCGGTGTTCGGCGGCCTTGGCCGGCTCTATCCGAAGGCCGATTGGGCGCCGCGCCCGCTGCGCGCCAAGACCACGCTGCTCGCGCTCGCCGCCGCCGGCGAGGATGCCTATGCCGATGCCATCTCGGTCACCGCCCCGGCGCAGCGCGATGCGCTCTACACCGCGGATTACCGGCGCCTGCGCGGCGACTATCGCGCCGAGCAGCCGTTCGTCGCGCTGATGCGCGGGGCGCCGGCGCGCTCGGGGCTCGACCGGGCCCAATATGCCGATCTCAAGTTCTGGCTACCCGGCGACATCCTCACCAAGGTCGATCGCGCCAGCATGGCGGTCAGCCTCGAGGCGCGCGAGCCGTTGCTCGATCACCGCCTGATCGCGTTCGCCGCCACCCTGCCGGAGGACCTGCGGGTGCGGCGCGGGCAGGGCAAGTGGCTGCTCAAGCAGGCGATGCGCGGGCGCCTGCCCGACGACATCCTGTTCCGCCCCAAGCAGGGCTTCGTCACCCCGATCGCGCAGTGGTTCCGCGGCCCGCTCGCCGGCGCCGCGCGAGCGATCGCCACCAGTACCGCGCTGGCCCGCACCGGCTGGTTCGACGGCGGCCGCATCGCCGCGCTCGCCGAGGCGCACATCGCCGGTCGCGCCGATCACGCCCGCCTGTTGTGGCAGTTGCTGATGCTCGATCGCGCACTGGCGCGCCTCGGCCTCGCCTGAGTCGGCCGACGCGCGCCCGCAACGGCGCGCCTGTGCCGCATCCGGCCCGTCCCGTTCCGGGATGCCGTCGGTCCGCCGGCGCGGCGCCGCGCCAGCGCCGAAACCCGGCTGCGACGGACGCGCAATCGACTGTCAGGATTCGACAATTCCGGCAAAATCGGCGCGTCGGCGGACGAGGTAAAAATGCTCTTGCAGTTCAGTCCATAAGCAGCTTAGATTCCTGTAAATTTGATGTCCGCTGCATCGGGGCTTGGCGCAGCGGTCATTGGGTCGCGGATTCGGGGACGTGCACATGGATCGATTGCCGGGTGATCTCGGTCGCAGCGATGCCGGACTCGACGGCGAGGAACCGGCCGCGCTGCCGCTCGGCAACGCCACCCCGCGGGAGGCGGAGGACCTGCTGGTGGATCGCGCCCGCGCCCGCCTGCAAGTGCCCGAACGGCTGCTGCACCTGGCTGAGCTGGAAGTGCTGCACGATGCCGATACCCGCGCCTTGTGGACTTTCATGCGCCCCGCCGGCCGGCCCAGCTTCACCCCGGCGATGCTCGGCGATTTCGAGCTCTGGCAACAGTTGATCGGCAGCCATTTCGGGCCCGGCCGGGTGCCGCTGGACTACCTGATCCTCGGCAGCCGCGCGCGCGGCGTGTTCTGCTTCGGCGGCGATCTCGAACTGTTCGCGCAACTGATCAACCAGGGCGATCGGGCCGGGCTCGCCGCCTACGGCTATCGCTGCGTGGAGATCCTCCACCGCAACTGGCGCGCGCTCGACCTGCCGATGCTGACCGTCGGGCTGGTCCAGGGCCAGGCGCTGGGCGGCGGTTTCGAGGCGTTGCTGTCGTTCGACTTCATCATCGCCGAGCGGGACGCCACCTTCGGCCTGCCGGAAGTGATGTTCGGCCTGTTCCCGGGGATGGGCGCGCACGTGCTGCTCTCGCACAAGCTCGGCGCGGCGCAGGCCGATCGCATGATCCTGTCGAACCGCACCTGGACCGCGGCCGAGCTCCACGAACTCGGCCTCGTCACCGAGCTCGCCGACCCGGGCGAGGGGGTGGACGCGGTGCGCAAGTTCATGGCCCGCTCCAGCCGCCGCCATCCGGGCATGGTCAACGCGATGCGCGCGTCGCGGGTGGCCTCGGCGATTTCGCTGCAGGACCTGCGCGACGTCGTCGACCTGTGGGCCGATGCGGCGCTGCAATTGTCCGCCGCCGATCTCAAGCTGATGCGCCGGCTCGCCACGACGCAGGCGCGCCTGCACGCCCACGCGGCCTGAACCGGCGCGCCGGCCGTCAGCCGGGCGGCGCGTCCACCGGCACGTAGCGCCGCTCGCCGGTGCGCGGGTTGTACCAGACGTGGACCCAGGCGCCGCTTTCCTCGTCGCGGAACGTCTCGCCGGTCACCTGCCAGGCGCCGCCGTGCGGGGTATCCTCCTCGCCGATCCGGCGATAGCGGCCCTCGAACACCAGCGACAGCAGCACCGCCAGGCCCAGCAGCAACGGCGCCAGGCCGGCGCCGTTGGGCAGCAGCAGCAGGCCGGCGCCGACCAGCAGCGTGCCCACCGCCAGCACCGCCGCGCGGGCGCCGCCGCTCAGCCCGCCTTTCACGCCGCCGGTCCCGCCAGCGGCGCGATCCGCACCGCCGTGCCATAGGCGACGACTTCGCTCATCGTCTGGCCCAGCTCGCCCGAATCGAAGCGCATCATCACCACGGCGTCGGCGCCCATCGCCGTGGCATTGGCGACCAGCCGGTCGATGGCGTGGCGCCGGGTGTCCTCCACCAGCGCCGAATATTCCTTGATCTCGCCGCCCCGCAACGAGCGCAGCCCGGCGACGATGTTGCCGCCCAGCCCGCGGCTGCGCACCACCACGCCGAACACCTGGCCCAGCGTCTCCACCGTGCGGTGCCCGGCGATCGCCTCGGTCGTCGCCACGATCATGCCGGCCTCCTCCAACCTGGCGCGCTGCAACGATTGCACGATACGCCTTCGCGCCCCGCCACGCCAGCAGAACCTCCGGCCGCCGCGTCAGCGGAACGTCAGCCGCGCGTGGCCGCGCGGTATTGCTGCGGGGTCTGCCCGGTCCAGCGCTTGAACGCGCGGCCGAAACTGGTCTGCTCGCCATAGCCGAGCCGGTCGGCGATCTCGTCGAGGCTCAGCGCGTTCTGCGCCAGGTAGGACCGGGCCAGCCGCTCGCGCTGGGCCTCGACCAGCTCGGAAAAGCGCACGCGCTCCTCCGCCAGGCGGGCCTGCACGGTGCGCACCGACATGCCCATCTTGTCGGCGCAGCGCTCGATCGAGCAGGTGCCCGTCGCCAGCGCGCCGCGAATGTAGCTCTCCACCCGGTCGACCAGGCTGCGGCTCTGCGCGCCGCGCACCTGCTCGAGATAGCCACCGAGCAGGCGGTAGAGCAGCCGGTTGGCGCTCGGCACGCGCTGTTCCAGAGTCTGCACCGGGAAGCCCACCGAGTTGTGGGTGCCGTGCGTGCGCACCCGGCAGCCCAGCAACTGCTCCAGCTCGGGCATGTCCGCCGCGCGCGTATCGGCCGAAAGGCTCACGAAGCTCGGCCGGAACTCCGGCCCGCCCATCGCCTTCAGCAGCTTGATGTTGAGCATCGCCGCCTGGTAATTGGCCTGGTCGTTGAAGCCGAGGTCGGTGTTGCACAGCCAGGTCAGCTCGGCGGTCTCGCGCCCCTCGATCAGCACGACCTCGCAATCGGGGGCGTGGACCACCGGCAGGTAGTCGATCAGGCAGCGGATGCCCGCGCGCATCGTCGGCGCGGCGCGGCACAGCGCGGTGACGCAGCCGAACACCTCGGGATCCTGCAAGGTGGCGAAATGCAGCCCGAACAGCGCGTCGTCGAACAGCGTCGAGCAGTCCTCGAGCACGTCGGCCACCTGCTGCGGCGCGACCAGGCTCTCGGGATCGGCCAGCACCCGCGCCTCCATCCCGCGCCGCTCGACGATGCCGCGCGCGTCGCGGCCGCGCAGCCGCGCCCAGTCGGCCAGGCCGGCGAAATTGGCGGCGCGCACCTGGCCATCGCTGGGGCCGATGTCGAGCGGTCCGTCGAGGCTGAAGAAGCTGGGACTGTTCATGGCCATCGGTGTCCTCATTCCCGCGCGCAGGCTATCATCGCGACGGCCCGCGCGCGAGTCGCTTTGCATCCCGTATCGACATTGCCGCAGCCTCGATCGATGACCTGTTCCCCCTCTGGCTTGACCGTGCAGGCAAAGCGCCGCCGCGGCCCTGCGCGAATTGCCGATGGAATTGCGCGGCGTGCATGGCATGATGGCCCCGGCGGCCTATCACGGGCACCGATAGAGCCGGCGCATGCCAGCCGGCCGTCACCCGTCGCCCGGGGGAGATGCCAGATGGTTGAGACACTGTTTTCGTTCGATCGCCGCAATTTCCGGGAGTGCCAGAACACCTTCCGGGGTGAGCGCGAGCAGGAATACTATCGCGGCGACTTCTGGATCGAGGACACCTCGGTCATCGACGTCCGCTCGGAACGTCGCGCGGTCGGCCCGCTGTCGATCATCCGCCAGCGCTCGGCCACCAACCTGTTCTTCCGCCGCACCCGCCAGCACATCCGCGAGGACGCGACCGACCTGTCGATCCTGTGGTTCGTCAAGCGCGGCCGGCTGGCGTTCACCAACCAGTGCGGCAATCGCGTCGCCAATCCCGGCGATTTCGCGATCACCCGCTCGATGTCGCCGTTCTTCATCGAATGCCAGACCGACGGCGAAGGCGTGCACGAGACGATCCACGTCACCGTCCCCACCCACATCCTGCGCGCGCACATCCCGCACGATTTCTCGCAAGGCGTGTTCATGCCGGTCGACCGGCCCGAGCTCGCCATCGCCGAAAACCTGCTGACCGACGTGTTCGCCGCCGACGAGGGGCTGGGCGAGGAATCCGCCCGCCCGCTGGTCGAGGCCGCGCTCGCGATCATCGGCAACGCCGTCCGCGCCGATGCCGAGGCCGCGCCCGCCCGGCTGTCGATCGCCGATCGCCGCCTGGCGGACGTGCTGCGCTTCATCGAGGTCCACCTGTCCGATCCGCAGCTTTCCACGGCGATGGTCGCGCGCGGCTGCGGCATTTCCCCGCGCTACCTGTCGTTTCTGCTGCGGCTCAAGGGCACCTCGTTCTCCGGGCTGGTGTGGGAACAGCGGCTGGAAAAGGCGCGCACCTGGCTGCTCGCCTCGGACCCGCGCGACATCTCGATCAGCGAGATCGCCTATGGCGTGGGCTTCAAGAGCCCGGCGCACTTCAGCCGCATGTTCAAGCGCGTGTTCAAGCAGAACCCGCGCGAGTTCCGCGGCGGCGATGCGGGCGATCTGGGCACGGGCGTCGGCGCGGCGCTGCTCGCGGAGGAGCCCGGCAGCGGCGAATACGGCCTGCTCGCGGAAGGCAGCGAACTGCTCCAGTAATTGACCGGGACGGCAAACCCGCGTCCCCGCAACCATTGCCGGCTCCGTCAAGCCGCGCGGCGCGATTGTCTATGGCGGCGCGCCGGCTTCGGCGGCATTCCGGCGTCCTGACTCGCAGGTGGGGAAAAGGCCGTGACCAAGTCCGTCGTCACGCTCGACGACAAGTACCTGGCGGAATCCGGCCAGGTCATGCTGTCGACGCTGCAAGGCGTCGTGCGTCTCCTGCTCGACCAGGCGCGCCGCGATCGCGCCGCCGGCCTGAACACGGCCGGCTACGTCAGCGGCTATCGCGGCTCGCCGGTCACCACGCTCGATGCGCAGCTCTGGGCCAGCGAAAGGCTGCTTACCGCGCACGACATCCGCTTCGAACCCGGCCTCAACGAGGAACTCGCCGCCACCTCGCTGCGCGGCACCCAGCAACTGGGCTGGTACGGCGCGCCCCGCGTCGATGGCGTGTTCGCGCTGTGGTACGCCAAGGGCGTCGGCGTCGAACGCGCGACCGAGGCAATCAAGGCCGCCAACTTCGAAGGCACCCACGCCCACGGCGGCGCGCTCCTGCTGTGCGGCGACGATCACGCCGCCAAGTCCAGCCTCACCGCGCACCAGTCCGAACACCCGCTGATCGCCGCCTTCGTCCCGGTGCTCTATCCCGCCACCACCGACGAGCTGCTCGCCTTCGGCCAGCTCGGCTGGGCGCTCAGCCGCGCCTCGGGCCTCTACGTCGGCGTCAAGGCGGTCACCGACACGCTCGATCTCACCACCACCGTCACGCTTCCCGGGATCGATTTCCCGATCCACCTGCCGCCGCAGCAGCCGGTCAACCTCGTCCGCAACGCCTCGGCACTGATGCAGGAAGCCGCGGTCCTCGATCGCCGCCTGCCGCAGGCGCTCGCCTTCGCCCGCCTCAACCCGTTCGATCGCGTGACGCAGGATGCGCCTGCGCGCCGACTGACCGTGGTCACCGCCGGCAAGGCCTGGCTCGACACGCAACAGGCGCTGGCCGATCTCGGCCTCGACGATGCCGCCTGCCGCGCCATCGGCCTCCGCGTGGTGAAACTCGGCCTGGTCTGGCCGATCGAGCGGCACTTCGCCCGCGCCGCCTGCGAAAGCAGCGTCGAACTGCTGGTGATCGAGGAAAAGCGCCCGGTCATCGAGGACCAGCTCGCCCGCCTGTTCTACGGCACCGCCAACGCGCCGCGCATGTCCGGCAAGGCCACCCCCGACGGCGCCGCGCTGCTCCCCGCCACCGGTACGCTCGACCCCGCCGCCGTCCGCCATGCCATCGTCGCCCGCCTCGCCGCGCACAGCCTGCTGCCCGATGCCGCGAAAGCCCGCCACGAAGCCCTGCTCGCGCTCGAAACCTCCGCGCAAACCCTCCAGCGCACCGCGATCCGCCCGGCCTATTTCTGCTCGGGCTGCCCGCACAACACCAGCACCGTCGTCCCGGAGGGTTCCGAGGCGATGGGCGCCACCGGCTGCCACGGCCTCGCCCACTTCATGCCCGAGCGCCGCACGATGCAGACCGTGTCGATGGGCCAGGAAGGCATGCCCTGGGTCGGCGCGCAGAGCTTCGTCGCCACCCCGCACATGTTCCAGAACCTCGGCGACGGCACCTACACCCACTCCGGCCTGCTGACGATCCGCGCCGCCGTCGCCGCAAAAAGCCGCGTCACCTTCAAGATCCTCTACAACGACGCGGTCGCCATGACCGGGGGGCAACCGGCCGAAGGCGCGCTCACCCCCGAACAGATCGTCCGCGAACTCGTCGTCGAAGGCGTCAACCCCGTGGTGCTGGTCAGCGAGGACCCGACGCGCTTCAAACCGTCGGACCTGCCCCGCGGCGTCCGCGTGCTCCACCGCGACCACCTCGATGAAGTCCAGCGCCAGTTGCGCGAAGTCCCCGGCACCTCGGCGATCGTCTACGAACAGACCTGCGCCAACGAAAAGCGCCGCCGCCGCAAGCGCGGCGCACTGGCCGAGCCGGACAAGCGCCTCTACATCAACCCCGCCGTCTGCGAAGGCTGCGGCGATTGCTCGGCCCAGTCGAACTGCCTGTCGATCGAACCGATCGAGACCGAATTCGGCCGCAAGCGCGCGATCGACCAGTCGAGCTGCAACAAGGATTATTCCTGCATCAAGGGCTTCTGCCCCAGCTTCGTCGGCGTCGAGGGCGGCCGCCTGCGCAAGCGCGGCTTCGACCGCGAGGAGCTTGCCCGCCGCGTCGCCGCGCTGCCCGTGCCCCGGGTCGCGCAAGGCGAACAGGCGATGCTCGTCACCGGCATCGGCGGCACCGGCGTGCTCACCGTCGGCGCGCTGGTGGCGATGGCCGCGCACCTTGAAGGCCGCGCCGCCAAGGTACTCGACATGACCGGCATGGCGCAGAAGGGCGGTGCCGTCACCAGCCACATCCGCGTCGCCGACCATGTCGATGCCATCCCCAGCGCCCGCCTGCGCGCCGGCCAGGCCGACCTCATCGTCGGCTGCGACCTCGTCGTCGCCTCCGCGCCCGAAACGCTGGCGCTGGCCCGCCCCGATACCCGCCTCGTCGCCAATGCCGACGTGCTGCCCACCGGCGAGTTCCAGACCAACAAGAACATCGACCTTTCCGCCACCCGCTTCACCACCGCGATCGGCAAACGCCTCGACGCGGCGAACATCGAGACCACCCGCGCCGGCACGCTCGCCACCCGGCTGATGGGTGATGCCATCTACACCAACCTGATGATGATCGGCTTCGCCGCCCAGCGCGGCCTGCTGCCGGTCGCCACGGACTCGCTGGAGGAGGCGGTGCGCCTCAACGGCGTCAAGGTCGCCGACAACCTCGCCGCCCTCGCGCTCGGCCGCCTCGCCGCCGCCGATCCCGAGGCGCTGTGGGCGCTGGCGGGCGGGGCAGGGGAGGAACCGGCGGAGCCGAATTCGCTGCCGGCGATGCTCGCCAGCCGCGAGGCCCACATCGCGAAATGGGGCAACCCCCGCCTCGCCGCCGACTACCGCAGCTTCGTCGAGCAGGCCGCCGCCACGCTCGCCGCGCGCGGCATCGCGGATGAGCCGCTGCTGGTCGAAATCGCCCGCCAGCTCGCCCGCCTCACCGCCTACAAGGACGAATACGAGGTCGCGCGCCTTTACGCCGATCGTGCCTTCCTCGCCGGCCTGCGCGATCGCTTCGACGGCAAGCTGAAACTCACCTTCAACCTCGCCCCGCCCTTGCTCCCCCTGGGCAAGGATGCCCGCACCGGCCGCCCGCGCAAGATCGCGCTCGGCGGCTGGATGCTCCCCGCGTTCCGCCTGCTGGCCCGGCTGAAACCGCTGCGCGGCACCCCGTTCGACCCGTTCGGCCACACCGCCGAACGCCGTATGGAACGCGCGCTCGCCGCCGAATATCGCGCGCTGGTCACCGAGATCGCCGCCACCGTCACCCCGCAGACGCTGCCACTGGCGCGCGAGATCGCGGCGCTGCCGGCGCTGGTGGCCGGCTACGGCCCGGTGAAGGAGGCCGGCGTCGCCCGCTACCGCCATCGCCTCGGCGAACTGCTCCCCCGCTTGCGCGCCGCTCCGGCCCCGGTCACAACAGCCGTAACCGCCTGAAGGAGAGAGAGCCATGCCCAAGTACAAGATGATCGCGCTGACCAGGCCCGTCGCCGGCAAGGAAGACGAATACCACGACTGGTACCAGAACGTGCACCTGCCCGAGATCTGCGCGATGCCCGGCGTGCTCGGCGCGCAACGCTACAAGCTGGCGGTGCCGCTGCAGAACTTCGATGAGCGCCCGTTCCTGGCGATCTACGACATCGAGACCGACAACATCATGGAAATGCTCGGCGGCTTCCAGACCAACCCGACCACGCCGTCGGATGCTTCGGACAACGCCGGCGCCTACACGGTCATCTTCGAGGAATTCGGCCCCCGCGTGAACGCGAAGTAGGTCGCAGGACAGCGGGGCGATCCTGCCGGATCGCCCCGCGCCCTCATCACATCCCCTGCTTGACCGTCGTCGTCGCGGTCGCGGTCGCGCCGCCGGCCGGGGTTCGCACCACCTTCTTCACCACCGTGTGCCGGTGTGTGCCGCCGCTGCCGCTCGTGGTCAGCGTGGTCTTCACCTCGGTCGGCGCCGGCGCCGGCGCCGGCGGCGTTGCGGTCGCCGCCGCGGTCATCTGCGCATTGGCAGCGGCGTTCTGCGCCGCCTCGGCCGATCGCGCCGAATCCGCGGCCGCCTGCTCGGCGCTCGCCGCGCGGGCGTTGGCATCGGCCGCCTGCTGCTGCGCCGCCACGGTCTGCTGGCTCGCGGCGTCGACCGCGGCATGGGCGTTGGCGACGGCGTTGTCGGCGCGCTCGTCCTTGCGCTTCGTCGAAACCGCGATCGCCGCGTCGGCCTCGGCATTGGCGTGGTTGGCCAGCATGATCGCGTCGTCCTTGTGACCGGCCGACACCGCTTCCTTGGCATTGGCGAGGTCTTCCTTGGCCTTCGCCAGCCGGACCGGCATGTCGGCATCGGCATTGGCGGTCAGCGCCGCCTGGATCTTCGCCTCGGCGGCGGCGATCGCCTTCTGGGCGCGATCGCCCTTGCTTTCGGCCATTGCCGGCGCGGCCAGAACCAGCGCCAGTGCCGGCGCGAACAGGACCATGTGCTTCATGCGGGTACTCCTTGCGGTGAGAGGAACGTCGGCCCCCCAATCCGCACCCGCCGCAATCGTTCCGGGCACTGCGCCGGCGCGCATCTCATCCGCGCCGGACCGACAGGCTATTGGCAGGCGTCGTAGTCCCCCGCGCGACAGGCCGCCACCGCGCGGCGCCAGGCCGCCATGTCCCGCTCGTAGCGCGCGCGCTCGCGGGCATAATCGGCATTCGCGGCCACGCCGCCGCCCTGCTCGCGCCACCGCCGCCAGCCTTCGGCATAACCGGCATCGCGCTGTTGCACATAGGCCAGTTCGCTGCGGTTCAGCCGCCGGATCTGCTCGCGATCCCACGCCCGCATCCGCGGATCGCGCATCGCCGGGTCGTTGGGATCGTCGGCGCGCGCCGCCATCGGCAACGACAGTACCCCCAGCACGGCAAATGCGATGGCACGAAACTTCATGAAAACGACCCTCCCGGCAAGACCCGCGCCGGTCATGCCCCAGCCGCGCCCGTCCGCCCAGCCGCGATGCGGCGAACCGTTCCCCGGTTCACCGCAAACCCGGCACGCTTCACTGGCCTGGCTTACCGGGCCGGCACCAGCCCCAGCATGGCCTGGTTGGCCGCCGCGATCATGCCGGTGACCTCGCGGCCATAGCCCGGCTCGTCGGCGATCGTGGCGATGAAGCCGACGTTGATGTCCTCGCGCTTCTGCCCGGTGAACAAGCCGCCGACGCGCGGAATCTCGCCCTCGCGCACGCGGAAGGAGTCGGTCCCGCCCTCGATCGGCGTCGCCATCCGCACCACCACGTCGCCGTCCTTCGGCGCGGCGGTGCCCAGCATCGACACCTTCTGCCACTTCGCGTTGCCGTTCGGCGCGCGGAAGGCGATGTGGGTCTGGTCCTGCACCAGCCCGACCTGCGCGAACGCCTGCCCGGTCCCGGTCACCGTGCGGTCGAGGGTGGCGTAGTTGCCCGCGTAGAGCTCACCCGCATAGGTAAACAGCCCGGAATGCCGGCTGACCGCGAAATCGGTGTGCCGCTTCGCCTCGGTCCGCCCCATCGAGACCACGTACATCGCCTTGACGAGGTGCGCGTCCAATTCCTTCGCCAGCGCCACTTCCAGCCCGGGCACCTTCCACGCCGTCCCCGCCAGCGTCATCGACGGCCCGCCCGGCGTGCTCGACTTGCCGCCGAAGCCCGAGGTCCAGCCGAGATACGACGACATCGGCGAGAGGAACGTCCCGGTCTCGCCGGCGTAGGCCAGGTACGGCGGCAGCCCCGCCGGCGCGACCAGCACCGCGTCGCCCATCAGCGTGCCATAGCGGCTGTGGTTCGCATAGCCGGCCTGCTTGAGGATCGCCGCATACGTCGCGCTCGCCCTGACCTGCGCCTCGGGCACGACCTCGTACCCCGCCTCGGCCAGTTGCCGCTGGAGCGCCGCATAGGCGGCCTCGGCGATCGCGTCCTGCAAGGCCTCGCTCATCGCCGGCAGCGCCAGCACGCTCATCACCTTCTCGCGCGCGGTGATCTTCGGAATGAAGAATCGCGCCCCCGCCACCGCCCCGGTCGATGCCTGGAACACCACGGTCACCCCGGTGATCGCCACCCGCTTCGTCCCTGCCAGCAGCGCCGCCGAACTGTCGGTAAACGCTGCCGTGGGAGCCGACGCCCCCGGCGCGGACTCAGGCCCCGGCCCGGCATTTGCCCCCGGCCCGGCATTTGCCCCCGGCCCGGCATTTGCCCACGCCACCTGCCCGAAACCCAGCACCGCCGCCCCGATCCACAACGCCCGCATGCGCATCGCCAACCCCTCCGGCCGGCACCCGCGCCGGCCCGCTCCATCTGCCGCCGCCCGCGCCCCGGCGCGATCCCGCGAACGGGGGAGTGGGTCAAAAGATGAAGGCCTCAGGTCACCGAGAGCAATGCAGCCGGTGCGTAAGAGTAAATCTTTTATAAACCACTTTTTACGCGCAAATCCCGATACTTGCGGGAATGAGCGGTCGCACGTTCCCCTCGCGTTTCCGGGTGCCATTCCCGCTGTCTTTCCCCGTGCGGTTCCCCGTGCCGGGCGCGTCCGCACCGTCGCCCTGCGCGATGGTCACCTGCGCCTTCGCGCTGGTCATCGCCGTCGGTCTGGCCACCGGAGCCGTCGGCATCAAGCCGATGGAACTTGCCGGCCTGTTCGTGGCGATCCTGCTGTTTCCGCTTTGCGCGGATCGCTGCCGCCATGCCGCCCTTGCCGGCCTCGCCGATGCACTCGAGCTGTGCGGCGCGTTCTTCCTGCTCGTCGCCGCCGCCGCGTTGGCCAGCGCCGTCCTCGCCCGCCTCGGCGTCCCGCTCGCCGACGACGCGCTCGCCGGCATGGACCGATGGCTGCTGCCCGGCTTCGACTGGCGCCGTACGATGCTGTGGATCGATCGCCAGCCAGGCTTCGGCATCGCCCTCAGCCACGCCTACGTCTCGTTGAACTGGCAGCCGACGGCGCTGTTCGTCTGGCTGTGCCTGACCGGCCACCAGGCACGCGCACGCCGGCTCTTGTCGGCACTGGCGCTGGCGCTGGGCTTCTGCCTGGCGATCTTCCCGTTCTGCCCGGCAACATCCGCCTACGTCCATTTCGGGGTGGCGCCGGCGGCGGTCCCGTCCGTGCGGGTCCTGTCGAACTGGCAGTTCTCGGACCTGTTGCTGCGCCTGCGGGACGGCCGCGTCCACGATCTCGGGCGGGCCACGCTCGACGGCATCGTCACCATGCCCAGCTTTCACGCCGCGGCGGCGATCCTGCTGGGCTGGGGTTTCCGCCCCACCCGCGTGTCCGGTCCCGCCGTCGCGCTCAATGCGCTGATGTGGCTTTCCGCCGTGCCGATCGGCGGCCATTACCTCGTTGACATCGCCGCCGGATCACTGGTTGCGGTCCTGGCGCTGGGCCTGACGGGCGGGCCACGGCGCTCCCCCTCGCACGGTTTGCGACGCGCGGCAGGAGCGTGTATCCCGACCCCGCCGATTGCCCGCTCGAACCTCCAGGAACGCTCGATGCCCTTCTACGACTATCGCTGCCCCACCTGCGACCACCGCTTCGAAGTCCTCGCGAAAATCAGCGATCCGGCTCCCTCCGCCTGCCCCGCCTGCGGCGCCCCCGCGGTCGAGAAATGCCTCGCCGCCCCCGCGCTCCACGGCTGCGACGGCGGCGGCGGCGGCCATGTCCACGGCCCCGGCTGCCACGGTTGCCCGGCGCTGCAATAGGCCTCCGACCCGGGCCGTCGCCGGGAGGGCCCGCCGGATCCACGGCGAGGGCGGCGCAGCGATCCGGGCTTGCTCCCGACGAACAAATCTGGAACAGACTCTCGCCATGAGTCTCACCCACATTACCGGGCCCAAGATTACGATTCGGGGCGCCCGCGAGCACAACCTCAAGGGTTTCGACGTCGAGCTGCCGCGTGACCAGCTGATCGTCATCACCGGTCTCTCCGGCTCGGGCAAGTCCAGCCTCGCATTCGACACGATCTACGCGGAGGGCCAGCGTCGCTACGTCGAGAGCCTCAGCGCCTACGCCCGCCAGTTCCTCGAAATGATGCAGAAGCCCGATGTCGAGCACATCGACGGCCTCTCCCCCGCGATCAGCATCGAGCAGAAGACCACCAGCCGCAACCCGCGCTCCACCGTCGCCACGGTGACGGAAATCTACGACTACATGCGCCTGCTCTGGGCGCGCGTAGGCGTGCCCTACAGCCCCGCCACCGGCCTGCCGATCACCGCGCAGACCGTCAGCCAGATGGTCGACCGCGTCATGGCCCTGCCCGAGGGCACGCGCGCCTACCTGCTCGCCCCGGTGGTCCGCGGCCGCAAGGGCGAATACCGCAAGGAGCTGGCGGAGTGGCAGAAGGCCGGCTACACCCGCGTCCGCATCGACGGTGAGCTCTACGCGATCGAGGACGCCCCCGCGCTCGACAAGAAGTACAAGCACGACATCGAGGTGGTGGTGGACCGCATCGCCGTCCGCGACGGCATCCAGACCCGCCTGGCGGACAGCTTCGAACAGGCCCTGAAACTCGCCGAAGGCCTCGCCTACATCGACCTGGCAGACACCACCCTGGCCGAATTGCACGCCCACACTCCCCTCCCGCCTGCGGGAGGGGCCGGGGGTGGGCCTGTCGCCGGGCAAGCAGCCGCCGAGGGGAACCAGCCCGCCACCGCCGGCACCAAGACCGGCGCGATGAAGAACACCGGCCTCCCGCCCAACCGCATCGTCTTCAGCGAAAAGTTCGCCTGCCCGGTCTCGGGCTTCACGCTCGAGGCGGTCGAGCCCCGCCTGTTCTCGTTCAACGCCCCGCAGGGTGCCTGCCCGGCCTGCGACGGCCTCGGCGAAAAGCTGCTGTTCGACCCCCAGCTCGTCGTCCCCAACGAGACGCTCAGCCTCAAGCAGGGCGCCGTCGTCCCCTGGGCCCGCTCGAACCCGCCCAGCCCTTACTACATGCAGGTCCTCGCCAGCCTGGCGAAGCACTTCGGCTTCAGCCTCGAAACCCCGTGGGAGCAGCTCCCGGTCGAGGCGCGCATCGTCATCCTCCACGGCACTGCCGGCAAGAAAGTCCCGCTCACCTTCATCGACGGCCGCAAGAGCTACACCGTCGACAAGGCCTTCGAAGGCGTGATCGGCAACCTCAACCGCCGCATGTTGCAGACCGAGAGCGCCTGGATGCGCGAGGAACTCGGCAAGTTCCAGACCGCCCAGCCGTGCGAGACCTGCCACGGCGCCCGCCTCAAGCCCGAGGCGCTCTCCGTCAAGGTCGCCGGCGAGGACATCTCGATGTCCACCCGCCGCCCGGTCGCCGAGGCGCTCGCCTGGTTCGAAGGCCTCCCGCCCCGGCTCACCGACCAGCAGAACCAGATCGCCCGCGCCATCCTCAAGGAAATCGTCGAGCGCCTCGGCTTCCTCAACAACGTCGGGCTGGACTACCTGAACCTCGACCGCACGTCAGGCACCCTGTCCGGCGGCGAGAGCCAGCGCATCCGCCTCGCCAGCCAGATCGGCTCGGGGCTGTCGGGCGTGCTCTACGTCCTCGACGAGCCGAGCATCGGCCTCCACCAGCGCGACAACGACCGCCTGCTTGAAACCCTCAAGCGCCTGCGCGACCTCGGCAACACCGTCATCGTCGTCGAGCATGACGAGGACGCGATCCGCACCGCCGACCACATCGTCGACCTCGGTCCCGGCGCCGGCGTCCACGGCGGCGAGATCGTCGCCCAGGGCACGCTGGCGGACATCCTCGCCTCCCCGGACAGCCTCACCGGCCAATACCTGACCGGCGAACGCCGCATCGAGGTCCCCGCCCGTCGCCGCCCCGGCAACGGCCTCGCCATCACCGTCCACAACGCCCGCGCCAACAACCTGCAAGGCGTCACCGCCCGCTTCCCGCTCGGCACCTTCTGCTGCGTCACCGGCGTCTCCGGCTCGGGCAAGTCGTCGCTGACGCTCGACACCCTCCACGCCGGCGCCGCCCGCACGCTCAACGGCGCCCGCGTCATCGCCGGCCCGCACGACAGGATCACCGGCCTCGAAGCCTGCGACAAGGTGATCGAGATCGACCAGTCCCCGATCGGCCGCACCCCGCGGTCGAACCCCGCCACCTACACCGGCGCCTTCACCCAGATCCGCGACTGGTTCGCCGGCCTCCCGGAAAGCGAGGCGCGCGGCTACAAGCCCGGCCGCTTCAGCTTCAACGTCAAGGGCGGCCGCTGCGAACGCTGCCAGGGCGACGGCCTGCTCAAGATCGAGATGCACTTCCTGCCCGACGTCTACGTCACCTGCGAGGAATGCAACGGCAAGCGCTACAACCGCGAGACGCTCGAGGTGAAGTTCAAGGGCCACTCCATCGCCGACGTCCTCGACATGACGATCGAGGATGCCGAGGAATTCTTCAAGGCCGTCCCGCCGATCCGCGACAAGATGCACATGCTCAACGAGGTCGGCCTCGGCTACGTCAAGGTCGGCCAGCAGGCGACGACGCTGTCGGGCGGCGAGGCGCAGCGGGTCAAACTGGCCAAGGAACTCTCTCGCCGCTCCACCGGCCAGACGCTCTACATCCTCGACGAGCCGACCACCGGCCTCCACTTCGAGGATGTCCGCAAACTCCTCGAAGTCCTCCACCGCCTGGTCGATCAGGGCAACTCGGTGGTGGTGATCGAGCACAACCTCGATGTCATCAAGACCGCGGACTGGATCCTGGACCTGGGGCCCGAGGGCGGGGTGCGGGGCGGGGAGCTGGTGGCGGAGGGAACGCCGGAGGACGTGGCGGGGAATCCCGCCAGCTTCACCGGTGCCTACCTGAGGCCGCTGCTGGCACGCGGGGCAGGGGGGTGAACCCGTTGGCGGACACCCCGTGGCGGCCCGAGTTCATCGACGCCCTGCGCCTGTTCGCCCGCATCAGCGAAGCCATGCACCAACAGGGCTTCCCGCGCCCCATCCTTGTCGGCGGCGCTGCGGCCGAATTCTATTCCACCAGCGCGGTGACGACGGGCGACTTCGATATCTGCACCACACGCCAGTCCGAGCTTGAAGAGGAAATGCGGCGGCAGGGCTTTGTCCGGCCCAGCGGTCCCGGCGCGATGCTCAAGGGATGGGTGCACCCCGAACTTGGTCTCGGCTTCGAAGTCGTTGCCGAAGTGCCGATGGATGGCGGCGTCGATGCCGCGCACATTCGGCTTGTCCGCCCGATCGGGGAGACGGCCCTGTTCCGCGTGATCTCGGTCGAGGACCTGATTGCCGACCGCATGGGCCAATTCGCCTCCGGCACCGCGCCGGACCGGTTCGAACAGGCCCGCATTTTGCTGCAGCTTCACCCCGATGCTGAAATGGATTATCTGGACAGGCGCATCCGCGAAGAAAGCATGGGCGATTATGGCGTCGAAGACCTCCTCCGATAAGCAGCCGCCCGTGCTGGACATGGCCGAACTCGGCCAGCGCCTCGCAGCCCGCCGCGCTACGCTGGGGCAGCCGGAGCTCCCCCGCAACACCGGCAAACGCCGCACCGCCAGCAAGCAGGCACTGCTCCAGGCGATCAAGGATGCCGGGGGGGAGTGGTAAGGGGCGTATTCCCCCGCATGGTGCGGAATGCGATGATCCGCTTGGGGAGGGGATGGGTGGCTTCGAGCCGCAGGCTCGGTTACGGTTTGGGCTGAAGCAAAGCTTCCTCATCGATGGAGGAAGGATACGAAGGCTTCGTCGTGCAGCGCCTGGCCGGAGTTGGATGGGGGTGAGGGAGGCTGCAAGTTGGCGCACTGCCAGAAGCCAGCGCATTCTTTTCTCCACCCTCAAACTTCCAGCAGTGTCGCCGCTGGTCGCAACGACGTTGAACTCACGGAAGCCAATGATGGTCCAGATCGACAAGCGATCTGGACGTCACCCCGCCACCACCAACATCCCGATCGTCGCCTCGGGCGCGCCGGAAACCTGCACGGCATACCGCCCCGTCACCAACGTGAAGTCCACCAGCTTGCGTACCCCCGTGCACGCCGGCCCATGCGCGTGCGCCGTTGATGGCGTCGCCGCCGTCTCCCCCGTCCTGATCACGTCCAGCCAGGCCCCCGCGCCCAGCGCCACGCGATAGGTCCCCGCCTTCGCGACATACACGTTCACCACCCCGCCGAACGTCCCCGCCGCCGGGGCCTTCGCCGGAGCCGCCGCCCAGTGAACCGCCGCCACCGGCGCCAGCGTCAGCCGCGCCGCCTGGCCCACCTTCAGTGTCGCCGCCCCGTTCGCTGTCATCGCCGTCTCCACGCCCCAGGCCGCCAGCGCCCCCTCCGCCTTCACCGTCGCCGTGCACGCCGGGGCAGGGGCCTCCTGCGCTCCCGCCGGCGTCGCCGTCATCGCCGCCAGCACCATCGCCCACCGCATCTTCGCCTCCGTGCTAATCTATATTCGCGGCGATACGGTATCATGCCGGCCTGCCTCGCGCCACACCCGCGCTCCAAGCGGTGTCGCCGCTGGGCGCGGCGACGTTGAACTCACGGAGTCTGACAGTGGCAAATATCGACAATCGATATTTGCGGGCTGGTCGCGCTCGCCTGCATCGGCGTGAAAGGAAAAGCTTTCCTACAAAGTTCCAATATGGTACATAGGTGCGATACATTTCACCAAAACGGAGTCGCGCCCCATGTCCGAATTCACCCCCGCCCGCCAGGTCCTGTTCTGCGAGGCGCTCGCCGCCACCGGCAATGTCCGCCTCACCTGCGCCCGCACCGGCGTCTCTGCCGAAACCGCCTATCGGCTCCGCCGCCGCCTCCCCGCCTTCGCCGCCGCCTGGGATGGCGCGCTCGTGCTCTCGCGTGAGGTTGCCGAGGCAGAGCTCGCCGATCGCGCGCTCAACGGCGTCGAGGAGGCCGTCTTCCACCGCGGCGAGCAGGTCGGCACCCGCCTCCGCCACGATTCCCGCCTGCTCCTCGCCCATCTCGCCCGCCTCGACGAGCGCGCCGATGCCCCGCTCGCCGTCCACCACGCCGCCCGCTTCGACGAGCTTCTCGCCCTCCTCGGCGGCGCCGTCCCGGCCATCCCGATGTTCTTCGATTCCATCGCCGAGGAAAACGCCGCCCGCGAGCTTTCCGGCAGCGCTTCGCCGCATCTGCCGGAGCCGCGCGCCATCCACGTCACCCGCGATCGCCGCCAGGCGGAGCGCGCCCGGGCGGAGTGGGACGCGTGGCAGGCCGCCGCTCACGCCACCGTCGACGGCCTCCTCGCCGGCGCCCCGCAATCCGCCCCCTGAACCCTGTCAACCCGTGTCAACCCCGCCGCCGCCGGACGCACCCCGGCGGTAACCTTTCACCCCCTCCAGCCCCCGACCGACCCCGCCGCCGAAGTCGCCGCCAGGCGGCTCGTCCACCCCCGCCGCGCCGCGCCCGCCGCCAGCCGATTCGCTCCACGCGGACCGGGCGGGTCCACCGTCCCCGCACCGATTCGGGCATCGCCACTCCCTCGGCGCAGCTCCGAAAAAATCATGCAATCGAAAGTCATTGCCCCTTGTCCACCATCGCGTGTCTCCAACCAGAAATAAATTTGTCCCCCAAAATATCACGGCGTTTCAGCCAACAACGTCGCGACCCCGGCCCACCGCATTCAATCGTCTGAGAAACATGCATGGACTATTCCGTATAATAGGGGAAATACCTGGTTGCGGATTAACCGAGGATCACGGACGGGTGGTCTACTTGGGTGATTGTCCCGATCGCGCCGCATGACGATGGCCGACGGGGCGGGGTCAACAAAACGGGCGGGTTGCGATGTTTCAGGAATCCTTTCAGGTCGTCGTCATCGATAGTGACAGCCGGCGGCGCGCCGAATTCTCCTACGGTCTCACCAATCTCGGCATCTACGTCATCCCCTGCGACGACATGGCGGAGATCGCCGGCCGCTGGCCCGATCGCGCGCTGATCTTCGTCGAGGACACCGCGGGCAACATCGCCAGCCTCAAGCAGCAGATGGAACTGACCCGCCGCTGGCTCCCGTTCGTCGCGTTTTCGGAGCGGCCCGCCGCCGCCACCGTCGTCGCCGCGATGAACGAGGGCGCGCTCGATTACTGCGAGCTGCCGCTCGATCCGGCCACCGTGCCGGCCCGCGTCGCCCAGCTCAGCAGCGCCGCGCACCGCGCCGAAAAGGTCTTCCTCACCACCGTCCGCGCCCGCTGCAAGGTGGAACAGCTGAGCCGGCGGGAAAAGGAAGTGCTGTTCAGCCTGGCCGAAGGCCTGTCCAACCGCTCGATCGCCGACAACCTCGGCATCAGCCCGCGCACGGTCGAAATCCACCGCGCCAACATGATCAGCAAGCTCGCCGTCAACGGCACCAGCGGCGCAATCCGTATTGCAATCGAATCGACACTGAACGTATAGACAATGGATGTGGTTAAAAGATGAAGCCATGTCCGATTCGGCTGAGCGCGGCTTTGCCGATTGGCTCATCGCCCTCCAGGTCCTGGCCGAAAACCTCGTGGCGGAGGACCCGTCGGAGGACGAAGGCTTCGTCGCCCGCCTGATCACCGTCATCGATACCGCGCCGATCGATCTCGCCATGCCGTTCGGCGTCCACGGCAACGCCGCCGCCCTGCGCGCCGCGGTCGGCCCGGATTCGCTGGAAACCGTCATGCTCCGCGTGATCGGCGATCGCACCGGCTTCATGATCTCGCGCGGCGTCCAGGGCCTGCACTACGTCACCATCGCCATCCCCGATCACGACGTCGAAGTCAGCGCCGAGGGCGGCACGTTCGCCCGCGCCTGCTGCAAGGCCGTCGTCCTCGCGATCATGGCCCTGCTGCAGGTCCACCCCGCCGGCTGATCCCCGCGGCGGCGCTTGCCGAATGCCTGCTTCCCCCCGAATGCCTGATGTCTACGCCGCCGCCCGCGCCCTGATCGCCAACCGCCTCGCCATCGCCACCCAGTCGGGCGATGCCCGCAAGGCCGATGCCTACGCCGATTGCTTCACCCCGGCCGGCGTCCTCCAGCTCGATGGCCAGGTCCTGTCGGGCCGCGAGGCGATCCGCCAGTGGATGCGCGCGCCCTCGGTCATCCCCGCGCCCGCCGCGTCCACCGCCACCCCTGCCTACGTCAGCCACCACCTGACGACGATGCGCATCGATCTCCTGGACGAAGCCACCGCCACCGCGCGCACCTACTGGTTCGTGATCACCGCCCACGGCCCCGATCACAGCGGCTACTACGACGACAGGCTGGAACAGCTCGCCGGCGACTGGCTGATCGCCCACCGCCGTCCCCGCACCCTCTGGTACAGCCCGCAAAGCCTCGTTCGCCCCGCCTGACCCACCCGCGCCGTCCCACGGCGGCCCATGCGTCGCCGCACCGCCCAACGAACCCGCCCCCGTGTGCCCGGCGGCGCTGCTCCGGCACCGCGCCACGCGATCCCGCCAACCGAAGCTTGGCCCGGCTGCTCCGCCGGACCCGCTTCACCGCCACGCCGCCGCCACAAGCCCGGTCGCCTGGCTTCCCCATTCGCAGCCCCGCCCGGCGAACCTGCCGCCACCGCGTGCCCGGAGGCGCTCCCACGCCGCTATGCCTCGCGCCACGCCGCCGCCGCACAACCCGCCGCTGCCCCATCGCTCACTCGCCCGGCGAACCCGCCACCGCGTGCCCGGGCTCAGATCCGCCGCGCCCGCGCCGCGCTCCGCCACGCCCGCCCAGCCATGCTTTATCGCCCGCCCAGCCATGCTTTATCGCCCGGGCATCACGCGCGACGCTGTCGCCACTATGACCTGCGCCTTGCCGCCCCGCCGCTCGCCCCGCCGCCCCGCCGACAGCACGCAGCCATGCCCCGCCCGGCCTCACGCCGGATATCCCGCTGTCCGGCGCCAACCGCTCGCCCATGGCCCGCTCGCGCCCATGGCCCGCTCGCGTCCACCAGACGCAAATGGGGGCCGACATCGCTGCCGGCCCCCACTCTCGTCCCACCACTGGCGTCGGTGCTTGTCCTTCGTCACGCTTCGACCCGGCGTCCGGCGAATGGCCGGCTTCCTTGCGGTCTGCCAGCCCTTGCCGCGGCTCCTTCCGCATCGGCTCCCGAAGGAGTCGTCCCCGATCCCCGAAAGGACGGTTCCCGCATCCGGATCGCGGCCACCGCGGCCTTGATCGTCGCGCTGCCGGGCCGGGGCCCGGCGAAGTCCTCGCTCCCGCCGCCGGCCTTGCGGCCTGGGGTGGACGCGGACCTTTCCCATGCCGGCACGGCTGCCGCAGCTGACAGTGCCTGCTGGCACTCGCTCCGGACGGCCCTCCGCCAGGGAAAAGCCTCCCGGTCGCTCAAGCCGGAAACACCTGCCTGCGCCTTGCCACCGACGTTGGACGGCTTGCCTCGCGGCGCCGCCTTTCGCGCGCTCGCAGTCGGAAGCCTCGCGGCTTCGGCCCTGCGGCCGCACCGTTCCCCGCAGCGCCCTTCGGCCCTGCAAGTCCCGGCCGTTCCTTCCGGCACCATCGCCTTGCGGCGCATGCCATCCGGCGCCTTTCCGCCCGACGCTTGCGCGTCCACGGTCCGGCATGGCTCCTTCGCATTCCTGCATTCCCGGCAGCCTGAGCCACCGGATCTGCCCATTCGCCCCACATCTCCACCGCCACCGAAACCGCGCTCGCGCGCGCTTCGGTTGATCGAAATCCAGTGCGAATGCTCAGCTTCTCGAGCAAGGATCGTTTCGGAAAATCAGGGGTTTGAAGCCCGCTTTCCGCAGCGTTTCCTGCTCTCGACAGGGAGAATGCTGCGCCTCGTCCCCGAGTCGCGCAAGCAGAATCTGCATGACTTATCCACAGCCGCCGACGCAGCGGTGGACAACCACCGCGCCGCCGCTTGCCGTGTCGCCGCCGGGTCGATCAGCCGCGCGAATCGCGCTGTGCCAGCAACCGCAACCGCAGCGCGTTCAGCTTGATGAACCCGGCTGCGTCCTTCTGGTCATAGGCGCCGGCATCATCCTCGAACGTCACGTGCCGCTCCGAATAAAGGCTGTCGGGCGACTTGCGGCCGACGACATAGCAGCCGCCCTTGTACAGCTTCAGCCGCACCGTGCCGTTCACCCGCGCCTGGCTGTGGTCGATCGCCGCCTGCAGCATCTCGCGCTCCGGCGCGAACCAGAAGCCGTTGTAGATCAGCTCGGCATACTTCGGCATCAGCTCGTCCTTGAGGTGTGCCGCCCCGCGATCGAGCGTGATGCTCTCGATGCCGCGGTGCGCGATCGCATAGATCGTGCCGCCCGGCGTCTCGTACATCCCGCGCGACTTCATGCCGACGAACCGGTTCTCGACGAGATCGAGCCGCCCGATGCCATGCTTTCGCCCCAGCTCGTTCAGCGCGGTCAGCAACGTCGCCGGGCTCATCGCCTCGCCGTTGAGGGCCACGCCGTCACCGCGCGCGAAATCGATCGTCACGTATTCCGGCTGGTCGGGCGCGTCCTCGGGATTGACCGTGCGCGAATAGACATAGTCCGGAGTCTCCTCCCACGGGTTCTCCAGCACCTTGCCCTCGGACGAGGTGTGCAGCAGGTTCGCGTCGGTGGAGAACGGGCTTTCCCCGCGCTTGTCCTTGGGCACCGGGATCTGGTGCTGCTCGGCCCACGCGATCAGCGCGGTACGGCTGGTCAGGTCCCACTCGCGCCACGGCGCGATCACCTTGATGCCCGGCTCCAGCGCATAGGCGGAAAGCTCGAAGCGAACCTGGTCGTTGCCCTTGCCGGTCGCGCCATGCGCCACGGCATCGGCGCCGGTTTCCCGCGCGATCTCGATCAGCCGCTTGGAAATCAGCGGCCGCGCGATCGACGTGCCCAGCAGGTAGTCGCCCTCGTAGCGGGCATTGGCGCGCATCATCGGAAAGACGAAATCGCGCACGAACTCCTCGCGCAGGTCATCAATGTAGATGTTCGCGTCGGGCACGCCCATCAGCCGCGCCTTGGCGCGCGCCGGCTCCAGCTCCTCGCCCTGGCCGAGGTCGGCGGTGAAGGTCACCACCTCGCAGTTGTACGTCACCTGCAGCCACTTGAGGATGACCGAGGTGTCGAGGCCGCCCGAATAGGCCAGAACGACCTTCTTGGGTACGACGTTCTTGATGTCCGACATGGCGCAGCTCCGGGGAATGGGAAATTTCGCGGGGCGCCTATCAGGCCAGCCCGCCCCCCGCAACCGTTACGCTTGCCCTTGCAGCACCGAGACGAGTTGCCAGACCCCCAGGACCGCGAACAGCGCAGCCGCCGCCAGGTGCGCCGCCCGCATCGACACCTTCCGCATCAGCCGGTCGCCGAGATAGACCGACGGGCCGTTGACCAGCAGCATCCCCACCGTCGTCCCCGCCGCCACCACCATCACGCTGTGATAGTGCGCGCCCAGCGCGATCGTCGCGACCTGCGTCTTGTCGCCCATCTCGACGATGAAGAACGACACCAGCGTCGTCAGGAACGCGCTGCCGCGCCGCTTGACCAGCCCGTCCTCGTCGTCGTCGAGCTTGTCCGGCACCAGCGTCCACAGCGCCATCGCGATGAACCCCAGCGCCACCGCGATCCGGAACCAGCGCGCTTCCAGCACCCCCGCCAGCTCGACGCCGACGAATGCCGCCAGCAGGTGGTTGGCGATGGTCGCCGCGAGGATGCCGGCGACGATCTGCGCCGGCGCGCGCAGCCGCGTCGCCAGCACGATCGCCAGCAGCATGGTCTTGTCGCCGATCTCGGCGAGCGCGACGACCGACAGCGATACGAAAAAGGCTTCCATCATGCCCGCGCCAGGTAAAGCACGTCGCGCGGCTGCGCCAGCAGGTGCTGCCCCGAATCGACGAAAAGCGTCTCGCCGCTGGCCAGCCAGCCCTCGCTCAGCCACAGCGCCGCGTCGGCCAGCTCGTCCGGGTCGGTCAGCCGCGACAGCAGGTTCATCCGGCCGCTGGTCTCATGCTCCTCGGGGCGCTGGTCGTGGCTCGGCAGCATCGCCCCGGGCGCCAGCGCATAGATTCGGTCGCCGCCATTGCCCGCGGCGCCACCGGCCATCGCCTGCATCCGCACCGCCATCGCCAGCGCCGCCTTGGCCATCGAATAGGAGAAGAAGTCCGGGTTGGGATTTGCCAGCTTCATGTCGGTCAGGCTGATGACGCGCCGCCCGCCGGCCGCGCGGGCGTGGGCCAGGAAGGCCTGCGTCAGCATCGCCGGCGTGCGCGCGTTCACCACCATCGCCTCGTCGTGGACCCCGTCGTCGATCGCCGTGCCGTCGTCGAACCGGAACACCGCCGCCGAGTTGACCAACATCCGCCAGTCGCCCAGCCGCACCGCCAGCGCCCGCACCATCGCCACCGCCGCGGCGCTGTCGGCCAGGTCGCAGGATACGCATTCGGCGGATGGCAGTTGCGCGGCCAGCGCCTCGGCATCGGCCCGCGACCGGCCGTAATGGATCACCACGTGCCAGCCCGCCGCGCCGAGCTTGCGGGCGATGCGCGAGCCGATGCGCTTGGCGCCACCGGTAATCAGGACTGCGGGCTTTTCCATCCCGCCCGGCAAAGCACAGTGGCAGGGGCAAGGGAAGGGGGCTCGCGCCCCCGTTCCCGGATCAGCGGCAAACCACGTCGCCGCGATCGATCGACCGGCCGAGCACCGCGCCGCCGGCCACGCCGAGCAGCGTCCCCAGCGTGCGATCGCCGCGCCCCGCCAGCGAATTGCCCAGCAGCCCGCCCAGCGCCGCGCCGACGATCGTGCCGGTGGTGCCGTCGCTGCGCCGGCAGTGATAGCCGCCGTTGGCATACCAGATGCGGTCGTTGCGGGTCATCACCCGGTCGCGCCGGCCCCAGTCGCGGCGATCTTGGCGATACTGGCCACGCCAGTCGCGCCGATCGTCACCGCGCCAATCCCCACGATCGCGATCGCCACGATCCCAGTCGCCACGATCATGGTCCCGATGGCCATGGGCCGGGGCCCACGGCGGCGGATCGGCCAGTGCCGGCGCCGCCGCCGGCAGGGTCAGCGCCACCAGCGCGGCGGCGAGAAGGGTCTTGCGCATGTCGAACTCCTGTCGTTGCAAGGGATGTCCTCGCACCAATGTCCCTGCTGGAGCCGCGATCCACAACCCCCGATGAACGGCCTTCGCCCCGGCCAGGGCGGTCCCGTCCCGCGACGAAATGCCGCTGCGTGGAATTTTCTTGCTTTCCGGCGCAATTTGCATTAACTGGCCCCAGCAGCGACCCCGTGCGCCCATCCCGGTGCGCATTCCGCCATGCAGCGTGAGGCCCGATCGGGCCGCCATGGCAGGCGTCGCATCCGAACCCGAAGCTTCCTTCTTCACGCGGGGCGGCATCAACAAGCCCCCTCGGCGTCGCGCCTCCTGTTCGCGCGCGCCCAACGAAAGCACATCCATGTCCTTCTTTTCCGAACTCGGGCTGATCGAGCCCATCGCCCGCGCGCTCGCCGCCAAGGGCTACGACGATCCCACGCCGATCCAGCAGAAGGCGATCCCGCCGCTGCTCGACGGGCGCGACCTGCTCGGCATCGCCCAGACCGGCACCGGCAAGACCGCGGCGTTCTCGCTGCCCTCGCTGCACCACCTCACCAACAATCCGCAGCCGCGCAAGAACGCCGGCTGCCGCATGCTGGTGCTGGCCCCGACGCGCGAACTGGCGGCGCAGATCGCCGAATCGATGCGCGGTTACGGCAAGTACCTGAACCTCGAGGTCCAGTGCGTGTTCGGCGGCGTCCCCGTCGGCAAGCAGGCGCGCGCGCTGGTCCACGGCACCGACATCCTCGTCGCCACCCCCGGCCGCCTGCTCGACCTGATCGACCAGCGCGCGCTCACGCTCCGCCATGTCGAGATCTTCGTGCTCGACGAGGCCGACCAGATGATGGACCTCGGCTTCATCCACGCGCTCAAGCGCGTCGCCCGCCTGCTCCCCGAAAAGCGCCAGAGCCTGTTCTTCTCGGCCACCATGCCCAAGGCGATCGCCGAGCTCGGCATGCAGTTCATCAAGAACCCGGTCCGCGTCGAGGTCACCCCGCAGGCGACCACGGCCGAGCGTGTCGTCCAGAACGTCACCTTCCTCAACCAGGCCGAAAAGCAGGCGCTGCTGACGCTGAAGCTGCGCGAGGGCCTCGCCGACAACAGCATCGAACTCGCGCTGGTGTTCACCCGCACCAAGCACGGCGCCGATCGCGTCACCCGCCACCTCGCCGCCGCCGGCATCTCCTGCGCGGCGATCCACGGCAACAAGTCGCAGGCGCAGCGCACCGCCGCGATCAAGGGCTTCCGCTCGGGCGCGATCCGCGTGCTCGTCGCCACGGATATCGCCGCACGCGGCATCGACATCCCCGGCGTCAGCCACGTCTTCAACTTCGAGATGCCGAACGTGCCCGAACAGTACGTCCACCGCATCGGCCGCACCGCGCGCGCCGGCGCCGATGGCATCGCCGAAAGCTTCGTCGCCCCGGACGAGCGGCCCTACCTCAAGGACATCGAGAAGCTCACCGGCGTGCGCCTCGTCCAGCAGGCGCTCCCGGCCAACTTCACGGTCGAGGCTGCGCGCCTGCCCGCGCCGTCGCGCAAGCCCGCCGGGGACGAGCAGCCGCAACGCCAGCACCGCGCCCGCCGCGATGAGCCGCGCCGCGATCGCAACGCCCCCCGCCGCGACGAATCCCCCCGCCGTGACCGCCCTGAAGGCGCCCCCCGCGATGTCTCCCGCGACGCCCCCCGCGCCCAGCCGGCCCGCGACGGCCAGCGCCGCGACGGCCAGCGCGCCGACGCCCCGCGTGAACAGCGCCGGTCGGACCAGCGCCCCGCGCGCCCGGCCGGGCAGGGCGGCGGCCAGCGTCAGGGCCAGGGCAACGGTCAGGGCCAGGGCCAGCGCAACCGCAGCGGCGGCGGCCAGCCGCAGCGCCGCCGTCAGGACGGCGGCCCCCGCCGCGGCTGAGGGTGGCCTGACACAGGCCTGAGACGGTCCTGACAGGCTTGCCACCGCGCATCGTCGCCGCCATGCAGCGGCGATGCGCATCGCCCTCTACGAACCCGAGATCGCCGGCAACGTCGGCGCCGTGCTCCGGCTCGGCGCCTGCCTCGGTGTCGCGGTGGACCTGATCGAGCCGATGGGCTTCGTCTGGAACGATCGCCGCGTCCGCCGCGCGGCGATGGACTACATCGACCACGTCACCATCGCCCGCCACGCCGGCTTCGCCGCGTTCCGCGCATGTGCAGGCCCACGACGGCTGGTGCTGCTGACGACCAAGGCCACGCAATCGGTCTACGACTTCGCATTCGAATCCGATGACATCCTGCTGTTCGGCAAGGAAAGCGCCGGCGTCCCGCCCGAAATCGCCGCCGCCTGCGAAGCGTGGGTGCGCATCCCGATGCGGCCCGAAGTGCGCTCGATGAACCTCGCCTCGTCGGCGGCGCTGGCCCTGGGCGAGGCGCTGCGCCAGACCGGCAATCTGCCGCTCTGACCGGGCCGGACGTCCATCGTCACCTCGATCCGCGCGACCGGCGATGCCCCGGAATGTCGTGCCAGGGCGATCAGCCGTGGTCTCGGCGCCTATCGACAGGCCCTGTTTGCAGCCCTGGGTGCCGACAGGAAGCTGATGCTGGCGGGGGGCAATGCGATGTGACCGGCTTCGACTGTCTCGCTGCGGATCGCAGGGAGGTCGTCGCCGGCGAGCATCAACGGCCTGCCATTCACCATCACCGTTTCGCTTGAAAGCTGGTCCGCGGTAAGCATGTAGCGCTCGGCCGCCCCGGCCAGCGCCACGCGGGCCGGTTGCGTTCGATCGAGATTGATCGCCACGATGGCGACCCCGCCGCTGCGGCCGCGAAGGCAATGCGCGTAGATGTGGAGTCCCGGCCGAGAAGGCCCCGCGTCGAGCACGACCTCGCCCATCAGGCGGCGCCACAACACGGCTGCCCAGTAATTCGGGCGCGGCTTCAGGCCCTGCTCGTCGATCAGCCCATAGTCGCTCGCCGCCAGGGTGTTGTGCATGATGACGGCGACACCCTGCCGGGCGAGACGGCCCATCTGGTCGACGTAGCGGAACGTGTCGAGGAAGCTGGCCGCCCACCTGTCGCCGCCGCACGAGGCTTGCGCCGTCTCGTTGAGCCAGATCGGCGCGCCCGGCATGTAGCGATCGCGCAAGTCCCTGTAGAAGGCGAAGGCCTTGTCGGTGCGGCCGAGCCATTCTTCGCTCAGCGCGTTTTCCGGGAGGATGGCGCTGGCCGGGGCCATGCACGCGCATCGTTGGGAGCGCCCGCCGTAGAAGTGATACGAGAAGAAGTCGAACCTGGCGCGTGGCTCGGCGCTCAGCATCGCCTCCGTCGCCAATCCGCGGCTGTTGAACAGGGCCACCCCCGTCTCGCCGGTCGATCCGGGGCCGACGGTCCTGAGGTCCGGCGCCTCGCGTCTGACGAAGTTGCGGAATGCCGCGATGTCGCGGGCGAAGCTGCTGGCGTCGTAGCCCGCGGGCAATCCCGATGTTGCGCCCAGATTGGGTTCGTTGATCAGCTCGGCGCTATGGATCCTGCCGCCAACCGAGCGGGTAAAGCGCAGGAGCTTGCGAGCCTCGACGGGTGTCCACACGCCACTGCTGTCCCGCGCGCCTGCGCTCACCGCAAACGATGTCGTGATCCGGCCGTCCACCGCTTTCGCGAAATCCAGGACACCGCGCCATTGAGCGCGCGTCAGCACGTTTTCGAAGCCCTTGGGCGGCGCGGCGATCCGGGGCAGGTCGTCGTCCTGGAAGAAGGTCTTGTTCGCCCAGGAACCGCTTACCCGGATGTAGACCTGTCCCAGCGCCCTGGCGAGGTTTCGCAGGCGCGGGTTCGCCAGGTCGACAGGGGGGCGCTGGCGGAACAGGCCGGCATCGAACCCCAGGGTTCCGGCCGATCCCGCGCTTGTCATGTCCTCGGCGGCGCCCGGTTTCGGGTACGGGGCCCAGAAGCGTCCGCCGACGATCTCCGCCATCTCGACATTGTAGGATTGAAACCGCGGATCGACTCTCGCCACGGCCGGCATGCGACCGGCCGAAAGGACAAGAGGCCCCGCCGTCGATGCATGGGCCGGTTGGATGGACCAGAGCAGCAAGCAGCCGCAAATCAACGCGCGCGTCATGACGATCCCTTGACAGGGGGCATGGCTTAATTGGTTAGGCCAATTGACGCAACGGCTGATTGGGCCTTGCGTCGTCGTGTCCCAAAAATGGCTCGAATCGCCGGCAGACAGAGGCAAGATTGCCCCGAAGGCCTTTGCAACCCTTATCCCCCAACCCCCCACCGCGCCATCGCATAGTCCCCCGATGCCGCGTCGCGCGGCGGCATCGCCGGTGGCGGACCGTAGTCGGGCCATTCGAAAAACTCGCCCGAAAGGTCCGCCGGTCCCGAATAGTGCCGCTCGAACAGCCGCCAGGCGAAGCGCCAGCGCCCGTCGTCGTGCGCGAATTCCTCGTAATAGCGGCCGATCGCCAGGTAGCCGGTGCCGTCCAGCCGCGCCACCTGCTCCTGCATCATCGTCCGCGCCGTCACCCGCCCGCCGCCATCGACATGCACGATCGGTGCCTGCCAGGTGATCAGCACCCGCCGCATGTTGTTGCCGAGGATCGCCGTGATCGCCTCGACGATCCGCGCTCGCCCGCGCAGTTCCAGCCCGCCGATCCGCCACTCGCCATCGGCGGCGAAGCATTCGCCGAAGCTCGCGTAATCGTGCCGCCACACCGCATCGCTGTAGCGCGCGTGCAGGTCGCGCACCGCTTCGACGATCTCGCTGCCCATCGCGTTTTCTCCCGTTGCAGGGCACCAGCCTCGCCCGGCCGTGGCGATCGGGCAAGCCCCGCTGAAAAATCACTTTCCTACAGCGCCATGCCACGTTAGGATGTTCTTGATATGTTCAATCCGGCTCGCGATCCTGATCGTTACCGCAAAACCGCCACCGCTCCCGTCAATCCGCCCCTGAACCCTGTCAACCTGTGTCAACAGGTGCCAACTCCAAGGCTGCGATTCCCCTTGCATTCCGCGCCCGTTCCGCTAGACGCGCGCGCTCCCGGGCAACTCGGGAATCCGTGCGGGAGGGGCGTTCGCGCCCTGCTTGACCGCTTGATCTGAGGGCGGGGTTTCCCCGGCCCGACAGGATGAAAGGAGGCCGTCATGGCCAAGAAGGAAGTAGGCTACATCAAGCTGCAGGTGGCCGCCGGCGCCGCCAACCCGTCGCCGCCGATCGGCCCGGCGCTGGGTCAGCGCGGCGTCAACATCATGGAATTCTGCAAGGCGTTCAATGCCGCCACGCAGGAGATCGAGAAGGGCACGCCGCTGCCCACCATCATCACCGTCTATGCCGATCGTTCGTTCAGCTTCGTCACCAAGACGCCGCCGGCGACCTACCTGATCAAGCAGGCGATCAAGCTGAAGTCGGGCTCGAAGGAGCCGGGCAAGGTGTCCGCCGGAACGATCACGCGCGCCCAGCTCGCCGAAGTCGCGACGATCAAGATGAAGGATCTCAACGCCAACGATCTCGAATCGGCGACGAAGATCATCGAAGGCTCCGCCCGCGCGATGGGCCTCACCGTGGTGGAGGGCTGATCCGATGGCCAAGCTGACCAAGAAGCAGAAGTCGCTCGTCGAAAAGCTGGGTGACAACCAGGCGCTGCACGGCGTCGATGAAGCCATCCAGCTCCTCAAGGACCTCAAGAGCGCCAAGTTCGACGAGAGCCTCGAAGTCTCGCTGAACCTCGGCGTCGATCCGCGCCATGCGGACCAGATGGTCCGCGGCATGGTCGTGCTGCCCTCGGGCACCGGCAAGGACGTCAAGGTCGCCGTGTTCGCCCGTGGCGACAAGGCCGAGGCCGCGCTCGCCGCCGGCGCCGACAAGGTCGGTGCCGAGGACCTGCTCGAAGACATGCAGGCCGGCAACCTCGATTATGGCCGCGTCATCGCCACGCCGGACATGATGGGCATCGTCGGCCGCCTCGGCAAGGTGCTGGGTCCGAAGGGCCTGATGCCGAACCCCAAGCTCGGCACCGTCACCCCGAACGTCGCGGACGCGGTCAAGGCTGCCAAGAGCGGCCAGATCGAGTTCCGCGTCGAGAAGGCGGGCATCATCCACGGCGGCATCGGCAAGCTCTCGTTCTCGAACGAGGCGCTGCGCGCCAACTTCGACGCTTTCGTCGACGCCATCGTCAAGGCCAAGCCGGCCGGCGCCAAGGGCAAGTACGTCCGCAAGGTCGGCCTGTCCTCGTCGATGGGCCCCGGCCTCAAGATCGATGTTGCCCAGGTTCACGGCGGCTGATCCAGCCCGCCGCTCCGGACACGCGAAAGGCCGGGAGGGGAAACCCTCCCGGCCTTTCTCTTTGACGGTTCAGAGGGTTGCGCGGCATGGTTAACCGGAGCACCATCATTGTTGACGGGATGAAAACATCCGCGAACGTCCCCTAGGGACGAATGCGATCACCCGGCGAAAGCGCCGGTCGACCACTTCCTGATACAAATTGGCACAGCGGGAAACCGCCCGCCGCTCAGCGTGCCGCGCGTTCGATGGCCTCCAGCCGGCCGAATGCGCGCGCCCGCTGCTCGGCGGAAAGCACGCCGCCCTGGACGCGGCGCTCCGCGGCCAGCGTGCCGCGCAGCGCCGCCAGCCGGGCCAGTTCCAGCCGCACATTCGCGGCCGGGACGGGTTGCGCGGCAAGGCGAGCGTGAAGGTCGGCCGCGACGATCGCGGTCTGCCGCCACGGATCGCCCGTCGGCGCCGCGGTGGCGCCGGCAGCGGTGCTGATCGCCAGCGCCGAAAGGGAGAGGGCAGACAGGGCGATGATCGGGAGCTTGCGGACCATGGCTTGGAAACTACCGTTCCGCCGGCAAGCCGGCAAGGGTGACGCCCCGCCGGCCTGTGCCGGGACGGGACGCGTGGCGGCGGCCCTGGCCGGCAGCCTGCTGGCGCTGTCCCCGGGCAACGTCCGTGCCGAGGACGCCGCCCCCCCGCTCACTGTCGACGCCGCGGCGCTGGTCGACACGATGGGCGTCGCCAGCGGCGGCGCCGCGCGTGGCACCCGCGTGCTGGCCCGCGCCGACTTGCGCGCGCAGTACGACGGCAGCGCCGGCGCGTTGCCCTGGCTTTCCGCCCAGCTCGATATCGCCGCGATCAATGGCCAGTCGATCTCCGCGCTCGCCGGCGACGTCCAGGGCGTGTCGAACATCGAATTCGATCGCACCCTCCGCGTCGTCAACGCCTGGGTCCAGGCCAGCTCTGCCCACGCCGCGCTCAAGGTCGGCATCATCGACAGCAACCTCGATTTCGATGAACAGAACGTCGGCGCGCTGTTCGTCCACGCCTCGCACGGCATGGGCCCGGAACTGTCCGGCGCCGGGCTCGACGGTGCCGGCTCGTCGCCCGATACCACCCTCGGCGCGATCGTCTCGCTGTTCGACGCCGCCGCCGGCTGGAAGGTCCGCGCCGGCGTGTTCAACGGCCGACCGGGAGATCCCGCGCGCGCCGGCGAACCCAACTTCAGCTTCAGCCGCGACAACGGCGTGCTTGCCATCGCCGAAGCCGACCTGACCCGCGCCTGGGGCCGCATCGCCGTCGGCGGATGGCACTTCACCTCCCGGCTCCCCGCGCTCGACGGCAGCGCCGACCGCCGCGGCGCCAGCGGCGGCTTCGCCACCGTCGAAGCCAACCTGGTCGATCACAAGGACGGCCTGCAGCTGAAAGGCTGGACCCGCGCCGCGATCGGCGATGCGGCCACCGACGCGGTCCGGGCCTATCTCGGCGGTGGCCTGGTCGCTTCGGGATTCTGGGCGGCCTGCCCCGACGATGCGCTGGGCTTCGCGATCGCCCATGCCCGCATGAACGACCGGGCCGGCAGCGCGGCTGGGGCGGAGACCACCTTCGAATGGACGGTGCAGCACCGTGTCGCCGGTTGGCTGACCGTTCAGCCCGACCTGCAATGGGTGGTCAATCCCGGCGGCTTCGGCGGAATCCCCAACGCGCTCGTGCTGGGACTCCGCGTGATCCTCACCAAGGGCGTGCCGTGACGGTCAGTACTTGCCTGCCAGCTTGGCATGATCCCAGGAAATCACGCGCTCCGGGGTGAAACGCAGGCACACGCGCTTCTTCATCGATTCCGCGATCTGCTCCAGCATTTCCGGCGTCTGCGCCGTCCGCGTCTGCGCCTTCGTGGTGAACGAATCGCGCGCCGCATCGAAGTCCGGTCCGGGGTGGATGATCTCGGTCCGGCAGTAAAGGATCACCGACTTCAGTTCCTGGTAGACCCGCCCCGATTCGACCAGCAACGTCGCCCGCGGGTCCCGCTCGAGATTGCGCACCTTCTGGCTCTTGGCGAACGTCAGTATCAGCACCCGGCCCTGCCCGTCGAGGCCATAGTTCATCGGCGCCGGATGCGGAAACCCGCTCGCCCCGTTGGAGATCAGGATGATGCGCTGCTGCGCGAGCAGGTATTCGCGCACTTCCTCGGGCGTCATCGCGATCAGTTCGCGGCGCGACGGCATGGCTTCTTTCCCCCCGACGGTTCCGGTTTCAGGCGTGTCCCGAAGTTTCCGACAGCAGCGCCGGATCGATGCCCTCGGCGCGCCAGGCCGCTTCCCAGCGCTTTTCCACCGGCGTGTCGAAGATGATCTCCGGCCGGCCGGTGGCGGCGTGCCAGCCGTGGCGGGCCATCTCGCCGTCGAGCTGCCCGGCGCCCCAACCGGCATAACCCAGCGCGACCAGCCACTTGGCCGGCCCCTGGCCTTCGGCAATAGCGCGGAGCACGTCGATCGAGGTGGTCAGCGCCCCGATCGGCCCGGCGTCGATGGTGGCCGGGCTGGTCCAGTCGGCACTGTGCAGCACGAAGCCGCGCTGCGTTTCGACCGGACCGCCCAGCAGCACCGGCACATCGGGGGCAAGCCCCGGTTCGATCTCCAGGTCCTCGAGCAGGCGGTGCAGGCGGATATCGCCAGCCAGCATGCCGACGCCGATGCCCAGCGCCCCGTTGGCGTCGTGCGCGACCATGGCGATCGCCGACCGCGCGAAACGCGGATCGGGCATCCCGGGCAGGGCCAGCAGCAGCCGCCCGTTCAGGTACTCTGCTTCGGTCATCGGCTGAATGTAGGAAGCGCCGGGCCGCGCGGAAAGGGGCATCACGCTCCACGCGCGATCGTCGCGGCGGTGTAGCACTCGACCAGCAGCGCCAGCGCGCGGCCGTCGGGCAGTCGCAGCAACGCCCGCCGGCTGAGCACGGTGCCACGCGGGCAGCCCGCGCCACGCCCCCGCGCGCTGGCCAGCGCGGTGCGGCTGAACCGCAGCGGCGCCACCACCGTGCCGAAAGGGGTACCCGTCGCCGCAAGCTCCGCTTTCATGCCCTCCGACAGCCGGGCAGGCACGTACCAGTTGTAGGCCTCGGACAGGACGATGCCGTTGCAGGCCAGCCGCACGTGCCGGAAGCCATGCGCCTCGTCCGGGCCAAGTGCCAGCAGCGCCCGGCCATCGGGCGGCAAGGGCAGGCGGTCGCGCTGCCGTGCCGCCGTGATGCGCGGCGCGTCGCCACCGGCCATGCCGCGTTCGCCGCACCATGCGGTCAACGCACGCGTCGCGCTCGGCTCCGAATCGAGCTTGCGTTCGAGATCGGCCAGGACCGGGGAGGGGCCCGGCATGCCCGCCACGAGCACTGGCAGGACGGCGGCGAGGCTCAAATGCCGCCGGGCTCGCCGGGGCGGCCCAGGGCCGCGAGTCCCGCCATCAGTGCGCGGCTGCAAGCGGCGAGATCTTCCGCATCGACCGAGCGGATCACGAAATTGGCACCGGTGCGGCCATCCTTCCAGAACGGGTAGGAACCGATCTGGCACGTCGCGTGGTCCTTCTCGGTCTGCCGCAGCAGGTCGGCGACTTCACTCTCCCCCACCCAGCAGCCGACCGTTTCCGACAGCAGCACCGCGCCGCCTTCCAACGTGCCCGACAGCGCATCGAGCATGCCGGCGGTGATCGACGGCACGCCGGCCATGATGAAGACGTTGCCGAAACGGATGCCGGGCGCGCCGGTATAGCGGTTGGGGATCAGCTCCGCGCCGGCGGGCACCCGCGCCATGCGCAGCCGCGCCTCGTTGAGGCCGCCGCGCGTTTCGTAATAGCCGCTGAGGATCGCCCGTGCCTCCGGATGGACGACGACGCCCACGCCCAGGGCCTCTGCGATCGCGTCGACGGTGATGTCGTCGTGGGTCGGGCCGATGCCGCCGGTGGTGAACAGGTAGTCATTGCGCGCCCGCAGCGTGTTGACCGCCTCGACGATGGCGGCGGTGTCATCGGCGACCACGCGCACCTCCTTCAGGCGGATGCCCTGCACGCCGAGCCAGGTCGCGACCTGGGCGATGTTCTTGTCGTGCGTTCGGCCCGAGAGAATCTCGTCGCCGATCACGATCAGCGCGGCGGTCCAGATGCGGTTGGAAGCGGAATCGGCCATGCGCGCGGGTTAGGTGCTTGCGCCGGATTCGACAAGCGGCGCACGCTCGTAGCGCAGCCATTCATCGTCCAACGGGGCATCGGCCAGCATCGCGCGATCGGTGAAGTGGTCCATCTCCAGCCGCCAGGGGCCTTTCGCCGCATTGCGCGGCAGCAGGTGCGCGCCGCGCTGCAGATAACCCGACGAGAACCCGGCGAACAGGTCCGCGGCCTCGGGCTCGCGGTCGGGGGGCAGGACCGGCGTCACCACGCGGGCGCCCCAGGCATCCATCTGGAGCAGCAGGCGGCACAGGTAATCGGCAACGATCTCCACCCGCAGCGTCCACCCGGCGTTGAGGTAGCCGAACAGCGCGGCGAAGTTCGGCAGGTTGGAGAACATGCAGTCGCGATACCACCAGCGCTCACCCAGGTTCACCGGCGTCCCGTCGACCCGGACGGCAATGCCCCCCAGCGGCGCCAGCGCCAGTCCGGTGGCGGTAACGATGACGTCGGCCGCGATCCGCCGGCCATCGTCCAGGACGATGCTGTCGGATTCCACCTGCGCGATCGCGCCGGTGACGACCCTGGCGCGCCCCTTGCGGATCGTGCGGAACAGGTCGGCATCGGGAACCAGGCACAGGCGCTGGTCCCACGGCGCGTAGGGGGGCGTGAAATCCGCCTCGTTCCACGCATCGCCAAGCGCGCGGCGGACATTGCCCTTGAGCCAGGCGGCAAGCCCCTCCGGATCGCTGCGGCTGCGCTTGTAGACCATGTCCTGCAAGCGCGCGTTGCGGGCACGGATCAGCCGGTGCGCCCAGCCCGCCGGCAGCAGCCGTCGCGCCAGCCGGGCCATGCGGTCCTTGCTGGGCAGGATCAGGTACCAGGTCGGCGTGCGCTGAAGCATCGTCACCGCCGCGCCCGCTGCCGCCAGGGCCGGCACCAGCGACACTGCCGTGGCGCCCGAGCCGATCACCACGACGCGCTTGCCCGCCAGGTCGCGATCCGCCGGCCAGAACTGGGGATGGATTACCTCACCACCAAACGCGGCAAGGCCCGGTATGGCCGCGTCGTGGGGCCGGTCGTGATCGTAGTAGCCGGCGCCGAGGTAGAGGAAGCGCGCCCGCACCGGCGGGGCATCGGCGATCGCCAGCTCCCAGCATTGCGCGCTGGAATTCCAGTCGGCCCCGGTGATCCGCGTGTCGAAGCGGATGTGCGGGGCGACGCCGAAATCGTGCGCGACCTGCTCCAGATAGTCTCGGATCGCCGCGCCGCTGCCCACCGCGTTGTCGCTGCGCCACGGCGCGAAGCTGAAGCCCAGCGTGTACATGTCGCTGTCGGAGCGGATACCGGGATAGCGGAACAGGTCCCAGGTGCCGCCGACGCGGCTGCGCCGCTCCAGCACGACGAAGCGCTTGTGCGGCAGCTCGCGGCCGAGCCTGGCGGCGAAACCGATGCCGGAGATGCCGGCGCCGACAATGGCTACGTCGAGAATCGTATCCTGGCTCATCCCGGGCCTCCCGCTGCGTGCCCGCCATGCCACGGCGGTCGGCGAGTTGCCAGTGGCGGCGGCGAATGCCACAAGCCGCCGCCATGACGATCATCGCCGCCCGCCGCTATGCCGCTGGAAAGCCGTCCGAACACGCAGTCCGCGTCGATGGCGTGGCGCGGCCGCCGCTGCCCGCCGGTTCGTTCGACTGGATCGGCCTGGCCGAGCCCGACGCGGACGAGATGGCGCTGGTCGCCAGCCAGTTCGGGCTGCACCCGCTGGCCGTGGAGGATGCGCTGAATCCACAGCAGATGCCCAAGGTGGACATCTACGGCGCGCAGTTGTTCATCGCCGCCAGGACGGCGGCGGTCGAGGAGGGGGACAACATCGGCTACGGCCAGACCGCGTTGTTCCTGGGGGCGGATTTCCTGGTGACGGTGCGGTTCGGGTCGGTGCGGGACCATGCCACGCTGCGGCGCCGGCTGGAGGCCGATCCGCTGCGGCTGGCCGAGGGGATCGATTATGTCGCGCATGCGATCCTCGACTTCATCGTCGATGGCTACCAGCCGATCCTCGACCGGATGGAGGATTCGGTGCAGCAGATCGAGGAGGCGGCGATCGAGGCGTTCCCGCAGCCTTCGACGATCCGGCGTATCTTCCGCCTGCGGCGGCGGCTGCGGCGGTTCGAGCGGATCATCGGCCCGATGGAGGAAGTCTGCGAGCGGCTGTCGACGGTGGACCTGCCAGTGGTCGATCCGGCGGCGCGGGTGTGGTTCCGCGACGTGCTCGACCATGTCCGGCGGACTATGATCCGGCTGGGCGGGCTGAAGGAAACGCTGGCGAGCGTGGTCGAGACCGCGTCGCTGCTCGAGCAGCATCGGCAGGGCGACATGACCCGGCAGCTGGCGGCGTGGGCGGCGATCCTGGCGGTGCCGACGGCGATCGCCGGGGTCTATGGCATGAACTTCGAGTTCATGCCCGAGCTGCACTGGCGGTTTGGCTACTTCGCGGTCGTAGGGGCGATGGCGGCGATCTGCGGCGGTCTTTACTGGCGGTTCCGGCGGATCGGCTGGCTCTGAAAGAAGTGGCGGCGTTACGGCGGGGCGGCCGCGCCCGTCAGTATGGGCGACGCTTCGCCTTCGCAAAAAGAAAGGGCCGATCTTGCGACCGGCCCCATTAAAGTTTGGGAGAGGATGCCTGAAAGGCCCGTTCCTTAGACGCGAATACTGACATTGCTGCAAGTGCGAAAAGTGCCTCGGCTGTTGCGTGGATTGCAACCGGGAACGCCGTTTCAGCGTGCGTGCGATGCAATCACGCCAAACAGGTCATGCGCATCCGCGTCCTCGATCAGCACCGGGACGATCGCGCCGGGCTGCAGCGAGGCGGGCACGTCGCGGAGGAAGACGGCGCCGTCGATCTCGGGCGCGTCCGCCTGGCTGCGGCCGGTGGCGCCGATATCGCCGTCCTCGTCCGGTTCGCCGACCTCGTCGATGATGACGGGGAGCGTGCGGCCCAGCTTGGCGGCAAGCCGTGCGGCGCTGATCGCCTCGGTCTTATCCATCAGCCGGGCGTAGCGTTCCTCCTTGACCGCCTCGGGGACGGCATCGGGCAGGGTGTTGGCCGCCGCGCCCGCAACCGGCTCGAAGCGGAACGCGCCGACGCGATCGAGCTGCGCCTCGTCGAGCCAGTCGAGCAGGTACTGGAAATCGGCCTCGGTCTCGCCGGGGAAGCCGACGACGAAGCTGGAACGGATCGCGAGATCCGGGCAGATCGCGCGCCAGGCCTTGAGCCGTTCGAGCACCCTGGCCTCGTTGGCCGGGCGCTTCATCGCCCGCAGCACATTGGGCGCGGCATGCTGGAAAGGGATGTCGAGGTAGGGCGTGACCAGCCCTTCGGCCATCAGCGGGATCACCGCCTCGACGTGGGGATAGGGATAGACGTAGTGGAGACGCACCCACGGCGGGATGCCTTCGGGCGTGCGCAGCGCGCCGAGCTCCCGCGCCAGGTCGGTCATGTGGGTGCGGACCTGGCGGCCCTTCCACGGGTATTCGGCATGGCCGAGATCGAGGCCGTAAGCCGAGGTGTCCTGGCTGATCACCAGCAGTTCGCGGGTGCCCGCGGCGACCAGCTTTTCCGCCTCGCGCAGCACCGCGTCGATGCGGCGGCTGCTCAAGGGCCCGCGCAGTTGGGGGATGATGCAGAAGCTGCAGGCGTGGTTGCAGCCTTCGGAAATCTTCAGGTAGCTGTAGTGCCGCGGGGTCAGCTTGATGCCGCCATCCTCGATGGCGTCAGGATTCCGGGGCGGAACGAGGTCGACGAAAGGCCCCCGCGCGGCCGGGGCGGCCTCGTGCACGGCCTCGACCACGGCCTCGTACTGGTGCGCGCCCGTGACGGCGAGAACGTCGGGGAAGCGTGCCCGGATCGCTTCCGCCTCGTTGCCCATGCAGCCGGTGACGATGACGCGGCCGTTCTCGGCGATGGCCTCGCCGATCGCGGCCAGGCTTTCCTCCTTGGCGGAATCGAGGAAGCCGCAGGTGTTGACCAGCACCACGTCGGCGCCGGCATAATCGCCGCTCATCGCATAGCCGTCGGCACGCAGCTTCGTCAGGATGCGCTCGGAATCGACGAGCGCCTTGGGGCAGCCCAGGCTGACCATGCCGACTTTGGGCGCGCCTGCGATCTGCAGCGGTTCGACGGGGGTGGGGGATTTCGCGACTGTCATGGGGCTGCGCCCCTACACCTTGCGCGGGTTTCGCGCTACTCCCGCGCGCGAAGGCATGACGGGAGACGGCAATGGGTCCGGTGAACTGGCTGGCGGTGTTCCTGGCGGCGAACCTCGCGGTGGCGATCGGCATCGTCTGGCACGGGGTGATCTTCGGCACCGGCAAGCCGCTGCTGGCGGGCGCTGACCCGGCCGGCCGGCGGCCGCCCCAGAGCTATGCGATCTCGCTGGTGGTGATGCTGCTGGCGGCGGCGATGCTGGGCCACAATTACGCGCGGCTGGGAGCGGACAAGCTGGCGCTGAAGCCGTGGCTGTACTGGATGCAATCGGGCGGTCTGGCGATCGCGTTCGTGGTGCCGGCGGTGGCGCTGGGCTACCTGCGCACCGGCGCGGACCGTCGCTTCATCGCCGTCGATTGCGGCTATTGGCTCGTCGCCTACCTGGCGATGGGCACCGTGTTCTGGGCGCTGCGCTAGTCGAGGCGCCGCTGAGATGCCGGACCGGGCTGCCTGCAGCCGGGTGCGGCCATCGGACCAGCACCCCCGCCCACGGGGCGGGGGTGCGTCGTCCTCAGCAGTTGCAGTTCTTGCAGGTGCACGGGTTGCAGCGGCAGCCGGTTCCGGTGGCGCAGCCGCACTTGCAGGTCCGCTCGTCCGTGGTCTTCATTTCGCTCATGTGACGTCTCCATCTTTCGTTGCTCTGGGTGAGCGAATCACCGTATAACCTCCGTACCATGGTACAGAGTCAAGCCGCGCAATCGCTCACGATCGGGAAGCTTGCCGCCGCCGCCGGCGTCGGGGTGGAAACGATCCGGTACTACCAGCGCCGCGGCCTGCTGCAGACTCCGGCGCGCGATCGCGAGGTGCGCCGCTATGGCGCCCACGATCTCAGGCGCCTGCATTTCATCAGGCAGGCCCAGGCCGCCGGCTTCACGCTCGAGGAAATCAGGGAACTCCTTGACCTCGACGCCGGCGAAGACCGCCGCCGGGCGCGCGAACTCGCCAGCGCCAGGGTGACCGCACTGGACGAGAAGATCGCTCAACTTCAGCGCGCGCGCGACTCGTTGAAGCGGCTGGCGGCGGAGTGCGGCAAGGGCACCTCCGGCCCTTGTCCGATCCTCGCATCATTCGATGAGTGAGCCGGCGGACGCGCACGTTCGCCGCGCGACCGCAACTACCTGCCGTTACCTCCGGCGGGCATGCCGGTTCAGCGCGCTGCGACGACGGGCGCGCGCACCACGAAGGCCTGGCTCTGCACGGTGCGGGCGTGGAGCGCCTCGCCATCTTCGACCCGCGCGCTGTGACCGTGCACCACCGCCCCACCGAGTACGCCGATCGCGGCCCAGGCGCCGATCACGGCGCCGGCGTTGCCTTCCCCCTTGGTCGAGTAGCGTCCTTCGAGCGGGATCCGAAAGCCCTTGAGCGTCAGCGCCTGGAAACTGACGTCGAGCTTGCCGCTGCGGCCGAACGCCCCGGTCTTCCTGGCATAGACGACGGTGCCGACGCCGTGCGTGCCGCGCGGGATCAACACCGCGCCTTCGGCGATCACGGGGTTCAGCGTGGTGAAGGTGATGCTGTCCCCTGTCTTCAGCCACTTGCTCGACAGTGCCTCGTCGGGCGTGATCGCGATGTCCATCCCGGCCGGCAGAATGATCGTGCGGAGCGCCGTGGCACTGGCCGGCGCGGCTGCGGCAGCCGGCTGCTGGGCCTGGGCGGGGATCGCCAGGAGGGCGAGAACGGCGGCGGCCGCAGGGCCAGGATTGGTCATCGTGGTAAGGCGCATCGGCATTCTCCGGATGGATGGTGTTGCCGATGTACGCCCAAGCCCTTGCTGGACCTGCAAAAAATGGAGTTAATGCAACATTGTGAAACGCATCCGATTGCACGGCGGAGCGGCCGGGGAAAAGCCGGCCCGGACGAGCGGCCCCTTGCGGGAAAGGTCATCCGGGCCGCAGGGCAGGTCCCCCCGCGCGAGGCGGGGCGGCCTGGTGGGTCGCAGCGATGGGATGCGGCGGGGCGCATCGTGGCGCCATCCCCGGATCGGGGGAGGATCAGCGCGACGGCAACTGGGCCAGCGGGTCGAGCGGCTGGTTGGCCTTGCGCAGTTCGAAGTGGAGCTCGTCGCGGGTCGCCTTGCCGGTGCGGCCGACGAGGCCGAGCCGCTCGCGCTTGCGGATCGCATCGCCCTTGGCGACGGTGATCCGGCCAAGGAAACCGTAGGCGGATTGCCAGCCGTTGTCGTGCTGGATGACGACGAGGTTGCCGAAGCTCTTCGGTTCGCGGCCTGCGAAGATCACCGTGCCGGCGGCGGCGGCGCGCACCGGCGAACCGGGATCGGCGACGATGTCGATGCCGTCGTGGTAGCCGGCGCTGGTGCGCGGGGTGAAGCCGCGGCGGACCTTGCCGTCGAGCGGCCAGACGAATCCTGCGCGGGCCGCAGGTTTTGCCGCCGGGGCTTCGTCAGCGGCATCGATGGTGGCCGTGGCAGCGGAAGCCGCAGCGGGCGCAGGCGTGGCAGGAGCCAGGATCGTCGGGATCAGCAGGTCCTGCCCGGGCTTGAGCACCGCGCGCGGTGCCAGGCCGTTGGCGACGGCGATCGCATTGAACGGAACGCCATAGCGATAGGCGATGTCGAACCCGGTCTCGCCCGCCTTGACGATGTGGTGGCGGGTCCGCGGCAGCCGCAGCTTCTGGCCGGCATGGACCTTCCACGGCTTGGCCAGGTGGTTCGCCTCGGCAATCAGCACGCGCGGCACTTTCGCGCGCTGGGCAATGCCGCCCAGGGTTTCGCCCGGCTTGACGATGTGGATCGTTTCCGCGTCCGGGGCGGGGACATCGTCATCGACCGTGGGCGCGGGCTTAGGGGCGGTGCGGGACAGCTTCTTCGCCGATGCGGCGGGCTTTGCGGCAGCAGGCTTTTCGCGCGCGCCTGCCGGACCGGGAGGCGCGGCGAGCAGCGCCAGCGCCAGTGCGGCGAGACCGGCCTTCACCCGTCGAACCGGGCCGCAAGCGCGGCAAGCGAGGCCTCGTGCGTCAGGTCGAGGTGGAGCGGGGTGACGCTGACATAGCCATCGGCGATCGCCTCGAGGTCCGAGGCATGGCCCGGGGTATGCTCGATCCCGTGCAGGCCGAACCAGAAATAGCGGTAGCCGCGCGGGTCCGTCCCCTCGACCACGGAGCCGCGCGCATAGTCGTGAAACCCTTGGCGAACCACGCGAATTCCCTTCACCGCTTCCGCGCTTATAGGGGGAAAATTGACGTTGACCAGCGTGCGCGGCGCGAACGGTGCATCGAGCAGCGGCCGCAGCACCTGTTCGCCCCAGTGCGCCGCGGCGTCGAAAGGCACGGTATCGGCCATGCCCTCCTTGGCATAGACTTGGCTGAGCGCGATCGAGCGGATTCCGGCGAGCGCGCCTTCGAGTGCGGCGGAAACGGTGCCCGAATAGGTGACGTCATCGCCGAGGTTGGCGCCACGGTTGACGCCGGAAAGGATCAGGTCGGGCGCCGCGGGGAGCAGGCGCTTGAGCGCCATCGTCACCGCATCGGTCGGCGTGCCGCTGACCGAAAAGCGGCGCGGCCCGTGTTCGCGCAGGCGGACCGGGCGGGTCAGCGTCAGCGAATGGCCGGCACCGGACTGTTCCTCCGACGGGGCGCAGATCCAGATGTCGTCCGACAGGGGGCGGGCGATGGCTTCGAGGACGTCGAGACCCGGGGCATGGATGCCGTCGTCGTTGGTGAGGAGGATGCGCATCAGCGGACGGGCTCGATGGCTTCCAGCCCGCCCAGCCACGGGCGGAGCGCCGGCGGAATGGTGATCGAGCCGTCGGCGTTCTGGCCGTTTTCCAGCACCGCCACCAGCGTGCGTCCGACCGCGAGGCCGGAGCCGTTGAGCGTGTGCACGAAGCGGGTGCCCTTCTGCTCGGCGTCCGGGCGGAAGCGGGCGCTCATGCGTCGCGCCTGGAAATCGCCGCAGTTCGAGCACGAGCTGATCTCGCGGTACTTCGCCTGGCCGGGGAGCCAGACCTCGAGGTCGTAAGTCTTCCGCGCCGAGAATCCCATGTCGCCGCTGCACAGCAGCATCTTGCGATAGGGCAGGTCGAGCGCCTGGAGGATGTGTTCGGCAGCGGCGGTCATCCGTTCGTGCTCGGCCTCGGATGCATCGGGGGTGGTGATCGAGACCAGCTCGACCTTGTCGAACTGGTGCTGGCGGATCAGCCCGCGTGTATCCTTGCCGGCGGCCCCGGCCTCGGAACGGAAGCACGGCGTGAGCGCGGTGAAGCGCAGCGGCAGCTCGGCCTCCGACAGGATCGCCTCGCGGACGAGGTTGGTCAGGCTGACTTCGGCGGTGGGGATCAGCCAGCGTCCGTCGGTGGTCTGGAACAGGTCCTCGGCGAACTTCGGTAGCTGGGCGGTGCCATAGAGCGCGTCGTCGCGGACGAGGACGGGCGGGGCAACTTCCTGGTAGCCGAACTTCGCCGTGTGGGTATCGAGCATGAACGCGGCGAGCGCGCGATTGAGCCGGGCGATCGGTCCCCGCAGGTAGGCGAAGCGGGCACCGGAAACCTTCTGCGCGGATTCGACATCGAGGCCCAGCGGCGCACCGAGATCGACGTGGTCGCGACAACCGGCGGCCTCGCGCGGGGTGCCCCAGCGGGCGACCTCGGCGTTGTCCTCCTCGCCGCCGCCCTGCGGCACTTCGGCGGCGGGGAGGTTGGGGATCGCGGCGAGGCTGGCTTCGAGCGCGGCGGCGGCTTCGGCCTGTGCGGTTTCCAGCGCGGGAAGCTGCTCCTTGAGCTGGGCGACCTCGGCCATCAACGCGGCGGCGCGGGCTTCGTCCTTTGCGGCCTTGGCGGCGCCGATCGCCTTGGAAGCCTCGTTGCGGCGGGCCAGCATCTCCTGCGCGCGGGTCTGCTGGGCGCGCGCGGCCGCATCGGCGGCGAGCAGTTCAGCGGCCAGCGGGGCCAGGCCTCGCCGGGCGAGGCCGTCGTCGAAGGCGGCGGGGTTTTCGCGGATCAGCTTGATATCGTGCATGGCCCGCGGCGTATTGCCCGCGTCCCCGCCGGTCAAGCGCAGGGGGCGGAAATTCGCTCCGCTGCGGAGGGTATCGTCAGATCAGGCCGAATGCCTTGAGGATCAGCAGCCACAACGGGATGGCCAGCAGCACGCCATGCCAGATGCCGGCAACGACATGCGGCGGCTCATAGCCGGGACTTCGGTGGTCGAACGGGCAGTGGTGAAATGTCATCGATCATCTCCCGCGGAGCCTGCCTGCGGAGGGATCGGGCACGGCCCAGTTTAGCCAGGGTCTATGCCGGAACAACGGCCTTGGCCTCGTTTCGTTCCGTTTGGCGGCCGGTCAGTCCGGTGCGCGGCCGTGGGTTTCCGAGGTTATCTGGGCGGCGGTGGCGCAGAGACGCTCGACATGGCCGGCGATCTGGCCCGCGGTGAGGTCGCTCGGAAGTCCGCTCATCACCAGCTGGAACGCGACCGACCCGGACGGCGCGAACACCGGCGCCGATATGTGGCTGACACCGGCCGCCGCCGCTTCGGCAAGGTCGAACGCCTGGATCTCGCCCGGGCTGAGCTGACCGATCATCGCAAAGACCGCGTTCCAGTACGCGGCGTCGCGGACCTGGTCGACGGGCAGCCAGGTGGCGTCGTGGCCGAGCGCTGCGCGCAGCCCCTTGGCGGCGATCGCGAAGCCCCGGCGGCGCACCAGCGCGATCGCCTCGGCGAGACGTCCGAACAGTGCATCGTCGAGGTGCGGGCGGGCCGCGGCGAGATAGGTGTCGATCGCCGCCGGTCCGCTCCAGGCGACGTGGCACAGGCCGACGGGAGGCAGTAGCGGCCGGCGTTCGCCGACGCGGGTCAGGCCGAGTTGCGAGCGCGCCGTGCCTTCCCGCGCGAGCACCACGATCTCTCCGTCGACCAGCGCGTTGGCGCTGCACTGGACCCCGAGTTCGAGCGCGAGCCGGGCCAGTTCGCGCCGCGCGATGTCGATGCCGCGATGCTGCTCGATCGCAGCCTGGCCGATGGCGACCAGCGCGAGTCCGAGCGAATAGGTGCGGTGGCGCTCGTGCCGGGCGAGGAAGCGGCGTGCGGCCATCGTCGTCAGCAGGCGATGCGCCGAGCCGTTCGACAGGCCGACATGGCGCGCGATCTCTGCCAGCGAGAACCGTTCCGTTGGATGCGCGGCGAGGAAGTTGAGCACGTCCATGACGCGGTTGGTCGGGTTGGAGGGATCGGGCACGGGAACTCCGGTTGACAGGTCGGCTGCAATTTGCCCATCATTCCAGAAATGACAAGTTTTATTCCATTATTGGAATGAATGGAGGGCGATTCGTGGATACGGCGGCAGAAGACATCGCGTGCGCCGGCGTATGCGCCACCGCGAGGCTCCGCCGCAGGACAAAGTGGTGATCGCCACCTTCGCCGCCCGCGAGGACCCGTGAGAGTGTGCCGGGCGGCTGTTCCGGGCCGGGCGCGCGCTGGAAGCACGAGAGCTTGAGCGCGCACCACAGCCGTAGCGCGAGACGAAGGGAGAAGACGATGGACGTGCAGAAATACGGCCCCTGGGCCTTGATCGTGGGCGGCTCGGAAGGCGTGGGCGCGGCGTTCGCGCGGATGCTGGCGGCGGACGGGTTCAAGCTGGTCTTGCTGGCGCGCAAACCGGGGCCGCTGGAGGAACTGGCGGCGGAACTGCGCGCGGGTGGCGCCGAGGTCCGCACGATTTCGGCCAACCTGGCCGACCCCGCGGTGCTGGACCAGGTGCGCGAGGTGACCGACGACATCGAGGTCGGGTTGCTGGTCTACAACGCCGGCGCCAACGACACCCGTGGGCGGTTCGTCGAACTGCCCGAGGCGGTCACCAACGGCGTGCTGCAGATCACGGTGATGGGGCAAGCCAACTTTACCCGCCACTACGGCGCGCTGATGGCGAAGCGCGGGCGTGGCGGCATCATTCTCGGCGGCTCGCTGTCGAGCTATCTCGGTTCCCCCACGCTCGCCGCCTATACCGGCGCCAAGGCGTTCAGCCGCATCTTCTCCGAAGCCCTGTGGGGCGAGATGAAACCGCTGGGGGTGGACGTGCTGCACCTCAACATCGGTTTCACCGCCACGCCGGCAATGGCGCGGCTGGGAATGCCGGTCGATCTTGCCGAGCCGCCGGAGACGGTGGCGCGCGAGGGGCTGGAGAACATCGCCAACGGGCCGGTGTGGATCGTCAGTACCCCCGGCAACCTCGAGCGGGCGCGGATGATCAACGGCGTGGACAATCGCGCGGAGACGGTTCTGGCCCACGCCATCGTGCCGCGCGACCAGACCGCCGTGGCTGCGGCGGAGCAGGCGGAACTGGCCAAGGGAGCGTCAAGCCGGCCCTGAGCCGGGCTCGGCGGGACCAGGCCATTGCGCCGTGGCGGCCGGGTTCAGACGGCGAAGGTATAGCCGCCGTTGACCGGATAAGTCTGCCCGGTGATCCATCCGGCCGCGTCCGAGCACAGGAAAAGCGCCATCGCCGCGACGTCGTCAGGCTGGCCGAAGCGACGGATCACGTAATGCGACAGCTGCGCCTTGACGCGGTCGCTGGCCATGAATTCGGCGAGCGCATCACCCTCCAGCGGTGGTGCCAGCGTCGACAGCGAGATCGCGTTGCAGGTCACGCCATAGCGGCCGGCCTCCTTGGCGATCGAACGCACGAAGCCCCCGGCCGCTGCCTTGGCCGCGGCATAGACCGACAGCCGCGGTTCGCCGATGCGGCCCGAATCGGAAACGATCGTGACGATGCGGCCCTTGCCGCCCGCGACCATGCCGGGCAGCACCGCATGGCAGCAGTTGAGCACGCCGAAGGTGTTGGTGTGGAAGTAGCGGTCCCACTCCGCCGGGTCCGACTCCCAGAACGGCTTGGCATAGCCCATCTGCGCGTTGGGACCGGCCATGCCGGCGTTGTTGACGAGCAGCGTCACCGTGCCGACCGCGGCCTCGGCCTTCGCCACGGCGGCGCGCACCGATTCGAGATCGCCGACATCGGCCTGGACCGCCACCGCCTCGCCCCCGGCGTCGCGGATCTCCTGCGCCACGGCCTCGGCCCGGTCGAGCACGAAATCATTGACGACGACGCGGGCGTTATGCCCCGCCAGCATGCGCGCGATGCCGCGCCCCGCGCCCTGGCCGCCCCCGGTGACCAGCGCGACCTGCCCGCCGAGATCGAGAATATCCTGCACGACGTCCCTCCTGTCCGGCCCGCGACGGGGGCCTAGTTTCCAGAGAGCGAACACTATCCATCCGCGCTTGGCAAGCGCGCCCCTGCGATGATCGCGTGGCGCCGCCCGGCTACTTGCGCCCCGCTACTTGAGCTGGGGATGGGCGGCCCGCGAGTTGCTCCGGACCGGTGTCTCGATGCCACCGTCCTTGCGAGAATCGTCATCGACAGCAGCATGCGCATCATCGGCCGGCACCCTGTCCCCTGTTTGCGCCAGACTGCGTCGACTCACCGCGGATTGCGAGCCTCGCGCCATCACCCGGCCGTTTTGTCTCGCCTTCGCGGCCCGGTCGCGGCTATTCCGGCGGTCGATCGGAGAACATGACGATGGCCACGGCCGCATCCACCGGATTCCACCTGATGGCCAAGCCCAGCGGCCCGGCTTGCAACCTCGACTGCACGTACTGCTTCTACCTCGAGAAGGAGGCTCTGCACGATGCGCGCGCCACCCGCCGCATGTCCGAGGCGGTGCTCGACGCCTATGTCCGCGAGACCATCGCCGCGACGCCGGCCGACCAGCCGGTGCTGTTCGCCTGGCAGGGCGGCGAGCCGACGTTGCTGGGGATCGCGTTCTACGAGCGGGCCGTCGCGCTGCAGCAGGCCTATGGCGCCGGCCGCGCGATCGAGAACAGCTTCCAGACCAACGGCACGCTGATCGACGAGGACTGGGCGCGGTTTCTGGCGGAGAACCGGTTCCTCGTCGGCCTCAGCCTCGACGGGCCGCAGGAAATCCACGATCATCACCGTCGCTATCGCTCCGGCGCGCCGTCGCACCACCTCGTCATGGCGGCGCTGGAGCGGTTGCAGCGCCACGGCGTCGCGTTCAACGTGCTCGCCTGCGTCGATCGCAATTCCTCGCGCCAGCCGCAGACGGTCTACCGCTGGTTGAAGGCGCAGGGGGTGGAATACATCCAATTCACGCCCGTTGTGGAGCGGCTGGCCGGCCCCGCCTATCGCGACGCCGGGTTCGATCTCGAAGGACCCTCGGGCGGGGAGGGCGGCGGTATCGCCCCGTTCGCGGTGCAGCCGCGTGCCTGGGGCCGGTTCCTGGCGACGGTGTTCGACGAGTGGCGGCGCAAGGACGTCGGCAAGGTCTTCGTGATGAACTTCGAATGGACGCTGGCGGCGCTGGTCGGCGCGCCCGGCGTGGTCTGCGTCCACCAACCCACCTGCGGGCGCGCGCTGGTAGTGGAGCACGACGGCGCGGTCTATTCCTGCGACCACTTCGTCTATCCCGAATACCGTCTCGGCAATCTCGCGGAAACGCCGTTGGCGGCGATGGTCGAATCGAGCCGGCAGCAGGCGTTCGGCACGGCCAAGCGCGACACGCTGCCGGCCCAGTGCCGCGCCTGCCCGCAACTCGATCTATGCTGGGGCGGCTGCCCGAAGCACCGCTTCCTGGCGACGCGCGACGGCGAACCCGGGCTCAACTGGCTGTGCGAGGGCTACCTGCACTACCTCGACCACGCGCGGCCCTGGCTGGAAACGATCGCGGCGCTGCTGGGCGAGGGCGGCAATGCCGCGTCGGTCATGGCGATGAAGCGCCCGCGGTGATCGACGATCGGCAAATCCGCCCTCCACAATCGTGTGATCGCGGTGTAGGGTGATCGTGGGGGCCGACGTCAGGGAACACCATTGATGAGGCCGTGGGTGATGCGAACGAACCGGACCACCGGCCTGCGATGGCCACCGCGCCCCGATGCGCTGACGCCGGTGCTGGCCGGCGCGCTCGCTTGGGCGCTCCCCGCGCTGCTGCTCGCGTTCACGGTGATGCTGGGCACGAATTTCGAGCCCCTCCACGTCGAGCGGATGTCGGCGGGGCCGGTGTTCGTACTGGGCATCGCCATCATCGGCGCGACGTCGGGGCTGGCGACGGCGGTGTTCTGCGCGCTGCTGGCGACGCTTATCTTCGAGTTCTTCTTCGTTGCTCCGCTCTACGCCATCGAGATCGACAGCGCCCGTGACCTGCTGCCGCCGGCGCTGTTCATGCTGAGCGCGCTGGTTTCGGGGACGGTCGGCGGGCGGCTCAAGGAAAAGTCGGCGCGGCTGGCGCAGTCCAACCGGCAACTGGAAAGCCTGCTGGAAATGAGCCGGCTGCTGCAGGCCGCGCCCGACGTGTCCGCGGTGCGCAAGGTGGTGATCGAGGCGCTGGCGGCGAAACTCGGCCTGCGCCTGTACCTGTTCGGCCAGCACGAAGGCACGGTCGTCGCGCTGGCGGGCGACACCCCGGGGCAGCCGTTCGATCTCGCCCGCCGGGTGGTGACCGGGCCGGCCTTCGCCCAGGACGGCCGATATCTCGCCTATCGCATCGAGGACAGCCGGTCGGGCGCCGGCGCACTCGTCGCCGATTGTGGCGCCGCAGCGGGCCGCCACCGCGAGATCCTCGAGGCGCTGGCGCTGATGGTGGGCCTGGCGCTGGAACGCGCCCAGCTCGGCTCCGAGCTCGCCTATGCCCAGGCCATGGCCAAGACCGAGGAACTGCGCAGCGCGCTGCTGGCGTCGGTCAGCATCAACGTGCGCAAGCCGGTGGCGGCGATCGGCGAGACGGTGGAGCGCCTGCGCGCGCCGGGCGCCCCGCGCGACGCGCGGGGGACGGCCCGCGCGCTGCGCGACATTGCCTCGGAATGCGATCGCATCGAGCAGTTCAGCGCCAACCTGCTGGAACTCAGCCGCCTCGAGACCGGCGTCGAGGGCGTGGCCGGGCAGGAGCTGGCGGTGGGCGCGTTGCTGCGCACGGTGATCGCGCGCAAGTGTGCCCGCTGGCCCGGCCGCGAGATCACGCTGACCCAGGGCGAGGCGGAGCCGTGGGTGCTCGCCGATGCCGGGCTGTTCGACCTGGCGTTGACCAACGTGCTGGAGAACGCGCTGCTCTACAGCGATGCCGATACCCCCGTCGCGGTGGTCTGCCGCAGCGACGACGAGGACTGCGTGGTCGAGATCAGCGACGCCGGCTGCGGCATTCCCGCGCACGAGCAGAGCTGGGTGTTCCACCGCTTCTACCGGGTGCGGCGCGAGGACCAGGCTCCCGGCGGCACGGGCCTCGGCCTGGCCATCGCCAAGACGTTCGCGGAAGCCTTCGGCGGCTCGATCGCGCTGCGCTCGCCGCTGCGCGACGGCAAGGGCACGATGGTGACGATCCGCCTGCCGCTGTGCAACGCGCTGCAGTCCTGAGGCCAAGATCGCGCCGGGTGAGCGGGCCGCGCGGCCCAAGGCCCAAGGGGCGAACCACTCCCGACCCATCGTTGCGACCGGTCGGAGTGGTGGGCGCGACAGGGATTGAACCTGTGACCCCACCCGTGTGAAGGGTGTGCTCTACCGCTGAGCTACGCGCCCGCACCAGTTGCGGAGCCGCGCCCCTAGAGCAGCATGCGGGCGTTGACAAGTGCCCTCGCGCACCTAAACGGACCGGCCATGACCGACGAAACCGAAACGCCCGCCGCCGCCGCCCCCTCAGGAGCCGACGCGCCGCCCGATCACCTCGCGATCAATCCGCGCAGCCCGCATTTCGATGCCGACAAGCTGCGGCGCGGCATCGGCATCCGCTTCAAGGGCGTGGTGCGCACCAATGTCGAGGAATACTGCATTTCGGAAGGCTGGGTCCGCGTCCAGGCCGGCAAAAGCATGGACCGCAAGGGCCAGCCGCTGACGATCAAGCTCAACGGCCCGGTCGAAGCCTGGTATGAGGACCTCGGCGACAATCCCCCGGTGGCGAAGGCCTGAGCCGGGGCCGCCGGCTCAGCGCGTGCCGTACGCGGCGATGATCTCGCCGATCGGGTCGCTGCCGAAGCCCTTGCGCGGCAGCATGTGCCCCGCCTTGCCCGGCTTGCGGTTGTAGATGAACCCTGCCAGCGGCCAGCGCGTCGCGCCCAGGCCCTTGATCGGGTCGAACCAGACGCGCACCTCGCTCCAGTCGTTGCCGGGCGAGGAATCGACGGCCACGACGTCATCCTCGATCTGGCCGCGACGGCCGTTGATCGGGCTCCAGTTGGCGTGGCGCAGCAGCACCGTGCGCGAATCGATGATGCGGCTGACCGCGGCGACGTGGCCGAGCTGCATCTTGCCGTAAGGACGGAACGCCATCACCGCGCCGACTTTCGGCGTCGAGCCACGGGCATAGCGGCCTTCGGCCTGGCTCCACCAAGTCCAGGCATCGCCGCGAATCTGCACGCCCGAGACCTGCCGCGCATAAGGCACGCACTGGAGATAGCCGGGCAGGCGCGCCGGATCGGCATCGTCGATGCTGTCGTAGTCGAGCGAACGCGCGTGCGCCGTCCCGCCCATGGCGAGCGCAGCCAGGCCGAGCGCCACGGCCAGCAAGGGCGTCAATGTCCGCATATTCATTCCCCAGGACATGGCGACATATGGTTAGGGACAGATTGCAATATATGGTTAACAGGCCGGCAAGTTTTTGCCCGGCACCGGCCGCGCGCTGCCCGAGCCGCGCCGTCCGCTCTCCGGCGATGCCGCCGAAAACCCGGAATCTCTTGCCGTTTGCCGCGCGCTGCGCCATCGGGAGCCATGCTTCCCCGCGTCATCATCATCGGCCGCCCCAACGTGGGCAAATCGACGCTGTTCAATCGCCTCGTCGGCAAGAAGCTGGCGCTGGTCGACGACCAGCCCGGCGTCACCCGCGATCGCCGCTTCGGCGATGCCCACCTGCTCGGCCTCGATTTCACCATCGTCGACACGGCCGGCTGGGAGGACGAGGACGACCTGACCCTGCCCGGCCGCATGCGCAAGCAGACTGAGGAGGCGCTGAAGGGCGCCGACGTCGCGCTGTTCACGATCGACGCGCGCGCCGGCCTGACCCCGCTCGACGAGGAAATCGCCCGCTACCTGCGTGAGCAGGCGGTGCCGATCATCGTCCTCGCCAACAAGGCCGAAGGCCGCGCCGGCGACGCCGGCCTGTTCGAGGCGTTCGCGCTCGGTCTCGGCGATCCCGTGGCGATCTCGGCCGAACACGGCGAAGGCCTGGCCGACCTGTTCGAGCGCCTGCTGCCGCTGATCGAGGACAAGCAGCCGGTGCCGGACGAGGATGCCGATCCCGACGTCGACGAGGACTACAACCCCCACGCGCCGCTCAAGCTCGCCATCGTCGGCCGCCCCAACGCCGGCAAGTCGACGCTGATCAACGCCCTGCTCGGCGAGGACCGCCTGCTCACCGGCCCGGAGGCTGGCATCACCCGCGATTCGATCGCGATCGACTGGGAGTGGAAGGACCCGAAGACCGGCGATCTCCGCCCGGTCCGGCTGATCGACACCGCGGGGATGCGCAAGAAGGCGCAGGTGACCGACAAGCTGGAAAAGCTGGCGGTGGCCGATGCGCGCCACGCGGTCGATTTCGCCGAAGTCGTCGTGTTGCTGCTCGATGCCACGCGCGGGCTGGAGCACCAGGACCTCAAGATCGCCTCGCTGGTGCTCGAGGAAGGCCGCGCGCTGCTGATCGCGATCAACAAGTGGGACGTGGCGGAGGAAGCCTCGGCGCTGTTCAACGGCATCAAGCGCGCGCTCGAGGACGGCCTGTCGCAGGTCAAGGGCGTGCCGGTGCTCACCGTCAGCGCCCGCACCGGTCGCGGCCTCGATACCTTGCTGGCCACCGCCTTCGACATCCGCGACACCTGGTCCAGCCGCGTCCCCACCGGCCTGCTCAACCGCTGGTTCGATGCCGCGCTCGAAGCCAACCCGCCGCCCGCACCCGGCGGCAAGCGCATCAAGCTGCGCTACATCACCCAGGCCAAGACCCGCCCGCCGGGCTTCGTCATCTTCGGCACCCGGCTCGACGACCTGCCCGCCAGCTACCAGCGCTATCTGGTCAACAGCCTGCGCAAGGAATGCGGCTTCGAGGCGGTGCCGATCCGGCTGATGCTGCGCAGCCCCAAGAACCCCTACGCCAGGAAATAGGGCAGGGGCGCCCGCTCACGCCAGGTGGGTGCGAAACCAGTCGGCCAGCTCATCCTCGCCCAGTTCCCCCGCCGCGAGCGCGAGAAACGCGACCACGACTTCGGCGTCGGTTGCATCGAGGACATGTCCATTGAGCGCCAGGAACGTTTCGCTAACGACTGCCGCCGTCCGCTTGTTACCGTCCACGAACGGGTGGTTGCGCGCGATGCCGAAGGCATAGGCCGCCGCCAGCGCCGGGGCATCCGGTTCGCCATAGACGGCCAGATTCTGCGGCCGGGCCAGCGCGCTCGCCAGCAAGCCGGGGTCGCGCACGCCCTCGCCACCGCCGTGTTCCGCCAGTTGTTCCGCGTGCGCGGCCTCTGCCACCTGCGGCAGTACCCACACCCAGTCGCGGGCCATGATTACTTCGCCAGTTCGCGCAGCGCCCGCTTGCGTCGTGCCATGACTTCACGCGCGGCGGCCATCTGCGCGTCGAAATCCGGCTCCGCGGCTGAAAGCTCGATCCCGCGCGGCGTCAGCACGACGGACAGGGTCTCTCCGACTTGCGCATTCAGGTGCGCAAGCACCTCCCTGGGCAGGATGACGCCGGCGGAATTGCCGATCTTCGTGATCTTCAAGGGGTTGTTCATACGCCAGTTATAACACTTGCGAGCCAGACTGTCGACATGCCAACTATAAAAATAAAATCAGCGGCTTGGCCGCATCGCGTTCCGGCGATGAACGGCCGGATTCGCCCACATCGCCGCGAACCGCGGCGCGGGCGCGCCTCGCCACCTCAGTGCGCCAGCAGTCGCCGCTCGCCGGCGATCTTCTGCATCGCCTTCTGCAATTTGTCGAAGGCGCGCACCTCGATCTGGCGCACGCGCTCGCGGCTGACGCCGTATTCCTGGCTCAGTTCCTCCAGCGTCTCGGGATCGTCGATCAGCCGCCGCCGCGTCAGGATCGCCTGCTCGCGCTCGTTCAGCGTGCCCATCGCCTCGGCCAGCAGGGCATGGCGCCAGCGCGCCTCCTCGGCCTGGGCCACGGTCTCGTCCTGCAACGGGCCCTCGTCGGCCAGCAGGTCCTGCCACTGGCCTTCGCCCTCTTCGTTGAGGCTGATGTTGAGGCTGGAGTCGCCGCCCAGCATCATCCGCCGGTTCATGTTGACGACCTCGGTCTCCGAAACGCCAAGGTCCTTGGCGATCTTCGCCACGTCGTCGGGGTGCAGGTCGCCGTCCTCGTAGGCGTCGAGGTTCTTCTTCATCCGCCGCAGGTTGAAGAACAGCTTCTTCTGCGCCGCCGTGGTGCCCATCTTGACGAGGCTCCACGAGCGCAGGATGAATTCCTGGATGCTCGCCTTGATCCACCACATCGCATAGGTGGCGAGGCGGAAGCCGCGATCCGGCTCGAACTTCTTGACGCCCTGCATCAGCCCGATGTTGCCCTCGGAGATCAGCTCGCTGACCGGCAGGCCATAGCCGCGATAGCCCATCGCGATCTTGGCGACGAGCCGCAGGTGGCTGGTGACCAGCTGGCGCGCGGCTTCCGGGTCCTGGTGCTCCTGATAGCGCTTGGCGAGCATGTATTCCTGCTCGGGCTTGAGCACCGGGAACTTCTTGATCTCGGCGAGATAGCGGTTCAGCCCGGCCTCGCCGCTGGCGGCGGACGGCATCACGGGCAGGTTGGTATCCCCGGTCGTCTTGTTCTGGCTGGTCACGATGCGCATTTCCTTGTCCTGTCGACCGTCGCTTGGCGGACCCTGCTCAGGCATCCGCCGCTTGCGGCCACGTCACGCGGGCCCGAACCGGCCCCCCTGTTGTTCAGCGCCAAGCGCGCCGAGAAGTTCCCGCATGTCGCCGGGAACCCCGCTTTCGAACCGCAGGGCCTGCGTCGTGACGGGATGAATAAACCCGAGAACGGCCGCGTGCAACGCCTGCCGCTTGAAACCGAGACTGTCGAGCGCCGGCCGGAGGGCCTTCGGGGTGCGTCCATAGATCGGGTCCCCCAATAGCGCATGGCCGATTGACGCCATGTGAACGCGCACCTGGTGCGTGCGCCCTGTTTCCAGCCGGCATTCCACCAGCGCCGCACCGTCGAGCGGCGCCAGCGTGCGATAGTGCGTGACCGCGTGCTTGCCGCGCCCTTCGCCGACGATCGCCATCTTCTTGCGGTCGGCGTCGGACCGGCCAAGGTTGCCGCGCACCGTCCCCGCGGCGGGCACCGGCTGGCCCGCCGTCACCGCGAGATAGGCCCGCTCCAGCGAATGGTCGGCGAACTGCCGCGCCAGCCCTTCGTGCGCGGCGTCGGTCTTGGCAACCACCAGCAGCCCCGAGGTGTCCTTGTCGATGCGGTGGACGATGCCCGGCCGCGCCACGCCGCCGATGCCGGAAAGCTGCCCGGCGCAATGGTGCAGCAGCGCGTTGACCAGCGTGCCGTCGAGATTGCCCGCCGCCGGGTGGACGACGAGACCCGCGGGCTTGTCGACGACGATCAGGTGCGGGTCCTCGTGGACGATGACCAGCGGGATGTCCTGCGCCTGCGCTTCCGCGGGCGCCGCCTCGGGCACCCGCACCGCGAACGCCGCGCCCGCCTCGACCTTCAGCGACGGCTGGGTGACGACGCGGCCGCCGATGCTGACCCGGCCTTCGCCCAGCAGCGCCTTGATCCGCTCGCGCGAAAGCCCGGCGTGGCCGGCCAGCGCCTCGGCCAGCCCCTTGTCGAGCCGTCCGGGCGCGGCGATCACGCCGTTGACGATGCTTTCCCCCCTGTCCATGCATGGCAGATGGGAACCGTTCTCACCGTGACAAGTGGCACGATTGCCACACTCCACCGCGAAGCCGCACGCGCGCAACCGGCGGAGGCTTGCGGGCTGCTGCTTGGTCGGGCGGGGGAGGGGAGCGGCGCCGGCGAGGCGATCGTTGCCGCCATCCCCTGCGCCAACGTCGCCCCCGACCCCTTGCGCCACTTCGAGCTCGATCCCGCCGCGCTCATCGCCGCGCACCGCGCCGCGCGCGCCGGTGGCCCTTCGGTGCTTGGCTACTGGCACTCGCACCCCACCGGCCACCCGCTGCCATCGGCCACCGATTGCGAACATGCCGGCGGCGACGGCCGCGTCTGGGCGATCGTCACCGAAAACGCGATCGGCTGGTTCCGCGACACGCCTGAGGGCTTTACCGTGCTTCCCACGCGACTCGTTGAAGGTTAAGGGGGAAGCGCGACACCGCGCCGCCGCCAGACGCCCGCCCATTACAGGATGCCCAGCTTGTCCAGCACCGCGAAAGCCGAGACCCCGAATCGCCAGCCGTCCCCTTCGTCCCTGGCCGCGCTCGACATCGCCGCGCAGCTGTGCTCGCGTCTGTGCCACGACATGCTCTCGCCGGTCGGCGCGCTGTCCAACGGCCTCGAGCTGCTGGCCGACGAGAAGGACCCGGAGATGCGCCAGCGCTGCTTCGAGCTGCTCGAAGCCAGCGCCCGCGCCTCGGCCGACAAGCTCAAGTTCTTCCGCCTCGCGTTCGGCGCGGCCGGCGGCTTCGGGGATGCGGTGCCGGTGGCGGAACCGCGCACGCTGGTCGAGGCACTGGTCGGCCCGCAGGGGCGCACCACCGTCAACTGGCAGTTCACCAGCGAGACGCTGCCCAAGCCGATGGTCAAGATCCTGCTCAATTTCTCGCTGATCGCGATCGAGGCCCTGGTGCGCGGCGGCACCATCGACGTTGCCTGCGAATCGCGCGCCGGTCACAGCGAACTGGTCGTCCGCGCGCACGGCCCGCGCATCGCCTTCGACGAGGCGATCGGCCGGGCCCTCGCGGGGGAGCTGCCCGCCAGCGAACTCGCCAGCCGCACCGCCCCGGCGGCGATGCTCTGCCAGCTCGCCGCCGCGCTCGGCGGCCAGGTCCAGTTCGCCCGCTCCGAGGACGCGCTGGTCCTCGGCGCCATGCTGCCGGTCGGCTGAGTCGCGTCACCGCCGGAGGGACAGGGCCGATGCAGGAACTGGTCCACCGCGAGGTGCCATCTCCCAACTGGAACGAACGCGCGCTGCCGGTGTCGATGGCGGTGCTCCACTACACCGGCATGGAGAGCGCCGCAGCCGCGCTCGCCCGGCTCACCGATCCCGCCGCCGAAGTCTCGGCGCACTACCTGATCGACGAGGACGGCACCGTCACCCGCCTCGTCCCCGAGGACAAGCGCGCCTGGCACGCCGGCAGGTCGTACTGGCGCGGGATCACCGACGTGAACTCGGCCAGCATCGGCATCGAGCTGGTCAACCCCGGCCACGAATTCGGCTATCGCCCGTTCACCGACGCGCAGATGTCGTCGCTGTGCCCGCTGCTCGCCAGCATCGTCCGCCGCCACGGCATCGATCCCGCCAACGTCGTCGGCCATTCCGACATCGCCCCGGCGCGCAAGCAGGACCCGGGCGAGCTGTTCGACTGGGACATGCTGGCGCAGATCGGCCTGGCGCTGAAGACGCCGCGCCCGCGCATCCGCCTGCTGCACGAGAACCCCGGCCAGTTCTACCTGGCGCTCGAACGCTTCGGCTACGACATCACCGATGGCCGCGCCGCCGTCACCGCGTTCGAACGCCGCTGGCGCCCGCGCCGCATCCGCGGCGAGGTCGACGGCGAGCTCGGCGCGCTGCTGTTCGAGCTGCTGCTGGCGCGCGACATGGCCAGCCGCAACGGCCTTGCCGACGAAGGCGACCGGGCCGATGAGGGAGACTGGTAGGGGGCGACCGGCAACGGCATTGCCCCGGCGCTGACCCGCTGCTAACGCGGCCCTGCCAGGGGGCCGGGCAGCCGCGCCGTGCTTGCACGTCGAGGAAAGTCCGGGCTCCATGAAACGAGGGTGGCGGGTAACGCCCGCCGTGTCCGCGCAAGCGGGCATAGGGAAAGTGCCACAGAGAGCAGACCGCCGACGCCTTTCGGGGCAGGCAAGGGTGAAAGGGTGCGGCAAGAGCGCACCGCGCGACCGGCAACGGAAGCGGCATGGCAAACCCCACCCGGAGCAAGACCGAATAGGGGGGACACGCTGGCAACAGCAGGGCCGTTTCAGCCCAGTCGCCCGGGTTGGTCGCTGGAGCGGCATGGCAACATGCCGCCGAGAGGAATGGCTGCCGTTCCGGATACGGTCTCTCGTGGGATACCGTCCGGATCACAGAACCCGGCTTACAGGCCCCCTGGCACCTTGATGCGCGCTGATGCACCCAATGCGGGCCTGCGGGACGCGCCTTGCTGCGCTCCGGTGCTCACGTACGATCAGTACGCTCCGCTCCGGTGCTCGCAAGTCACGCCCCCCGGCTTCACCCGGACGCACCAGCGCGCACCAAGGCCGGTGCTCAAATCCGGACACTGCCCGCCGCGCCGTCTTCAGGCCGCCAGCGTCTCGGTCACCACCGCCTGCCGGGTGCCGCGCGCCTCGATCAGCCAGCGCTCGGTCCCTTCCAGCCCGATCGCGGTCAGCACGTCCGAGGCATAGGCGCCGGTGTCGATGCCGATGCGGTTGGCGCGGACGTCGGCGTGGCCGGTGATGCTGTGGCCGTGGACCACCATTGCCCCGTGCCAGTTCTCGTCGCTCAGGAACGGCTCGCGGATCCAGCGCAGGTCGCTGCGCTTCTGCTCGTCGATCGGCACCCCCGGGGCGATGCCGGCGTGGACGAACAGGTAGTCGCCGATCTGCACCCGGTCCTCGAACGTGCGGATGAACTCGAGCAGCGATTGCGGCGTGGCGGCGATCGCCATCGCGTGCAGCACTTCCCATTCCGCGGTCTCGTAGAGTTCCTCGTCCAGCCCGAAGCTGAGCAGCGTCTCGCGCCCGCCGAAGCGCACGAACTGCTTGAGCACGTCGAGCTTCTCCATCGCGCCGAGCAGCATCTCCTCGTGGTTGCCCATCAGGATGCGCACCGGCCGCAGCTTCTGCCACTCGCGCGCCCACAGCAGCACGCCGAAGCTGTCCGGCCCGCGATCGATCAGGTCGCCCAGCAGCACCACCGTCGATTTCGCCGGTCCCCGCGCCGCATGATCGCGCTCGATCGCCTCGACCAGCGCCTCGAGCAGGTCGCTGCGGCCGTGGATGTCGCCGATCGCATAGACGCGCTCGCCATCGGGCACCCGCGCCTCTGGCGCAGGGCCGGGGGGCCTCAGCAGCTTGCGGATCGCGGACAGCATGGGGCCGCAAAGGTACGTTTCGACCGCCGCGCGGTCAAGGCGATGCTGCGGCTGCGAACCGGCGCGACTGTCCCGTTTCCGGTCCGTTTCCCGCTTGCGCGGGCCGCCGCGCCCGGCCAAGCTCGCGCTTCCCCCTGCCGGAGCCCCCCTGCCGTGACCCGATACCTCCACACCATGATCCGCGTCACCGACCCGGATGCGACGATCGCGTTCTTCGCGCTGATCGGCCTGCGCGAAGTGCGCCGCCTCGACAGCGCGCAGGGCCGCTTCACGCTGATCTTCCTCGCCCCGCCGGGGCAGGAGGACGCCCAGGTCGAGCTGACCTACAACTGGCCGCCCGAGGGCGAGCCCGGCGAACGTTATGACGGCGGCCGCAATTTCGGCCACCTCGCCTACCGGGTCGACAACATCTACGAGACCTGCGCGGCGCTGATGGCGGCCGGGCACACGATCCACCGCCCGCCGCGCGATGGCCACATGGCCTTCGTCAAGACGCCCGACGGCATCTCGGTCGAGTTGCTCCAGGACGGCGCGCTCGAACCGGCGGAACCCTGGCTGTCGATGCCCAACACCGGCTCATGGTGAGCGCCGCGCCGCCAGCCTGAGCACCACGAACCCCGCCAGCGCCGAAACCAGCGAGCCGCCGAGAATGCCCAGCCGCGCCGCCTCGGCCTGCGCGGGCGCATCGGGGAACGCCAGCGCGGCGATGAACAGGCTCATCGTGAAGCCGATCCCCGCCAGCAGGCTCACGCCCCACAGCGCCGCCCAGCCCGCGCCCGCCGGGCGCGGCGCCAGCCCGGTGCGCCCGGCCAGCCACACCGCGCCGAGCACGCCCGCGGGCTTGCCCAGCACCAGCCCGGCCGCCACCGCCCAGGGCAGGATCCCGCCGCTTGCCGCCGCCAGCGGCACCCCGGCACTTGCCAGCCCGAACAGCGGCACGATCAGGTAGCTGCACCACGGCACCAGCGCGTGCTCGATCCGCAGCAACGGTGCCTCGCCGCCGCCGGTCCGCAGCGGCACGGTCAGCGCGGCGAGCACGCCGGCGACGGTGGCGTGAATGCCCGAATGCAGCACGCACAGCCACAGCGCGCCCGCGCCCAGCAGGTAGGGCCAGGGGCGCAGGCAGCCCCGCCGGTTCAGCCAGACCAGCCCCGCCAGCACCAGCGCGGCCGCCACCAGCCACGGCGCCTGCGGCGGCCCCCCGTAGAACAGCGCGATGATCGCCACCGCGCCGAGATCGTCGACCACCGCCACCCCCAGCAGGAACAGCCGCAGCGACGGCGGCAGTCGCCGGCCCACCAGCCCCAGCACCCCCAGCGCGAAGGCGATGTCGGTCGCGGCAGGGATCGCCCAACCGCGCGCCAGTCCCGGCGTGGACCCGGCCAGCGCCAGGTAGACGAGCGCCGGCATGGCCATGCCCAGCGCCGCCGCCAGCACCGGCAGCCGCCGCCGGCGGGGATCGGCAAGCTCCCCGGCCAGGGCCTCGCGCTTGATCTCCAGTCCCACGGCCAGGAAGAACACCGCCATCAGCGCGTCCTCGATCCAGTGCGCCGCGGTCGGCAGCGCGGCGACCGGCGTCCACGGCAGCGGATCGTGCCACAGCGCGTGCCAGCCATGCGCCCAGGGTGAATTCGCGGCGGCCATCGCCACCGCCGCCACCGCGACCAGCAGCAGCCCGGCGCCGGCGTCGCCCCGCATGGACCGGGCGAACCCGGCCACCAGCGACGCCGCCCAGGCCCTGTGCCCGCCATCCCGCCCCGACTTCCCGCGATTCACCCGAACTTCCTCCTAAGCCGCGGAAAACAATTGCTGCCCGCCCGGCCGCCGGTTACGTATTTGTCCGGGGATCGGCAATCGGGGGCGGCCTTGATTCGGGTGGACCAGTCCATGCTGGCAAGCATCGCCTGGGGCGCGGACGTGCTCTCGCGCGAACTGCTGCTGTTCACGCTGTTCTGGTTCATCCTCGCCGCGCTGGATGAACTTTGGATCGATCTGGTCTGGGCCGGCTTGCGCCTCGCCGGCCGCGCCCGCACCCCGCGCCTGCGGGAGCCGCCGGCATCGCGCCTCTCGGGCCGCATCGCGGTGTTCATCCCCGCCTGGTGCGAATCGGACGTCCTCGGCACCACCATCGCCTATCTGCTCCGCGCCTGGCCGCAGCCGGAAATGCGGCTCTATATCGGCTGCTACCGCAACGATAGCCCCACCCTGGCCACGGCGATGGCCGCTGCCGGCGCCGATCCGCGGGTGCGCCTGGTCGTCACCGATCGCGCCGGCCCCACCACCAAGGCCGATTGCCTCAACCGGCTGGACGAAGCGCTGCGCGCGGACGAGGCCCGCTTGGGCGAACGCTTCCGCGCCGTGGTGTTCCACGATGCCGAGGACATGGTTCACCCCCAGGCGCTCCCGGCGATCGACCGGGCACTCGCCGGTTGCGATTTCGTCCAGTTGCCGGTGCGTCCTGAGCCGGCGCCCGGCGCGCACTGGGTCTCGGGCCACTACTGCGACGAATTCGCCGAATCACACGCCGAGGTCATGGTCGTGCGCGATGCGCTGGGCGCGGCGCTGCCCGTGGCCGGCGTCGGCTGCGGCCTGGCCCGCGACATGCTCGACCGGCTGGCCGCGCGACGCCGCGCGCGGGGCAAGTCCGGCGGCCCCTTCGCGGCCGAGGCCCTGACCGAGGATTACGAGCTCGGCTTGCTGGTCGCCCGGCTCGGCGGCCGCGGCCGGTTCCTCCGCCTGCGGGATCGCGACGGCACGCTCGTCGCCACCCGCTCGCTGTTCCCGGACGAACTCGGCCCGGCGGTCCGCCAGAAGTCGCGCTGGATCCACGGCATTGCGCTGCAGGGCTGGGACCGGCTCGGCTGGGCGCCGCGTGCCGTCGACGTGTGGATGGCGCTGCGGGACCGGCGCGGACCGATGGCGGCGCTGGTGATCGCGGGCGGCTATCTGCTGCTGGTGGTGAACCTCGTTCGCCTGCTGCTCCATGCCGCGATCGACCTGCCGGCGCCGCCGCAGGCCGGCGTGCTGGCGGGGATGCTGGCGTTCGGCATGGCCAACCTGGTCTGGCGCGGCACCCTGCGCGCCGCCTTCACCGCCCGTGAATACGGCTGGGATGAAGGTTTGCGCGCGCTGCTGCGCATCCCCGTCGGCAACGTGATCCTGATCCTGTCGGGCCGCCGGGCGCTGTCGGCCTACCTGCTGTCGCTGGCCGGCGTGCCGGTGCGCTGGGACAAGACCGCCCACCGGCAGCACGTCGCGGGGCTGGCCCGTGATGGGATCGTCCCGGATGGCGCGCCCGCCGCCGTCCCCGCCGCGGCGACCGCATGACCGCGCCACCCGCCACCCGCCGCCGTGGCCAGCCGCTGCTGGCACTGGCGCTGATGCTCGGCGGCTGGGTCGGCCTGCGCGTTGCCACCTGGGAACCGCTGGCGCGGCCGCTGCTCGCGCGGGCGGCGCCGGCCCGCATCGCGGCCGGCCCGGCCGCCTCGGCGGTCGAGCCGATACCGGGGCTGGCTGGCGCCCCAGCCGTCCCGCCATCGCACCCGAAGGCGCGGCCGGCCCCGGGCATCCGCCTGCCGGCCGCAGGCGTCGCACCGGCATCGCCCGTCGTCAGCGTCGCGCCGCCGCCGCCGCCGGTGGCGATCGCGCCACCGGTGCCGCTCGCCAGCGCCATGCCGGCCACGCCAGCCACCTCCCCGCCCGCCGCATTCCCGCCGCTCCGCCGCGTCGCCCACGCGCTGCTGTGGATGGCGGCGGTGGCCGATCTGCCGCTGCCGCCGGCGGTGCTCGCTCCGCCGGTCCCCGCAGGGGACGGGCCGCTGCCCGCCACCGCCGCCCGCACCCGCCGCTGGTCGGCCGACGGTTGGCTGTTGCTGCGGCAGGACAGCGGCGGCGATGCCCGGTTCGCCGGCAGCCTGCCGGTCTATGGCGCCAGCCAGGCCGGTGCGGTGCTGCGCTATCGCCTCGCCGCGGGCCGCCTGCGTCCCGCTGCCTACTTGCGCGCCACGGCCGCGCTCGCCTCGGGGGAGCGCGGGGTCGCCGCCGGCCTCTCGCTGCGCCCGCTGCCGGCGCTGCCGCTGCGGGTGATGGCCGAAGCCCGCGTCGATCGCCTTGCCGGCGGCGCGGCCCGCGCCCGCGCCGCGGCCTTCGCCGTCACCGAGATCGCGCCGGTCACCCTGCCTGCCGGCGTCCGGGCGGAATTCTACGCCCAGGGCGGCTATGTCGCGGGGCCGGCCGCCACCGGCTTTGCCGATGGCCAGCTGCGGCTCGATCGCGCGGTCGCCGGCGCCCCCGCGCGGGGTGAGCTGCGGGCCGGGGCAGGGGCGTGGGGCGGGGTGCAACGCGGTTCGGCCCGGCTCGATCTCGGCCCCAGCGCCACGATCGCCGTTGCCACCGGCACCGCCGCCGCACGCGTGGCGATCGATTGGCGCTTCCGCGTCGCCGGGAATGCCGCCCCCGCATCCGGTCCGGCCCTGACGATTTCCGCCGGATTCTGATCGATGCCCGCCGCGGGGTGGAAAACCCCCCGCTTGCCTCCGCGCGGCGCCGTCCCGGGTGTTCCCACCGCGCCGGAAAATGCCTAGGCTTCCATCCGCATGGACGTCTATCTCCCGATCGCCAACCTTTCGGTCAACGGCCTCGTCATCGTCCTGCTCGGCGGCCTGACCGGGCTGCTCTCGGGCATGTTCGGCGTCGGCGGCGGCTTCCTGACGACGCCGCTGCTGATCTTCTACGGCGTCCCGCCCACCGTCGCCGCCGCCTCGGCCGCCAGCCAGGTCACCGGCGCCAGCGTTTCCGGCGTGTTCGCGCACTCGCGGCGCGGCGGGGTGGACTACCAGATGGGCGGCGTGCTCGTCGCCGGCGGCGTGCTCGGCACCGGCATCGGCTCGCTGCTGTTCCGCCTGCTCGAACATCTCGGCCAGATCGATACGGTGATCAACTTCCTCTACGTGATCCTGCTCGGCGGCATCGGCGGGCTGATGGCGCACGAATCAATCCGGACCTTGCGGGCGATGCGCGGCGGCGCCCCGCTGCCGCCGCGCAAGCGCCGCCACCACCCGCTGGTCGCCAACCTGCCGCTGCGCTGGCGGTTCTACCGTTCCGGGCTCTACATCTCGCCGCTGGCGCCGCTGCTGCTGGGCATGGCCACCGGCATCCTGACGATGCTGATGGGCATCGGCGGCGGCTTCGTGCTGGTCCCGGCGATGCTCTACATCCTGGGGATGAGCGCGAACGTCGTCGTCGGCACCTCGCTGTTCCAGATCCTGTTCGTGACGATGGCAACGACGATGATGCACGCGCTGACCACGCATGCGGTCGACATCGTGCTCGCGCTGCTGCTGCTGCTCGGCTCGGTCTCCGGCGCGCAGATCGGCGCGCAGTTCGCACAGGCCGCCAGCCCGGTGCGGCTGCGGCTGGTGCTGGCGGTGATCGTGCTGCTGGTGGCGCTGCGCATGGCGATCGGGCTGACGTACCGCCCGGACGAGATCTTCACGGTGACGTTGCTGTGAAGGCACTGGCGCGCCTGTTGCTGCTGGCCGCGGGGCTGGTGCTGCTGACCGCCGCGCGCGATCCGATCCTGGTGCCCGATGTCTCGCAGCACCAGATCGAGGTGCGGCAGGGCTTCACCGGCACCGAGCTGCTGCTGTTCGGCGCGATCCTCGATCCCGCCGGCACCCGCGCCGGCGGCGATTACGATATCGTCGTCGTCGTCGAGGGGCCGACCCAGCCGGTGGTGCTGCGCGAAAAGCGCCGCGTCGCCGGGGTGTGGATCAACGCCGACAGCACCACCTACCGCTCGGTCCCCAGCTACTACGCGGTCGCCTCCTCGCGCCCGCTCGCGCAGATCGTCGATCCGCGCACCGCCGCGATCTACGAGTTCGGGCTCGATTCGCTCCAGCTCTCGCCCTCGGGCACGATCGATCCCGCGGCGCAGACTCGCTTCGCCGGCGGCCTCGTCGATCTCATGCGCCGCCACCAGCTCTACAGCCAGGACGAGGCCGGGGTGACGCTGACCGGCCAGGTGCTTTATCGTGCCCGCATCTTCCTGCCCTCCAGCGTCCAGACCGGCACGTACACCGCAGAAACCTTCGCCGTCCGCCACGGCCGCGTCGTCGCCTCGGCGATCGCCCATGTCGAGGTCCGCAAGCTCGGCATCGAGCGTGCGATCGCCCGCTTCGCCCGGCACTACGCGTTCTTCTACGGCCTGGTGGCAGTGGCGATCTCGGTGGCGATGGGGTGGATCGCGGGCCGCCTGTTCGCGCTGGTCTAGAACGCGGGATTAGGCCGAACTTAACCCTCGGCACGTAGTGTCCGCTTCCGTCTCGCAATCCTGCGCGAGGCGAAGGGGACGGCATCACCGCATGAGCGACATGAGCACGAACGGCTTCGACAGCACCGAGCCCGCACCGCCCGGTCTGGCGCCGCACCTGCCCGCAGCCGAAGGCCACACCGGCGAACCGCTCGGCGTGATCCTCGAGATCGGCGGCTCGGACAGCCGCGTCGCCTTCGATCGCCAGCGTCTCGAGGAATGCGCGAACAGCGACAACCAGCAGGTCCGCCTCGCCGGCCAGGTCGGCAGCCTCGTCAAGCTGCGCATCGGCCATTCCTGGCTGATCGCCAGCGTCCGCAACCAGCGGCAGGACCCGCGCAGCCCCGACGTGATCCTCGCCAACATCGACTTCCTCGGCGAGGGCGACATCGAGCGGCTGACCGGCCGCGTCCACAAGTTCCGCCGCGGCGTCACCAACTACCCGATGCCCGGCACGTTCGTGTTTCCGTGCGTCGACAGCGACCTGCGCGAGGTTTTCGCCGGAGATCGCCGCAACTCGATCGAGGTCGGGACCGTCTACCCGACGCGCGACGTCCGCGCCTCGATCGCGATCGACCCGTTCCTCGGCAAGCACTTCGCGCTGCTCGGCTCGACCGGTACCGGCAAGTCGACGACGCTGTCGCTGATCCTCCACCGCATCTGCGAGGCGGCGCCGCAGGGCCACGTCGTGATGATCGACCCGCACGGCGAATATTCGGCGGCGTTCCGCAGCAACGGCCTGATCCTCGACGTCTCCAACCTCCAGCTCCCCTACTGGATGATGAACTTCGAGGAGCACTGCGAGATCATGCTGCGCTCCACCGGCGACGATCGCCAGATGGATGCCGAGATCCTCGCCAAGTGCCTGCTCCAGGCCCGCGCCAAGAACCGCCTGGCCGAGCAGATGGGCAAGATCACCGTCGATTCGCCGATCCCCTACCTGCTCTCCGATCTCACCGCGATCCTGCAGAACGAGATGGGCAAGCTCGAGAAATCGACCAGCACCGCCCCGTTCGTCCGCCTCAAGGTCCGTCTCGACGAGCTCAAGGGCGATCCGCGCTACCAGTTCCTGTTCTCCGGCATGCTGGTCGGCGACACCATGGCCGAACTGATCATGCGCCTGTTCCGCCTGCCCGCGCGCGGCCAGCCGATCACCATCGTCGACGTCTCCGGCGTGCCTTCGGAAATCACCTCGACCGTCGTCGCGGTGCTCGCCCGCCTGGTGTTCGACTATGCGATCTGGTCGCGCGACGAGCGCACCCAGCCGATCCTGCTGGTCTGCGAGGAAGCGCACCGCTACGTCCCCAGCGAAAAGAATGCCGATGGCTCGTCGGTCGGCAAGATCGTCAGCCGCATCGCCAAGGAAGGCCGCAAGTACGGCGTCTCGCTCGGCCTCGTCACGCAACGCCCGTCGGACCTCGCCGAAGGCGTGCTGTCGCAGGTCGGCACGATCATCTCGATGCGCCTCAACAACGAACGCGACCAGGCCTTCGTCCGCTCGGCGATGCCCGAGGGCGCGCGCGGCTTCCTCGATGCGCTGCCGGCGCTGCGCAACCGCGAATGCGTGATCTGCGGCGAGGGCGTCTCGATCCCGGTGCGCGCCGCGTTCGACAACCTCGAGGAGGAGAAGCGCCCCGCTTCGGCCGACCCGTCGTTCGTCAGCCTCTGGCGCCAGACCGGCGGCGAGGAAGAGACGGTCATGCGCACCGTACAACGCTGGCGCGCCCAAGGCCGCTAGGGATTGCGCCGATTTGCCCCATGCCGGGCTGCGAACAGGCGCCTGCTGCGCTTCCGGTGCTCACGTACTGAAGTACGCTGCGCGCCGGTTCTCGCAGTCACCTGCTCTCGCTCCGGCCTGAGCCAAATCAGCACAATCCCTGGCCGTGCGCGAAAATTCAGATTCTCCGATGGCAGAAGCACGCCGCCGACGGCGCGCGAACCCGCCTCACCCCTTGCGGAAGAATTCCGCTGCCAGTGCGGTGTCGAGGTATTCCTTCACCGACACGATCAGCCCGTCGCGGAACGTGAACAGGTAGTGATAGGCGTTGGCATAGGTCCGGCCAGCGTGCGTGGTGCCGCCGGTCACGCATTCCACCGCCACCCGGTCGCCCTCGGCGGTGATCGCCCCGAAGGTCACCTCGGCCCCGCCGACGAAGATCGACGGCGTCGCCATGTAGGCGACGATGCCCGGCTTGTCGCGGCTGCCGGCATAGTCGAACAGGCGCGGCGTTCCCGCGGTCCAGTAGGTCGCGTCGGGCGCCATCAGCGCGTCGATGGTTTCGGGGTGATGCTTCGCGCTGGCCTCCAGGAACGCCACCGCCTTCGCCTTCAGGTCCCCGCTCATGCCCGCACCGCGGTGACGAGGTAGTTCAGCGACAGGTCGTCCGAGAGGTGCAGGCCCTTGCCGGGCGACCAGGCGATGCCCTGCGGCGCGCCCATCGCCAGCCCGGCCGCCCCCAGCAGCTCGCGCAGCACGTCCGGCGTGACGAAATCGTCCCAGTGGTGGGTGCCGCGCGGGATCATTCCCAGCCGTTCCGCCCCCTCGACCATCAGCAGCCGCGACCGCGCGGTGCGGTTGGGGGTGGACAGCACCATCAGCCCGCCCGGGTCGAGCGCCGCCGCCAGCGCCGCCACGAACGCCGCCTTGTCGGCGACATGCTCGATCACCTCCATCGCCGTGACCAGGTCGAAGCTCGCCAGACCCAGCCCGGCCACATCGCCGCACAGGTAGGCGATCGCCAGCCCGCTGCCCTCGGCATGCGCGCGCGCGGCGGCGACGTTCTCCTCCGCCGCGTCGACCCCGGTCACCGCCGCGCCGAGCCGCGCCAGCGGCTCGCACAGCAGCCCGGCGCCGCAGCCGACGTCGAGCGCGCGCCGCCCCGCCAGGGGTCGCAGCGCCGCCGCATCGCCGTCCCAGTGCGCGTCGACCGCCGCGCGCAGAAACGCCAGCCGCACCGGGTTCAGCTTGTGCAGCATCGCCGAGGAACCCTTCGGGTCCCACCACTCCGCCGCCAGCCTGCCGAAATGCGCGGCCTCCTCGGCCCTGATCGTGCGATTCATCGGTGTTGCATTCATGATGCGCCACCCCTAACAGCGCAGCCGTTTCCCCGGAAGCACTGCTTTCGGGGTTTTGTGCTGTGATTTCGGGAGCGAGCAGTTGGCCCGCATTGTCATGAAGTTCGGTGGCACCTCGATGGCCGGGACGGAGCGCATCCGTCGCGTCGCCGGCATCGTCAAGCGCCAGCAGGAGGCCGGGCACGAGGTCGCGGTCGTCGTCTCGGCGATGTCGGGCGAGACCGACCGCCTGGTCAACTTCTGCCGCGAGGCCGACGCGCTCTACGATCCCGCCGAATACGACGTCGTCGTCGCCTCGGGGGAACAGGTCACCTCCGGGCTGCTGGCGATGCATCTCCAGGCGCTCGGCTGCAAGGCCCGCTCGTGGCTCGGCTGGCAGTTGCCGGTGCGCACCGACGACGCCTTCTCCAAGGCCCGGATCGAGAGCATCGATTCGCCCGAACTGCTCGCCAGCATGGCGGCGGGCGAGATCGCGGTGATCCCCGGCTTCCAGGGGCTGACCGCGGACAACCGCGTCACCACCCTCGGCCGCGGCGGCTCGGACACCTCGGCGGTGGCGGTGGCGGCGGCCATCCTGGCCGATCGCTGCGACATCTACACCGACGTCGATGGCGTCTACACCACCGACCCGCGCATCGTCGCCAAGGCGCGCAAGCTCAAGAACGTCACCTACGAGGAAATGCTGGAGCTTGCCTCGGTCGGCTCGAAGGTGCTGCAGACCCGCTCGGTCAGCCTCGCCATGAAGGAAGGCGTGCGCGTGCAGGTGCTGTCCTCGTTCATCGACGAGACCGCACCCCCGGCCGACAGCCTGCCGGGAACCATGATCGTCAGCGATGCAGAACTTGAAGGACTTGAGATGGAACGCCAGCTGATCACCGGCATCGCCGCCGACAAGAACGAAGCCAAGGTCACGCTGACCCGCATCGCCGATCGTCCCGGCGCGGTCGCGGCGATCTTCAGCCCGCTCGCCAACGCCAACATCAACGTCGACATGATCATCCAGAACGTCGCCAAGGACAAAGGTGAGACCGACGTCACCTTCACCGTTCCCGGCGCCGATCTCGCCCGCACGCAGGCGCTGCTGGAGGCGCGGCAGGAGGCGATCGGCTACACCCGGCTGATCTGCGATTCCAAGGTCGCCAAGGTCTCGGTGGTCGGCGTCGGCATGCGCAGCCACGCCGGCGTCGCCAGCACGATGTTCCGCGCGCTGGCCGATCGCGGCATCAACATCCAGGCGATCTCGACCAGCGAGATCAAGGTCTCGGTGCTGATCGACGAGGACGAGACCGAACTCGCCGTCCGCGTCCTGCACACGGCTTACGGGCTGGACGGGGAATAGGCAGAGCGAGAGGTACCTGTGAGGCCTCCATTTTTCTTCGCCACATCAGTTTTCTAGCGGAACCATCACGGGATCGCTGTCAGGGGGCAAGGTGACCAATCGTACCAAGGCTTTGATGGCGCGCGGCGCTGAATTTCTCGGCAGCGAGGTCGCCATCCTCTGCGGCGCGATGTCGTGGGTGTCGGAACGCAACCTCGTCGCCGCGATCAGCAACGCCGGCGGCTTCGGCGTGATCGCCTGCGGCGCGATGACCCCCGAACTGCTCGACCGCGAGATCGCCGCGACGAAGGCGCTGACCGACAAGCCGTTCGGCGTCAACCTGATCACCATGCACCCCGGCCTGTTCGACCTGATCGCGGTCTGCGCCCGCCACGGCGTCGGCCACGTCGTGCTCGCCGGTGGCATCCCGCCCAAAGGCAGCGTCGAGGCGATCAAGGCATTCGGCGCCAAGGTCCTCGTCTTCGCGCCCACGCTCGCGCTGGCGAAAAAATTGCTCCGCTCCGGCGCCGATGCGCTGGTGATCGAGGGCAGCGAGGCCGGCGGCCACATCGGCCCGGTCAGCACCAGCGTGCTCGCGCAGGAATTCCTCCCCGCGCTGGCGGAGGAGTTCATCGTCTTCGTCGCCGGCGGCATCGGCCGGGGCGAGATGATCGCCAGCTACCTCGAAATGGGCGCGTCGGGCGTCCAGCTCGGCACCCGCTTCGCCTGCGCCAGCGAATCGATCGCCCACCCCGATTTCAAGAAGGCGTTCTTCCGCGCCAACGCCCGCGATGCCGTCACCTCGGTCCAGGTCGATCCGCGCCTGCCGGTGATTCCCGTCCGCGCGCTGAAGAACAAGGGCAGCGAGGAATTCACCGCCAAGCAGATCGAGGTCGCCCGCCAGCTCGACGCCGGTACCGTCGACATGGCCGCCGCCCAGCTCGAGATCGAGCACTTCTGGGCCGGCGCGCTGCGCCGCGCGGTGATCGAGGGCGACGTCGAATACGGCTCGGTCATGGCCGGCCAGTCGGTCGGCATGGTCACCAAGGAAGAGCCGGTCGCCGCCATCATCGCCGAACTCATGGCCGAAAGCGAGGCCGCGCTGACGCGTCGCTGATCCCCCGCTGCTGAGCGCTTGCCCCGGGCGGCGCCACGGTTCATTCTCCCGCCAAAGGGAGAACGCCATGGCCGTCGCCGGTCTCGATCACGTCAACATCATCGCCTCCGATCTCGAAGCCAGCGTCGCCTTCTACGGCGCGGTGCTGGGGCTGACCCGCGATCCCCATTCGGTGCTGGAGAAGATGGGCCGCCGCGGCGCCTGGATGCGCGACGAGAGCGGCTATCCGATCATGCACATCCAGGGCTTCGATCCCGCCCACCACCAGGCCAACGCCGCCGGTGACGTCACCCCCACCGGCGCGATCGACCATGTCGCGCTGAAATGCACCGGCTTCGCGGCCATGATCGATCACCTCGCCGCGCTCGGCGTTGCGCACCGCGTGAACGACCGCACATTCGGCGACCTGCGCCAGATCTTCGTCACCGATCCCGACCGGATCACGCTCGAACTCAACTTCTTCGCCGACTGATCCTGCTCCCCACCGCTGGAAGGCCCCGCCGATGTGTGATGAACTGACCGCCGCCGACGACGATCTCGCCCTCGCGTCCGCCGCCCTCAGCCGGCGCGGCTTCGCGCGGGCCGGCGGCGCCACCGCGCTCTGGGCCGCCACCGCGGCCACGGCCGGTGCCACCGCGCGCGCCGCCGGCGCCGCGCTGGTCGAAACCGACGTCACCATCCCCACCGCCGACGGCAAGGCCGACGCCTTCTTCGTCCACCCGGCGCAGGGCGCCCACGCCGCGATCCTGATGTGGCCCGACATCGGCGGCCTGCGCGAGGCCTACCGGGTCCAGGCCCGCCGCCTCGCCCGGGCCGGCTATGCCGTGCTCGCGGTCAACCACTACTACCGTTCCGCCCACGCCCCGGTGCTGGCCAGCTTCGCCGAATGGCGCACGCCCGAAGGGCAGGCGAAGCTCAAGCCGATGATCGCCGCGATCACCCCGGCCGGCATCACCGCCGACGCCGCCACGTTCGTCCGCTGGCTCGATGCCCAGCCGGCGGTGTCCAGGCGCCGCCGCATCGGCAGCGTCGGCTACTGCATGGGCGGCCCCTACACCGTGCGCACCGCCGCCGCCGTCCCGGCGCGCGTCGGCGCCGCCGCCTCGATGCACGGCGCCGGCCTCGTCGGCGATGCCCCGGACAGCCCCAGCAAGCTGCTCGGCAAGACCCGCGCCGCCTTCCTGTTCGCGATCGGCCGCAACGACGATGCCCGCGCCCCCGGCGACAAGGACGCGCTCAGGGCCGCCGCCGCCGCCGCCCACCGCCCGGCCGAGATCGAGGTCTACGCCGCCGATCACGGCTGGACCACGCTCGACGCGCCGGTCTACGACAAGGCCGAGGCAGAGCGCGCCTGGGCCCGGATGCTCGCGCTGTTCGCGAAGTTGTAAAGCGCCGAAAACCCTATACCTTCATCAAAGGCCAAGCCGGTCCGCCGGAAGCCTTGGCCGCCATTGTCGGGGGGTATGCGGTGACCGGATTCCTGATTGCCCTGGTCGGGCTCGTCTTCATCTTCCTGCTGCTCGGCGTCCGCGTCGTCCGCCAGGGCTATGTCTACACGATCGAGCGGCTCGGCCGCTTCACCTTCGCCGCCACCCCCGGGCTGCACATCATCATCCCGTTCGTCGATCGCGTCGGCCAGAAGGTCAACATGATGGAACAGGTGCTCGACGTGCCGGGGCAGGAAATCATCACCCGCGACAACGCGATGGTCGGGGTCGACGCGGTGGTGTTCTTCCAGGTGCTCGATCCCGCCAAGGCCGCCTACGAGGTGTCGAACCTGTTCCTCGCGGTCATGCAGCTCACCACCACCAACCTGCGCACGGTGATGGGCTCGATGGACCTCGACGAGACCCTGTCGAAGCGCGACGAGATCAACGCCAAGCTGCTTGCGGTGATCGACCACGCCACCGCGCCCTGGGGCCTCAAGGTCACCCGTGTCGAGATCAAGGACATCCGCCCGCCCGCGGACATCTCCAACGCCATGGCCCGCCAGATGAAGGCCGAGCGCGAGAAGCGCGCCCAGATCCTCGAAGCCGAAGGCCTCAAGTCGGCCGAGATCCTGCGCGCGGAAGGGCAAAAGCAGGCCCAGATCCTCGAGGCCGAGGGCCGCCGCGAAGCCGCCTTCCGCGATGCCGAGGCGCGCGAACGCGCCGCCGCCGCCGAGGCGCAGGCCACGAAAGTCGTCTCCGAGGCGATCGCTACCTCCGGCACCCAGGCGCTCAACTACTTCATCGCCCAGAAATACACCGACGCAGTCGCCCAGTTCGCGCAGTCGCCCAACGCCAAGACCATCCTGTTCCCGGTCGAGGCGACCCAGCTGATCGGCTCGGTCGGCGGCATCGGCGAACTCGTCCGCGACGCCTTCGGCAAGGGAGCCCAGCCGAAATGACCGGCTTCTTCGGCTGGCTCAACGCCCTCGATCCGCGCTACGCCTGGCTCGCCATCGGCCTGCTGCTGGCGGCGGCGGAAATGGCGATCCCCGGCGTGTTCCTGATCTGGATGGCCGGCGCCGCGCTGATCACCGGCATCGTCACTTTCGCGTTCCCGCTGGCCGGGGCGGAACAGGTGATCCTGTTCGCGCTGCTCGCCGTCGGCTCGGTGCTGGCGGGGCGCGAATGGGTCCGCCGCCACCCGGTGGCATCGGACGATCCCGGCCTCAACGATCGCGGCGGCCGCATGGCCGGCCAGATGGTCATCGTCACCGAGGAGATCGCCGGCGGCGAAGGCCGCGTCCGCCACGGCGACAGCGAATGGCTCGCCACCGGCCCCGACGCGGTGATCGGCACCCGGATGCGCGTTGCCGGCCACGACGGCACCGTGCTGCAGGTCGAACACCTCCACTGATCGCCCGCTCCCCCGCGCCCGTTCAGCGCCCCGTCAATGCGCGAAAGTCATCGGCCGGCGGGAATTCGGGATAGGCCGGCACACCCTCGGGCAACGTGATCCACGGCTGCTTGCTGCGCGTGAACATATGTACCGCCGGCACGATCGCCTCGCTGTCATCCAGCGTGCCGCAACGCAGCAACAACCAGCCGGGGCTGGCCTCGTGGACGACGTAGAGCGGCGTGAAGCAAACCTCGCAGGCGTGCAGCGTGGTGCGCATGCCGCGCGGCGAAAGGCGCGGAGCAGCCACCGGCCTGCCGAGGATTCGCATGTCGTCCGGCGCGACGAACGCGGTCAGGTCGAAGGCGCTGCCGGTGTGCGTTTGGCAATCGCGGCAGTGGCAGCAGACCACGCGCGGCAATGTTTCGCCGGCGATCTCGTAGCGGATCGCTCCGCAGGCACAGCCACCTTGCAACGCCATCGCCATCTCCTCGCGCTTTGCCCTTCCATTCGTGCCGGCAGGCGCCATATTCCCCGCACAGACAGGAGCCTCCCCGCATGACCGACAAGCTCAACCTGACCGAGGCCGAATGGCGTGAACGCCTGACGCCGGAGCAATACCACATCCTGCGCGAACACGGCACCGAGCGCGCCTTCACCGGCAAGTACGAGGGCAACAAGGCCCCCGGCCTCTACGTCTGCGCCGGCTGCGGCGAACCGCTGTTCGACGCCGCCACCAAGTACAACTCCGGCTCCGGCTGGCCCAGCTACACCGCCCCGGTCGAGGACGACGCCGTCACCGAGATCCGCGACACCTCGCACGGCATGGTCCGCACCGAAGTCCGCTGCGCCAGGTGCGAAGGCCACCTCGGCCACGTCTTCCCCGATGGCCCTGGCCCGCAAGGCCTGCGCTACTGCATCAACAGCGCCAGCCTCGATTTCCGGCCCAAGGACTGAAGGGCGGGGCGCGGCGCCGCATTCCAGAAATATTCGGTTAACCATGATTCCCCTAACGCCGATCCGTGCTAGGCCCGGGCTTCCGGGCTGATCGAGGGGGCAAGGCGAGGGACATGGGCGAGGGACATGGCAGGTAACGCCGATCGGCGAAGGGGTGGTGGAACGGCGGGTGGCGCGGGCAAGCCCCGGCGCCGCTGGCTGCGCAAGCTGCTGGTCTGGATGCTCGCGCTCGGCCTGCTGCTGACCGGCGGCCTCGCCACCGCGGTCATGCTCGAGGCCAATTCGCTGCCCAGCTTCCACGAGATGAAGTCGAGCCAGAACGGCCAGACCATCGTCGTGCGCGCGCGGGACGGCACCCAGCTCGTCGCGCTCGGCCCCAGCTACGGCCACTGGCTCTCCTACGACGAGATCCCGCCGGTGATGAAGGACGCGATCGTCGCCACCGAGGACCGCCGCTTCCGCAGCCACATCGGCCTCGATCCGATCGGCATCGTCCGCTCGGTGTTCGTCCGCGCGCAATCGGGCAAGTGGCGCCAGGGCGGCTCGACGCTGACCCAGCAGCTTGCGCGCACCGTGTTCCTCAACAACAACCGCACCTTCGGCCGCAAGGCGCGCGAGGCCTTGCTGGCGCTGGCGCTGGAATGGCGCTTCAGCAAGGACCAGATTCTCGAACTCTACCTGAACAAGGTCTATTTCGGCGGCGGCGCCTACGGCGTCGATGCCGCCGCTCGCAAGTTCTTCAACCACCCCGGCACCCAGCTCTCGTTGCCCGAGGCGGCGATCATCGCCGGCCTGGTCAAGGCGCCGTCGCACTATTCGCCCACCGCCGATGCGAAAGCCGCGGTCGACCGCGCCAGCGTCGTGCTCTCGGTGATGGAGGATGCCGGCGCCATCACCGCCGACCAGCGCGCCGCCGCGAAACTCGATGCCGTCCGCATCGCGCCCGAGGCCGCGCAGAACTCGGTCCGCTACTTCACCGACTGGGCGCTGCCCCAGCTCGACCTGCTGCTGCC
>JAGWUH010000008.1 GCA_028868535.1 Sphingomonadales bacterium | reverse complement strand
GCCTCGGCCAGCCGGGCCGCGTGGCCGTACTTGATCCAGTTGACGTTGGCGTTGGAAAACAGCCCGTGCAGCAACACCACCGGTCGCCCGGAACCCAGCCGATGCACCGCCAGCGCGGCCCCGCCGAACCCCGCCACAGTCTCGGTGCGCACCTCGGCCAAGCTCACGAATCCCCCAGCAGGCTGCCCAGAATGCCGCCCACCACCGCCGCGCCGGCGCCCGCCTGCAGCACCCGGCCACCGCCGCCTTCGCCACTGCCCTGCGGCATATAGCGCGCCACTTCCTCTGCCAGGTTCATGATCGGCATCGATTGCAGCCACACCCGCCCCGGCCCGGTCAGCGTCGCCAGGAACAGCCCTTCGCCGCCGAACAGGATATTGCGGAAACCGCGCAGCATCTGGATGTCGATCGAAACCGATGGGTCCTGCATCCCGATATGCCCGGCATGGACCAGCAGCCGCTCACCCGGCGCCAGTTCCTTCTCCACCACCTCGCCCGACAGGTCGAGGAACACCGTCCCCGGCCCGGTCACCTTCTGCAGGATGAACCCCTCGCCGGCAAAGAACCCCGCCCCCAGCCGCTGCTGGAAGAAGATGTCCAGCGTCACCGACTTCTCCGCGCACAGGAACGTCTCCTTGCGGCACACCAGCGATTCCCCCGCCGCCAGTTGCACCGGCACGATCTGCCCCGGAAACCGCGGCGCAAACGCCACATGCCCCGGCCGGTCGGCGGTGAATTCGGTGATGAACAGCCCGCCACCGGAAAACACGCGCTTCAGCCCGGCCATCAGCCCGCCGCCAGTATGCGTGTCCATGCGGATCGAATCCGACATCCACGCCATGCTCGCGGTCTGGCTGAACACCGTCTCCCCCGGCACCAGGTCGATCGACACCGTCTGCATCACCGTTCCGGAAATCTCGTAGCGCATGGTCTGGCCTCCTGAGGACGAACCGCTTGTAACCCGCCGGCCTTCAAACCGGAATAGCCGCAATCGGTTTAACCAGTTGCCGCCATCCCATCCCGATTCGGGTCACCGCCGGAATGCCGCTTGCGGCCATGCCCGATTCAGTAAAGGAATCCAGACATCGGAGCCATCAGGCCAAGCAGCGAACCATGAGCGTCATCGCCATCTACAGCCCGAAAGGGGGCGTCGGCAAATCGACCCTGGCGGTCGATCTCGCCTGGCGTTGCGCCACGTATGGCGGCCACCGCACGCTGCTGTGGGATCTCGATGTCCAGGGCGGTTCGGGCTACCTGCTCGGGCTTGACCAGGATACCCGCCAGCGTGCCGCCTCGGTGTTCCAGCGCGAAGGCCGCCCGCACCAGCTTACCGCCCGCACGCCCTACGAACGGCTCGACATCCTCAACGCCGACGACAGTCTGCGCGCGCTGCCGGTCCACCTCGCCCGCATCGGCATCCGCAAGCGCCTGGCGCACCTCACCCAGTTGCTCCGCCGCGATTACGACCGCATCGTCCTCGATTGCCCGCCGATGCAGAACGAGGTCAGCGACCAGGTCATCGCCGCCGCCGACGTGCTGATCGTGCCGCTGCCGCCCTCGCCGCTCTCGGCCCGCGCGCTCGACCTGCTGCGCAAGGACCTGACCCGCAATCACCCGCGCCATCCGCCGATTCTGCCGGTGCTGTCGATGTACGATTCGCGCCGCCGCCTCCACCGCGAGGCGCGCGAAGGCCGCATGGCGCCCTATCCGGCCATCCCCAACGCCAGCGATCTGGAACAGACCGCGCTGCACCGCGCGCCGATCGACACGTTCGCGCGCCACTCCGCCCCGGCCCGCGCGCTGCACCGGCTCTACCAGGCCATCGAACTGAAACTGGCCGATCTGCGGGCAGCCTGACACGGGAAGGCCTGACACGGGAAGGCCTGACACGAAAAGGGACGCCGCAGCGCCCCTCCCCCACACAGCCATGCCGTCAACTGGTAAAATCTACCCTTGATGATGAATAGGGTATGTGGGGATTTGCCTCATGCCGGAGCGAGAATGGCTGACTTGAGCGACCCGGAGCGCAGCGGCCTTGTTGGCCGTGAGCACCGGAAGCGCGAAAGGCGGCCGTTCGCAGCCCGGCATGGGGCAAATACGCGCATACCCTAGCCCTTCTTCAGGTGGCGACGGCCGAGCAGCTCGGCAATCTGCACCGCGTTCAGCGCCGCGCCCTTGCGCAGGTTGTCCGAAACGCACCACAGCGCGAGGCCGTTCTCCACCGTCGGGTCCTCGCGCACGCGGCTGACGAAGGTGGCATAATCACCCACGCATTCCACCGGCGTCACGTATCCCCCGTCCTCGCGCTTGTCGACCAGCATCACGCCGGGCGCCTCGCGCAGCACGTCCTGCGCCTGCGTCGCGGTGATCTCGTTCTCGAACTCGACGTGCAGCGCTTCCGAATGGCCCACGAACACCGGCACGCGCACGCAAGTAGCCACCACCTTGATCTTCGGGTCGAGAATCTTCTTGGTCTCGGCCACCATCTTCCATTCTTCCTTGGTGAAGCCGTCATCCAGGAAGACATCGATGTGCGGGATCACGTTGAACGCGATCTGCTTGGTGAACTTCTTCGGCTCGCGCATCTCGCCGGCGGGCATGAAGATCGATCGGGTCTGCTCGAACAGCTCGTCCATGCCGTCCTTGCCCGCGCCCGAAACCGACTGGTAGGTCGCCACGACAACGCGGGTGATCGTCGCCGCATCGTGCAGCGGCTTCAGCGCCACCACCATCTGCGCGGTCGAGCAGTTCGGGTTGGCGATGATGTTCTTCACGGTATAGCCGTCGATCGCGTCCGGGTTCACCTCGGGCACCACCAGCGGCACATCGGGGTCCATGCGATAGAGCGACGAGTTATCGATGACGATGCAGCCCGCCGCCGCCGCCTTGGGCGCATAGATCTTGGTCGGACCCGATCCGGCCGAAAACAGCGCGATGTCCCAGCCGGTGAAATCGAAATGCTCGATGTTCCTCACCTTCAGCATCTTGCCGGTCTCGCCGAACTCGATCTCGCTGCCGGTCGAACGCGGCGAAGCCACCGCCGCCAGTTCGTCGATCGGGAATTCCCGCTCGGCCAGGATGTTGAGCATCTCGCGCCCGACATTGCCGGTGGCACCCACGACTACTACCCGGTAACCCATCGTCTTACTCCTCTAGCGCGGCCGCCGTACCCGCTCGGGCCGCGTCCGCAAGTCATCAATTGAACAGAATGGCCGCTATTTCGGCGGAACAACGCCATGCCGCGCCAGAAACGCGAAGATCGTCTCCCACACATGGGGCCCGATCTTCGGCCCCGTCACCCGGTGCGTATACCCCGGGTACAGCATCATCTCGAACGGCACGTTTTCGCCCTGCAACTTCGCGATCAGCGCAGTCGAATTCTCGAACACCACGTTGTCGTCGGCCATGCCGTGGATCAGCAGCAGCGGGTCCGAAATCTTCGCGGCATCGCCCAGCGCGTCGGCCTTCGCATAGACCCCGCCCGCCGCCTTCGGATCGCCCAGATAGCGCTCGGTATAATGCGTGTCGTACAGTTCCCACTTCGTCACCGGCGCGCCCGAGATGCCGGCCGCATAAGCCCCCGGATCGGCCTCCAGCATCTTCAGCGTCATGTAGCCGCCATACGACCAGCCATACGTCGCGATCTTCGCGGGATCGACGAACGGCAGGCTCTTCAGGTAATGCAGCCCGGCGCGCTGGTCCGCCACTTCCACGCTGCCCATCGCGTGCCAGATCGAACTCTCGAACGCCACGCCCCGGTCGGCGCTGCCGCGGTTGTCGATCTCGAAATAGACATAGCCCTTCGCCACGATCGCCTGCGCCAGCGACCCGGTCCAGCCCTTGCTGACGACCTGCACATGCGGCCCGCCGTAATGCTCGAAAAACACCGGATAGCGCTTGCCCGGCTCCATCACCGGGGTGATCATCCGCCAGTGCAGCAACGTGCCGTCATCGGCCTTCACCGTGCCATAGGTCGGCGCGCGATGCGCCTTCAGATACGGCGCGTAAGGATGCGCGCCCGCAACCGCGTTCTCCTCCACCCACGCCAGCCGCTTGCCGGTGGCATCGGCCACATAGACCTGCGGCGGCTGGTTCTGCGCACTGCGCGATACCAGCAGCGTCTGGCCCTTGCGATCCATGCTGGCGGCGTTCACCCAGCCCGGCTCGGTCAGCCGCTCGGGCTTGCCGGGATGCACCCCGGAATCCTTGGGAATCTCCACTGCATAGACCTGCGGCGCCAACTGGTCGTCCTTCGTGCCGGTGAAGAACACGCGGCCCCCGGCCTCGTCCACGCCGACAAGGCCCGTCACCACCCACGACCCGCTGGTCAGTTGCAACCACTGCCCGTCACGGAAGCGGTACAGGTGCCCGAACCCGTCGCGCTCGCTCCACCAGATCAGGCTGCCGTCTTTCAGGAAGCGATAGGAATCGGTCAGATTGATCCAGCTCTTGTCCCGGGCGGTCTCGCTGAACAGCACCTTCGCCGCGCCCGTCGCCGGATCGACGCTGAGCATGTCCAGCCGCGTCTGCGCGCGGTTCTCGCGCTGCACGTAGAGCGTCTTGCCGTCCTTCGCCCAGTCCACCCGCGCGAGGTAGATGTCGGGATCGGCCCCCAGGTCCACCTGCACCCGCGCCGAGCCATCGGGCTTCACGACCCACAACGAAACCGCCACATTCGCGGTCCCCGCTGCCGGATAGCGCTGCTCGAATGTCTTCGTCCCCGCCGCGCCGATCGCCGCGCGCGTCACCACGCCCACGTGTCCCTCGTCGAAGCGCTCCACCGCGATCCGGCTGTCATCAGGCGCCCACCACGCCCCCTTGAACCGCGCCATTTCCTCCTGCGCGACGAACTCGGCCTCGCCCCAACGCACCGTGGCGGACTGCTCCTCGGGGGTGATCGCCACTGGCCTGGCATTGGTGTCCTTGGCTTCGACGCCACCCACCCAGAACCGCCGGTCCGCCACGAACGAGACGTAATGCCCCTTCGGGCTCAACCCCGCATCCATCGCATCGCCGGCCACCCCGTCCAGCTTGCGCGCAGTGCCGTCCAGCGCCACCAGCAGCAGGTCGCCGTCCAACGGCACCAGCAGCCCCTTGCCGTCGGCGGCCCACTCATAGGAAATGATGCCCTTGAGGTCGCCCACGCGCATCCGCTCGCGCTGCATCTTCTCGGCTTCGGAAAGCGCGCGCCCCGAGGAAAGCTTCTTCGAATCGACCAGCATCGTCCACTGGCCCGACTGGCGATCGAACCCCCACAGGTCATAACGCTCGCGGTCGTCGGCCCGGTTCTTCAGCACCGTCAGCCAGCGCCCATCGGGCGACAGCCGCACCCCGCGCGGCGCCGGCCCGTTCAACCCCGGACTGCCGAACACGCGCTCGAACGTCAGCGCCCCGGTGCTGGCCGCCGCGCTCACCGGCGCAACTCCCGCGAAGGCAGGCGCGCAAAGCAGCAGGCAGGAACAGGCAAGCAAGGCATGGCGCAAGGTTCGCATGACAAGGGTCAAACTCCGTGGGGGGAGGAAATCATCGCGGGGACAAACAGCGAAAGGGCGCCCCGGCTGGTCTGCCAGGACGCCCTTTCACGGTAACCCGTATAAAGGTGGGGCTCAGCCCTCCTGGCGCGTGTCGCGACGCTCGGCAATACGCGCGCGTTTGCCGGTGCGACCGCGCAGGTAGTAGAGCTTCGCGCGACGCACGACGCCCTTGCGCACCAGGGTAATCGAATCGATGGTGGGCGAGTACAGCGGGAACACACGCTCCACGCCCTCACCGAAGCTCATCTTGCGAACGGTGAAGTTGCTGCCGAAACCCTTGTTCGAACGCGCGATGCATACGCCTTCATAGGCCTGGATACGGCTGCGGTCACCTTCGATGACCTTCACGCCGACGCGCACGGTGTCACCCGGGCGGAATGCCGGAATGTCCTTGGCGGCCTTGGCGATTTCCTCGGCCTCGATCTGCTGGATGAGGTTCATGTCCCTCATTTTCCTTCGTCTTTGCGCCGCGCACCAGAGGCAGGCTGGACCCGAGCACCCTCATGGCGCTCCCAAAGATCCGGCCTGCGTAGCCGTGTATCCGCTTCCGACTGGCGTTTCCGCCAATCGGCAATGCGTCCGTGATCCCCCGATCGCAGCACTTCAGGGATCGCGTGCCCTTCCCATTCCACAGGACGGGTAAACTGCGGGTATTCAAGCAGACCGTTCTCGAACGACTCCTCGAACCCCGAGTGGGCCGCGCCCATTACGCCGGGAAGCAGGCGAATGCAAGCGTCGAGAACCATCAGCGCGGCGCACTCGCCGCCCGACAGCACGATGTCGCCGACCGACACTTCCTCGACGTCGCGCCCGGCAAAGATCCGCTCGTCGAAGCCCTCAAAACGACCGCACACCAGGATCACCCCCGGGCCCGCCGCCAGCTCGCGAATCCGCGCCTGCGAAATCGGCTTCCCCCGCGGCGTCATGGCGATGACAGGGCACTCGGGCTGATGCTCCCGCGCCGCATCGATCGCCCGCGCCAGCACATCGACCTTCAGCACCATCCCTGCGCCGCCGCCCGCCGGTGTATCATCGACGGTCCGGTGCCGGTCCTCGGCAAAATCCCGGATTTGCACGGTCTCGCAGGACCAGGTCCCCTCCGCCAGCGCCCGCCCGGCCAGCGACACGCCCAGCGGCCCGGGAAACATCTCGGGATAAAGCGTCAGGATCTTCGCCGCGAAAGTCACACCGTCCAGTCCTCGACCAGCAACCCCGGCACATCGGCAAAATCCGCGCAATTCGCCGTCACCACCGTCGCCCCGATGCTCAGCGCGTGCGCGGCCAGCAACCGATCGAACCGCGCCCGCCGAAACGGCAACTTCGCATATTCCCGCGCCGCCGCCTCGTCGAACGGCAGGATGGGAACCACCGCGACGAACGCTTCGAGCACCTCAGGCGATGGCGGTTTGCCTACATATGTCCCGTAGGCAACTTCAGCGAAACTGATCGTGGAAACCGCGATTTCGCCCGGCGCACAGGTTGCCATCCGGTCAGTCAGCACCTCGTGACCGACATCCATCGCATAGACGACGGCATTGGCATCGATCAGGTAACGGATCACGCCGGGCCCTTGCCCTCGGCCGCCAGGCGCGCGGCAATCGTCGATGGCCGCTCCTCGAAGTCCTCGCGCGGCGCCAGCTTGATCCCCGGGCACTTCCCTGCGAACCCGCTGACGTCGATCCCGCGCCGCGGTGCCTCCTCGGGCTCGATCACGAAGCCCTGCCGTTCCTCGCGAACCCGCATCACGGTGCCCTCGCTCAAGCCCATATCCTTGGGAATCCGCAATGCCAGCGAATTACCCGACTTGAACACCTTGGCACGAAATTCCCTGCCCATACAAGCCTCTATGGTCCGGTCGCCCCCTGTATACACATCCCGTATATACACGCGCCCGGCCCGAACTGCAAGCCCGGCCGCCGCCCATCGCCGCCACGCAGCCCGCGAACTACAAGTCGACGAATTCCGCCGCCACCAGCACCCGCGCCGCATCCCACTCGGGCACCGCCTCGGGCCGCATCGGCACCATGAAGCGTTTCCGGTCCGGGCTCTCGATCTCGAGGATGTCCCCCGCGCCGAAGTTCTCGACCGCCACCACGTGCCCCAGCGCCGCGCCGTCGGTCGAGACCGCCGCCAGCCCGATCAGGTCGGCATGGTAGTATTCACCCGCCCCCAGCGCCGGCAGTTCGGCGCGCGGCACTGCCAGCGTGCTGCCGCGCAGTTTCTCCGCCGCGGTGCGATCCGCGACTTCGGCAAACCGCGCGATCGCGCCGCCCTTGCCGTCGTCGCGCAGCGCCTTCACCGTCAGCGTCGCGCCGGTGCCGGACACGACAAAGGCGCGGTAGCGCTTCAGCGCCGCCACGCCCTCGCCGAACAGCTTGAGGCGGACCTCGCCGCCGATGCCATGGGCGGCGGCCACCGCCGCCATGGTCACCAGCCGGTCCGCCATGCCGGATTACTCCGAAGCGGCTTCTTCAGCAGCCGGAGCCTCGGCCGCCGCTTCCTCGGCAGCCGGCTCTTCCGCCGGAGCGGCAGCGGCGGCGGCAGCAGCCTCGGCCGCCTCGGCAGCCTTCGCGGCCTTGTCCTCGGCGCGTTCCTTGGCCTTCTTGCCCGGCTCGCCCTTCTGCGGGTTGCTGGTCGCGGCGCGTTCCTTGATCCCGGCCTTGTCGAGCATGCGGGCAACGCGGTCGGTCGGCTGCGCGCCGACGCCCAGCCAGTAGCGCACGCGGTCCTCGACCAGCTTCACGCGGTTGGCGTCGTCCTTGGCCAGCAGCGGGTTGTAGGTGCCGACCTGCTCGAGATACTTGCCATCGCGCGGCGAGCGGCTGTTCGAGACGACGACCTTGTAATACGGGCGCTTCTTCGAGCCGCCGCGCGAAAGCCGGATGGAAACAGACATGGAAAATCCTTTCGATTGAACCTTGAGACGCTTACTTCTTCAGAAACTTCGAGAGATCGGGGCCGCCGCCGCCCAGCCCGGGAAGACCGCCGCCGCCAAGGCCGGGCAGCTTGCCCCCGGCCCCCAGATCGCCACCGATTCCCGGCATCGCCGCACCCAGCCCGCCGCCGCCAAAGAGGCTGGCCAGGCCCTTCAGCCCGCCCATCTTCTTGATCTGCTTCATCGCGCGCTCCATTTCCTGGTGCATCTTGAGCAGCTTGTTGACGTCCTGGACCTGGGTGCCCGAACCCTTGGCGATGCGGATCTTGCGCTTGGCGTTCAGCAGGTCGGGCCGCGTGCGCTCCTTCGGCGTCATCGAGCCGATGATCGCGTCCATGCGCAGCAGCACGCGATCGTCCATGCCCGAGGACTGCATCGCCGCCTTGGCCTTCTTCATCCCCGGCAGCATCCCCGCCAGCGCGCCGAGGCCGCCCATCTTCTGCATCTGCCGCAGCTGCATGCGCAGGTCGTTCATGTCGAACTGGCCCTTGGCCATGCGCTGCGCGAGCTTGTCGGCTTCCTCGGCGTCGACCGCCGCGGCCGCCTTCTCGACCAGCGATACCACGTCGCCCATGCCGAGGATGCGCCCCGCCACGCGCCCGGGATGGAACGGCTCGATCGCGTCGAGCTTCTCGCCGGTCCCGGCGAACTTGATCGGCTTGCCGGTGACCGCGCGCATCGACAGCGCCGCGCCGCCGCGCGCATCGCCGTCCATCCGCGTCAGGATCACGCCGGTCAGGTCGACCTGGCCGCCGAAGCTCTGCGCGACGTTGACCGCGTCCTGGCCGGTCAGCGAATCGACGACGAGCAGCGTTTCCTTCGGGCTGGAGATGCCGGCCACCGCCTTCATCTCGTCCATCAGCGCCTGGTCGACGTGAAGCCGCCCGGCGGTGTCGAGCAGCAGCACGTCGACCGCCTGCAGCTTCGCCGCATGCACGGCGCGCTCGGCGATCGCGGTCGGGGTCTGCCCGGCGATGATCGGCAGCGTCGCCACGCCGGTCTGCTCGCCGAGCACGCGCAGCTGCTCCTGCGCGGCCGGGCGATTGACGTCGAGCGACGCCATCAGCACCTTCTTGCCCTGCTTCTCGCGCAGCAGCTTGCCCAGCTTCGCGGTGGTCGTGGTCTTGCCCGAGCCTTGCAGGCCGACCATCATGATCACCACCGGCGGCGTCGCGGCGAGATCGAGCCCGACCGACTCCTCGCCGCCGAGCATCTCGACCAGCGCGTCGTTGACGATCTTGACGACCTGCTGCCCCGGCGTGACCGACTTCAGCACCGACTGGCCGATCGCCTGCTCGGTCACCCCGTCGATGAAGCGGCGCACCACCGGCAGCGCGACGTCGGCCTCGAGCAGCGCGATGCGCACCTCGCGCATGGCGTCGCGGACGTCCTGCTCCTTGAGCGCCCCGCGCCCACGCAGCTTGTCGAACACCCCGCCGAGACGATCGGACAGCGAATCGAACATGCCCTGCCACTCCACACGCGGGTAATCCCGCAAACGACGAAAGCACCGGCGGACGAAACCTCGTCGGCCAGTGCAAATCCGGATTGCTTCAAGCGAAAAACGCCGGCGGACGAAACCTCGTCAACCAGCGTGTCGCATGAAGCGAAAACAACGAAAGCGGTTGGTGGAGCCTAGCGGGATCGAACCGCTGACCTCCTGCATGCCATGCAGGCGCTCTCCCAGCTGAGCTAAGGCCCCATTTCCAACTGCTGCGAAAACCTTGGGGAGTTTCCGCCCCGGCTCGTGCCGGGAGCCGCCCTCTAGAAGCGGCTTCCGCGCTTGGCAAGAGGTTTTCTCACCCTTTTGCGCGGAGAGTTCCGCGCCCGCCGCGGATCGCGGCAGGCGCGCAAAAAACATCAGTTGTCGTCGCCGTCGCCGTCGTCGTCCATGCCGACGCCGAGATCGTCGTCGCCGCCGAGATCGACGTCGTTGTCGGGCGAATCACCGTCCTCGTCGATGTCCAGATCCTCATCGGCCAGATCGACGTCGGCCACTTCCTTGGCCTTGTCCTTCTGCAACTCCTCGTACGGGATCGGCTGCTTCGACTTCAGCACCGGCTCCGGATGCCAGGCATAGCCGCATTCGATGCAGGTGACCGGGTCGTCCTTGCCCAGGTCGTAGAAGCGGGTGCCGCATTTCGGGCAGCCATGCTTGGCGCCCCATTCAGGCTTGACCATTCCAATTCCTCAAGTCTCGCCGGACATGACCCCGGCGCATTCGCAAAAACACGTGTATCGAAAGGCTGAATCCGGGCACAGGCCCTTGGGCAGCCCCGGCGCGCGGCGCGCCTTGCCATAGGCGACGCGCGCTGTCAAAAGCCCGCGCGCCTTGCCGATCGGCAAAATGACACACGAAAGCCCGCGAATTGTCCAGCCACGCTGAAACCCAGGCGAAGCCCCGGCGCTTCCTTCCCTCCGGCCCGCTCACCGGCCGCATCCGCGTGCCGGGGGACAAGTCGATCAGCCACCGCTCGATCATGCTCGGTGCGCTCGCCGTCGGCCGCACCCACGTCACCGGCCTGCTCGAAGGCGAGGACGTCATGGCGACGGCCGCCGCGATGCGGGCGATGGGGGCCACCATCGAACGGACCGGCGAAGGCCGGTGGACGGTCGACGGAGTCGGCGTCGGCACCCTGCTGCAACCGCAGGCGGCGCTCGACATGGGCAATTCCGGCACCTCGACCCGGCTGCTGATGGGCCTCGTCGCCAGCCACCCGATCACCGCCACCTTCACCGGCGATGCCAGCCTGTCGAAACGGCCGATGGGCCGCGTCATCGAACCGCTGTCGCTGATGGGCGCCGATGTCTCCGCCACGCCCGGCGTCCATGGCACGCAGACCCTGCCGCTGATGCTGCGCGGCGCGCGGCCGGCCGTGCCGATCACCTACCGCCTCCCGGTCGCCTCGGCCCAGGTCAAGAGCGCGATCCTGCTCGCCGGCCTCAACACCCCGGGCGTGACCACGGTGATCGAGCCGGTGCCCACCCGCGATCATTCGGAGCGCATGCTGCGCGGCTTCGGCGCCGATCTCTCGGTCGATGTCGAAGCGGACGGCACCCGCGTGATCCGCATCGTCGGCGATGCCGAACTGAAGCCGCAGCAGATCGACGTCCCCGGCGATCCCTCCTCGGCGGCCTTCTTCATCGTCGCCGCGCTCCTCGTCCCCGGCTCGGACCTGGTGATCGAGAACGTCGGCCTCAACCCGACCCGCGCCGGGCTGATCGAGGTCCTGCGCGCGATGGGCGGCGCGATCGACTGCCTCGACCCGCGCGAAGTCGGCGGCGAACCCGTGGCGGACCTTCACGTCCGCCACTCCGCCCTGTCCGGGATCGAAGTCGATCCCGCGATCGCGCCGTCGATGATCGACGAGTTCCCGATCCTGTTCGTCGCTGCCGCGCTTGCGCGGGGCCGCACCGTCACCCGCGGCCTCGACGAACTGCGCGTCAAGGAATCGGACCGGCTTGCCGCGATGCGCGCCGCGCTCGAACTCGCCGGCGCACGCGTCCAGGAAACGGAAGACGGCCTGGTGATCGACGGCACCGGCGGCGATCCGCTGCCGGGCGGCAACCACCAGCCGGTCGCCACCCATCTCGACCACCGCATCGCGATGTCGATGGCGATCGCCGGGCTCGCCAGCCGGGCCGGCGTCGCGGTCGACGATACCCGCCCGATCGCGACGAGCTTCCCGCAGTTCGAAGCGCTGCTCGACGGCCTCGCCGGCGCATGATCGTGCCGATCTCGGGGACTCTGGCCAACATCGCCGGCTTCGCCGGCATGGCCTGCATCGTCCTCGCCTATGCCTACATGACCTGGCACCGCGCCCCCAACCCGTTCGTGCTCCACGGCACCAACCTGGCCGGCGCCGCGCTGCTGACGATATCGCTGCTGGTCCACACCAATCCCGCCAGCCTCACGCTCGAAGGCTTCTGGGCCTCGATCGCGATCTGGGGCCTGGTCAAGGCGGCGCGCCAACGGAGCCGCAAATGATCATTGCCGTCGACGGTCCCACCGCCTCGGGCAAGGGCACGATCGCCCGGGCGCTCGCCGCGCATTACGGCCTTCCCCACCTCGATACCGGCCTGCTTTACCGCGCGGTCGGGCGCCAGTGCGCGCTCAACGCCGCCGACCCGGACGACCCCCGGGCAGCACTTGTCGCCTGTGCCTTCCCGGACGGCCTGCTCGCCGATCCCGAGCTGCGTTCCGAAGCGACGGGCGGGCTCGCCAGCCGCGTCTCGGTCCATCCGGGCGTGCGCGCCGCGCTCTACGAACGCCAGCGCACCTTCGCCACCCGCAACGGCGGCGCGGTGCTCGACGGCCGCGACATCGGCACGGTGATCGCGCCGGAGGCCGACGCCAAGCTGTTCGTCACCGCCAGCGTCGCCGCGCGCGCGCAGCGGCGTTTCCTGGAGATGCAGGCTCAGGGACGGACCACGACGCTGGCCGAGATCGAGACCGACCTCGCCGAGCGCGACCGCCGCGACCGCGAACGCAGCGAGGCGCCGCTTCGCGCCGCCGACGATGCAGTCACGCTCGACACGTCGGAGCTCGGCCGCGACGAAGCCATCGCCGCCGCCCTCGCCATCGTCGAGGCAAGAACAGCCTAATCGACGATCTTCAGCAGCCGCCGCTCGATCGGGAACAGCACCCCGGCCAGCTCATGGCCGCGCTTCAGGACCTGCCCGGCCTCGCCGAACAGCGTCCACATGCCCTGCCGGTTGCGCAACTCGGGCCGCTTCTCGATCCGCGCCTGCGGGCGCTCCGCGGCGCGGCGAAAGGCGCTGAAGCTGGCGGCGTCCCTGCCGAAATCCATCGCGTAGTCGCGCCACTCGCCGGCGGCGACCATGCGGCCGTACAGGTCGAGGATGCGCATCAGCTCCAGCCGGTCGAATCCCACCTGCAGCGGGTGGCGGGGAAAGGCGATGACAGTACCCTGCGCCGGACCCGTCGCCGCGTCCGATCCCGGTCCCACCGCCATGCCCGGGTTCAGCCCCGCTTGCCCCGGCGCGGGCCGCTGCCCGAAGCCGCGACGTCGTCGGCGGGAACCTCGCCCTGGATCGCCAGCAGCGCCTCCACCTGCGCCTTCAGCGCGGTGACCTGGCCTTCGAGGTCCTCGATCCGCTGCTCCTGGTCCTTGCAGGCTTCCTTGGCCGCCTCCTTGCAGGGCGTGCCGTAGGGAATGAAGTCCTTCTGGTAGGTCTCGGCGGCCACGAGCGTGGAGCGCGCCTTGACGCCGACCATCGTCGCACCTTCCGGCACGTCCTCGGTGACCACCGCGTTGGCGCCCACGCGGGCGCGCCGGCCGATCGTGATCGGGCCGAGGATCTGCGCGCCCGACCCGACGATGGCATCGTCCATCAGCGTCGGGTGGCGCTTGCCGCCGATGCCGTTGGCCGGGTTGGTCCCGCCCAGGGTCACGCACTGGTAGATGGTGACGTTGTCGCCGATTTCCGCCGTCTCGCCGATCACCGTGAAGCCATGGTCGATGAACAGGTGGCGGCCGATCGTGGCGCCCGGGTGGATGTCGATCCCGGTCAGGAAGCGCGAAACGTGGTTCACCAGCCGCGCCAGGAAATAGAGCCGCGCCTCGAACAGCCAGTGCGCGATGCGATGCCAGCCCACCGCCCAGAAGCCGGGATAGAGCAGCACCTCCCAGCGCGAGCGCGGTGCAGGATCGCGCGCGACGATCGAGTCGAGATAGGCGGTCAGGCGATCGAACATGCGCATCAAATCCCACTTAACGGCCGCCAAGGCAAGCACGTCGCCTCTACAGCAGCTTTGGCTCGCTCGGCCCCGCGAGCACCTCGAGCGCCTCGCGCCAGATCGCCGGACCGGGCGCGACCTTGCGCTCCAGGCTCAGGCGATCGACCGTACCGACGAGTCGCTCCACCGCGAGATGGCTACGCTCGCACCGGGTTGCAAGGTAGGCGGCGCCATCGAGTCCCAACGCGAGACCCCGCGACTCGGCGTGGACCGCGATCAGTTCCGCGATCATCGCGTCGTCGGGAACCCCGATCGACAGGTGCAGCGCCGCACCCAATCGCGAGGCCAGGTCCGGCAGCGCGATGCGCCAGCCGCCGTCCTCGCCGCTCGCCGTCAGCAGCAGCGGCACGCCGCGTTCCTGCGCGCGGTTCCAGCGGTGGAACAAGTCGGTCTCGTCGGCGCGATCGGCATCGTCGACCGCATCGCCCAGCCCCGATTCGACGAACCAGCGCGCCAGCAGCGATTTCCCCGCGCGTGCCGGGGCGAACAGAACGGCGGTGCGGAACGGCCAGTTGGCAGGCTGCGACAGCGCCTCCACGGCGGCGGCATTGGCCGTGCCGACGACGATCCGCGATGGCGTCCCACCCGGCCCCAGCTGCAAGGGCAAGACGATCTGGCCCATCCGCCCGATCTCAGCGGCTGATGCGCAGCGTGGTGCCGGAAACGCTGACCTTCCAGCCCTTCGCCCGCAGCGCCGCGGCAAGGTCGGCGGGATTGCCCGCATAATTGGCGCGCATCACCGATGTCCCGCCGATCGCCAGGCTGACCGTGCTGGCCCCCGAAACCCCGCCGGCACCGCGAACCGCGGCCAGCGCCTGGTCGACCGCGCGGGCATCGGGCGAGGCGAACTGGACGACCACGGCCGTCGCCGGCCTGGCCTTGACAGGCTCCTCGCTGGCGACCGGAGCGGCCTCGATCTTGGGCGGATTCAGCCCGGCCGCTTCCTCGGCGTTGGCCTCGGCGGCGGTCTGGGCATCGAGCGCCTGCTGCGCCCGTCCCTTGGCGATCAATGCCTGCAACGACGGATCGATCTGCGGATGTTCGATCGACAGCGTCGGGTCGGTCGCCAGCAAGCCGCGCGCGAGCGCGTCCGAATAGATGCCGTCGAGCGCCTTCAGCCCTTGCGCCAGCATCGCCGGCACCCCGTCCTCGTCCGGCGCGGTCAGCGAGACGCTGCCGAGCAACTCGTTATCCGGCCCGTAACGCGCCGTGAACGTGCCCTTGACGGGACCGCCCGGCCACTGCCGCTCCAGCCGCGCCACCGGAAACAGCACGTCGCTGGCGGCATACTGGTCCAGCACGTTGCGCCACCAGATGCGGCTGCGCCGCCCCGGCTGCCCGGCGGTGATCAGCAGCGAATCGCCGCCGGCGCCCGAGGGACGGACATAGTCGATCGCGCTGGCGCCGGTGCGGAACTGGGCCCAGACCCGCTGCCACGCGGTCCGCACCTCGTAAACCTGGCCGACGCCGCCGGAATAGAGCACGGGGATCGTCAGCATCGGCGCGGAATGCACGCCCAGCGCCGAATCGCCGCCGCCGACGTATTGGCCGGCGCGCGCGCGGTCGAACACGACGCCCAGCCGGGCGATATAGCGGTGCGGGCCGATCTGCTCCCGTTCGATCACCACGCCGGAGACCAGCGATTCGATCGTGCCCAGGTCCATTGCCGGACCGTGAAGCTGCTCCCACGCCTTCTTGTAGGCCTCCCGCCAGCCGGCCTGGCGGGCTTCGGCGGCGGTCTTGCCGGTGACGTCGACCTCGATCCCGCCGGTTTCGATATCGCCGGTGGAAACGACGGGAGCGATGCCGCGCTCCCCCTCGATCTGCGCGATCAGCCGCGCCGGCCCGACCAGCGCGACCCCGCCCGCCAGGGCCAGCGACGCCCCCATCGCGACGCGTGCGAGCGGGGAAATGCGCGCGAAACCGGCGCGGAGAGGAGGAAAAGCGCGTGCCATCGGGGAAAACCGCCGGCCTTTTGCCCAAGTGATCGTGGAATTCCAAGCGGGAAAGCGTTAGGCGCGTCTCCATCATGACCGATGAACCGAAACAGCAGTCCTATTCCTACGAGCAGGCGGGCGTCTCGATCGCCGCCGGCAACGCCCTGGTGAAGGCGATCGCGCCGCTCGCCCGGGCCACCGCGCGGCCCGGCGCCGATGCCGAGCTGGGCGGCTTCGGCGGCTTCTTCGACCTCAAGGCGGCGGGTTACAAGGACCCGCTGCTGGTGGCCGGGAACGACGGCGTCGGCACCAAGGTCAAGCTGGCGATCGACCATGACCGGCACGATGCCATCGGCATCGACCTCGTCGCGATGTGCGTGAACGACCTGATCGTCCAAGGCGCCGAGCCGCTCCTGTTCCTCGACTACTTCGCCACCGGCAAGCTCGAGAACGGCATCGCGGAGCGCGTCGTTGCCGGCATCGCCGAAGGCTGCAAGCTGGCGGGCTGCGCGCTGATCGGCGGCGAGACGGCGGAAATGCCGGGCATGTACGCCCCGGGCGACTACGACCTTGCCGGCTTCTGCGTCGGCGCGGTCGAACGCGGCGAGCAATTGACCGGCGACCGCGTTGCCGCCGGCGACGTGCTGCTGGGGCTGGCTTCTTCCGGCGTCCACTCGAACGGCTACTCGCTGGTGCGGCGCCTGGCGGCCGACAAGGGCTGGAAGCTGGACCGCCCCGCCCTGTTCGACAACGAGCGCCTGTTGATCGACCACCTGATCGAACCGACGCGGATCTACGTGAAGAGCCTGCTGCCATCGGTGCGTGCGGGCAAGATCCACGCGCTGGCGCACATCACCGGCGGCGGCCTGCTCGAGAACGTGCCGCGGGTGCTGCCCAAGGGGCTGCACGCCCGCATCGACGCGGGGGCCTGGGAACAGCCGCGGCTGATGGCGTTCCTGCAGGCGCAGGGCAATATCGAACCGGCGGAGATGGCCCGCACCTTCAACTGCGGCATCGGCATGGTACTGGCGGTCGCGGCCGACGCGGTCGCGGGGCTGACGGCCGAGCTGACGGCGGCGGGCGAGACCGTCCACGTGATCGGTGCCATCGAGCCGGGCGAGCGGGGCTGCACCGTGCAGGGCGGCGCCGAGGACTGGAGCGCGCGCGCGAACTGGGAAGCCATCCACCTTGCCTGATCGTGCAAAGGTCGCCGTCCTGATCTCGGGCAGCGGCACCAACATGGCCGCGCTGCTCTATGCCAGCCGCGCCGGCGATTGCCCTTACGAGATCGTGCTGGTGGCAGCGAACGATCCCGCGGCAAAGGGCCTGGCACTGGCTGCGGCGGAGGGCGTGGCGACTTTCGCGCTGAGCCACAAGGGCATGGCGCGGGACGCGCACGACGCGGCGATGGACGCCGCGATCCGCGCGAGCGGGGCCAGCTACGTCGCCCTGGCGGGCTACATGCGGATCCTGACGCCCGCGTTGGTCGCCGGGTGGGAGGGACGGATGCTGAACATCCACCCTTCGCTGCTGCCGAAGTACCCGGGCCTTCACACGCATGAGCGCGCGCTTGCGGCCGGGGACAGCCACGGCGGCTGCACCGTCCACCTCGTCACGGCCGAGCTCGACGATGGACCGGTGCTCGGCCAGACGCCGGTGGCGATCCTGCCCGGTGACAATGCCGAAACGCTGGCGGCGCGGGTGCTGATCGCCGAGCACCAGCTTTACTCGCGATGCCTGGCGAGGCTCGTCAGCTAGCAGGACCGATACGCAAGGGCGCCGTGGCGGCGCGCAGGACGGCCGCAATCGATCCCGATCAGACCTGGTCCTCGCTGACCACCGGACGGCTTTCGCGGCTGCCACGGTAGAGCACGTCGGGCTGGTTGGGATCGCCCGCGATCATCACGTAGTCCTCGTGCACCTCGACCAGCGTGCCGACGAAAGGGAAGCCATCGAGGCTGCCGGTGACGCGGTAGCTGACGAGATCGCCGACTTTGAAGGTCTTCTCGTCGAAGTTGAATTCGAACGGGCAGGCTTCTCCCGATTCACCCATGCCGAGCATTGTTCAGACTCCTTTGCGGCCTTTTATCGCCTTGCGGGGCGCATCGCCATAGTCGAGCGTGCCGAACATCCAGTCGTAAAGCAGCGAGATCGTCGCGTAGTTCCCGCCGGTGAAGCGGGCATGGTGATTGTGATGCATGACCGAGAGGTAATTCAGGTAGCGGAACGGAAAACGATCCGATTCCCACAGGTTGTGGTTGTGCAGGTTGATCGAGGTGAAGGCGAACCAGGTAACGACGATCGTCAGGAAGTTGAACGGCCCCCACGCCCAAGCGAACAGGCCGATGGTGAAGACATAGAGCCCCAGCCCCATCGCCACTTCAAGCGGGTGGATGTAGCTCGAATCCCAGCGGCAGGGATTGTGCTGGCGGTGGTGAACGGCGTGCATCCACATCAGCGGGCCATCGAACCAGCCGCCGTTGTGAAACAGGAAGCGGTGCGTGAGGTAATAGATGAAGTCGTAGAACATCAGGATCACGACCATGTCGCGCACCACGCGCCACAGCGGTTGCTGGTCCCAGGTCACGCAGAACGGGATGATCCCGAGAAAGATGACCGCCAGAAACACGCCGGACCACTTGCGGTTCCAGCGCTGGTTCGCCGCATAATTGGGCTTGGCCATCTTTTCCGCGTAGGCATCGGCATTGCGCCGGGTGGCGGCACGAATCGTCGGCACGATCTGCACGATCCAGCCGCCGGCCCAGGTCAACGCGAAGATCGCGACCATCGTCAGCAGCGACAATTGCCAGTTGTAGTGCGCCTGCAGCGCCGCAAGCCATGCGGAATCCATCGACCATTCTCCCTGCCGGCCTGCACTTCGGCACGCCGGCCGCTTTGCCGTTTCATGCCGGTTTCGGCATTGTGAGACTACTTATCTCGCTTTCATGGCCCTGTCCACAAATTTGAGAACGGCGTTCCCAGATTTTGCGATCGGTCAATTCCGAATCGCGCCATCTCATTTAAGAACAGCGTTCTCAAGGCGGGAATCCTTTCCTTCCCGCCCATTCATACGGCCCCCGTGCCGAGAGGATGCAGGAGAACGATGATGGATGCCCCCTGGCTGCAATCACTGCTTACGCAGTATCACTGGCAATACTCGCTGATGGCGGGAATCGGCATCTTCGTGCTGACGAAGAGCCTGCGCTGGCTCGGCGTGCAACTGGTGCCCGCCTTCGCGCAATCGGCGAAGATGAACGCCGAGGCCTTCGCCAAGAAGATGGAAAACCCCCGCTACGCCGAAAACCAGAAGTGGAACGCCAAGTGGGGCGCGATCGACACGATCGTGATCTTCGGCGGGGTGCTGCCCTTCTGCCTGACCCTCGAACCGCAACCGTGGTGGCAGATCCTGCGCGACATGGTCGTGATCCTGATGGTCTACGACTTCTTCTACTACCTCGTTCACCGCTTCCTGTTCCATGACGGCGGCTTCGGCCCCGGCCCGCTGCTGTGGGTCCACGCCTATCATCACCGCCAGAAGAACCCGTGCCGCAACGACGGCAGCTACATCCACCCGATCGAGGTGGCGATGGGCCTGGGTCTCTACACCGCGGTGATCTTCGTGCTGTCGCGGTTCATGGGCGATTTCCACGTCGTGACCGTGATCGTCACCTGGTACGCGTTCAGCGAGATCAACCAGCACAACCACGACCTGTGGAGCGACAAGTTCCCGATCCGGTACCTGAACACGATGTCGGTGATGCACCACAACCACCACGCGCGTTTCACCGGCGGCAACTTCGCGACGATCTCGCTGCTCTACGACTGGATGTTCGGCACGCTTGACTACGGCAAGGGCTGGACCCGCAAGGCGCTGGCTCCGGACCCGAAGGAAATGGTCGAGAGCTGATCCGGCCGGACTTTCCCGACCTCAGGCGGGCGTCGGCGCAAGCTGGCGCCCGTCTTGTATCGGGACCTGTCTCGCAATCGGGACACATCGCCGCGACGTCGTTCGCGTTTGCTTGCATTTCGCGTTAGGCTGAACAGGCTTGCCCGGCCGACGCAAGATGCGCGGGACAGCGAGAGGGTGCAGGAGACGCAGCATGGCGAAAGCCCCGATCAGGCACAGCGACCACGTGCTCAGCACCGTGCAATCGCCGCAGGCAGCGGCGCTGTCCAGCGTGGCGGCATCCTGGTGCCGATCAGCGCTGCGGCACGGGCTCGATCCAGCGGGGCAACGCAGCGGCGCGCGGCTGGGCGCGGCCGAGACCGCGCTGCTGCGCGAGGCCAATGCGGAACTGCTGCAGGTGGCGACGCCGACGCTGGACCGGCTTTTTTCCAGCGTAGGGCCGACCGGGTGCTGCGTCCTGATGTCCGATCTTCACGGGACCGTGCTGGAGACGCGATCGCCCGATTCAGAAGCGGCGCTGTTCAATGCCGTCGGCCTCGCCACCGGCGCGAGCTGGAGTGAGGCGGCTGAGGGCACCAACGGCATCGGCACCTGTCTGGTCGAGGCGCGGCCGGTGGTGATCCATCGCCACGAGCACTTCGCCAGCCGCAACATCGGCGTCAGCTGCATGGACGCGCCGATCTTCGGGCCGGAAGGCCAGCTCGTCGCGGCGCTGGACGTCTCGACTGCCCGCGCCGACCATGGCGAGGCCATGGCCGGGCTGATTGCAGCGCTGGTGCAGGACGCAGCGCGGGCGATCGAACGTGATTTCTTCTGCCGCCGCTATGCCGATGCGCGCATCGTCGTTGCCGGCGAGCACCCGGTCCAGGGCGGACTGATGCTGGCTGTCGACCGCGATGACCTGGTGATCGGCGCGACCCGCGCGGCGCGCCAGCGCTTCCGGTTGGGCAGCGAGCCGCGGGTCGAGCCCAAGCCTCTGGGCGATGTGCTGGGCACCGGGGCGGCCGCCGGCTTCGACGACGGCGAGCGCGCCGTACTGCGGCAGGCGCTGGCGCGCAGCGGTGGCAATGTCGCCGCGGCGGCGCGGCTGCTGGGGATCGGTCGCGCAACGATGTACCGCCGCATGGAACGCGCCGGGATGGTCGGCAAGGCGCACTGACGGCCGCGCACCTGTCCCGCAAGCGAGACAGGCTGGCGACGCCCGGTTTCCCCACCCCCTGTCGCGCCGCGACGGTCCAGCGCATCGACGGTCGCAGAGGCGGGCAATCCAGCCCGCCCGACCGGAGAGGATCGTTTCCGATGGACACCCTGATCGCCGAACGCGCCAGCACCCTGAAGCCACCGTTCAACGCGCGCTACGACAACTTCATCGGCGGCCGCTGGACCGCCCCACTCGCCGGCCGCTATTTCGACAATGTCAGCCCGATCACCGGCAAGCCGGTGTGCGAGGTCGCTCGGTCCGATGCCGCCGACATCGAGCTGGCGCTCGACGCCGCGCACGCCGCGCGCGAGAGCTGGGGCCGCACCAGCCCGGCCGAGCGCGCCGTGATCCTCAACCGCATCGCCGATCGCATGGAGGCCAACCTGCCGGTACTGGCGCTGGCCGAGACCTGGGACAACGGCAAGCCGATCCGCGAGACCACCGCCGCCGACATTCCGCTCGCGATCGACCATTTCCGCTACTTCGCCGGCTGCATCCGCGCGCAGGAAGGCTCGATCGGCGAGATCGACGCCGACACCATGGCCTATCACATTCATGAGCCGCTGGGCGTGGTCGGCCAGATCATCCCCTGGAACTTCCCGATCCTGATGGCGGCGTGGAAAGTGGCCCCTGCCCTCGCCGCCGGCAACTGCGTCGTGCTCAAGCCGGCCGAGCAGACTCCGGCATCCATCCTCGTTCTGACAGAGCTGATCGCCGACCTGCTGCCGCCGGGCGTACTCAACATCGTCAACGGCTTCGGGCTCGAGGCCGGCAAGCCGCTGGCATCGTCGAAGCGCATCGCCAAGATCGCCTTCACCGGCGAATCCACCACCGGCCGGCTGATCATGCAATATGCCAGCGAGAACCTGATCCCGGTGACGCTGGAGCTGGGCGGCAAGAGCCCGAACATCTTCTTCGCCGACGTCTGCGCCGAGGATGACGACTTCTTCGACAAGGCGATCGAGGGCTTCGTGATGTTCGCGCTCAACCAGGGCGAGGTCTGCACCTGCCCGAGCAGGGCGCTGATCCAGGAAAGCATCTACGACCGCTTCATGGAAAAGGCGCTGAAGCGCGTCGCCGCGATCCGCCAGGGCAGCCCGCTCGACATCGAGACGATGATCGGTGCGCAGGCCAGCGCCGAGCAGCAGGACAAGATCCTGCGCTACCTCGACATCGGCCGCAACGAGGGCGCCGAGGTGCTGATCGGCGGCCACGCCGCGCAGATGACGGGGGACCTGGCGGGCGGCTATTACGTCCAGCCGACGGTGTTCAAGGGCCACAACAAGATGCGGATCTTCCAGGAGGAGATCTTCGGCCCGGTCGTCTCCACCACCACCTTCCGCGACGCCGACGAGGCGCTGGCGATCGCCAACGACACCGCCTTCGGCCTCGGCGCCGGGGTGTGGAGCCGCGACATCAACACCTGCTACCGCTTCGGCCGCGCGATCCAGGCCGGGCGCGTCTGGACCAACTGCTACCACGCCTACCCCGCGCACGCGGCGTTCGGCGGCTACAAGCAATCCGGCATCGGCCGCGAGACGCACAAGATGATGCTGGACCACTACCAGCAGACCAAGAACCTGCTGGTCAGCTACAGCCCGAAGAAGCTCGGCTTCTTCTAGGGCTACCCAATCCGGCGCGGGCCCATCCTCTCCCGGGCCCGCGCCGGAACGCCGGGGCGCGCGAGACGCCCTTCGGGTCGCATCCAAGCAACCACACGTAAAGCCAGCGGGCAGGCGATACGCCGCCCGCAATGAGGGGATTTGCCATGAGGACTTCCGCCATCGCGCTGGCCGCGAGCCTGTTCCTGCTGCCTGCCACCGCGCACGCCGGTGCCGCGAAGCCCGCCATCGACGTTTCGGTGACGCTGACCGGCGCCACCGACTATGTCTGGCGCGGGTTTTCACAGACCAACCAGAACCCGGCGGTGTTCGCCGTGGTCAACCTGTCGTCGCACGGGTTCTACCTCGGCGCCGAGACCGAGAACGTGAAGTTTGCGAACATCCGGCAGGAATACGACGTCTGGGGCGGCTATGTCCTGCCGATCGGGCCGGCAAAGCTCGACGTCGGCTTCGTGCGCTACGGCTATGTCGACGCGGCGACGAAAATCGACACGCTGGAAGGCAAGGTTGCGCTGTCCGGCAATATCGGGCCGGTCAACGCGCATGTTGCGGGCTACTATACCGGCAACTACTTCGGCAGCGGCCACCACGCGTTCTACACCGAAGTGGGCGGCGCCATCCCGGTCCTGCCGAAAGTGACCGCTTCCGCCGCTTTCGGTCACCAGCAGGTCAGCAATTCCACCGCCTCGTACAACACCTGGAACCTCGGCGCATCCTATGCCGCGCTGCCCGGGGTGAGCATCGGGCTGCGCTACCACGACACCGATACCGCGCAATTCGGCAGCCTCGGCAAGGCGCGGGTGGTCGCGTCGCTGAGCGTGACGCTCTGATGCGAAAAAGCCGCGGCAGGGCTGACCCCGCCGCGGCTTTTTCAGCCCATCGCTGCCGGCTGGATCAGCCGACGATTTCCTCGGGCTTGAAGAAGAACGCGATCTCGATCGCGGCGTTCTCGTCCGAGTCCGAGCCGTGGACCGAGTTTGCCTCGATCGATTCTGCCAGTTCCTTGCGGATCGTGCCCGGCTCGGCGTTGGCGGGGTTGGTGGCGCCCATGATGTCGCGGTTGCGCTTCACCGCGTCCTCGCCTTCCAGCACCTGGACGACGACCGGGCCGCTGGTCATGAAGCTGACGAGGTCGCCGAAGAACGGACGCTCGCGGTGGACGCCATAGAAGCCCTCGGCCTGTTCCTTCGACATCTGGATGCGCTTGCTGGCGACGACACGCAGGCCGGCCTCTTCCAGCATCTTGGTGACCGCGCCGGTGAGGTTGCGGCGGGTGGCGTCGGGCTTGATGATCGAGAAGGTGCGGGTGACCGCCATGGGACGTTCCTTGCGAATTGCGGGTTATCTTGTCGGGCGCGCCCCTAGCGGGGATTGTGCTGCACTGCAAGGCGGGCGCGCCCCCTGGCTCATTCACCCCTGCTCAGCCGGCCTGGGTCCAACGGCCGTCGACCTGTTTCCAGAAACGGCGGGCGAGGCCCTCGCGGGTGCCGAGATCGCGCCAGCATAGGCGGGCGGCGGCGACGGTCTCCTCGTCGAACAGCAGGAACACGCGATCGAACCTGCCATCGACCACGGCATCGCGCCAGACGCCGTCGGCCAGCGCGACGTTGCGCGCGGCGTTGGCGGGGTGGACCGTGGCGGATAGCAGGATGGGCTGGTCGGCGTCGTGCTCGCCCCCGGACTCGCCGTTGGCGAGGAAGCGCGTCGGCCCGGCGGACCACAGCGCCTCGGACAGCGCCTGGCGGCGGCCGTCGCCATCGGCGACAACGAGGAGGCGCTGGCCGGATTCGAGCACCTTGCCGGCGATCAGCGCCAGCGCGCGGCCGACCGGATCGTGGCCGAGCTGGTAGAAATCGACCTGCATGGCGCCCCGATCCGCCGGCCGATCAGGCTTCGTGCGCGTCGCGGACGATGCGGTCGATCAGGCGGACGCCATAGCCGGTGGCGCCCTTGTCCCAGGTTTGCCCGGGCTTGTCGGCCCAGACCATGCCGGCGATGTCGAGGTGGGCCCACGGCGTGGCCTTGCCGTCGGCACCCTTGTCGATGAAGCGCTGGATGAACTGCGCGGCGGTGATCGAACCGGCATAGCGGCTGCCCATGTTCTTCATGTCGGCGATCGGGCTGTCGATCATCTTGTCGTAGACCGCGCCCATCGGCAGGCGCCAGAGCTGCTCGCCACAGGCCTTGCCGGCGGCGAGGATGCGCTCGGCCAGCGCGTCGTCGTTGCTGAACAGGCCGGCGTATTCGTTGCCGAGCGTGGCGATGATCGCGCCGGTAAGCGTGGCGAGATCGATGATGGTGGCGGGCTGGAAGGTCTTCTGCGTCCAGGTCAGCACGTCGCAGAGCACGAGGCGGCCCTCGGCGTCGGTGTTGATCACCTCGACGGTCTGGCCCGACATCGTCTTGACGACGTCACCCGGGCGTTGCGCGCCGCCATCGGGCATGTTCTCGACGAGGCCGCAGATGCCGACGACGTTTGCCTTCGCACGGCGCTTCGCCAGCGCCAGCATCGCCCCGGCGACGGCGCCGGCGCCGCCCATGTCCCACTTCATGTCCTCCATGCCGGCGCCGGGCTTGAGGCTGATGCCGCCGCTGTCGAAAGTGACGCCCTTGCCGACGAAAGCCACCGGCTTGGCGTCGGCGGCGGCGCCGTTCCAGCGCAGCGCCAGGATGCGGGGGCTGCGGAGCGACCCCTGCGCGACGCCGAGCAGCGCGCCCATGCCGAGATCGCGCATCGCCGCCTCGTCGAGCACGGTGACCTCGAGGCCGGTGCCGGCAACGCGGCCCTGGACGCGGACAACGAATGATTCGGGATAGAGGACGTTGCCAGGCTCGGTGACCAGTTCCCGCGTCAGTTCGACGCCTTCGGCCAGCGCAGATTCACGCTGCCAGGCCGCCTCGGCGCCTTCGGGGGCGCCATGGACGACGATTTCCGCAAGGGTCGGCTTCTGGTCGTCCTTCAGTGTCGTGCGCCAGGCATCCCAGCGCCAGCCGCGCAGGCGGGCGGCGAGGAGGACTGCGGCGGTCTCGTCGGCGGCAAGGCCCGAGCCGGCCAGGTCGAGCGCGAGGGTGGTGACGCCCGAGGTCAGGTACCGGGCGGTGAGCCCGGCGCCCGCCTTTTCGAGCGCGGCCCGGCGATCGCCCTCGCCCCGGGCACCGATGCCGGCGAGGGCGACGCGGGCGATGGCCTCGCCCTGGGCGACGAAGGCTTCGTGGACCTGCCCGGTCTTGCCGGTGAAGCGGGACTGCTTCGCCCCTTCGGCAACCACCGCCGGCAGGTCGGCCGGCAGCGCGTCCTGTTCGACCAGCCGCGCGACCAGCGCGGAATCGGCGGGGACCGGGGCGGCGGAGAAGCGAACGTGCATGGAAACTCCCGAAGCTGGGCGGACTGCGGCGGGCTGAAACGGCCCTGCGTCCGAGGCGGATTGCAGTTAGGCGCGGGCGGTGCAATAGGCAAGGGATGGACCCTGTATCGCGGCCTGCGCCGCTCTGTTTGGCTGGTCGTGATCGGGCCCGGCGCGCGCTGCGGCGGTTTGCCTGTGGCGCGGCGGCGCTGGCGGTGTGGATCGCCGCGCCGGCGCAGGCGGGCATCCTGTCGCGACTGACGATCGGCGATCCGCTGCTGGCGGGCGCGGCGATGGCACCGGCGCTGCCGCAGGGAATCTCCTCGCGGTCGGCCAATCCCTCGGGCGGCAAGGACGATACGCCCGTCTCGTTCGAGGCCGACCGGGTCGAGTACAACGACGAGACCGAGGTGGTCACTGCCAGCGGCAACGTCACGCTGCATCGCGAGGACCGGTCGCTGCGCGCCGATACCGTGACCTACGATCGCAAGACCGGCAGGATTGTCGCGCGCGGGGCGATCCGCATGGTCGATGAGGACGGCAACCAGCTTTTCACCGAGCAGGTCGAGCTGACCGACAAGTTCGAGACCGGTGCGATGCAGGACATGCTGCTGGCACTGCGCGAAGGCGGGCGACTGGCGGCGAAGGGCGGCGAACGCCGCGCCGACGGCAAGATCCTGCTGGGCAAGGCCGCCTACACCGGCTGCGACGTCGTCGACGAGCTCGGCTGCGACAGGAAGCCGGCGTGGAAGATCACCGCGCGGCAGGTGGTCTATGATCCCGACAGCAGGACCGCCAAGTTCGCGGGGGCGCGGTTCGTGCTGTTCGGCGCGCGCTTGCTGCCGCTGCCCAACATCACCATCGCCACCGACGGGCGCGCGATCTCCGGACTGCTGATCCCGAACGTGCGCATCAGCTCGGCCAACGGCTTCGAGCTGAGCGACACCTATTACTACCGCATCGCCGACAATCGCGACATCGCCGCCACCGCTTATGTCTTCACCAAGTCGGCGCCGATGGCGTCGGTGCAGTATCGGGCGCTGACCGGCTCGGGCGCGTACCAGATCACCGGCTATGCCACGACCAGCCGGCGCATCCCGGTCGGCGGCACCTCGACCACGACGTCGCAGGATTTCCGCGGCTATCTCGACGCCAACGGGCGGTTCCAGTTCTCGCCGGGGTGGAGCGCGTCGTTCTCCGGCAGGATCGCCACCGACCGCACGTTCCTGCGTCGCTACTTCATCAGCGGCGACGACGTGCTCCGCTCGACCGCCTCGCTCAGCCACGTCGACAAGGACAGCTGGTTCTCGATCACCGGCTGGGCGTTCCAGACCATGCGCGCCGGGGAGCGGCAGGGGCTGGTGCCGGTGGCGCTGCCCGAGATCGACTATCGCCGGCGGCTGCGCGACCCCTGGCTGGGCGGGACGATCGAGCTCCAGGCGAACAGCCTGGCGATCACCCGCACCGCCGGGCAGGACACGCAGCGCGCGTTCGCCAGCGCGCGGTGGGACCTGCGCAAGGTGACCGGCATGGGCCAGCAGGTGACGCTGACGGGGCTGGTGCGCGGCGACATCTATCATTCCGCCGACAACGCGCTGACCTCGACCGCGATCTATCGCGGCAACCCGGGCTGGCAGGGCCGCGGCGTCGCGACCGCCGCGATCGACGTGACCTGGCCCTTCATCGGCCGCGCTTTCGGCGGCACCCAGGTGCTGACTCCGCATCTGCAGGTCGTCGCCAGCCCGTCGATCCGCAACCTGGCGGTCCCCAACGAAGACGCCCGGGCGATCGAACTCGAGGACGACAACCTGTTCGCGCTCAACCGCTTCCCCGGCTACGACCGGATCGAGGACGGCACGCGCTTCACCTACGGCGTCGACTGGCAGCTCGAGATTCCCGACTGGCGGGTCAACGCGACGATCGGGCAGTCCTATCGACTGACCCGCAAGCCGACGCTGCTGCCCAGCGGGACCGGGCTTTCCGACCGCTTGTCCGACGTCGTCGGCCGGGTCGACCTCCGCTTCCGCGACTTCCTCAAGCTGACCGAGCGGTTCCGACTCGACAAGGACACGCTGGCGGTGCGGCGCCACGAGGTCGACGCGACGATCGGCAGCGAGCGCACCTATGTCGAGGTCGGCTACGCCCGCCTGAACCGCCAGATCGCGGCTTCGCTGGAAGACCTGCAGGACAGCAACGAGCTGCGCGCCGCCGGCCGGGTGGCTTTCGCGAAGTACTGGTCGGTATTCGCGTCGGGGATCGTCGACCTTTCCGGCACGACCACGTTGCCCGGCGTCACTGCCAAGTCGTTCCAGCCGCTGCGCACCCGCCTCGGCTTCGCCTATGCCAACGACTGCCTCGAACTGGGCTTCACCTGGCGCCGCGACTACGTGACCGTGGGCGACGCGACGCGGGGCAACTCGTTCCAGATTCACCTGGCGCTGAAGAACCTCGGGCTGAACTGATCCGCGGTTGTTGAAGCTGATACCTCTTCCGTTGGCATTGCCGTGCAAACGCGCTATCGCCCGCCGCGACTGGGGGTACTCAGCTTCGGTTAAGCCGGTGCAATGCAATCGGCTACGCCAAACCGTGAGGTGCAGCCCCGCCCCGGGGCCGAGGACAGGATCGACGTCAGCGTGAAGAACCCCGTTCGCATGAGCATGATTTTCGGCCGCATCGGGCTGCTGGGCGCGGGCGTCGCCGGGTGCGCGCTGGCACTGGCCGCCGTGGCACAGGCGCAGGACGCCGAACCCGCGCCTCCCGCCGCGCGCGGTGCGCTGAACATTCCCGAGAACATCACGATGTTCGGCAACCGCAGCCCGAACCTGCGGCGCGCGACCGCGATCGTCAACGGCGAGATCATCACCGGCACCGACGTCGAGCAGCGCCTGGCGCTGGTCGTCGCGGCGAGCGGCAACAAGATCAGCGCGGAGGAGACCGAGCGGCTGCGCATGCAGATCCTGCGCAACCTGATCGACGAGACGCTGCAGATCCAGGAAGCCAAAGTCGCCGAGATCAACATCGACGAAGCCGAGGTCGACCAGACCTACCAGCGCGTGGCGGAGCAGAACTTCCACCAGACGGTGCCGGCGCTCGACGCCTACTTGCGCAAGATCGGCTCCTCGCCGGCTTCGCTGAAGCGGCAGATCAAGGGCGAACTGGCGTGGCAACGGGTGCTGCGGCGCAACGTCCAGCCGTTCGTCAACGTTTCGCAGGAGGAAGTGCGCGAGCTGCTCGACCGGCTGAAGGCCGCGAAGGGCACCGAGGAATACCGTATCGGCGAGATTTTCCTTTCCGCCACCCCGGAAAGCCGCGCCACCGTGGCCGAGAACGGCAAGCGCATCGTCGACCAGTTGCGCAACGGCGGTTCGTTCGTCGCCTATGCGCGGCAGTATTCGGAAGCCTCGACCGCCGCGGTGGGCGGCGATCTTGGCTGGATTCGCCTGGCGCAGTTGCCGACCGAGCTGGCCTCGGCCGTGCACGAGCTTTCGCCCGGCCAGCTGGTCGGCCCGATCGAGACGCGCGGCGGCTTCTCGATCCTCTACCTGATCGACAAGCGCCAGGTGCTGACCGCCGATCCGCGCGACGCGCTGCTCAGCCTCAAGCAGGTCTCGGTCGACTTCCCCGCCGGGACCAAGCCCGAGGAAGCGCAGAAGCGCGCCGAGGCGTTCGCCGCGGCGATGAAGAACGCCAAGGGCTGCGGCGGAGTCGATGCCGTCGCCGGGCCGCTCGGCGCCAAGGTCGTCTCGAACGACCAGGTCAAGGCGCGCGACCTGCCCGGGCCGCTGCAATCGGCGATTCTCCAGCTCCAGATCGGCGAGACGACGCCGCCGTTCGGCTCGCTGAACGAGGGCGTGCGCGTGCTGATGCTGTGCGGCCGTGACGATCCCAAGGCGGACAACGGCCCGAGCTTCGACGAGCTGATGAGCCAGATGGAAGACGACCGCGTCAACAAGCGCGCGCAGATGTACCTGCGCGACCTGCGCCGCGACGCGATCATCGAATACAACTGATGCCGGCGCCCCTGCCGCCGCTCGCCGTGTCGCTCGGCGACCCGGCGGGGGTCGGCCCGGAACTGCTGGCGGAGGCATGGCACCGGCGCCAGGCGGGCGACCTGCCGTGGTTCGTCGTGGGCGGCGCCGGACTGCTGCGCGCCGCCGCCGAGACGCGGGGGTTCGACCTGCCGCTGGCGCCCATCGGCGCGCCGGAGGAGGCCACTGACGCCTTTGCCGATGCCCTGCCCGTGCTCGGCGATCTCGATGGCGCCTACCGTCCCGGCGCGCCCGACCGCGATGGCGCGCGGCTGGCCCTCGCCTCGCTCGACCAGGCGGCCAGCCTGGCGGCCGGGGGCCGCGCGGCCGGCGTGATGACCGGGCCGATCGCCAAGTCCCGGCTCGCGGAGATCGGCTTCAACCATCCGGGGCAGACCGAGTTCGTGGCCGGCGCGTGCGGCGTGGCGGCAGCGGACGCGGTGATGATGCTGGCCGGACCGACGCTGCGCACGGTGCCGCTGACGGTGCACATCGCGCTGGCCGCGGTGCCGGGGGCGCTCTCGGCCGATTTGATCGTGCGCCGCGCACGGATCGTGGCACGGGCGCTGGTCCGCGACTTCGGGCTGGCGCGGCCGCGGCTGGCGATCGCCGCGCTCAATCCCCACGCCGGCGAGGACGGCCGCATGGGCGGGGAAGAAGCGGCAATCATCGCGCCAGCCATCGCCCGCCTGCAGGCGGAAGGGCTGGCTGTCAGCGGGCCGCACCCCGCCGATGCGCTGTTCGCGCCGCGCGCGCGGGAGACGTACGACGTGGCACTGTGCATGTACCATGACCAGGCACTGATACCGCTGAAGGCGCTCGATTTCGATGCCGGCGTCAACGTCACGCTGGGTCTGCCGACGATCCGCACCTCGCCCGACCATGGCACGGCCTTTGCCATCGCCGGCAAGCGCCTGGCCGATGCCGGGGCGACGATGGCGGCGCTGCGCATGGCCGCGGACTGTGCGCGGCGACGCGCCGCGGCATGATGGCGGCGATGACGTCCCCTGCCCTGCCGCCGCTGCGCGAGGTGATCGCCCGCCACGGGCTCGCCGCCAGCAAGGCGCTGGGGCAGAACTTCCTGCTCGACGAGCAGTTGCTCGACCGGATTGCCGCGATTCCCGGTCGCCTGCAGGATCGCGCGGTGCTCGAAGTCGGCCCGGGCCCCGGCGGCCTGACGCGGGCGCTGCTGCGCGCCGGCGCCCGGGTGACCGCGATCGAGATGGACCGGCGCTGCCTGCCGGCGCTGGCGGAGCTGGCCGGGGCGTTTCCCGGGCGGCTCCGCGTGATCGAGGGCGACGCGCTGGCGCAGGATCACGATGCGCTGATGGATGAGCCTTATGCCGTCGTCGCCAACCTGCCGTACAACGTCGGCACCGCGCTTTTCACGCGCTGGTTGTCGGGCGAGGCCTGGCCGCCGCGCTGGTCGTCGCTGACGCTGATGTTCCAGCTCGAGGTGGCGGAGCGCATCGTCGCGGCGACGAATGGCGATGCCTATGGCCGGTTGGCGATCCTGTCGCAGTGGCGCACGGCGGCGCGGATCGCCATGAAGGTCCACCGCAGCGCCTTCACCCCGCCGCCCAAGGTGATGTCGGCGATCGTCCATGTCGTCCCCGGCGCGGCGCCGGAAGGCGTCTCCGCGCGGAAGCTGGAGCGGCTGACCGAGGCGGCGTTCGGCCAGCGGCGCAAGATGCTGCGGCAGAGCCTGAAGGGGCTGCCCGGCGGACTGGACGCGCTGGACGCCGCCGGGATCGATCCGCAGCGACGGGCGGAGACGCTGTCCGTCGAGGAATTTGTCGAGGTGGCGCGGCTGCTGTCACGGTGATGGCGCGGCGGCGTCCCGAGAGGGAGCGAAGCATGGCCGAACACGTCCCCCACCCCCGCGTCGCCCGCCGCCGCAACGAAGGCGTGGCCACGCACGCGGCCCAGGCGCAAGGGTTCAACGGCCGGCTGGCGGTGAAGATCACCGATGCGGTGGGCACGATGTGGTGCGCCTATGCGTTCACGGCGCTGGCGCTGGTCAGCCTGCCGTCGGCGATCCGCGGCGGCACCGGGCCGCTGATCTCGTGGATCGCGCAGACGTTCCTGCAACTGGTCCTGCTGTCGATCATCATGGTCGGTCAGAAGGTCGCGGCGCAGGCGTCCGACAAGCAGGCCTACCAGACCTACAAGGATGCCGAGGCGCTGCTGGAGATCAGCGACGAGCTGCACCGACTGATCGAGATCAACAACCGCCTGACCGAGGAAATCCACGCGGTGACGGCGAAGCGTTGAACGCAGCCCCGATCAGCGGGTGAACGCGCGCAGGGCCGCGCCGAGCGGCGCCGCCAGCACGACCGCCGCGAGCAACGCGGCGACGACGAGCGCCCCGCGTTCCAGCGATCGCGCCAGGCCACCGACCGCGCCGGCCCAGCCGGGCCGGGGACCCAGCAGGGGCAGCGGTCCGTGCGGCAACGGGCCGGGCAACGCTTCCGCGGGAGCGTCACCGCGCAGCAGGGCCTCGGGATCGAGCGGGTCGCGCAGGAACACACCGAAGCGCTGCGGCGACGTCCATTCGACCTGGCCGACCAGCATGCGACCGCGCACGCGGACCTCGACGAGCTCGCCGGCCGCGGGCGGTTGCCCGACCAGGTGCAGGCCGTGCGGCGACAGGTCGGCCAGGCAGCCTTCCGTTTCCGCTCCGGCCGCGTGGAGGCGACACCCCATCCACACCTTCAGGCGCGATTCGCGCCGCATTTCCATGGCCATGACGTTGCGACCCCCTTGGCTATGGGGTGGCTGATGGCACGAAAACGGTTGGGAAAAGGTTACGCTAAAACAGCCACTTGCGCCTTCTTGCGCTGACGCCAGGCGTGAAGCAGCGGCTCGGTGTAGCCCGAAGGCTGCTCGACGCCCTTGAACACCAGGTCGCAGGCCGCCTGGAAGGCAAGGCTGCTGTCCCAGTTGCCGGCCATCGGTTCATAGAGCGGGTCGCCGGCATTCTGGGCATCGACCTTGGCGGCCATGCGTTGCAGCGAGTCCATCACCTGGTCGCGCGTGCAGATGCCGTGCAGCAGCCAGTTGGCCATATGCTGGCTGGAGATGCGCAGGGTGGCACGGTCTTCCATCAGGCCGATATCGTTGATGTCGGGCACCTTGGAGCAGCCGACGCCCTGATCGATCCAGCGGACCACGTAGCCGAGCAACCCTTGCGCGTTGTTGTCGAGCTCCTCGCGGACTTCCTCGACCGAGAAGTTCTGGCCGGTGGCAAGCGGGATCGCCAGCAGCGCGTCAAGACCGGGGATCGGCTCCCCGGCGAGTTCCTGCTGGACGTCGAACACCGCGACTTCGTGGTAATGCATGGCATGGAGCGTCGCCGCGGTCGGCGAAGGGACCCAGGCGGTGTTGGCGCCGCTGCGCGGATGGCCCACCTTCTCCGCCATCATCGCGCCCATGCGATCGGGCGCGGCCCACATGCCCTTGCCGATCTGGGCGCGGCCGGACAGGCCGTGGCGCAGGCCGATCAGGACGTTGCGGCGTTCATAGGCGGCAATCCAGCCGGAGCCCTTCATTGCGTTCTTGCGGATCATCGGGCCGGCGCGCATCGAGGTGTGGATCTCGTCCCCGGTGCGGTCGAGGAAGCCGGTGTTGATGAAGACGATGCGGTCCTTCACCGCGGCGATGCAGGCGGCGAGGTTGGCGCTGGTGCGGCGCTCCTCGTCCATGACGCCGACCTTGACGGTGTGGCGGGCGAGGCCGAGCAGGTCCTCGACCGCGTCGAACAGGTCGTTGGTGAAGCCGCACTCCTCGGGCCCGTGCATCTTCGGCTTGACGATGTAGATGCTTCCGCCCGAGGCGCCGCCGGCGCGGCTGTTGCGGAAGCGGCCGAGACCGCGCAGGTCGTGGCTGGAGATGGCGCTGGTGATCACGGCGTCCATGATGCCTTCGGGGATTTCGGAGCCATCGGGCAGCAGGATCGCCGGGTTGGTCATCAGGTGGCCGACGTTGCGTACGAACAGCAGCGAGCGGCCCGGCAGGCTGAAGGCGCCGCCGTCGGTACCGGTCCAGTCGCGATCGGCCGCCAGCGTGCGGGTGAGCGTCTGGCCACCCTTCTCGAAGGTATCGGCTAGATCGCCACGGATGACGCCGAGCCAGTTGCGATAGGCGGCAAGCTTGTCCTCGGCGTCGACGGCTGCGACCGAATCCTCGAGATCGACGATCGTGGTCAGCGCCGCCTCGAGCACGATGTCGGCGATGCCCGCGGCGTCGGTCCGGCCGATCGGGTGAGTCCGATCGATGACGACTTCGATGCGCAGGCCATTGTGCTCGAGCAGCAGGCCGCCGTCGCGGCGGCCGATGAGCTGCTCGGGATTGGCAAGCGGCGGATCGCCGGCGCCATCCCAGGCAAGCCAGCTGATGTCGGCGAGCGGCGCGGCGCGATCGAGGAAGGCGCGGCCGGCGCGGATGACCGCCGCACCACGCTCCGCGTCATAGCCACCGGGCCGGGCAGCCGGGGCGTCGAGCGCGTCGGTGCCATAGTAGGCGTCGTAAAGGCTGCCCCAGCGCGCGTTGGCGGCATTGAGCAGGAAGCGGGCATTGAGCACCGGCACGACGAGCTGCGGACCGGCCATCGTCGCGATCTCGGCGTCGACGTCGCGGGTGGCGACGGCGAACGGGGCCGGTTCCGGTACGAGATAGCCGATCTCGCGCAGGAAGCCTTCATACTCGGCGGGGTCGAGCGGCTTGCCGGCGCGATCGAGGTGCCAGGCGTCGATCCAGGCCTGCAGTTCGTCGCGCCGGGCCAGCAGCGCGCGGTTGCGCGGCGCGAAACCGGCGAGCAGCGCGGCGAAGCCTTGCCAGAACGCACCCGCGTCCTTGCCCAGCGGTGCCATAACCTCGGTCTCGATGAAGCCGGCGAGGGCCTTGTCCACCTGAAGACCCGCCCGCTCGATCCTGTTGCTCATCTCTCGAACTCACCCTCGTTGGCCCCGCGCGACGCCGCGGCGGGGATTGCAGGAAATTACGCTCCGGGGAGGAGAAGCCGCCTATGGCGCAGGAACCCGCGCTTGGCAACGCGTTCCGCGATGTCCGGCCAGGCGCTTGCAGACGGCGCGCAAATGCGGCGAGCCGTCCCGGAACCGGACGAAAAACGGTTAATGCCCGTTTACTTCTGTTGAACTCTCGGGCGAGATCGGCATTGTCCTGTTGCAGCAGGATGCCACGGACAAGAACAATGGTCGCCAGGATTGCCAGGCTATTCAAGATCAAGACGAGGCCGGAGGCCTACATGGTGATCTACGCGCTCGCGCTGGGCGCGGTGGAGCGCGGCAAGGTCTATCTCGACGTGTTTCCCGGAACCGGGGGCAAGCTGCTGTTCCTGGCCTGCACCGGATCGGTGTTCATGGCCGGCGCCAAGATCCTCGACTGCATCCGTCATGAGAAAGCCGCCGAGGGGTCAGGCGCGGCCTGATCCGCATCCGCTGCGGACAGGGCGTGAGTGGGGCGATTCTGTTGCTAGGCTCGCCCCGGGCCCCCGAACTCCGTTCTGTTACCCGGTCGGTTCAACCGTGCTCGTGTCTTGTAAGGTCAGGGCGCTAGCCCCTAGAATTACGCAACCAGAGCAAGTGCTTCGTTGTCGTTGGCACTTGTGAGTTTTGAGCCTTTAACGGGTTACTCAGCCCGGGCAAAAACAGCGCTTTTCAACACACGTCGATCCTAGTTCGGCCCCGTCATCACCGCTGCGACAACAGCGCCCCGGCCTGAATACCGGGTGGTGATGGTGGAGCCGCCGGGTACCGCCCCCGGGTCCGCTGCGCCTATTGCACGCCGCAGTTTATCGCCATAGCCGGCCGAAACCGGCAGGACCCCATATAGGGCGGCCGTGGAAAATGAAAAGGGGCGGCAAAGATGGCGCCGGCCTGCGCCTACCCCTTCTTCAGGGCATCGCGGATCTCGGCGAGAAGTTCGACCTCGGTCGGCCCGGCCGGCGCCGCCGGGGCTTCGGGCTTTGCGGTGAGCTTGTTGGCCTGGCGAACGATCAGGAAGATGACGAACGCCAGGATGAGGAAGTTGATCACCGCGGTGAGGAAAGAGCCATAACCGAGCATGGCGACGCCGGCCTTCTTGAGGGCGGCATAGTCGGTCGGCGAGCCGGTGTAAGTGGCGGGGATCGTGCCGAGCACGATGAACTTGCTGGAAAAGTCGATGCCACCGGTGATCGCGCCGATGACCGGCATGATCACGTCGTCGGTGAGCGACGAGACGATCTTTCCGAAGGCGCCGCCGATGATCACGCCCACGGCGAGATCGAGCACGTTGCCGCGGGCGATGAAGGCCTTGAACTCCTGCAGCATGGTAACCCCTCCTCCTGCAATGGAGCGTCGCTGTCTGCCACGGACGCCATGACGTCACAACCCCCGCGCGCCTTTTCAGGCACTTCGCGCCGGGGCAGCAGGGGAATTTCGCACCGGTTGTCCTTGAACCGGAGCCGGCGCGCGCTATCTTGCGCGCGACCGCCGGGTCTTTGCCCGGCACCTGGAAGGGGTAACAAGCCGATGTCGTCCGCGCACCGCGTCATTCGGGGGGCGATCGTCGCCTCCGCCGCGCTCAGCCTGTCCGCCTGCGGGGTCAACACCGTACCGACCAAGGAAGAAGCCGCGAAGGCGCGCTGGGCCGATGTCCAGGCCGCATTCCAGGAGCGCGCCAACCTGATCCCGAACCTCGCCGCCGTGGCCAAGGGCGCGGCGACGCAGGAGAAGGGCATCCTGGTCGGCGTGGTCGAGGCGCGGGCCAAGGCGACGAGCGTCCAGCTCAACCCTGGCGACCTGACCGATCCCGCCAAGATGAAGGCGTTCCAGGACGCGCAGAACCAGCTTTCGAACTCGGTCGCCGGGTTGGGGCGCCTGCTCGCCAACGTCGAGGCCTATCCCGAGCTGAAGAGCATCACCAATTACCAGATGCTTCAGAGCCAGCTCGAGGGGCAGGAAAACCGCGTCCGCATCTCGGTGCGCGACTACAATTCGGCGGTGCAGGACTACAACACCACGATCCGCACCTTCCCGGCGATGGTCGCGGCCAAGGTGATCTACGGCGCGAAGCCGATGGTCCCCTACCAGGCGGTGACGCCCGGCGCCGAGGCGGCGCCCAGCCTCGAAGGCAAGCTGTAAGGCCCGGGGGCGGTGATGCCCCTGCCCTTCCGCGCCGCAGCCGCTGCGCTGCTGCTGGCGCTGGCCGCGCTGCTGCCCGGCGCCGCCCGGGCGCAGACGTTCCCGGCGTTGAGCGGGCGCGTGGTCGATGCCGCGAACGTGCTGCCGGCGGACGTCGCGCAGCGCCTCGACGGCAAGCTGGCGGCGCTGGAGACGCAATCGCACCGGCAGCTGGTGGTGGCGACGGTGCCGGACCTTCAGGGCTACGAAATCTCGGACTATGGCTACAGGCTCGGCCGCGCCTGGGGGATCGGCGACAAGCAGCGCAATGACGGCGTGATCCTGCTGGTCGCACCGAAGGAGCGCAAGGTGCGGATCGAGGTCGGCTATGGCCTCGAGCCGGTGCTGACCGACGGCTTTTCGTCGCTGATCATCCAGCAGCAGATCATCCCCCGGTTCAAGTCCGGCGACATGCCGGGAGGGATCGAAGCCGGGGCGGACGCGATCATCCACCAGCTGCAACTGCCGCCCGAGGAAGCCCGGAAGATCGCGGCCCAGCCGGCCCCGGCGCAGCGGTCCGACAAGGGCGGATGGCTGCCGGCACTGTTCTGGCTGGGCTTTTTCTTCCTGTTCTTCGTCCTGCCGTTCTTCCGGCGGCGGGGCGGACGGGCCTATGGCTTCGGGCTGGGCCAGGTGATCCTGTGGAGCGCGCTCGATTCGGCGATGCGCGGCGGCCGTCGCGGCGGCGGCTGGAGCAGCGGCGGCGGCGGCGACTGGGGCGGGGGCGGCGGGTTCTCGGGCGGCGGCGGCAGCTTCGGCGGCGGCGGCTCGTCGGGCTCATGGTAGGACGACCGGGATGACCTTTGCGCTGACCGACGCCGATCGGGGCCGCATCGCCGCGGCGGTCACCGCCGCGGAAGCGCGGACCAGCGGCGAGATCGTGACGATCCTGGCCGATGCCTCCGATCGCTACGAGGACGTGGCCCTGACCTGGTCGGCGCTGGTGGCGATGCTGGCGCTGGCGGTGCTGGCCATCGCGCCGGGGTTCAGCCTCGCGCTGGTCGACCGGGTGATGGGCTGGTGGGCGCACGAATGGCATCCGCGCACCGTGCTGAGCCTGGCGCTGGTGGTCGCGGTGGCCAAGTTCGCCGGCATGTGGCTGCTGCAGTCGTGGCGGCCGTTGCGGCTGGCGCTGGTGCCCGGCCCGGTCAAGCACGCGCGCGTCCGCGCCCGGGCGGTCACCGCGTTCCGCGTCGGCACCGAGCGGCGCACCGTCGGCTCCACCGGCATCGTCATCTACCTGTCGCGGGCCGAACGGCGCGCGGAAATCGTCGCCGATGCCGCGATCGCCGCGAAAGTGGCACCCGAAGTCTGGGGCGAGGCGATGGCGGCGATGCTCGCCGCGATCCGCGAAGGCCGGCCCGCCGATGGCCTGTGCGAAGCGGTGGCGCGGGTGGGTGCGGTCCTCTCCGAACATTTTCCCGTGAAACCGGGGGACGTCAACGAACTCCCCGACCGCCTGATCGAGGTCTGAACTTGCCCGACGCCGACGCCGATGCACCCGAACAGATCCACTGGCAGGGGCGCTTCATCACCGCCAAGCAACGCGGTCGCTGGGAATACGTGAGCCGCGCGCGCGGAATTCGCGCCGCGGTCATCCTGGCGATCGACGAGGAGGACCAGGTGATCCTCGTCGAGCAGTACCGGGTGCCGCTGGGGCGGGCCTGCATCGAGCTGCCGGCCGGGCTGATCGGCGATCATGACGGCAACGCCGACGAGGATCCGATGGCCGCCGCCGCGCGCGAACTCGAAGAGGAGACCGGCTATGCGGCGGCACGCATGGAAAACCTGGGTGAGTTCTGGTCCTCGCCGGGGATGGTCACCGAGAGTTTCACGCTGCTGCGCGCGCACGGGCTGACGCGGGTCGGCCCCGGCGGCGGCACCGAGGGGGAGAACATCACCGTACACCGCGTACCCCGCGCGGGTATCGCCGATTTCATCGCCGATCGGCGGGCCCGGGGCGACGCCATCGACGTCAAGCTGCTGTTGCTGCTGGCGCCGGGCATGACCCGGTGAGCGGCCGGCTGGCGGGGAAGACCGCTCTGGTCACCGGCGCCGGGCGCGGGATTGGCGCGGCGATCGCGCGGGCCTTCGCCGAGGAAGGCGCGCGCGTGCTGCTGACCGATCGCGACGCCGCCGCAGCGCAGGCAGAAGCGGCAGCGATCGCGGCCGATCATCCGGGCGCGGTGCTGGCACGGGCGCTCGACGTCACCAGCGAGGACGACTGGCGGGCGGCCGTCGACGGCGTGCGCGAGGCCTGGGGCGGGTTGGCGCTGCTGGTCAACAATGCGGGCATCGGCGTTGGCGGCCCGATCGTGGCGATGGCCGTCGCGCAGTGGCGGGCGGCGATGACTGTCAACGCCGAAGGGGCGTTCCTCGGCTGCAAGCACGCGCTGCCCTTGCTGCGCGAGAGCGCGCCGGCGGCGATCGTCAACATCGCCTCGTTGGCGGGGATCACCGGGGCTGCCATGCTGGGGGCCTATTCGGCCTCGAAGGCGGCGATGCTGTCGCTGACACGGACCGTGGCGATCGAGTGCGCCGAGGCCGGGTGGGACGTGCGCTGCAACGCGATCCTGCCGGCCTGGGTGGATACGTCGATGCTGGACAACCTGGTTCCGCCCGGTGGCAATCGCGCCGCCGTCGACGCGATGCTGGCGGCGCAGGTGCCCGCGCGGCGCCTGGCGACCCCGCGCGAGATCGCGCTGGCGGCGGTCTATCTCGCCTCGGACGAGAGCCGGTTCATGACCGGGGCCGAGCTGCGACTCGACGGGGGCCATTCGGCACGCTGATTGCACGTTCGGGCACAAGCCCCGATCGACCCTTTACAATCGTATGGATTCGCGCCCATGAGCACTTTCATGTGGGACGAGCGACAGAATCTGAAGGCGGCGCCGGCGCCCCGCCGTCACCGCGTGACGTCTTTCGACGTCGCGGCGGAAGCAGGTGTCAGCCAGTCCACGGTCTCGCGCGCGCTGGCCGGCGACCCGGTGGTAAGCGAGGCAACGCGCAGCCGCGTGTTCGCCGCCGCACGCAAGCTGGATTACCACGTCGACGAGAACGCCGCACGGTTGCGCACCGGCCGCACCGGCACGATCGCGGTCGTCGTGATCATGCGCCCGGGCGACCATATCCGCGATTTCAACCCGTTCTACTTCGCGCTGCTCGGCGCGACCTGCGCGGCGGCGTCGCGGCGTGGCTACGAGACGCTGGTTTCGCTCCAGCACGGGCCGGAGAACCTGTTCGGCCGCTACCAGGAGCAGCGCAAGGCCGACGGGCTGATCGTCATCGGCGCCAGCGTCAACGTCGCGGCCTGGGAATACTTCGAGGACGTCGCCGCGTCGGGCGCGCACGTGGTCTGCTGGGGCAGCCCTCGCGAGGACCTCGAATGGGTACGCAGCGACAACCACGGCGGCGCGCGGCTGGCTGTCGGTCACCTGCTTAGCTGCGGATACCGGCGGATCGCCTGCATCACCTCGCTGATCCAGCCCCAGTTCGCCGAACGCTACGAGGGCTATGTCGCGACAATGCGCGAGGCCGGGCTGGAGCCGTGGCTGGTCGGCATTGAGGAAGGCTACACCCGCGAGGAGCAGGGCCGCCGGGCGACGGCCGCGCTGGTCGAGGCGGGGCAGTCGTTCGATGCGATCTTCGCCGCCTGCGACGAGATGGCGCTGGGCGCGATGCGGGCGCTGCGCGACGCCGGGATCGACGTGCCGGGCGACGTGGGCGTGATCGGCTTCGACGGCATCCGCACCGGGGCACAGGCTACCCCGCCGCTGACCACGATCGAGGCCGACTTCGAGGCCGCCGGGGACCTGCTGGTCGACAGGCTGCTCGGCATGGTGACGGGCAACCCCGCGCCGCAAGTGCGGGTGCCGATCGCGCTGCGCGCGCGCGCGAGCACGCGCGGCGCGCGCTGATCCTTCAAAGCGTCCGGATGATGGCGGAGAAGTCGAGCCCGCCGTTGCCGGCGGCGGTGAAGGCTTCGTAGATTTCCTTGGCGCGGGTGCCCATGGGCACGCTGGTGCCGGCGGTTTCGGCCGCCTCCAATGCCAGCTTGAGGTCCTTGAGCATCAGCGCCGAGGCGAAGCCGCCCTGGAAGTCGTTGTCGGCGGGACTGTGCGGGCCGACGCCGGGGACCGGGCAGTACGACGTCATCGACCAGCACTGGCCCGAGGCCTTCGAGGCGATGTCGTAGAAGGCGTGGAGATCGAGGCCGAGCCGTTCGGCCATGGCGAACGCCTCGCAGGTGCCGATCATGTGGATGCCGAGCAGCATGTTGTTGCAGATCTTGGCGGCCTGGCCGGCGCCGCTCTCGCCGGCGTGGATCACCGCCTTGCCCATCGCGTTCAGCACCGCCTCGGCCCGCTGGAACGCGTGCTTGGTGCCGCCGACCATGAAGGTGAGCGTGCCCTGGCTGGCCGCGGCGATGCCGCCGGAAACCGGGGCGTCGACCATCTCGTAGCCGGCCGCGCGCGCCGCATTGGCGACATGGCGCGCGGTGGCGACGTCGATCGTCGAGCAATCGAGCAGCAGCGCCGAGGTCGGCGCCTTGCCGATCACCTCGTTGCTGTAGACGCTGTCGATGATGCCGCCGTTGGGCAGCATCGTCACCACCGCATCGACGCCCCGCACCGCCTCGGCAACGGTGGCGAAGACCTCGCAACCGTTCTCCTTCGCCTTGGCACAGGCCTCGCGCGACAGGTCGAAGGCGTGGACGCGGAAGCCGCCGCGCACGAGGTTGAGCGCCATGCCGCCGCCCATGTTGCCGAGGCCGACGATCGCGATGGACTTGATCATGCTGCTCTCCCTCGTGCGTCGCCGGGCATCAGCGGTTCTTGAAGACCGCGGGGCGCTTCTCGACGAAGGCGCGCATGCCCTCGAACTTGTCTTCGGTGGCGGCGAGCAGGCCCCAGGTGCGGCGTTCGTAGAGCAGGCCCTGCTCGAGCGTCGTCTCGAAGGCGACGTTGACCATTTCCTTGTTCAGCATCGCCGCCTGGCGCGGCATCGCGGCGATGCCGGCGGCGATCTCGACCACCGCATCGACGAAGCCCTCGGCCGGGAGCACGCGAGCGACGATGCCGCTGGCCTCGGCCTCGCGCGCGTCCATGTTGCGGCCGGTCAGGCACAGGTCCATCGCCTTGGCCTTGCCGATCGCGCGGGCCAGGCGCTGGGTGCCGCCCATGCCGGGGGCAACGCCGAGCTTGATCTCGGGCTGGCCGAACTTGGCGGTTTCCGAGGCGATGATCATGTCCGCCATCATCGCCAGCTCGCAACCGCCGCCCAGCGCGAAGCCGTTGACTGCCGCGATCCACGGCTTGCGGCTCTTGGCGGCGATGTCCTTCTGCCAGCCGTCGAAGTAGCCCTGGCCGAAGAACTCGGTGGCGGGCTTCTCGGCCATCTCTAGGATGTCGGCGCCGGCGACGAAGGCCTTCTCGCCCGCACCGGTGAGGACGACGCAGCCCTGGCTGTCGTCTGCCTCGAACGCGGCCATCGCCGCGATCAGGTCGAGCATGACCTGCCGATTGAGCGCATTCAGCGACTTGGGCCGGTTGATGGTGATCAGCGTCACCGCGCCGCGCGTTTCGACCAGCAGCGTTTCGTAAGTGCTCATAGCGGTTTCCACTCTTCCTCTGGAGCAAGCGGGGCGAAGATCGAGTCGATCAACGCATCGGTGACGGCTTCGGGCGTCGCCGGGTCCCACCTGGGATTGTTGTCCTTGTCGACGATCACCGCGCGCACGCCTTCGGCGAAGTCGGGGCGGGTCAGCACGCGGCTGGCGATCCGGTATTCCATCACCATGTTGTCCGCGAAGCTGGGCAGGTGCTGGGCGATGGCCAGCTGGCGCAGCGCAACCTTGCAGGTTTGCGGGCTCTTGGCCCGGATCGTCGCGGCAGTGGCGCTCGCCCATTCGGAACCATCGTCCTCGAGCGCGGCGAGCACGTCCTCCAGCTTGTCCGAGACGAACAGGCGGGCGATGGCATCGGCATGGGCGGCAAGCTTCGCGGCGGGCGGCTCGACCGCAAGCGCGGCGAGCACGTCGGGGATCGGCTCGCCCGCGGCAATGCGCGCCTTGGCCTGCGGCAGCGCTTCGACCGGCAGGTAATGCGTGGCCAGCCCGGCCCAGACCGCCTCGGCGCCGTCGATGCGGGCGCCGGTAAGCGCAAGGTAACGCCCCAGTCGACCGGGCAGGTGCGCGAGGAACCAGCCGCCGCCGACATCGGGGAACAGGCCGATGCCGGTCTCGGGCATGGCGAAGCGGGTGTTCTCCGTCGCCACGCGGAATTTCGCCGGCTGGCTGATGCCGACCCCGCCGCCCATGGTGATGCCGTCCATGAACGCGACGATCGGCTTGCCATACGTGAACATCAGGTGGTTGAGCTGGTATTCCTCGTAGAAGAACCGCCGCCCACTCACGCCGCCGTCGGTCAGCGCCGAATTGCGCAGCAGGTTGATGTCGCCGCCGGAGCAGAAGCCCCTGCCCTCGCTGTGGTCGACGATCACGGCCGCAACGCCGGCATCGTCGCGCCAAGCCTGCAGCGCGGCGGTCATCGCGTGGTCCATGTCGGCCGTCAGCGCGTGGATCGCCTTGGGGCGGTTCAGCGTCAGGAAGCCGGCGACGCCATCCCGGCGAACGATCAGCTCATCGGTGTGGCTCACTTCAGCAAGTCCCGGCCGATGATCATGCGCATGACCTCGTTGGTGCCTTCGAGGATGCGGTGGACGCGCAGGTCGCGCCAGAAGCGCTCGATCGGGTAATCGCGCAAGTAGCCGTAGCCGCCGAACATCTGCAGCGCCTTGTCGACGATCTCGCTGCCGTTGTCGCTGGCGAGCTTCTTGGCCATGGCCGAGAAGCGGCTCTTGTCCGGCGCGTTGGCGGTGACCTTGGCAGCGGCCAGGTAAAGCAGCGCGCGCGCCGCCTCGAGGTCGGTGGCCATGTCCGCCAGGGTGAACTGGGTGTTCTGGAACTCGGCGATCGACTTGCCGAACTGCTTGCGATCCTTGACGTAAGCAATTGCTTCATCGAGACAACGCTGCGCGCCGCCGAGCGAGCACGCGCCGATGTTGATGCGGCCTCCGTCAAGCCCGGCCATCGCGAACTTGAAGCCGTCACCTTCGGCGCCGATGCGGTTCTGCACAGGCACGCGGACGTTGTCGAACATGACCTGCGCGGTCGGGCTGGCGTTCCAGCCCAGCTTCTTCTCGGGCGGGCCGAACGAGAGGCCGGGCATGTCCTTCTCGACGATCACCGCCGAGATGCCCTTGGGTCCTTCGGCGCCGGTCCGGCACATCACCACGTAGACGTCGTTGTAGCCGCCGCCGGAGATGAACTGCTTGGTGCCGTTCAGCACGTAATGATCGCCATCGCGCGCGGCGGTGGTGCGCAGCGCGGCGGCGTCGGAGCCGGAGCCAGGCTCGGTCAGACAATAGGAGGCGATCCTGTCCATGCCGACGAGCTGCGGCAGGTAGTGCTTCTTCAGGTCCTCGCCGCCGAAGGTGTCGATCATCCACGCGGCCATGTTGTGGATCGAGACATAGGCACTGGTGGCGGGGCAGCCGTAGCTCATCGCCTCCATGATCAGCGCCGCCTCGAGCCGGCCGAGGCCGATGCCGCCCATTTCCTCGGAAACGTAGATCGCGCCGAAGCCGAGCTCTCCGGCCGCCTTCCACACGTCGACCGGATAGTGGTGTTCCTCGTCCCACTTGGCCGCGAACGGCGTGATGCGGTCGGCGGTGAACTTGCGTGCCATGTCCTGGATGGCCAGCTGGTCTTCGGTCAGTCCGAACTGTTCGGTCATTGTCTGTGGTCTCGCCTCTTCCCCGGCCCGCGCGCGGCAGGCCATGCCCCGGTGCCCGGCGCCGGGTCCGCGCCCGCGGACCCGGCGGAGCGGATCAGATCACGGTATCGATCTGGGCGTGGCTTTCGGCCGGCTTGGGCACGGCGCCGTCGATCAGGGCGACGATGTCGGCGCCGAACAGCGCCTCGTCGTCGGGGATCTGCTTGACCTCGGGCAGGTTCTTCGAGACCCAGGTCTCGTTGATCAGGTCCTTCCACGAGATGTTGTTGTTGGTGGCGTTGCCGCCCCACGAGCCGCAGCCCAGCGAGAAGGTCTGGCGCATGCCGTTCCAGACGTTGCCCGAGTTCGACGGCGCCTGCGGCTGGTTGACCATCACGCGGCTGGTGTAGGTCTGCATCGCCAGCTTCATGATGTTGTCGTCGTTGTACGAGTAGATGCCGCACGAGTGGCCACGGCCCTGGTAGCCCTGGATGCCGTTGGTCAGCGCAATCGCCTCGTCGATGTCCTTGGCGCGGTACAGCGCCATCGTCACCGACAGCTTCTCGCCCGAGAACGGATAGTCGGGGCCGAACCCGGTTTCGGGCACGATGAAGAAGGTCTTGCCCTCGGGCAGCGCGATCCCGGCCATGCCGGCGATCTTGTCCGCCGGCTGGGCGACGATCGCGGTGTTGAGGTGGCCATCGACCCAGATCGTGTTCTGGAGCTTCACCTTGTTCTCGCCCTCGACGACGAACCCGCCCTGGTGCTCGAGCTTCTCGAGCATGACGTGGTAGATCGAATCGAACAGGATCACCGAATTGTCCGACGAGCACGACGCCGCCAGGTCCAGCGTCTTGGAGATGCGGATCTTCTCAGCCGCCTCGTCAAGGTTGGCGCTGTCGTCCACCGTGATCACCGCGTTGCCGACGCCGACGCCGAGCGCCGGGGTGCCCGACGAGTAGGCCGCGTGGACCATCGGCCCGCCACCGGTGGCGAGCACGCGGTCGCACTGGCGCATCAGCTCGTTGGTCTTTTCCACCGACGGCGTCTCGATCGGGATGACCAGATCGGCCGGCGCGCCCATCAGCTCCAGCGCCGCGCGCATCTTGTTGCAGATCAGCGCATTGGTGACCTTGGCGCGCGGGTGCGGGGCGATGATGATCGAGTTGCGGCCCTTGATCGCGCAGATCGACTTGATCACCGGCGTCGCCTCGGGGTTGGTCGAGGGCGAAAGCGCGCCGATCACGCCGACCGGCTTGGCAATCTTGACGATCTGGCGCTCGACGTCCTCCTCGATCACGCCCACCGACTTGTCGTGGATGATGTCGAGCAGCGCCGCGCGGGTCTTGCGGAAGATCTTCAGGTACTTGCCGTCGTAGTTGCCGAGCTGGCTCTCGTCGACGGTGTGCTGCGCGATCATCTCGGCGATGTCCTCGCGCGCGACGGCATAGACCATGCCGCGGATCCACCGATCCACCTGCTCCTGCGTGGCGTTCTCGATCTGCGCCTGCGCCGCGCGGCTGCGGGCGATGAGCGCGGCGACTTCCTTCGCCTCGGGCGTATCGTTGATTGGCTGGGCAGCGGCCATGGTCTTTCCTCGAATGACAGGTATCGCCGGGCTGAAGGCAAGCCCCCCGCCCGGCTGGTTACGGGTTTAATCGATCGATTAGTTCCCTGCACTTTTGGCGTCCGGCAGGCAAGACGATTCCTGCGTTCGCGCGCGTATCGATGCTTGCCCTCGCCGGGCGGCTCTGCCACGGAAGCAGCCGAAAAGCGGTGAGCGGGGAGCCGGACCTTGAGCGAAGTGGTGATCGAAGCGGCGAACTTCCGCCAGGTGCTGGGAGCCTATCCGACCGGCGTCAGCGTCATCACCGCGATGAATGCCGCCGGCCAGCCGGTGGGCATGGTGGTGGGCACCTTCACTTCGGTCTCGATCGATCCGCCGCTGGTAGGTTTCCTCCCCGACCGCAAGAGCAGCACCTGGCCGCAGATCGAGGCAGCCGGGCACTTTTGCGTCAATGTGCTGGGCAGCGACCAGAAGGCCCTGTGCGCGCAGATCGCCGGGAAGGGAGACAAGTTCGCCGGGGTGGAGTTCTCGGTGACCAACCACGGGCTGCCGCAGTTGCCCGACGTGATCGCGGCGATCGAATGCCGGATCCACTCTGTGACCGACGCCGGGGACCATGTCTTCGTGCTGGGACGTGTCCTCCGGCTGGAAACGCTGCGCGATGCCGATCCGATGCTGTTCCACAAAGGCCGGTACGGCGGTTTCGCCGAACGCGGCTGAGCCGCGAATTTCGCCTGGGCGGTTGACGTACGCGCCGTCCTGCTGTTCAGCCGTTCAGCAAGCGCAGCCGTTGCGCCGCCAATTGCCAATCGTAGGAAGCAGAACATGACCAGATCACTGAACGGAAAAGTCGCCGTCATCACCGGCGCGGGCTCGGGCATGGGACGCGCCATGGCGCTGCGCCTGGCCGAGGACAACGCCCGGATCGCCATCTGGGACATCAACGGGGCGGGTGCCGAGGAAACCGCGCAACTGGTGCGCGATGCCGGCGGCACCGCGATCGCCATCGCCGCCGACTGCTCGGACCGCGCCGCGATCAAGGCCGCTGCGGACCGCACGCGCCAGGAACTCGGGCCGATCGCCATCCTGGTCAACAACGCCGGCATCGCGCCGTTCGACGATTTCCTGTCGATTTCGCCCGAGCTGCTGGAGCGCGTGTTCCGCATCAACATGTTCGGCCCGTTCTGGGTGACGCAGGAATGCGTGCCCGACATGATCGCTGCGAACTGGGGCCGGATCATCAACATCACCTCCTCGTCGGTCCAGTCGGGTTCGGAACTCCAGACGCATTACACCAGCTCCAAGGGCGGCCTGCTCGGCTTCACCAAGTGCCTGGCGCAGGCACTTGGCAAGCACGGCATCACCGCCAACATGATTCCCCCGGGCTCGATCGACACGCCGATGCTGCGCAGCGCCGAGATCATGCAGCGGCCGGGCGCGGTCGAGGCCTATGGCGCGGCACTGCCGGTCCGCCGCATCGGCACCGGCGAGGATATCGCCGCCGCCGCCGCGTTCCTGGCCTCCGAGGAGGGTGGCTACATGACCGGGCAGACGATCAGCGTGAACGGCGGCCGCTACATGGGTTCGGCCTGATCCACGACGCTTGCAAAGCTCCGGCGAGGCTCCGACAAGCATCGGACCGCCTCGCCGGAGCCGCTGCATGACCCGCGCTTTCACCGTTTCCGTCGCCGGCGGCCTGCTGCACGGCGAAGCGCGCGGTCCGGATGCCGGCGACCGCATCGCCTTTCTCCACGGCATGGCGGGCAGCGCCGCGGACTGGAACCGGGTCTGGGCGCTGATGCCCGATCGGCTTCCCCTGCTGCGGCATGACTTGCGCGGGTTCGGGCGTTCGCTCGCCGAGCCGGGGTTCGCCTTTTCCCACGCCGATGACGTGCTGGCGCTGCTCGATGCGCGCGGCGTCGCACGGGCGAGCCTGGTCGGCGTATCGATGGGCGGCGCGGTGGCGCTGAACTTCGCGCTGAACCATCCCGAACGGGTCGCACGGCTGGTGCTGGTGAGTCCCGCTGTCGTCGGCTGGGAATGGTCGGACGCGTGGAAGACGCTGTGGCGCGCCGTCTCGCGCGCGGCACGGGCGGGCGATCTCGCGACCGCACGCGCGCTGTGGTGGCGGCACCCGATGTTCGCCCGGGCGCGGGAATCGGATGCCGGGCCGGAACTGCGCGCGGAAATCGAGGCCTATCACGGGCGGCAATGGTTCGCCGACGATCAGCGGCCCGAGCTGCCCGACGTCGAGCGACTGCCGGAGCTGGCGTGCCCGACCCTGCTGCTCAGCGGGACGCACGACGTCGCCGACATGCGGCTGATCGCCGATGTCATCGCCGGCTCGGCGCCGGACGTGGCGCGACGCGACTTCGCAGCCGGGCACATGCTGCATCTCGAATGCCCCGGGGCAGTGGCCGAAGCGATCGCCGGTTTCTGCGCCTAGCTGCGCACCGTGCAGAGCTCGACCGGCGACGAGCGCTCGATCATGCCGTACGCCTCCACCCCGTCCCAGGTGTACTTCGCGGCGGACTGGTTGTTGTTCATGCCGTTGGTGCCCGGGTTGGCGATGTGGAAGCTGCCGAGCGTGGTGACGCCGGCGATCCGGGTCACGCCGAGGTCCGATTCGAGTTCCAGCGACACGTCGTCTCCACCGGGCTGGATGTTGCGCAGAAACGGGATCTTCGTCGCCCGCGCCTTGTGCCACGTCCCGTCCTGCCAGATGTAGCCATCGTTGTAGGTGCTGCCGTCCGCGCGCGGCGGATAGGCGCAATAGCCGAACGCGCGGCCATCGGGAAAGCTGGCCGCCTGCCAGCAGTGCCCGCGAAACGCGCCCATCGGCCGCACGCTCTGCCGGTGGATGCGGTTGCCAGTGCAGGCGAATTCGCGGGTGGCCCCGTCGATCGTCAGCCGGGCGGTGCCGCGGAACACCTGCTCCACCCGCCAGCCGAAGCCCATCAGCCCGGCATCGATGCGCTCGGCCTCGGTCATCCTGGCAAGCGCGGCGGGCCGTAGGTCCTGCGTCCAGCCGGGCGCGGCCATGTCCAGTTCGGCTTCCAGCAGGATCGGGGTGCGCTTCGCACCGGCTGGTTCGAGCGCCTCGACATAGACGCGGAAGTTGCCCCTGATCTGCTCGATGCTGGTGCTTTCGAGGATCGTGTCCTCGAAGCGCATCGACCACTTGCGGAACGGCTCGATGCAGCGGAACTGCAGACCCCCGGCCCCGAGCACCGAGTGGCTGCCGTCGCCGGCCAGGGTCGACAGCGTCGGCGCGTGCCGGGATACCCGCAGGACGCGGCCGCCGGGGAACGCGAAGTTGCCGTCGTAGCGGTGGTTCTCCCAGACCGCGCCGACCGCCTCGATGCCCATGCGCGGCATCGCGAAGCTGCCGTCATCGGCGAACAGCCAGACCGACGCGCTTTCGCGCAGTTCGGGATCGGCCGGCTTTTCCCGGATCATCGAACGGTCGAGTTCGGGCTCCAGTCCACCGCACCAATCCATCGAATCTCTCCCACAGGTTTTCGATAGTAAGCACTATCTAGAACGGGCGCGCAAGCATGTGCCCGCGCGCCCGTTCGGGGATCGTCTGGCCGATGGAATCAGAACCGGTAGCTGGCCTCCACGCCATAGGTCCGCGGCTCACCCACGGCGGCGGCGTTGTGGCCGAGCGCCGCACCCAGCGGCATCCCGCCGACGAAGTAGCCGCGATTGCCGAGGTTGCGGGAGAACACCGCCAGCGACAGCCCCGACTGCATCACGTGGTTCCAGCTGATCCGGCCGTTGAGCAGCGCATAACCGGGCAGGAACGTCTTGGGCACCAGGCTCGACGAGGCGTTGGAGAAGTACTGCCCGGTCTGGCCGTAGAGATCGGCGCGCAGGCTGACTTCACCCAGCGATGCGGGCATCGGCAGGTTGAGCTGCGCCCACAGCGTGCCCGACCACTTCGGCGTGTCCGCGACCGGGCCGTAGAGATACGGCACGCCCTTGATGGTGACGTTGCCGTTCGTGTAGCGCGCATCGACATAGGCCCCCTGCCAGCCGACCTCCACCATGTCCGACAGGCGGAAGCTGGCCTCGCCCTCGATGCCGGTGACGATCTGCGACGGCACGTTCACCGTCACCGCCGCCGGCGGCGGGAACTCGACGCGCTGGACGTCCTGCACCCACTGGTTGAACGCATCGATGTTGATCGTGGTGCGCACGCCCGCGATCTCGCCGCGATACTTGATGCCGCCCTCGATGTCCTGCGTGTGCTCGGCGTTGAACTGGTTGCCGCCCTGCACCGCCGGAATGTTCAGCGGCACGGCGGCGCCGTTGAAGCCCCCGGCGCGGAACGAGCCGCGCGTTTTGACATAGGCGAACAGCTCCGGGGTCGCCTGGTATTCGAGGCCGACTTCCCACGACGGATCGTGGAACGTGCGGCTTTCGTCCGGGAACGTGCCGTAGAACGGATTGTCGGCGACGTTGAGCTGCGAGAACTTGATCTTGTCCCACGTGTAGCGGACGCCGCCGGTGACCTTCAGCGCATCGGTCAACGCGTAGGTCGCCTGCGCATAGACCGCGCTGGTCTGGTCGTGCGTGCGGAACGCGCTGGTGACGCAGGCGCCGGCGGTGCAGGTGCCGAAGGTCGGCGGATAGGGCGGGTTGAGGAAGTAGGTCTGCGGCCAGATCGTGTCGGTGGCCTGCCACTGGAAGTAGACGCCGGCGGTATAGTTCAGCCGGCCGTCGAGCGCCTTGCCCTGGAGCTGCAGTTCCTCGCTGATCGTCTTCACCTCGAGATTGTTGCCGGTGTTGCCGGTCTTCTGGTCGTAGGTCGCGATCGTCACGTAAGGCACGCCGAGCTGCGGCTGCACCGAATTCACCCGCGCCCGGCTGGCGCCGAAGATGTTCTTCACCGTCAGGTTGTCGCCGGCGGCATAGCTGGTGGTGTTCGACAGTTGCCACGAGAAGCCGTGGTGGCGGGCATCGCCCGGGTGGTTGGTCTGGTAGAGGCCCAGCGTCTTCTGCGCCGCCAGGTAGGGGATCAGGAACGACGAGTTGCAGTTCAGCGCGAACCCGTTGAACCGGCCGCAGCCATAGATCGACCAGGCATAGGATGCGCCGGTGTTGGTGCCGTCGACCCCCTCGTACTGGAACACGGTGGTGTTGACGATGCCGTCCGCCGGCTTCAGCGTCAGCGAGGCGCGCGCCGAGTTGCGCTCCTGGTTGCCCAGCGTCTGGTTGTTGAAGACGTTGTGGATGTAGCCGTCCTTGCGCAGGATGTCGAAGGCGACGCGCAGCATCGCCTTGTCCCCGCTCAGCGGCAGGTTGATCATGCCCTCGCCCTCGCGCAGCGCCAGGTTGCCGAAGCGGCCGGTGATCCGCGCCTCCAGCTTGTCGGTCGGCTTGGCGCTGGTGAACAGCACGGCGCCGCCGGTGGCGTTGCGGCCGAACAGCGTGCCCTGCGGGCCTTTCAGCACCTGCACCGATTCGAGATCGTAGAACGACGAGGCACTGGCGATCGTCAGCGGCACTTCGTTCAGGTAGGCGATCACCGCCGAAGGCGTGCCCGAGAACGTGTCGGCAGTCTGGCCGCGGATCGAATAGGTGAGCGAGTTGTTGCCTTGGGTCTGGCGGATGGTCAGGCCCGGCGTTGCCGCCTGCAGATCGGAATCGGAGCGCACGCTGCGCGCCTCGAGGTTGGCGGCGCTGAACGCGGTGATGGCTGCCGGCACCCGCTCGAGGTTCTCGTTCTGCCGGCGCGCGGTGACGATGATATCGCCGCTTGCCGCGTCCGCCGGCCTGTCCTGCGCGAACGCGGGCAACCCTGTCATCGCGGTGCCGCCCAGCAGCACCGCCGTCATCAACTTGCGCATGGTCTCTCCTCCCTTGCGTATCCGGAACCGGTCCGTCCTTCCCTCGAGACGACCCGGTCCCATTCCAAAATCAGGTTCCCTCGCCGAGGATCGCGCGGCGCGCGGCGACGATGTCGGCAAGGTGGTTGACCGGATCGCCCGCCGTCACCCCGCCCTCGACCGGCAGCACCACCCCGGTCATGTGGACCGCGCGCGGGCTGCACAGCATCAGCGCGGCATAGGCGCAGTCCTCGGGCTCGCCCCGGCGCTTGAGCACCTGGTTCGACAGGTAGATCTCGTTGATCGCCGCTTCCAGCCGCGCCACGGTCTCCGCGCTCGCGCCCTGCTGGAACGAGCTCATCGGCGTCCGGATGTGCCCCGGCACCAGGCAATTGACGCGGATGCCGTGCTTGCCCAGGTCGATCGCCGCCGACTTGCTGAACTGGATCAGCGCCGCCTTGCCGGCGCGATAGGTCATCATCGCCTGCCCGGCCAGCGTGCCGGCGATCGAGGCGGTGTTGATGATCGCGCCGCCGGTGCCTTGCGCCTTCATCTGTCGCGCCGCGAACTGCGTGCCCAGCATCGGGCCAAGCAGGTTGACGTGCATCACCCGGTCGAAATCATCGAGCCGGTCGTCGAGGAAGTCGGGATAGGCCTGGCACGAGATGCCGGCATTGTTGACCATGATGTCCAGCGCGCCGAATTCCGCCACCGCGCAGTCCACCGCGGCCTGGATCGCCGCACGGTCGGAAACGTCGGTGCGCTGGTACACCGCCGCATCGCCCAGCGCCGCGGCCAGCGCATCGCCGGCCGCATCGTTGACGTCCGCGATCACCACCCGGGCGCCCTCGGCCGCGAACAGCTCGACCGTGGCCTTGCCGATGCCGCCGGCGCCGCCGGTGACGAGCGCGACCTTGCCTGCCAGTTCTCCCGCCAAGGCCTAGCCTTCGCGCCGCGAGAACGTCACCGGCAGGTTGGCGATCGTCTGGGTGGCCACGGTCGGCATGTAGCGAATATCCCCGGGATCGATCGCCAGCCGCAGGTCCTTGACCCGCCGGATCAGCTCCTGCGCGACGATCTTCACTTCCATGCGCGCCAGCGCCAGGCCGATGCAGCGGTGGACGCCGCCGCCGAACACGACGTGGCGGCCGAGGTTGGGCCGGTCCATCTTGAATTCGAGCGGATCGGGGAACTGCTGCGGATCGTGATTGCCCGAGCCGTAGACGTTGAGCAGGTGCGAGCCCTTCGGCAGGTGCTTGCCGTTGAGCACGGTGTCTTCCATCGTCAGGCGTGAGAGGCCTCGGATCGGCGGCATCCGCCGCAGGTGCTCCTCGACGAACCGCGTGACGAAACGATCATCGTCGACGTTCTCGTACAGCGCCTCGGCCAGGTCGGGCCGCGTCGCCAGCAGGTAGGCGAGGTTGCCGAGCGCCGTCGCCGTGGTGTCGTTGCCGGCGATCAGAACCGCGCGGACAATCGAGACCGCCTCCTCGAAGGTCAGCTTCTCCACCGTGCCGTCTTCGTGCGTGACGCTGGCGTGGACGATTCCCGAGATCAGGTCGTTCTTCGGGTTCGCCTCCCGATCCTTCATCTCGTTGATAAGATACTTCTGCAACTCGCAGATATGCCTGGCATTCTCGATCATCTGCTCGCGGTTCTGCATCCGCCCGATCTGCGCGGTCACCGCCTCCGACCAGCGCGAGATCTTCTTGGCGTCGTAGAGCGAGATGCCGAGCTGCTCGCAGATCACGTGGATCGTCACCGGGATCGCGAAGTCGCGCACCGCGTCGCACGAGCCGTTCCCGGCAAAGCTGTCGATGAGGTCCACCACGACCTTGCGGATGCGGCCTTCCAGTTCCTTGACCTTGTGCGCGGTGAACGTGCCCTCGATCAGCCGGCGAATGCGGGTGTGATAAGGCGGCTCGGACATGATCGCGTCGGGAAAGAAGCCGCCGCCGTCCTTTTCGAGGATCGCCTTGAACTCCTCGAAGAAGCCCTTCGAATACTGCTCGCGATAACCGGCGCCGACGGCGTAGAGGTTCGGATCGGCGTTGACCGTCTGCAGGTCCTCATAGCGCGTGATCAGCCACATCTGCAGCTTCTTGTCGTAGTGCACGGGATCGTGCTCGCGCATCGCCTCGTAATAGGGCTCGGGGTTCGCGAGGATGTCCTCGTAGACCAGCGAGGCCTCGTCCAGGTAATTCGGGTCGCCCGGCTTCACCGGGCAAATCTTGGGAGCGTCCTTGTCGATCGCCGGCGCAGCCATGGCGCAATTCCTCTCGAACGGTGAATGGCCGAAATGTCGTCACGGCCTTGTGCCGCGGCGACGGGCGGGCCTGCCATGCCTGCCCTCGAAGCCCCGATTGCCTGCCGCGGCAACCGGCGCCGGGATCACGCCGCGGTCGGCGCCACTGTCACGCTGATGCCGTCCAGTTCGGGCGACATCCTGACCTGGCAGCCCAGGCGGCTGTTCTCGCGCGCGACGTCGGAAACCATGTCGAGCATCGCGAACTCGATGTCGTCGGGCTGGCCCACTTTCTCCCCCCAGCCTTCGCCGATGTAGACGTGGCAGGTGGCGCAGGCGCAGCCGCCGCCGCAATCGCCGAAGATGCCGGCAACGCCGTGCGCCCTGCCGATCTCCATCAGGCTCTGCCCTTCGGCGACGTCGGTGATCTCGTGGACCTTGCCGGCGGTGTCGGTCATCGTGACCTTCAGATTGCCCATCCCGTATCCCTCTTCGCAATGCTTGTTCGCGTGCACGCCTGGCGTGCGGTCCATGCCGTCTTATCCGCCCGCCGCCACGGCTGGCAATGCCCGCCCCGTCCCGCGAGGGCCGGTTGAATTGACTGTCGTGGCAGCGGCGCCTCGCGCGGCAGCGATTGCCCTTTGCCGCCATGGACAACAGCCACAGCCTACCGTTTTGGCGCGTTCAGTCATTGGGGGTGGCTGTCGCCGGGCCTATCTTGTCCCTCCGGGCAACCGCGCGCACAGTGCGGGGCCGATAACCTATGGCGCCGGCGGCAGACCGACGCAGGGGAGAACGAACGTGGCGCGTACCCTGATCGCCAATGCCTCGGTGTTCGATGGCACCGGGAAGGCCCCCTTCGCCGGCGACGTGCTGGTGGAAGGCCACCGCATCGTCTCGGTATCGGCGGCGGGAAGCGGCGGCGCGTCGGGCGCCGATCGCACGATCGACGCGGCGGGCCGGTTCCTGATGCCGGGGATGACCGAGGGCCACGGCCATCTCTCGTTCGAGAATGTCACCGCCACCGAGAACCTGATCACGCCGACGCCCGAGGCACAGGTGTTCACCGCCGCGCGCGGCGCCAGGGCGCTGATCGATGCCGGCTTCACCAGCGTCTACGGCGCCTCCGAGGCCAAGCTGCGACTGGCGGCGGCGGTCCGCGACGAGGTCAATGCCGGTCGCATCCCCGGCCCGCGCATCCGCGCCGGCGGTCTGGAGATCAGCGTCACCGGCGCGATGGGCGACGAGAGCCGCGATCACAACCCGCGCGTCGGCCCATCGACGCTGGTCGACGGGCCGGAGGAAATGCGCAAGGCGGTGCGCTGGCACTGCCGCGAGGGCATCGACAACATCAAGCTCGATGTCTCGGGCGACCCGTTCTACCCCTCGACCCCGGGCCACACCACGCCGATGGCCTACGAGGAGATCGAGATGGCGGTGCGCACCGCGCACGCCTACGGCCGCAAGGTCAACGCCCACACCCGCTCGATCCAGGGTTCGAAGGACTGCATCCGCGCCGGTGTCGACGGCCTGTTCCACTGCGAGTTTTCCGACGAGGAACTGCTCGACATGATGGAGGCGGCGAAGGACCGCATCGTCGTCGTGCCGACGATCGACCTGTTCCACCAGATGGCCAGCGGCGGCGCCGCGCAGTGGGGCATCACCGCCGAGGTCGCCGGATGGATGGGCATTCCGGCGCTGATCGAGGAATCGGTCAAGACCCATACCGCGCTCCGCCAGCGCGGCGTCCGCCACCTGATCGGCGGCGACTATGGCTTCGCCTGGAGCGCGCAGGGCACGCAGGCCCGCGACATCGGCCACTTCATGCACTACTACGGCTACAGCGCCGCCGAAGCGCTGGTCTGCGCCACCGCCAACGGCGGCCGGGCGATGCGCCCCGAAGGCGAACTCGGCACGATCGCAGCGGGCCAGCTCGCCGACATGGTGCTGGTCGATGGCGACGTGCTCGCCGATCCGGCGCTCCTGCTCGATCCGTCGAAGCTGCTGCTGATCGTCAAGGACGGCGCCCTGCACAAGGACGCCGTTCCCGCCCCCACCCGCACCCCGGAGTACGCCCAATGAACGTCGAAACCGGCAAGCTGAGCCCCGGCGAAGCCCGCCATCCCGCGATCTCCACACAGGAGATCATCGCCCGGGACAAGATCAAGGCCCCGGAATGGGTCGCCAGTGAATCCTACCAGTACCTGGGCTCCGAGGATATCGACACCACCCGCTACCTTTCGCAGGACTGGTTCGAGGAAGAGTTCAAGCGCCTGTGGACCCGCACCTGGCAGTTCGCCTGCCGCGAGGAGCACATCCCCGAGGCCGGCGACTACTATGTCTACGACATCGGCCCCTACAGCTTCATCGTCACCCGCCAGGAGGACCGATCGGTCCGCGCCTTCTTCAACGCCTGCCTGCACCGCGGCACCAAGCTGCGCCATTCGGGCACCGAGGGCAGCGCCACCGAGTTCAAGTGCAGCTTCCACGGCTGGAGCTGGAACACCGACGGCACCAACCGCAAGATGCTGTGCCCGTGGGACTTCCCGCACATCGATCCGCAGGAGATGTCGCTGCCCGAGGCCCGCGTCGAGCTGCTGGGCGGCTTCGTCTGGATCAACATGGACCCCGATGCGCCGACGCTGCGCGAATACCTCGGCCCCGAGGCGCTTGCCCACATCGAGGCGTGGAAGCTGGAAGACCGCTACATCACCTGCCACGTGACCAAGCCGATCCCGTCGAACTGGAAGCTCAACATCGAGGCCTTCATGGAGGCCTACCACGTCCCCGATACGCACCCGCAGGTCTCGCCGACCAACGCCGACGTCAACTCGCAGTATGATACCTATGGCGAGCACGTGAACCGCTTCATCTCCACGCTCGGCGTCGTCAGCCCGGAGCACGCGGGCAAGTACAGCGAGCAGGACGTGCTCGACATGTTCACCGTGGGCGACAGCTCGATCGTCACCGACAAGCCGAAGGTGCCCGAAGGCGCCACCGCGCGACAGATGATGGCCGACATGTTCCGGGGCCTTTTCGAGCAGGCCACCAAGACCGACCTCTCGGGCCTGTCGGACTCCGAGATCCTCGACTGCTACAGCTACACGGTGTTCCCCAACACCTTCCTGTTCCCCGGCATCTCGCTGCCGATGGTCTATCGCTTCCGCCCGAACCCGCGCAACCACCGCGAGAGCCTCTACGAAGTGCTGTTCCTGCGGCCGAAACCCGCCGACGGCACGCCGGTGACGACGGCCGAGGCGGTGCACCTGACGGCAGAGCAGTCGTTCTGCGAGGCCGAGGGCATGGACCCCGGTTTCGGCGGCATCCTCGACCAGGATACCGACAACCTGTTCCTGCAGCAGGAAGGCCTCGAAGCCTCGGCCAAGCACGGCCTTACGCTTGGGGACTATCAGGAAATCCGCATCCGCCATTTCAACAAGGCGGTGGACAAGTACATGGCGATGGAGCCGAAAGTCCCCGAATGGAAGAATCTCCAGCGCCGTTAAGCTTCAGCCTCGCCGGACGCACCGTGCTCGTCACCGGGGCGTCCGCCGGCATCGGCGCGGGCTTCGCGCGGCTCTGCGCCCGCGCCGGCGCCAGCGTGGTGGCCGGGGCGCGGCGCGTGCCCGCGGCCCTGGCGGAGGAGATCGGCGGCCTCGCCGTCCAGCTCGACGTCGCTGACGAGGCTTCGGTCGTCGCCGCTTACGACGCCGCCGAGGCGCGCTTCGGCACCGTCGACGGCATCATCGCCAACGCCGGCGTCGGCACTGGGGGCCATGCCACCGCGGTCCCTATGTCCGGCCTGCAAGGCGTGCTGAACACCAACCTGCTCGGCGTCTACCTTACCGCCCGCGAGGGCGCGAAGCGCCTGATCGCCGCCGGCAGCCGCGACCACCAGCGCGGCCGCGTCGTGCTGATCGGCTCCACCACCGCGCTGCGCACCGGCATGGGCGATTCGCTCTACGCCGCCACCAAGGCCGGGATCGAACACCTCGCCCGCAACCTCGCCCGCGAATGGATCCGGCAAGGGATCAACGTCAACTGCCTCCATCCCGGCATGATCCCCAGCGAGGCCAACGCCGACTGGTTCAAAACCGAACGCGGCCGCGACAACATCGCCGCGCAGCACCGCCGCCGCATCCTCGCCCCCGACGCGCTCGACGACATGCTGCTCTACCTGCTGTCCGACCGCAGCGCCCAGGTCACCGGCGCCACCTTCACCATCGACGACGGGCAAAGCCTATGACCGAGCCGCGCGGCGCCCTCACCGGCCTCCTCATCATCGAAACCGCCGAGCGCCCGGCGGGCGAACAGACCGGCCGCCTGCTGGCCGAGCTCGGCGCCGAGGTCATCAAGGTCGAACGCCCCGGCGGTGCCCCGACCCGCCGCATGGGCCCGTTCCGCGACGGTCATTCGGCGGTGTTCGAGTTCTTCAACATGGGCAAGAAGTCGGTCGTAATCGACCTGGCGGACTCGTCCGGCCGCGCCCGCCTCGCCGCGCTGCTCGCCCGCGCCCATGCGCTGATCGACGACCATGACGAGCAATGGGCCGCCGCGCACGGCCTCGCGCCCGAGGAAGTCGCCGCCTCGCACCCGCACCTCGTCCACTGCGCGATCACCCCGTTCGGCCAGGGCGCCCCGGCCGACTGGCAGAAGTCCCGACCGCTCAACGTCATCGCCGCCGGCGGCTGGGCCTATCACTCTCCCAGCGAGACCCCGCCCGAGAAGCCGCCACTGAAGGGCGCCGGCCGCTTCCTGCCCGACTACGAATCGGCGATCGACGCCGCGCTCTGCGTGCTCGCCTCGCTCCACCGCCAGCGCCATGGCAAGGGCGGCCAATTCATCGACCTGTCCGAAGTCGAGGTGCAGGTGAACCGCATCGACTGCGTGCTCGACCGCATGCTGGCCGGCGAGGCCGAGCCCGGTCCCGAGCGCACCGCCTACGACATGGGCGGCCCCGGCACCTCGTTCGCCTGCGCCGACGGCCACGTCTATGTCTTCATGACGACCAAGGCCCACTGGCTGGGCCTGCGCGCGCTGATGGGCGATCCCGCCTGGAGCCACGACTTCCGCGACGACTGGCTGGAGTTCGACTGCACCCGCGACAACGTCGCCCGCTTCCGCGCCGGTTTTGCCGATTGGATCGCCCGCCAACCCAAGCACGCGATCACCGAAGCCGCGCAGAAGGCCGGCATCGCCATGGTCCCGGTCAACACCGCCGCCGACCTGCCCCAGCACGGGCAGTTCATCCACCGCGGCTTTTTCCAGAGCCTCGATCATCCGAAATTCGGCCCGCTCGCCTATCCCACCTCGTCCTACACCTTCAGCAAGACGCCGATCCGCGTCCCCGCCGCCGCCCCCAAACTCGGTGCGCACGATCCGGAGATGGCGCATGATTGATACCAGCCGGGGTGGCCCGCTCGCCGGAATCCGCGTGCTCGAACTGACCAAGGTCTGGGCCGGGCCTTATGCCGGCAAGCTGCTCGCGCACCTCGGCGCCGAGGTGATCAAGGTCGAATCGATGACCAACCTCGACGAGATGCGCGCCTATGGCGGCGTGGACATCGATGCCGCCCCCTATTTCCTGTCGATCAACCAGGAGATCCGCTCGGTCCAGGTCAACATGAAGACGCCCGAGGGCCTCGCTCTGGTCAAGCGCATGGTCGCCGAAGCGGACATCGTCATCGACAACATCCGCCCCGGCGCGATGGAACGCTCCGGCCTCGACTACGCCAGCCTCTGCCGGATCAAGCCCGACATCATCCAGGTCTCGATCAAGATGTGGGGCACCGACGGCCCCTTGGGTTACCAGACCGGCTATGCCCCCTGCTTCGCCGCGCTCTCCGGCCTCACCGCGCTGGTCGGGCACGAGGGCGAGACGCCCAAGGGCATGAACATCCGCTATGGCGACAGCTCGGCCGGCGCCGCCGCCGCACTCGCCGCCGTCGCCGCGCTGCATCACCGCGAAGCCACCGGCGAGGGCCAGTTCATCGATCTCTCCGCGGTCGAGACGATGACCAGCCTGGTCGGCGACAGCCTGTTCGCCTACAGCCTGACCGGCCACGTCCCGGAGGCTGACGGCAACTTCCACCCCGAGATGTGCCCCCACGGCGCCTACCCCTGCGCCGGCACCGAATGGCTGAGCATCGCCGTCGCCACCGACGGCGAATGGCAGGCCCTCACCCGCATCCTCGCCCCCCAGCTCGGCGAGGAAGAACGCTTCGCCACGCTCGCCTCGCGCCTCGCCCACCGCCACGCCCTCGACGAAGTGCTGGGCCGGCACACCCGCCGCCACGCCGCCGCGCCGCTGGCCGAGCGGCTGCGCCAGTCGGGCGTCCCCGCGTTCCGCTGCCAGTCGTCACTCGACCTGTGCTCGGACGAATACCTGTGGGGCCGGGGCGGCTACCGCATGGTCAGCGACCACCGCACCGGCTCGCGCCCGATCATCGGCCCCGCCTGGCGGATGCAGCCCGACGAGGCCAAGGTCGAACGCGGCGCCCCCTTGCTGGGCGAGGACAACGCCTATGTCTACCGCGACATCCTCGGGCTGACGCAGCCGGAAATCGACGACCTCGTCGCCCGCAAGGTCATCGACTGAGGGCATCGCCCCGCCGATAGGCGGCGCGTCGCGCTTCCGTTACCTTGGCCCCCATGACGGATTCGCCGGGGAGGCCAGGATGAAGCTCGCGTTCTCGATGCCCAACATGGTGCGCGTCAAGGCGATGCAGCAGCCGTGGGAGGCCAATGTCACCGGTGCCGACCAGCAGCGGCTGGCAAAGCTGGCCGAAGAGCTCGGCTTTGCGATGATCGCCGTGCCCGAGCATCACATCATCCCGCGCAGCCACGTCGAGCTGTCGGGCGCGCACTACCTCGCCGCCTATCCCGGGATGGCCTTCTTCGCCGGCGCCACCAGCCGCATCCGGCTCAACTCGTGCATCGCCATCCAGCCGCTGCAGCACCCGATCATCTCCGCCAAGGCGCTGGCGACGATCGACTGGCAAAGCGGCGGTCGCATGACCGTCACGTTCGCGGTCGGCTGGCTGAAGGAGGAATTCGACCTGCTTGGCGTGCCCTTCCACGAACGCGGCGCGCGCGCGGACGAATACACGCAGGCAACCATCGCCCTGTGGACTCAGGAAAACCCCGAGTTCGAGGGCAGATACGTCTCGTTCCGCGATGTCGCGTTCGAACCCAAGCCGGTGCAGAAGCCGCACCCGCCGATCTGGTTCGGCGGCGGCGCCGATGCCGTGCTGCGCCGCGTCGCGCGCTATGGCCAGGGCTGGTGGCCGTTCCTCGTCCCGGCCGAGCAGCTGCCCGAGAAGATCGACTACATCCGCAGCCAGCCCGATTACAACGGCCAGCTCAAGGACGTGTTCTTCGGCCTCGGCCAGGCCCGTATCGGCGAGGCGCACGTCCCGGTCGACGATCCCACGTTCCGCGACGACATGTCCCGGCAGGAGATCATCGACCGGCTCGGCCAGTTGGCCGATTACGGCGTCACCATGAGCGGCCTCGCCATCCCACCGCTGTCCAGCGCCGACCGCTACGAGGACTATTGCCGCTGGGTCGCCGCGGAAATCATGCCGGCCATCGCGTGAGCACCTTCGTCCTCGTCCACGGCGGCGGCCACGGCGGCTGGTGCTGGGATCTGCTCGTGCCACTGCTCGAAGCCGCCGGCCACCGCGTCCTCGCCCCGACCCTCACCGGGCTCGCCGAACGCGCCGGCGAACTGACCGCGGAGACCGGGCTGGACACGCACATCGCCGATGTCGTCCGCCTGTTCGAGGAGGAAGACCTGCGCGACGCGATCCTCGTCGGCCACTCGTACGGCGGCATGGTCGTCACCGGCGCGGCCGACCGGGTGGCTTCGCGGGTCGGCTGGCTGGTCTATCTCGACGCCCCGCAACCCCGGGATGGCGAGGCCCTGGCCAGCATTTCCCCCGGCCTCGCGGAGCGCATTGCCACGATCGATCTCGAACACGGCATCCCGGTGGCGCTCCGCCCCTCGCCCGAGCAGTGCGCGATGTTCGGCCTGACCGACCCGGCGCATGTCGATTGGGCGTTGGCGCGTCTCACCCCCCACCCGCGCAAGGCCTTTACCGATCCGCTGGTGCTGACCGATCCGGTCCGTCTGCTGGCGCTGCCGCGCGCCACCATCGACTGCACCGCCCTGCTCCTCCATCGCCCGGCGATCCTCCAGGAGCGCGCCCGCGAATGCCGCCGGCAGTGGCGCATCGACGCCCCGCACGATCTGATGATCACGCACCCGGCCGAAGTCGCCGCCTGCCTGCTGGAACTGGCCGGTCCGGCTTCAGCCTGAAGCGGTCAGCCCCACAGCGCCGCCGCGGCGGCCAGCCCCTGCTCGCCGCGCCCGCCCAGTTCGGCGGACAGCGCCTTCAGGCGGTAGGTCCACAAGTGCAGCGGGTGCTCGAGCGTCATCCCCATCGCGCCGAGCATCTGGTGGAAATCATAGTTCACCCGCTTCGCCGCGTCCTGCGCGTGCAGCAGAGCCATCGCGGCATCGCCGGCATCGCCGGTCCCCGCCGCCTTGAGCGCCAGCCAGTAGACGCCGTTGACCAGCACCTGCGCCTCGGCCAGCCGGTGGCGCAGCGCCTGGAACGTCGCCAGCGGCCGGCCGAACTGCTTGCGCTCGGAAACATAGGTGACGACGCTGGCCAGCGCGCCGGCCAGCAGCCCGGCCGCCTCCGCCGCCGCCGCCGTCCGCCAGGCCGCCAGCACCGTCGCCACCGGCACGTCGTGCGACGTCATGCCGTCGGGCAGGCCGGCCAGGTACGCCATCGGATAGGCGAACAGCACCTCGTCGCCGGCGTCGCGCACGTGTTCGGCGGTCGCGGTGAACGAACGCACGCCCGATGCTCCGACGACCAGCACCGTCGCTCCCGGCTTGAGAAAGCGCACCGGCGCGTCGAGGTTGCCTTCCTCGACCAGGCACCAGGGCCGCGGCAATTCCGCATCGACCAGCGGCCGCACCAGCGAAGAGGCGCCGGCCTCGAGCGCGAACGGCAGCCGGCCCAGCTTCTCGACCACCATCGCCGCGGTGACGGCGCCCAGCTCCTCGATCGCCAGCACGTCGTAGAAGCCGCTCATCGCGATCTCGGCATCCAGCTCGTCGCTGGTCAGCGCGAACGCAACGTCGTGCACCGGCACGCTGGCATAAGGCCGGGTCAGCCCGTCGATGGCGTCCAGGACCTGCGTCTGGTCCTCGTTGATCGAAAGGTCCATCAGCGCGGCTCCAGCATTATCGGGGTTCCCTGGGCAGTTCCAGCACGTCGCTGGCAATGATGTTCAACTGGATCTCGGCGGCGCCGCTGGCGATGCCGGCGACGATCCCGCGCTGGTGGTGCATCTGCAGGAACGCCGAGCCGCCGGCCAGCGCCTCGGGCAGGAATTCCGCGACGAACTCGCAGACCGCGCGCTCGGCCTGGACCACGGCGAAGCGCGCGGAGCTGGCCTCGGGGCCGACGGCGAGTCCGTCGACGCGCTTCTGGACGATCGCGTAGCAGGCGATCCGCGCCGCCTCGGTCAGCGCGGCGCAGCGCGCCGCCTCGATGCGGACCGCCTCGCGCTGGAACCTGGAGCGGGTTTTCAGCGTGTTTACGGCGCGATCCAGCGCCGCACGGGCCAGTTGATAGCGCGGAATCCCCAGCCTTTCGTTCTTCAGCGAGTACGAAATGATCTCCCAGGCCTGCCCTTCCTCGCCAAAACGGGCCGATAACGGCACCATAACGTCGTCAAAGAAGACTTCGTGTATGTCCCCCTCGCCGATCAGGCTGGGAATCTGGCGCACGGTGATGCCCGGCGTATCCATCGGCACCAGCAGGATGGTGATGCCCTTCTTGCGATCGTCGCTGGTCCGCGTCAGCAGGAAGCAGGTGTCCGCCAGCCCGGCATAGCTGGTCCAGATCTTCTGCCCGTTGATCCGGTACTGCCCATCCACCAGTTCCGCCCGCGTCCGCAGCGAAGCGAGGTCCGAGCCCGAATTCGGCTCGGAAAAGCCCTGGCACCACAGCATCTCGCCGCGGGCGATCTGCGGCAGGTACTTCGCCTTCTGCGCCTCGGTGCCGTACGCCATCAGCGTCGGCCCGATCCAGTTGACGTTCATGTACTGCCCGCCGCGCGGCTCACCGACTTCCCACATCACCTCGGCGAGGATCTGCTGGTGCCACGGGGACAGCCCCTCGCCGCCATGCTCCTTCGGCCAGTGCGGGAACAACATGCCCTCGCCCGCGATCTCGCGGCAGAACTGCGCGGCATAGGCGGTCAGCGCCGGCGAGGCCGGGCCGTGCTTGGAGAATTCCTCCCAGTCTTCGGGCAGGGTCTTGTCGAGGAAGGCGACCAGCTTGTCGCGAAACGCGCGCTGTTCCTCGTTCCAGGTGAAATCCATCGGGTTCCTCGCAGGGATCGGGTTGAACGGGCACTAGCCCAGCCGCCCCCTTCCCGCCAGCCGCCGCCGCGATTTATGCCGCTACCAGCCGCGCGTGCCGACCGCGGTGATCATCGCGCAGCGGCCGGCATAGAGCACCTTCCTGCGCGTGCGGACCGAGACTTGCCCCGAAGCCGCCGCCAGCGACAGCGATGCCCCGCTCGCCAGCCGCGCGCGCACTCCGGCCGGGGAGACCGCCGCGCCGTCGAGCATCGCCCAGCCTCCCCCGCCGAGCCTGGCCGGCAGCAGCACCCTGGCGTGCGGGCCGGAAACCTGGATCATCAGCGTCCGGCCCATTTCGCCGGGGCTGAACTCGACCCGGCCGGCATGGACGTAACGGTCCCTGTCCACGTCCCAGGCATATTCGCCCAGGTCGCGCGGATTCGACGAGCAGACCATGTCGTAGTCCACCGGCACCTCGCCGGCATGATAGGGCACCGCCACCGGCATCGGCGGCGGTGCGCTGTCGTGGCGGCAGACCATCACCGGCTCGATGCGGATCGATTCGACCCGGCCCGACACCACCGCCATGCGGGTGCAACGCCGCTGCCGGGGGTTGTACCAGGTGCCGCCCGGCCCCTGCTGCCAGCCCCGCGCCTGCATCTGCGACTGTCCGTCGGCTTCCATCACCCCGATGACGGGCGCGAATTCCCCGTGATGCTGCGCCTGCGCCACTCCCGGCACCAGCATTCCCGCCGCCGCCGCATACGTCCAGTATCGCATTGCCCCGCCTCCGCTCGTGCCCTGTCCGACGTGATGCGACTCTGTTCTCGTTGCCGTCGATGCTACGCCTCGCGCCGGTCGTGGCAACCGGATTCACGCCATTTCCGCGGCCATCGCCCGCAGCGCCTTCTTGTCCGGCTTGCCCACCGGGGTCTGCGGGATCGCGGCGATGAACTCCACCGATTTCGGCGCCTGGTAGGAACCCTTGCGCGCGGCCACCAGCGCCGCCAGTTCCTCCTCGCCGGCGTCCATGCCCGGCTTCAGCACGACGTAGGCCTTCACCGCCTCGCCCCACTTCGGATGCGGCACCCCGATCACCGCGACCTGCGCGACCGCCGGATGCTCGGCGATGACGATCTCGATGTCGCGCGGAAAGATGTTGAACCCGCCCGAGACGATCATGTCCTTGGTGCGATCGACGATGCGCAGGAAGCCGCCGGGATCGCGCACGGCGACGTCGCCGGTGTGCAGCCAGCCGCCCCGGAACGCCTCCGCGGTCAACGCGGCGTCGCGGTAGCCGTCCATCACCAGCGGCCCCTGCACGACGATCTCCCCCGGCTCGCCATCGGGCACCGGGTTGCCTTGCGGATCGTGAAGCTCCAGCCGCACCCACGGGCTGGGCAGGCCGCACGACGCCAGCCGGTTCATGTCGTTGACGTCATGGTCGGCCTTGCGGAAATAGGTCAGCACCATGGGCGCCTCGGCCTGTCCGTAGAACTGCGCGAACACCGGGCCGATCTTCTCGATCGCCTCCTTCAGCCGCGCCGGGATGATCGCGCTGGCGCCGTAGAACACGGTCTCGAGGCTGGACAGGTCGAACGCGCCGAAACGCGGGTGGTCGAGCAGCGCATAGATCATCGTGGGCACCAGCATCATGCAGTTGATGCGTTCGCGCTCGATCGTCTCCATCACCTGCACCGGGTCGAAGCGCGGCAGGATCAGGAAGGTGCCGCCCCGCAGCAGCGCCGGCATGAACATCGCCCCGCCGGCATGGGTCAACGGCGCGCAGGACAGGATGTTCGGCACGTCCGGCCATTCCCACACCGCCTGCATGTGCAGCCCGCAGAGGAAGCCCGAGCGCTGGCAAGACGGGATCGCCTTGGGCTTGCCGGTGGTCCCGCCCGAATAGCCCAGCCGGGTGATGTCATGGCCGTCGACCGGAGGCGCCACCAGCGACCGCGGGACGAAGCGCGCCGCCAGCTCGTGGATGTCCTCGGCCACGGTGCTGCGGCCGATCGCCAGCAGCCGCATCCCCGGCACCGCCCGCGCGATGTCGGCGGCGCGCTCGGCAAACTGGACGTCGAACACCAGCACGTCCACCTCCGCGTCGCGGATCACGGTCAGGTGCTCGGGCAGCGCCGAGAGCGGGTGCATCGGCACGTAAAGCGCCGCCAGCATCTGCAGTGCATGCGTCACGTGCAGGCATTCGGGCCGGTTCGGCGCGATCAGCGAGACGCGATCCCCCGGCCCGACGCCGAGGCTGGCAAGTGCCTGCTGGAAGCGGCTGACTTCGTCGCGGACCTCCGCCACGGTCTGCACGGTGCCGTCGAGCAGCTTGAGCAGCGGCCGGTCCCCGCCCAGGTTCAGCGCGTTCGCCAGCACCTCCGCGTTGTAGAGTTCACGATGGATCGCGCTTTCGGTCATGGCCGTTCTCCCTGCCGCGCAGGCTAGATCGCCCGGCCGCCAAAATCCACCCGATCAGTTCGTTTTCGCGCGCAGCCAGTCGCACATCACCGCGTTGAACGGCACCGGGTATTCCAGCATCGGGATATGCCGCGCGTGGTGCATCCCGACATAGCGCGCGCCGGGGATGCGCGCGGCGATCAGGCGGTTGCCCTCGGGCGGGGTGCCGGTATCCTCGTCGCCGCACAGCACCAGCGTGGGCGTGCGGATCTCGCCCAGCCGGTCGCGCACGTCGAAGCGGATGATCGCCTCGGCCCCGCCGATGTAGCCGTCCAGTCCGGTCGCGACGATGGTGTCGCGCACCTGCTGCCAGCGATCGGGCCGGCGCCGGCGAAAATCCGCGGTGACCCAGCGCGCCATCGCGGCATCGGCGATCGGCTCGAGCGACCCGGCCGCGCGCACCGCGGCGAAGCGCTCGTCCCACATGCCCGGCGGCCCCGGCACCGCCTGCGCGCTGGTGCCGCAGAGCATCAGCGATTCGAGTCGGTGGCCATGATCGAGGCCGAGCTGCTGCCCGATCATCCCGCCGATCGACACCCCAAGGAAGTGGACCCGGGCGATTCCCAGCCGGTCGAGCACGGCGACGACATCGCCGGCGAGAGCGGCCATGTCGAACCCCGGCGCGCCGGCGTCGCTGCCGCCGTGCCCGCGCATGTCGAGCCGCAGCACCCGCCAGCCCAGCGCCAGCAGCGGCGCGACCTGCTCGGACCACACGCCGCTGTCGAACGTCAGGCAGTGCGCCATGCAGGCGACAGGGCCGGTTTCGCCGCCGAGCAGGTCGAACCGCAGCGCGCGCCCGTCATCGAGCCGCAGCAGCACGCCGCGCTACTGCCGCACCGCCGCGACCGCCGCCGGATCGACGAACCGCGTCGTCGAGACGCCGCCATCGACCGCGATCGTCTGGCCGTTGACGAACCCGGCGGCGTCGGAGACGAGGAAAGCCGCCATGGCCGCCACGTCCTCCACCGTGCAGTCCCGCCCCAGCGGGGTCAGCTCCTGGTTGGTGCGCTGGAAGAAGTCCATGTCCCAGAACGCGTCGGTCATCTCGGTGCGGACCACCGTCGGCGCGATGTAGTTGCTGCGGATGCCGCGCCGGCCGTATTCGGCCGCCATCGTCTGCATCAGGCCGATCAACCCTGCCTTGACGAAGCTGTAGGCGCCGCCCGCCGGCGTGCCGTAGATCCCCCAGGTCGAGCCGATGAACAGCACGCTCGAACCCTCGCCGAGGTGCGGGAGCGCCTCGCGGCACAGCCGGAACGGCGCCCGCGCGGACACCGCCAGCACCTCGTCGAGCATCTCGTCGCTGGTCTGGTCGACCGGGCCGAAGTTGAACGACCCGGCGTTGTTGACGACGATGTCGAGCCGACCGAACCTTTCCAGCGCGTGATCGACGATCGCCCTCGGCGCCGCGTCCGCGGTCAGGTCCACCGCGATCGTGCTGAGCGCCATCGAGTCGCCGATCCCCGCGGCGAACGCGTCCAGCTTCGCGGCATTGCGCCCGGTGGCCACGACCTTGTGGCCGGCCGCGCCCAGCGCCCGCACGATGCCCGCGCCGATCCCGCCGCCGCCGCCGGTGACAATGGCTACTTTGCTCACGATGCAGAACTCCCGATCAGAAACCTGGTGCGTTACGGTCAGCCGCGCTGGTTGCCGGCACGCTCCGCGATGTCGTTGGCGGCGACGAACCCGAACGTCATCGCCGGGCCGATCGTCGCCCCGGCGCCGGGATAGACGTCGCCGAACGGCGTGGCCGAATTGTTGCCGGCAGCGTAAAGCCCAGCAATCGGCTGTCCCTGGCCATCGAGCACCCGCGCCCGCGCATCGCAGCGCAGGCCGCCCTTGGTGCCGAGATCGCCGTTGTTGATCGGCACCGCATAGAACGGGGCGGTATCGATCGGGCCAATGTTGGGATTGGGCTGCTGCGTCGGATCGCCAAAGAACTGGTCGTAGATGTTCATGCCGCGGCCGAACTCGGGATCGACCCCGGTCTTCGCGTACGCGTTCATTTTCGCGACGGTCTCGACCACCGGCCCCACCGGCACGTCGATCTTCCTTGCCAGTTCCTCGATCGTGTCGGCGCGAAAGACGTAGTGGTCCCACCAGTCCCTGGGCACCTTGCGCTCGGGCGTGTGCACGGTGGGCATCAGGCCGCCGGCGCTGAACTTGCGGCGGAACTTTGCGTCGAAGATCAGCCAGCACGGCATGTTGGCGCCTGTCTTCAGGTGATCGGCGACCATTTCCTTGCCGAACTGGTCATATCCGCAGGCCTCGTCGCAGAAGCGCACGCCGTTGCGATTGACGACGACGCTCCACGGCCGGCCGACGTCGAACGCGGCCTGGTGGATCTCGTGGAAGTTCGACGCGCCGGGCATCGGCAGCGTCATCGTCGGGATCCACCAGCCGGCCTCGGTATGCTCGGTGCTGGCGCCGATCCTTTCCGCCGCCAGCAGCGCCTCGCCGCGGTTGCCCTCCTCCGGCGTGGAGGAATGGCGGGCCAGCCCGGGCACCGGGAAGAAGCGGCCGCGCAGTTCCTGGTTCCACTCGAACCCGCCGGCCGCGAGCACGACGCCGTGGCGGGCATCGATCCGGCTGACCTTGCCGAACTTGCTTACCTCGACGCCGGTGACGCGCCCGGCCTCATCGACCAGCAGGCGATCAAGCTTCGTTTCCAGCCGCAGTTGCACGCCGCGATCGAACACCTGCTTGAACGTCGCGCCCATCAGCGCCGCGCCCTGGGTGAAGCGCCGGTCGCGGTGCGACACCGCGCGGGTCGAACGGTCCGCCCAGTAGCGCCCGACCACCTTGGCCGCCGTGGTGCGCCAACCCTTGCTCTGCATCATCAGCGTGAAGGTCTCGACGAGGTCCATCGCGTAGCGGCCGAACAGTTTGAAGCGGTTGTACTGCTCGCGCATCAGCGCATAGCGGTCATCCCCCAGCCCGCGTCCGTCGAAGGTGTTGACCACGACCGAGCGGTCGCTGCGCGCGCCCGGCTTGTCGGGGTAATAGTCGGGCCAGGCGGCGGCGACGACCTCGACCCCGGTGCCCTTCAGGAACTTCAGCATCTTCGGCGCCTCGTCGACGAAGGCCTCGAGGCGTTCGCGGTCGACGTCCTTGCCCCGGATCGAATCGATGTATTTCAGCGCTTCCTCGCGGCTGTCCCCCGCGTCGCCGTCGAGCTGGTGGTTGGGGATCCACATCACCCCGCCCGACGTCGCCGACGTGCCGCCGAACTTGTGCGCCTTCTCGACGATCAGCACCGACAGCCCTTGCTCCGCGGCGCGCAACGCCGCCATCGCCCCCGCCGAGCCCGAGCCGACCACCACGACATCGAATGTCTCGCTCACCGTCCACTCTCCCGCAATCGCCTTGCCCCGGCCTGTCCTTGTCGCGGCCCGGCGGATCGAACCCGCTCTATCCGGCCTGCATCGGGCGTGCGAAATGACCCCTTGCGCACGACAACTTGCTCGGCTGCGCCCAAACGTGCAAGCGGCTTTGGACCGGACAAGCCGCCGTCGCGATTATTGTCGTCCGGCAGCGCCGCCTGCCCCCGAGAACACTTGCCGCGACGCCCCATTCGGCGGCAAGGAGACGCGCATGGACGACACCGCATCGCTCGAAACGCTGCGCGCCGACGTGCGCGCCTGGCTCGCCGCCAACGCGCCGCACGGCTGGCGCGAGGCCGAACAGACCCACGCCGAGTTCGCCGCCTCGCAGAAGGCGTGGTTCCTCAAGCTCGTCGAAGGCGGCTTCGCGATCCCGCACTGGCCGGCGGAATGGCCCGGCGGCGGGCGCAGCCTGGCCGAGCAGAAGGTGATCTACGAGGAACTGGCCCGGGCCGACACGCCGCGCCTGCTGCTCTCGTTCGTCTCGACGTACCACGCCGCGTCGACCTTCTTCGAATGCGCGACCCCCGAGCAGAAGGCGCACTACCTGCCCCGTATCCTGCAAGGGGAAATCTGGTGCCAGGGCTTCTCCGAGCCCAACGCCGGCTCCGACCTGGCGGCGCTGAAGACCCGCGCCGTGCGCGAGGTGCGGGACGGCCGCGAGGTCTACGTCGTCTCCGGCCAGAAGATCTGGTCGACGATGGCGCAATACGCGGACCAGTGCCTGCTGCTCGTCCGCACCAGCAGCGAGGGCGCCAAGCAGGCGGGCATCACCTTCCTGCTGATGGACATGAAGTCGAAGGGCGTCGACGTCCGCCCGATCAACCAGATTCAGGGCGACCAGGAATATTGCGAGATGTTCCTCGACGAGGTCGAGGTCCCGGTCGAGAACCGCGTCGGCGAGGAAGGCAAGGGCTGGGCCGTCGCCCAGGCCACCCTGTCGAGCGAGCGCGGGCTGACGCTGATGGAGCTGGCCTATCGCATGCGCGGCGCCGGCGGCCGCATCGCCGAGCTGATCCGCAAGGCGGGCAAGGAGAACGATCCCGGCACGCTGGCCGAATTCGGCGCGATCATGACCCGGGTCGAATCGGCCTGCGCGATCGCCGACCGCTTCATCGAGAACCGCCTGAAGGGCGAGGAACGCGTCGGCGATGCTTCGATCGTCAAGCTCACCTACTCGCGCGTGTTGCAGGATTTCGCACTGCTCGGCCTGCGGCTGGGCGGCCTCGACGAACAGGTGCGCGCGCCGATCGTGTTCGGCGATCTGAACACCGGCAACTGGATGGCGGACTACATGAACTCCTACGCCTGGACGATCGCCGGCGGCTCGGACGAGGTCCAGCGCAACATCATCGCCGAGCGCATGCTCGAAATGGGCCGCGAGCCCAAGAACTGGGTGCTGTGATGATCGAACTTTCGGAACTGCAGGACGCCGCGCAGAAGGCCTTCCCCGCCGACACGCTCGCCCCCGCGCGCGACGCATCGTGGCAGCTCATCGCCGAGATGGGCTGGCTGATGATCGACCTGCCCGAGGATCTCGGCGGCCTCGGCCTCGGCCGCGACGCCACGACGATGCTGCACGTCGAGATGGGCCGCGTGCTGAGCCGCGCCCCGCTCGCCACCGCGCTGATCACCCAGCGCGCACTGGCGCTGTCGGAAACGCTGGCGGACAAGGCCGGCTGGCTCGAACGCACCTCGACCGGCACGTTCGTCACGATCAACTACGATCGCCGCCGCATCACACTCGACGGGCGCACCGTCTCGGGCACGCTGCCCGCGGTGCCCGATGCCGACATGGCCAGCCACGTCCTGCTCTGCACCGACGGGCTGATCGCGCTGGTCCCGCTCGACGCGGCCTCCGTCACCGTCCGCGAACGCCCGCTGTGGGACGAGACCCGCCGCCTGTTCGACGTGACCCTCGCCGACCACGCGATCGATCCGGCGCTCGTCGTCGCGGAAGGCGCCGCCGCCGACGCCATCGCCGCCACCTTGCGCGAGGACATGCTGCTCGGCATCGCCGCCGACGCGATCGGCGGTGCCGCCGCCGCGCTCGACGCGACGGTCGATTATCTGAAGACCCGCCGCCAGTTCGATCGCCCGCTGGCACTGTTCCAGGCACTCAAGCACCGCTGCGCCGATCTCAAGACGCGGATCGTCGCCGCCGATGCGCTGCTCTGGGCGCGCGCCGCCGATCCTGCCGCCACGTCGGTCCAGTTCGGGGCGCTGAAGGCGCTGGCCTGCGAGGTGTTCCGCTTCACCACCCAGGAAATGATCCAGCTCCACGGCGGCATCGGGCTGACCGAGGAACACAGCGCCCACCTGTTCATGAAGCGGGCGATGCTCGATTTCTGGCTGGCCGGTGGTGCCGACGTGCTGAACGAAGCCGCCGGACGCGCCGCGCTGGCGGCCTGACCCGCGCGCAATCGCCCGCGCGGCCGGCGCGGCACGGCTTCACGCACGCAGCGTGTTGCCGCCGTCGACGCTGAGCACCTGGCCGGTGATGTACGATCCCTCGTCGGACATCAGCAGCGCCGACAGCGCGGCGATGTCCTCCGGCCGGCCGAGTCGCGACTTGAGCAAGGTCGCCTCGCGGAAGCCGCGCTGCATGTCCTCCGGAATCGCCTCGGCGAATCGCGGGTGCGCGATGACCCCGGGCGCGACGACGTTGGCGCGCACCCCGCGCGGCCCGAACGTGCGCGCGACGTGGCGCATCAGCGCGCCGAGGCTCGCCTTGGCCATCGCATAGCCGACACGCATCTCCTCGCCGATGTAGGCCGCGCCCGAGCCGGTCCACACCATCGCCCCGCCGCCCCGCGCCACCAGCGCCGGCACCGCGTGGCGCGCGCACAGCATCGCCCCGCGCGCGTTGACGCGCATGACCTCGTCCCAATCCGCCAGGTCGAGGCCGGTGACGTCGGCCGTGCCCATACCGTCGGCGAAGCTGGCGAAGTTGGCATGAAACCCGTCGAGCCCGCCGAACGCCTCTTGCGCCAGCGCGACCGCCGCGGCGATCGCGGCTTCGTCGGCGCCGTCGAGCGCGATGCCGCGCGCGGTGCCGCCGCCGGCGACGATATCCTCCGCCACCGCCCGCGCCGCCGCGCCGTCGATGTCGCCCAGCAGCACCACCGCGCCCTCGCGCGCATATCGGCGGGCCAGTTCGTCGCCGATGCCGCCCGCGCCCGCGACGATGATCGCCTTGCCCTGCAGCCGCCGTTCCATCGCCGTCCTCCCGCTTCGTTCCGCCAGCTTATCAGCCGCGCGCGCGGCACCAACGAAAAAGCCCCCGCAATCGCGAGGGCTTCAACGTCGCGGTCATGCGCGCCCGGTCAGATCGCGCCGATCGCCTGGTCGACCAGCGTCTTGTCCGCCGCCGCGCCGTGGTTGGCGGCGATCAGGCCGCGCGCCGCCACGGCAGCCGCATCGGCCGCCTTGTTGCGCAAGTCGGCGATGGCACCGCGTTCGGCCGCCTCGATCTTGTCCGAAGCCATCTTCTCGCGCCGCGCGATCACCTCGGTGGTGTCGGACTCGGCCTTGGCGACGATCGCCTCGGCCTCGTGCCTCGCGTGCTCGAGCATCGCCGCCGCATCCTTCTCGGCATTGGCGATCTTGTCGGCATATTCCTTGCGCAGCGCTTCCGCCTCGGCGCGCAGCGCCTTGGCTTCGTCGAGCTGCTTGCGGATCTCGGCAATGCCAGAGTCCAGCCCGGAGGTCAGCATCGACGGCACCTTGACCATCAACGCCACCAGGATCAGCGCGCCCATCGACGCGGCGACGAGGAAGCCGGGGCTGGCAACGCCGAACAGCATCGGCTCGGGTGCTTCGTGGGCGGCGCCCGCCGCCAGCAGGGCGAGGCTGGTCAGATCAGCCATGGAGCGCCTCCTTCACGGCCGAGGCGGCAGCCCCGGCATCGACGGTCACCCCGGCGAGCCGCGAGACGATCTCGCTCGCGGCCTCGGCGGCAACCGCCTCGATTTCACCCAGCGCGCCTGCCCGCGCCGCGCCGATGCGGGCATCGGCTTCGGCGACGCGTGCGTCGATCCTGCCATTGGCCTCGGCCAGCCGGGCCTCGGTGGCGCGGGCGGCATCGGCCTTGGCCTTGGCGATCACCGCCTGGGCTTCGGCGCGCTGGTTCGCGGACTGCACCTTCCATGCCTCTTCCTGCGCGTTCGCCGCCTCGCGCGCGGCTTCCGCCGCCTTGAGGTCGCCGGCGATCTGCCGGTCGCGCGCGTCCACCGTCGCCATCACCTTGGGCACCATGCCCTTGCCGATGACGAAGAAGACGATTCCGAAGAAGAGCAGCGCCCAGAAGATCTGGGACGCATAAGTCGCGGATAGCTGCGCGATCTGAGGCATGGGACTGTCCGAATCTGGATGATGATCTGAATCGCAGGCCTTGAATTCCCGCCCGCCACGGCCGTCACGGCCGCGGCGACGCGGGAGCCAAGGTCAGGCGACGAAGATCAGGATCATCGCGACGACGAACGACAGCAGGCCGAGAAGTTCCGCGGCCGCGAAGCCGATGAACAGGCGGCCCTGCTGGCCATCGGCGGCGCCGGGGTTGCGCAGCGCGCTCTCGAGGAACGAACCGAAGACGTTACCCACGCCGATGGCGGCCATGCCGGCGCCGATCGCGGCGAGACCGGCACCGATGAGCTTGGCGCTTGCAGGTTCCATGGTAAAAACTCCTTGTTTCCCGTATGCTTGGGATGTGGTTTGCAGATCTTAGTGAAGGTTCTCGGCGTCGTTGAGATACAGCGAGGTCAACAGCGCGAAGACATAGGCCTGGATGCCGGCGACGAGCACCTCGAGGGCGCAGATCGCGATCATCAGGATGAAGCTCGGAATGCCGATCAGCGCGCCCCAGCCGAGGCCGGCGTTGCCGCTGCTGATGACGAAGCTGGACAGCACCTCCAGCAGCACGTGGCCGGCCATCATCGCCACGAACAGTCGCAGCGCGAGGCTGAACGGGCGGACCAGGAACGAAACCAGCTCGATCACCGGGATCAGCCACATCAGCCACAGCGGCGTGCCGTGCGGCACGAACAGCGAGAAGAAGTGCAGGCCATGGCGCCAGAAGCCGACGATCAGCACGATCGAGAACGACATGATCGCCAGCACGCCGGTCACCGTGAAGTGGCTGGTGAAGGTGAACGGATGCACGCCCAGCAGGCCCAGCGGCAGCAGGCCGAGGACGTTGGCGAACAGGATGAACATGAACAGCGAGAAGATGTACGGCACGTACTTCTTGCCCGCCGGGCCGATGTTGGCGGCCAGCAGCCCGTCGATGAAGCCGGTCATGCTCTCGACCGCCATCTGCCAGCGGCCGGGCACCAGCTCGCGCTTCATGCCGCCCCAGACGAACACGAACAGCGCCGCGACGGTGATCGCCATCCACAGCGCGGAATTGGTGAAGGGGATGCTGTAGCCCGCGATCTGCCAGTGATCGGTGCCGAACATCGGCTCGATCATGAACTGGTGCATCGGGTCGACTCTGCCCTGTTCGGCTGCCACGTCTTCGCCTCACCTGTACCTGTGCGCCACGGCGCCCCGCTTGCCCCCGAGCCGCAGCGGCTCACGAGGGATCAATCAGGACGCCGGGTCGAAATCCGGATGATGTTCCTGAAGGAGACGACGATCCCGAGGGCCATCACCACCAACAGACCCCAGGGCGTGGTTCCGGCGAAACGGTCGATGACCCAGCCGATGAACGCACCACCGCCGATCCCCCCGATCAGTTCGGCCAGGACACGATTGCCGAGGCGATAGTTCGCATCGGCTTCCGCGCCTGCCGCCGGCTTGTTGCGCAGTTCTTCGCGTTCGCGCGCGGCCTTGAGCCGTGCTTCGAGCGCATCGATCCGCGCATCCTCGCCAGCGAGGTCCCGTGCGGGTTGCTCTTCGTTCTTGCCGTCGTCCGTGCTCATGGGCTCCCCCGTTCGCAAGATCGGCCTGGGCAAAGAGCTGCCCGCCAGAGGCGCCGCCCCCTTAGGCGGGGGGTTACCCCAAGTCAACCGGCTGCGGAAACGCGCTCCCGGCTTTGCCCAGCAAGCGCCCCGGCGTTGCCGCCGCGCTTCACGGGCAGCGCGAATCCTTGTTCGGCTCGCCGCGCCCGCGGGTCTGCCACGAACCGTCGGGCGCCATGTATTTCTCGCCCGGCTCGGTCTGCTCGATCAGCCGGCAGCCGCTGGTGAACGCATATTGCTCGACCGTGGCGTGCTGCGCCTGCGCCCGCTCGGCATAGACCGCGCGTCGCTTGATGTTGATGTCCTCGGCGATCCGCCGCAGCTCGGGCGATCCGCCGCCAACGACGCCGATGTAGCCATCGGGCTTCTCGCCGACCTGCCCGGCGGCGCGCGCCGCCGCATAGGCGGGATCGCGGCCCTGCGCCGCCGCACCGCCCGATCCGCCGACCCCGAAAGCCACCGCCAGCGTCAACGCCGCCGCGGTTGCGCCCGTCCTCGACCAGCCTGTCCCAGCCATCAGAAGATTTCCTTGTTGCTGTCGATCGTCTTGTCCGCGTCGGCGGCGAGACGATAGACCACTTCCTGCTTGATGTTGATGTCGAGCTGGATGACGATCGGCTTCGCCGGCGCGTTGACGGTGATGCACCCCGCCAGCAGCCCCGTTCCCATCGCCGTCCCCATGACCATGCCCGCCATCCGCACCTTCGCCCGAATGCGCGCGGCGCCCTCGGCGCGCCTGCCGTGACTTTCCCCTGCCATGGCTGCCCTTGTCGCAGTCCGACGGGGTTCGGTCAAATCCGTGTTGTTCATGGACGATGCTCGCTTTCTGAACGCTGAATGCCTGCCGCCACCGGCGCGGACGGGTCTGCCTTCCCGGGCCGCCGGGCCCGCCCTTGCGCGTCGATCAGCCCGAGCGTGCGCGCATCGGGCAGATAGCTGGGATCGGTGAACGACTTGAACGACGTCACCAGCTGGTAGAACGGCGCCCGCACGTTGACGTCGAAGCGGATCGGCAGCCGCGCCAGTTGCCGGGTGACGAGGTTCTTGCGCGCCGCCTTGCCCTGCGTCACCCCGGCCATCGACAGCCGCGTCACCAGCTCGCCCGCCAGCGGCCCGTCCATGCCGATCGTCATGCGCCGGTAATCGAGGTCGCGCAGCGTCTGGAAGGCGAAGTTGGCCATCGCCGAAAGGTCCTTGTAGGTCAGCTCGCCGACATAGGACACGCTGCCCCCGGGCGGCCGCGAGACCAGGTTGCCGCCGCGGATCCAGCCGCCATTCTGGTCGAACTCCAGCGGCAACTCGCCATCGAAGGTGCCGGTCGCGGCGAGGTTCGAGATATCCATGCGCTCGATGAAGCGCGCGGCATTGATGCCCGTCACGCGCAGCACATAGCGCCGCGTCTCCGAGGCGCCCAGCGTCAGCCGCGTCGGCAGCAGTTGCAGCCGGCCGTCGAGGAATGGCCATTCCGCCCCCTCGATCGCCAGCACGTGGTCGGGCAGCATCGCGAAACGCAGCACCCCGTCGTCGACCGGGATGCCGGGGTTGATCTCCTTCAGCCGCAGCGTCTGGCCCGGCTTCGTCACCAGCCCCAGCAGGTCGCTGAACTCGACGCTGCCGGAAATCCCCTTCACCGGCCCGAACGCCGCCGCCAGGTCGAGCGAATCGGTGGAAAACCGGCCACGGCTGGTCACCCGGTCCGGCGTCCAGTCGATCACCCCCTCGCCGCGCACCGTCCCGCTGGCGTTCGCCACCACGCCCAGCGCCAGCCGGGTCAGCGTGTCCGGCTGCACCGCCTTGTCGAACAGCAGGCCGTCCACCGCCAGCCGCGCCTGCCCGCGCCCGCTGCCGAGGTCGTGCCGCAGGTCGAGCGCGGTCACCGCCCGGTCGCTGGCCGGCTCGCGCAGCACCGCCTGCGCGGTGATCCGCCCGTCGGCCAGCGCCAGCGTCGCGCCGTGCGCCACCAGCGGCTCGAATCGCGCCGCCGGCTCGCGGTCGATCACCCGCAGCGTCGCCTGGTCGAGCGCCAGCACGCCGCCCTGGTAGCGCCAGCCCCCGCTCGCCCCGGTCAGGTCGATCGGCACCGCCGCCAGCCGCACGTCCGCACCCTCGAAACGCCCGGCCAGCTCGCCGCCCAGCTTCGCGACGACATTGCCCAGCCGGAACCGCGAGGCGCCCGCCCCCTCGCCCAGCGTCACGTCGATCGCCCGGGCCGCCATCGTGCCGGGCCAGGCGAAACCCACCGGCCCGCTCGCCAGCCGCACCGGCGTCCCCGCCAGCGTCCCGGCCAGCGCCAGCCCCGTGGTCCCCGCCGCCACGTGCAGGCCGTCCGGCCCGCTGCGGACGATCGGGCGCCCCGGCTGCGGGCACAGCGTCAGCGCATCGCGCGCACCGCCGCCCGCCAGCGACAGGCTCGCCAGCTGCAGCCGCTCGAACCGCACCGGCAGGCAGCTCCGCCACAGCGCCAGCCCCTGCCGCCCCCAGTCGCCGGTCAGCGGCACCTGCAGGTCCCGCGCGGCGCCGCCGGGCAATGCCCCGCTGGCCACCACCGTCCCCGCAAACGCGCTCCCGCCCGCGCCCGGCCGCACCGTCAGCCGCGGCACCGCCAGGCGCGCGTCGCCGGCGCGATACTCGGCCATCGCCAGTTGCACGCCGCCCCGGTCGAACCGCCCGTGAATCGCCGGCAGCCCGCGCCCGCCGCTCTGGAAGCTGCCCGCCAGCGTCAGGCCGCCGCCGCGCCCCTGCGCCACGCCCACGCGCGACAGCGCCAGCACCGTCTCGCCGCCCCGGCTCAGCCGCACCTGCGGCGCCACCAGGCTCAGCGCGGTCCCCTGCCGCCGCAACACATAGCGCCCGTCGAGCACGCTCGCCGCGCCGACATGCGCCAGCTCCCGGGCAAGCTGCGCCAGCAGCGGCGCCAGCAGCGTGCCCTGCGCGCTCCGCCCGGCCCGCGCCAGCGCCGCCAGACCGTCCGGCCCCGGCCCCACGCCCTGCCCGCTCAGCCCGCCTTCCGCGGTCAGCGATCGCAACCCGGCATCGCCGCGCAACACCCCTTCCAGGCCCAGCCGCCGCGCCGCCATGCCGGCGCCCGTCACGCGCGCCGCCGCCAACCGGTATTCGGCGGCCAGCGACCCGGCCTTGACCGTGACCCGGCCGCCGCCGCCCAACCCCGCCATGCGCCAGCCGCCGCCCCGCGCCGCGCCGGCCGCCAGCCGCCATTGCCCGCTCACCGCGTCGAGCCCCGGCTCCGCCCGCGCCGCGACGTCCAGCCGGCCCTGCCGCAGCGCCGCAGCGCCGCAGTCCAGCCGCTCGACCTGCAACGGCCCATCCAGCCCCGGCCGCTCGCCGCGCACCGTCACCTGCCCGGCGAACACCGCCTTCGCCGCCGCACACCCGCCCAGACGCGCCCCCGGCCAGGATGCCGCCAGCGTCCCGGAAAACCCGTCGCGCAACGGTCCGTCCCCGGCCAGCGCCACCCCGATCGCGCCGTCGCCCACGTCGATCGTGCCCCGCCCGTCGATCACCGACAGCGCGAAATCCGGCAGCCGGAACCGCCCGGTGGCCGGCCCGCTGAACAACGTATCGAGGGCGCCGAAGCTCAGCCGGCCGTCGCGCAGCGTGCCGTGGAACCGTGGCCGCACCAGCGCCACGCCGGTGATCCCCGGCACCCCGCCGCGCAGCCCGGTCGAGACGACGACCTCGTCGATGGTCAGGTCGGGATGCGCCGGATCGCCCAGCACGATGTCGGACAGTACCTGCTCGCCCGCGCCGATCGTGGTGATGCGATAGCGCGCGCGCAGCTTCAGCGCATCGAGCTCGCTGGCGATGAAGCGATCGGCCAGCCGCTCGCGCGCGCTCCAGCCAGCACCCAGCGCCAGCACCAGCGCCACCGCGGTGCCCACGGCCAGTTGCGTGCCCCGGCCAGATCGCGTCGGACGGGTATGTTCCGTCTCATCAAGTTCCGCGTCTTCGGCCATTCCCCCACCCTTGCGCGCAAGCCCCGGGAAAGGCAATGCTTCGCCCCTGCTGCCCCATCGCGCCCGAACCCGCCATGAACGACGCAGCCCGAAGGAAGTTTCCTTGAACGAACACGATCTGTTCGAAGCCCCCCCGGCCGACGCCGCGAACGACCCTGGCCCGCGCCTTCGCGATTCCGGCCACGATCCGTCGGGTCACCGCGCCCGCCTGCGCAAGCGCCTGCTCGAAGGCGGCCCCGACGCGCTCGCCGATCACGAACTGCTCGAATACCTGCTCGCCACCGCCATCCCCCGGCGCGACACCAAGCCGCTCGCCCGCGCATTGCTCCGCCGCTTCGGCAGCCTGCCGGCGGTGTTCACCGCCGATCCCCGCACCCTCGCCCGCCACCCCGGCATGGGCGAAACCAGCGCCGCCGCGCTGCACGTCGTCGCCGTCGCCGCGCGCCGCTTCGCGCGCGTCCGCGCCAGCGAACAGCCGCTGCTGGCGAGCTGGCAGGCGCTGATCGACTATCTCGCGATCGACATGGCCCACCTCACGGTGGAGCGCGTGCGCGTGCTCTACCTCGATATCAAGAACCGCCTGGTCGCCGACGAGGCCGTGTCCGAAGGCACCACCGACGAAGCCGCCGTCCACCCGCGCGAGGTGATTCGCCGCGCGCTCGATCTCGGCGCCTCGGCGCTGATCCTCGTCCACAACCACCCGTCCGGCTCGCCGCAGCCCAGCCGCGCCGACATCCAGGTCACCCACCGCATCGCCGAGGCTGGCCAGCACCTCGGCATCACCGTCCACGACCACGTCATCATCGGCCGCGAAGGGCACGTCAGCCTCAAGGCCAAGGGCCTGCTCTGACGATGTGCGTCGCCGCCCTCGCCTGGAAGGCCCACCCCCGCTGGCCGCTGGTCGTCGTCGCCAACCGCGATGAATACCACGCCCGCCCCGCCGCCCCGCTGGCGGCATGGGACAACGGCATTCTCGCCGGCCGCGACCTCCGCTCGGGCGGCACCTGGCTCGGCGTCGCCCCCGCTGCCGGCCGGCTGGTGCTGGTCACCAACTTCCGCGTCCCCGGCTACCCCCTGCCCGATCGCCCCTCGCGCGGCGCGCTCGTCAGCGACCTGCTCGCCGGCGCCGATCCCGCCGCCGTCGCCATCGCCCCCTACAACCCGTTCAACCTGTTCGCGGTCGCCGGCGCCGACGCCCTGTTCCTCGCCAACCACCCCGCCGAAACCCGCCACCCGCTCACGCCCGGGGTCCATGGCCTGTCCAACGGACCGTTCGACCGGCCCTGGCCCAAGGCCCACAGCCTTTCCACAGCCTTGTCCGCATGGCTGTCCACCGACGCCGCTTCGCTGCCGGAAGCATTGTTCCCCCCGCTCGCCGATCCCACCCCGTTCCCGCAGGACGAAGCCCCCGGCCTCGGCCCGGAGCCGCACTATTCGCCGGTGTTCATCCGCGACGCGACTTACGGCACCCGCTGCTCGTCGGTCATCGCCATCGCCGCCGACGGCGCCGGCCGCTTCCTCGAACGCCGCTTCGCCGCCGACGGCGCCGTGACCGGTCAGACCGAGCTCGCCTTCACCTGGTCCGCCGCCGGCGATTGAGCGGGGAACTTTGCGCCACGCCAACGATTCGCTGCTGGCAAGCGCCTATTCCCGCGCCTGACCCAGCCTTCCGGGAGCATTCGATGGGCCAGGACATCGCCCAGACCAGATTCTCCGCGGCCGATCACGCCGCCTTCCGCGCCCGCCTCGAGGCCGAGACCGACGCGCTGCGCGCCGCCTTCGCCGCCGGCGCGCTGTCCTGGGCGGCGCCGCGCATCGGCTGCGAGCTCGAAGCCTGGCTGGTCGATCGCGCGCTCGCCCCGGCCCCGCACAACCCGGCCTTCCTCGCCCGCATCGGCGATCCCCAGGTCGTCGCCGAGCTGTCCCGCTTCAACATCGAACTCAACGGCGATCCCCAGCCGCTCGCAGGCGACGGCCTCGCCCGCCTCGAAGCCGACCTGACCCGCCGCTGGGCGCGCTGCGTCGAGAACGCCCACGCCGATATCGACACGCTGCTGGCGATCGGCACCCTGCCCACGCTCACCGACGCCGATCTCTCGCTCGCGGCGATGACCCCGTCGAACCGCTACCGCGCGCTCAACCGCGCGCTCTTCGCCCGCCGCGGCGGCGCCCCGGTCACCATCGACATCGCCGGGCCGGGCGGCGCCCACCTGCACAGCGTCCACCACGACGTCATGCTCGAAGCCGCCGCCACCTCGTTCCAGCTCCACCTCCAGGCCCCGCCCGACCGCATCGGCGCGCTGCACGATGCCGCGGTCATGCTCAGCGGCCCGCTGGTCGCGCTCAGCGCCAATTCGCCCTTCCTGTTCGGCAAGGCGCTGTGGCACGAGACCCGCATCGCCGCCTTCGAACAGGCGTTCGAGCCGCTCCCCCGCGCCGGCGATCGCCAGCCGCGCCGCGTCACCTTCGGCAGCGGCTACGTCGGCGTCGATCCGGTCGCCCCGTTCGTCGAGAACCTGCGCGACTACCCGGTGCTGCTGCCGGTGCCGCTCGACGAGCCGCCCGCCCGCTACCCGGCGCTGCGCCTGCACAACGGCACGATCTGGCGCTGGAACCGCCTGCTCGTCGGCTGCGACGAAGGCGGCGACCGGGCAGCCCCCACGCCTCACCTGCGCCTCGAACAGCGGGTCATGCCCGCCGGCCCGTCGTTCCCCGACATGATCGCCAACGCCGCGTTCTTCCTGGGCGCGGTCCATGCCCTGGCCGATGCGCCGCCGGTGCTGCCGTTCGCCGTCGCCCGCGCCAATTTCCGGGCCTGCGCCCAGCGCGGCCTGCTCGCCCGCATCCACTGGGACGGGACGGAGCGCCCGGTGCGCGAGGTGCTGGCCGATCTCGCCGCCCGCGCCCGCGCCGGCCTCCTCGCGCAACAGGTCGCCCCCGACCTCGTCGACCGCACGATGACGGTGATCGACCTGCGCCTCGCCAGCGGCCGCAACGGCGCCGCATGGCAGCTCGCCCACCATGCCCGCCACGGCGACCTGCGCCGCCTCACCGCCGATTATCTCGAAAACCAGCGCAGCGGCGCGCCGGTCCACGAATGGCCGGTCTGACCGCGCGTCAATGCACCGGCTGCAGCCGCATCCCCAGTTGCGCGAACAGGAACGCCTCGCCGTCCGCGGTCAGCGCCACCTGCTCGTCGAGCGAGGAGCCCATCCCGTGCCCGGCCTTCGCCGAGGTCCGCAGCAGCACCGGCGCCCGGTTCCCCGAAGCCCGCGCCGCATCCTGCAGCGCCGCCGCGAACTTGCGCGAATGCATCGGGTTGACGCGCCCGTCGTTGTCGCCGGTGGTCAGCAGCACCGCCGGATACCGCACCCCGGCGCGCACGTGCTGCAACGGGGAATAGGCATACAGCGCCCGGAACTGCGCGGGGTCCTTGACCGATCCGTACTCGGAGACGTTGAAGCTGCCGTTCGGGTCCAGCTCCACCCGCAGCATGTCGTAGATGCCCACCTGGCTCAGCACCGCCCGCGCGATGTCCGGGTGCTGCGTCAGCGTCGCCCCCATCAGCAGGCCGCCGTTGGACCCGCCCATCAGCGCCAGGTGCGCCGTGCCCGTCACCCCGCGCGCCTTCAGCAAGGCCGCCGCCGCCGCGAAATCGTCGAACCCGTTCTGCTTGGCGGTCAGCATCCCGTCGCGATGCCAGCGCTCGCCATACTCGCCGCCGCCGCGGATGTTGGCGATCGCCCAGGCGCCGCCGGCCTTCAGCCACACCATCGCCATCGGCGAAACCAGCGTCGGCGAACTCGATATGCCGAACCCGCCATAGCCGTACAGCAGCGTCGGCATGGTCCCGTCGTGCCGCGCCCCCTTCGCCTCGATCAGCGTCACCGGCACCGCGGTTCCGTCGCGGGATCGCGCCACCAGCCGCGAAACCGCATAGCCGGACAGGTCCACCGCCGTCGTCATCGCCAGCGGCGTCGCCACCGACGTCCGCGCCGCCGCGTCCCAGCGCATCACCGCCGATGGCTGCAGGTACGATCGCACCTTGTACAGCACGTCGCCGCCGGGCAGCGGCAACAGCTCCGAAACGGTGGACACCGGCGGCGTCGCCACCGTCTCCGGCGCGCCCCCGGCCAGCGGCACCCGCAACAGTCGCGTCGGCCCGCCGTCGATCGCGGCGAACCACAGGCTGTCGCCGGCCCGCACGATCGCCCGCTCCCCCGCCCCGGTCAGCAGCGCCAGTTCGCCCGCCGGCACCAGCACCGCCGGCTCGGCCTTGCCCGGATCGAACCGCACCACCGCCCCGTTCGGCGAATCCTTCATGGCGATGCCATAGATCGTGCCGTCCCGGGCCAGCGTCGCCGCCTTGACCCCGGCGTCATAGCCGATCGCCTTCTCCGCCCCGGCCTCGCCCAGCAGGAAGTGCTGCCACGCGCCGCCATCGCCCAGTTGCACCGAAGCCAGCGCCCGCCCGGCCCCCTCGGGATTGCTGAGGAAGATCTCGCCGGTGCGCGGCACCCCGTCTCGCGCCCCCAGCACCGGCACGTCGTCGGCGTGCGGCGCCCCCAGCCGGTGGAACCAGGCGGACTGGTTGAAATGGCGCTCGCTCTCCGGCGCCTCGTCGCCGGGAAACCGCGTGTACCAATACCCCTTGCCATCGGCGGTCCAGGCCAGCGATCCCCCGGCGGTCGGATACTGCACGTGCGCGACTGGCGGCTCGACCTCGCGGCCGGTCGCCACCTCGAACACGTGCAGCGTGCCGTCCTCGCTGCCGTTCGCGGACAGGCTCACCGCCACCAGCGATCCGTCGGGCGAAGGCACGAACCAGTCGATCGTCACGCTGCCGTCGCCGGCCAGCTTCAGCGGGTCCAGCACCACCGTCGCCGCCGCCGGATCGGCCGCCTGCGGTCCGGCCAGCGGCATCGCCACCAGCCGCGGCTGCTGCGCCCCGGGCACCGACTCGAACGCGAACAGCCTGCCCCCGGCCTGCTCGATCCCGCCGAACGCGACCGAACGGTGCGCCTCGATCCAGGTCAGCGCCCCGGCAATCCCGGCACGGTCCGGCAGCCCGTCGAGATAGGCGCGCGACCGCGCGTTCTGCGCCGCCACCCAGGCCTTCACCGCCGGGTCTTGCCCGTCCTCCAGCCACCGGTACGGATCGCGCACCGCCACGCCGTGATAGAAATCCACCGCCGACGCATGGGTCCCGCCCGCGTCCTGCGCCGCCGCCACGCCGGCCAGCAAGGCCAGCCCCGTCACACCCACCAGCGTCAGCCGCCGCATCCAACGTTCTCCCAGCATCGCCCACCGTCGCAACATGCCCAAGTTTCCCCCTCCGCGCCAGCCGCTGACATCCCTGTCAGCACTTTTCCGAATCAACCTTCGGGCCAGAACATACGCAGAACATCGCGCAATGTCAACAATTTCACCAATCTGGTTATGCGACTCCGGCAACCCGCCGCACCCCTTGCCTTTCGCCGCCCCGCCCCCTAGCGGCCCGGCCATCACGCAAAGGAGTCGAACCATGGTCCCCCGCTACGCAAGGCCCCAGATGACCGCGATCTGGGAACCGGAAGCCCGCTACCGGATCTGGTTCGAGATCGAGGCCCACGCCACCGAGAAGCTCGGCGAGCTCGGCGTCGTCCCGCCCTCGGGCGCCAGGGCGCTGTGGGACTGGTGGGCCACCAACCCGGCGATCGACGTCGCCGCGATCGACGCGATCGAGGCGGTCACCAAGCACGACGTCATCGCCTTCCTCGACTGGGTCGCGCAGCAGGTCGGGCCGGAGGCCCGCTTCATGCACCAGGGCATGACCAGCTCCGACGTGCTCGACACCACCCTCGCCGTCCAGCTCGCCCGCGCCGCGGACATCCTGCTCGCCGATCTCGACGCCCTGCTCGAAGCGATCAAGCGCCGCGCCTATGAGCACAAGTACACCCCCACCATCGGCCGCAGCCACGGCATCCACGCCGAACCCACCACCTTCGGCAAGAAGCTGGCGGAAGCCTACGCCGAGTTCACCCGCTGCAAGGCCCGCCTCCAGCACGCCCGCGCCGAAATCGCCACCTGCGCGATCTCGGGCGCCGTCGGCACGTTCGCCAACATCGATCCCGCGGTGGAGGAATACGTCGCCGAAAAGCTCGGCCTCGCGGTCGAGCCGGTCAGCACCCAGGTGATCCCGCGCGATCGCCACGCGATGTTCTTCGCCACGCTCGGCGTCATCGCCAGCAGCATTGAGCGCCTCGCCACCGAAGTCCGCCACCTCCAGCGCACCGAAGTGCTCGAGGCCGAGGAGTATTTCTCCCCGGGCCAGAAGGGCTCGTCGGCGATGCCGCACAAGCGCAACCCGGTGCTCACCGAAAACCTCACCGGCCTCGCCCGCGTCGTCCGCTCGGCCGTCACCCCGGCGCTGGAAAACGTCGCGCTCTGGCACGAACGCGACATCTCGCACTCCTCGGTCGAACGCTACATCGGCCCCGATGCCACGATCACGCTCGATTTCTCGCTCGCCCGCCTCACCTCGGTGATCGACAAGCTCGTCGTCTATCCGGAGCGGATGCAGAAGAACCTCGACAAGATGGGCGGCCTCGTCCACTCGCAGCGCGTGCTGCTGGCGCTGACCCAGGCCGGGCTGGAGCGCGACGCCGCCTATCGCCTGGTCCAGCGCAACGCGATGAAGGTCTGGGAATCGGACGGCCAGCTCAACCTGATGGAGCTGCTCAAGGCCGATCCCGAAGTCGCCGCCGCGCTGACCCCGGCGCAGATCGAGGACAAGTTCAACCTCGACTATCACTTCAAGGCGGTCGACACGATCTTCCGTCGCGTGTTCGGGGCGTAACCGCGCCCTTCCCTTGCCGGAAAATCCGCCCTAGACCCTGGCGTCGGGGCGCGACAGGGAAGAGGGGCGTTCAGCCATGCAGGTCATCCGCACGATCTTCTGGGTAGTCGTTACCGCGCTCCTCGTCGCCTTCATCGCGATGAACTGGGGCCCTGCCCCGGTCAATTTCTGGCCGCTCGAAAAGGGCTACCTCCATTTCGAGTGGCCGGTCGGCATCATCGCGCTCACGTTCTTCCTGCTCGGGATGATGCCCACCTGGCTGCTGGCCAAGGCGGCGCGCTGGCGCCTCCATCGCCGCATCGCCGCGCTGGAGAACACCGTCCGCGCCACCGAAGTCGTCCCCCCCGCCGAACTCGCCGTCCCCCAGCCCGCCGGCCTCACGCCGGCCGCTCCCCCAGAAGACCAACCGGGATCCTGATTTCCATGCATCACAATCCGCTGTTCCTCGCGCTTGACCTGCCCCGGCTCGATGCGGCCGTCGCGCTCGCGCAAAAGGTCAAGGGCCACGTCGGCGGCCTCAAGCTCGGGCTCGAGTTCTTCTGCGCCCACGGCCATCACGGCGTCCACGAGATCGCCCACGTCGGCCTGCCGATCTTCCTCGATCTCAAGCTGCACGACATCCCCAACACCGTCGCCGCCGCCATGCAGTCGATCCACGTGCTCGAACCGGCGATCGTCACCGTCCACGCCGCCGGCGGCCGCGCGATGATGGAAGACGCCAAGGCTGCCGCCGGCGAACACTGCAAGGTCGTCGCCGTCACCGTGCTCACCAGCCTCGACGAGGGCGATCTCGCCGCCACCGGCATCGGCGGCTCCGCGCACGACCAGGCGCTGCGCCTCGCCGATCTCGCCCATTCCGCCGGGCTCGACGGCATCGTCTGCTCGGGCCACGAGGTTGCTGCCATTCGCCGCCAGTGGAAGGACGGGTTCTTCGTCGTCCCCGGCCTCCGCCCCGGCACCGGCAAGCCAAGCGCCGACCAGAAGCGCACCGTCACCCCGCGCGAGGCGCGCGACGCCGGCGCCAGCGTCCTCGTCGTCGGCCGCCCGATCAGCCGCGCCGAAGACCCGGTCGCCGCCGCGCGAGCGATCGAGGCCACGCTCTGACCGTCTCGTACCGCTTCGCCACCCCCGCCGATCTCGCCCCGCTGAAAACGCTGGTCGAAAGCGCTTACCGGGGGGACAGCGCGCGCGGCGGCTGGACTCACGAGGCCGACCTGCTCGACAACGAGCGCATTGCGGACGCGGACCTCGCCGCCGTCCTGGCCAACCCCGCGCAGCGCGTGATCCTCGCCGAAGCCGGCGGCACCCTGCACGGCTGCATCACGATCACCGACCTCGGCACCGACCTGGGCACCGACCTCGGCGCGGGACTCGCCTATCTCGGCATGTTCGCGGTCGATCCCGCCCGCCAGGCCAACGGCCTCGGCCGCCGCCTGCTCGAACGGGCCGAAGCCGCCGCCCGCCGCGAATTCGCCGCGACGGCGATGGAAATGACCGTCATCGCCGCCCGCCCCGAACTGATCGCCTACTACCAGCGACGCGGCTACCACCTGACCGGCGAGACCCGCGATTTCCCGGAGCCCGGCTGGAACCTGCCGATGGCCGTCCTGCAAAAGCCGCTGTGCTGATCGTTCAGCTTCGCGCAATCCCGCCTGAACGAAACTCCTTCCATCCACCCGGGAGTCAGCCCATGAAATCCACTCTCCTCGCCCCGCTCGCGCTCGCCGCCGCCCTCCCCCTCGCCGCGCACGCGGCCGAGGCGCCCACCGTCGCCGCCGGCAACACGCTGCTGACGGTCACCGCCGAGGGCAGGTCCACCCGCACCCCCGATCTCGCCACGTTCTCCACCGGCGTCGCCAGCACCGCGAAAACCGCGTCCGCCGCCATGGCCGCCAATGCCGCGGCGATGAACCGCGTGATCGCGGCGCTGAAGGCGCAGGGCGTGGCCCCGCGCGACATCCAGACCGCCAACCTCTCGCTCAATCCGCAGTACGAGGACGGCCCCCGCCCGGACAACCGCCCGCCGCGCGTCGTCGGCTACCAGGCCAGCAACACCGTCGCCGTCCGCGCCCGCGACCTTGCGAAGATGGGCGCGGTGATCGACACGCTGGTCAACGCCGGCGCCAACCAGGTCAACGGCCCCGACTTCAGCCTCGACAACCCCGACGCCGCGCTGGACGAAGCCCGCCTTGCGGCGATGAAGTCCGCCCGCGCCCGCGCCGATCTCTACGCGAAGGCCGCCGGCCTCCACGTCCTGCGCGTGCTGTCGATCGCCGAATCGGGCGGCTACCAGCCGCAACCGCGCGTGTTCTACGCCGCCAAGGCGATGGCGATGGACGCCGCCCCCAGCCCGGTGGAGGCCGGCGAAGTGGCGATGAACGTCAACGTCACCATCCAGTACGAACTCGCCCCCTGATCCCGGCCCCATGATCCCGGCCCCCTGATCCCGGCCCCCTGATCCCGGCCCGCACTTGACCCTGGCGGCAACATCGCTCCGCCAGGGTCACAAACTACGGCGCGGGGCAAACCGACTGCTGCCCCGGTCAAGCCCCGCCTTGATTCTCGTCAACGATGGCCGCGCGCCGCCGGACCTACCCCTTCCCGCCATCGGACGCACCAGGCGTCCCGGAGAGAGGGAAGCCGGCGATGGCCCGCACGCTGATCAAGGGCGCCACGATATTCGACGCCACCGGCGCGGCGCCGTTCACCGGCGACCTGCTGGTCGCAGGCAACGCCATCGCCGCCGTCGGCCCGTCGCTCACCGCCGACGATGCCCTCGTCATCGATGCGGCCGGCAAGTTCCTGATGCCCGGCATGACCGAAGGCCACGGCCACATCTCGTTCGACGGCATCACCGCCACCGAAGGCCTGATGATCGTCCCGCCCGAGGAACAGGCGCTGGCCTCCGCCCGCAACGCCCGCCTGCTGTTCGACCACGGCTTCACCAGCATCTATTCCGCGTCCGAGGCCAAGCAGCGCATGGCCGTCGCCGTCCGCAACGAGATCGCCGCCGGTCGCATGGCCGGCCCGCGCATCCGCGCCGCCGGCCTCGAAATCAGCGTCACCGGCGCGATGGGCGACGAAGGCCGCGACCACGACCCGCGGCAAGGCCCGTCGATGCTGGTCGACGGTCCCGAACAGATGCGCCACGCCGTCCGCCTGCAATGTCGCTCCGGGGTCGACAACATCAAGCTCGATGTCTCGGGCGACCCGTTCTACCCCGGCACCCCCGGCGATTGCACGCCGATGGCGCACGACGAAGTGCTGATGGCCTGCCAGACCGCGCACGCCTTCGGCAAGATGGTCAACGCCCACACCCGCTCGATCGAGGGTACCAAGTCCTGCGTCCGCGCCGGCGTCGACATGTTCTACCACGTCGAATACCACGACGAGGAAATGCTCGACATGCTGGAGAGCATGAAGGACCGCGTGTTCGTCACCCCGGCGTTCGGCCTGCTCTACACGATGCTCCACGAAGCCGAGCCCTGGGGCATCACCCGCGAGGTCGCCTGCGCCATGCGCATCGACGAGCTCGTCGCCGCCGGCGCCGAAACCCACAGCGCGCTGCGCAAGCGCGGCATCCGCCACCTGATCGGCGGCGACTACGGCATCGCCTTCAACCCGCAAGGCACCAACGCCCGCGACATCAAGCACTTCGTTGACTTCTTCGGCTATTCGCCGGCCGAGGCGCTGGTCTGCGCCACCCGCAACGGCGGCCGCGCGATGAACGCTGCCGGCAAGCTCGGCACGCTCGAACCCGGCATGCTGGCGGACCTGCTGCTGGTCGACGGCGACCCCCTCGCCGACGTCTCGATCCTCACCGACGCCGCCCGTCTCGCCCTGATCATGAAGGACGGCGCGATCCACAAGCACGCCGCCGCCTGACCCACCCGCTGCAAGCCCCCCGGAGAACCGCCATGAACTACGCCGATCCCAAGCGCCTGAAGCCCGGCGAAGCCCGCTGCCCGGCGATCACCACGCAGGAAATCATCGCCGGCGATGCCCACCCCGCCCCCGAATGGGTCCGCTCGGAAAGCTACACCTTCCTCGGCGACGAGGACTTCTCCTCCGATCGCTACACCACCGCCGAGTTCGCCGAGCGCGAGGTCGCCAGCATGTGGCCGCGCACCTGGCAGTTCGCCTGCCGCGAAGAACATATTCCCGAAGCCGGCGACTACGTGGTCTACGACGTCGGCCCCTACTCGCTGATCGTCACCCGCCAGGAAGACGGCTCGATCCGCGCCCACCACAACGCCTGTCTGCATCGCGGCACCAAGCTGCGCCACTCGGGCACCGAGGGCAACGCCACCGAGTTCCGCTGCCCGTTCCACGGCTGGAGCTGGAACGTCGACGGCACCTGCAAGACCGTGCTGTGCGACTGGGACCTGCCGCACGCGCCGAAGGAGGAACAGGGCCTGCCGCAGGCCCGGGTCGCCACGCTCGGCGGCTTCGTCTTCGTCAACATGGACCCCGACGCCCCCAGCCTCGAGGACTACATGGGGCCCGAGGCGCTGGCCCACTTCAAGGCCTGGCACCTCGAGGACCGCTACACCTTCCTCCACGTGATGAAGCGCCTGCCCTGCAACTGGAAGCTCAACCAGGAAGCCTTCCACGAGGCCTACCACGTCCTCGCCACCCACCCGCAGGTCTCGCCCTCGAACGGCGATGCCAACTCGCAGTACGACACCTATGGCGAGCACCTGAACCGCTTCATCTCCACCCTCGGCGTGGTCAGCCCGCACCTCTATGGCAAGATCACCGAGCAGGACGTGTTCGAGCAGTTCACCATCGGCGATCCCACCTCGCTCGACGGCAAGCCCCGCCAGCTCGCTCCCGGCGAGACCGCGCGCGCGGCAATGGCAAAGATGTACCGCGACAGCTTCGAGGCGGCCAACAACGCCGATCTCTCGGCCTATTCGGACAGCGAGCTGCTCGACTGCTTCAGCTACAACCTGTTCCCCAACATGTTCATCTTCCCCGGCATCTCGCTGCCGATGGTCTACCGCTTCCGCCCCGACCCGCGCGATCACCGCAAGTCGTTCTACGAAGTGCTGTTCCTTCGTCCCCTGCCCACCGACGGCAGCCAGCCGGTCACCGCCGAATGCCAGGTCCTCGAAGATCACCAGTCGTTCAAGGAAGCCGAAGGCATGCCCCCGGCATTCGGCGACATCCTCGACCAGGATACCGACAACCTGTTCCTCCAGCAGGAGGGCCTCGAAGCCTCGATGAAGGACAGCATCACCCTGGCCAACTACCAGGAAGTCCGCATCCGCCACTTCGAGCAGGCGATCGACCGCTACGTGGCGATGCCGCCGTTCCGCAAGGACTGGCAGCGCACCCGCGCCTGCCCCGGCACCTGCGGCTGACGCAACCGGCGCGGGCGGTTCAGCCGCCGAACCCCCGCGCCATCGCCGCCATCGCCCCGGCCAGCGCCGCCGGCGCGGACAGCCAGGGCGAATGGTCGCTGTCGAGCGTGACCACCGGATCGCACGGCAGCGCCGCCTGCATCCGCCGCTGTTCCACCAGCGCGATCGTCGCATCGTCGCGACACTCGACATAGCCGCGCGGCACCCGTCCCCAGCGTTCCGGCGTGATCGTCGCCGCGCTGGTCAGCATCTGCAACGGCTCCGCCTCCAGCCGCGCCACCGCCCAGGCGGCATCCTCCGGCGAGCATTTCTGGTAGAACATCGCCGTCAGCGTCGCGAAACCGGGAACCGCATGCGGTCCCGCGCCCGGGTCGACCCCGCGCAGGCCGGCAACGCTCTCGCCCGGCGGGACCAGCAGCGCCGCGACATAGATCAGTCCCGCAAGCAGCGCCGGGACACGCTCCGCCGCCTCGCCGATCACCAGGCCGCCCCGGCTGTGCCCGACCAGCACCACCGGCCCCGGCTGCGCGCGGACCACGTCGGCGACATGGTCCCCCCAGTCCGCCAGCGTGACGCCGTCATCGGCGGCTGCCCCGCCCAGGCCCATGCCGGGCAAGTCGACCGCCACCGCGCGGTGCCCCTCGCCTTCGAGCAGCGGGACCACCCGGTCCCAGCACCAGCTTCCGTGCATCGCACCCGGCACCAACACGAACGTGGCCATCACTCTCTCCCGCCTTGCCCGGGAGGATAGCAGCCGTGCGTCCCGAAAGGCCAGCCTACTCGGCGGGGACCTGCACCGCGCCGGCGCGCGTGCGCCAACCCGCCCCCAGCCGGCGCAGCGGCGCCGTCACCAGCCCATGCTCGGCCATCCACGCGGCATAGGCGCGATACTTCGGGTCTTCGGCCGAAAGGTGCGCCTCCTCGGTCCGCGCCCGCCACCAGTACACCGCCGAGACCAGCGCCATGATCACGGTATTGCGAACCGCGTCGACCAGCGAATGCGTCGTCGCCAGCATCGGCAGGGTCGAAGCCCACCAGAACAGGTTCTTGGCGAAATAGGCCGGGTGCTTGCAGAACCGGTACGGCCCGTTGGTCAGGACGCCGCGATAGGTCAGGTTGGAAAACCGCAACCCGAACGCCACCGTCGCCCAGGCATAGATCCCGGTCAGCAGAACCAGCAGCATCCCCCAGCCCCACAGCAACGCCGGGTGCCCTTCCAGCCAGAACCCCCAGTCCGCGGTGTTGGCATGATAGTCGAGCGGCCCGCCCGCATTCATCAGGATGAACGGCGGATAGCAGACCAGCGCCGCCACCCAGCCCGCCAGCCGCGGCTGCGCCGAGCGGATCTGCGCCGCCAGCGGCTTCAGCGTCAGCAGGTAGCCGACCATGGCGATCTGCACGTCGACGAGGAACATCGCGTCGCACAGCCAGTTCGACCACCGCACCGGATCGCCCCCCAGCTCGCGCCAGTCGCCCAGCACGATCTGGCGAAACCCGCCCGGCAGGATCGAGATCATGAACGCGATGAAGAAGCCCTTGACCACCCAGGCCCGGACATGGCGCGCCACCTCCTCGCGATCGACCCCCGGCAGCCCCAGCAGCATCGCCCCGAAATGCCAGGCGCCATCGCGCGGTTCCTTCAGATATCGGTCCAGCCATGGCACGTAAACCATTGACAGGACGAAGACCGGCAAGGCCGCCGCCCCCAGGACGTCCATCGCGAAACGATAGGGATCGGCCCAGTACCAGCGCGCCACGCAATAGGCGAAGGCGATCGTCGCCCAGGTCGCCCACAGCCCCAGCAGCTTGACGAGGGTGATCTCGCGATGCGCGCTCCAGGCGCGCGGCCGGTCCCAGTCGAGCCCGGTCGCGGGATCGCGGTGTACCCGGTCGACCAGCAGCGACCACAACACCATCGGCGCGCCCGAGAACAGCAGCGCCGCCAGCGCCGCCAGCGGCCCGGCCAGCGGCAGCCGCGGCCCCGGCAGGTCGAGCGCCGCGCCGATCGCCGCCCAGTTGCGGCACACGCCGACCCACAACGCCAGCCCCGCCAGGCCGGACAGGCCGACTCCGGCGGAAACGTCGCTGCGGGGAAGCGCGGTCGTGGACATCCCCGCCGCATAGCCGCGCCCGGGTTAAGGCAACGCAAAGAACGCGTGCCCCCCGCTCCCCGCTTGTTGCGCCCTGCCCTTACGTGCCCTTGCCCCCGACGCCCGCGTTGCATAGGGCGCGGGCCATGAACCGCACGCTTGCCATCGAATGCACCACCGATGCCTGTTCGGTCGCCCTGTTCGAGGACGACCGTCTGCTCGCCGGCGATTTCCGCCTGCTCGGCCGCGGCCATGCCGAGGCGCTGGTGCCGATGATCGCCGCGTTGCCGGACAAGGGCCGCGCCGGCCGCATCGTCGTCGGCCTCGGCCCGGGCAGCTTCACCGGCCTGCGCATCGGCCTCACCGCGGCGCGGGCGCTGGCGCTGGCCTGGGGCAGCGCGATCGTCGGCTATCCGACGCTGGCGCTGATTGCCGCGCAGGCGCGCCCGCTCGCCGGCCACGAACCCGTGCTGGTCGCCACCACCGGCGGCCACGGCGAATGGTTCTGCCAGCCCTTCGATGCCGCCGGCCAGCCGCTCCGCCCGCTCGCCTCGCTCACGCCCGACGCCGCCCGCGAGGCACCGGAAGCGCATGTCGCCGGCTCCCAGGCGGAAGCGCTGGTCGCCGCGCGCGGCTTCGGCACCGCCCACGCGCTGTGGCCCGATGCCCGCGCCCTGCCGGGGCTGCCCCCGGCGCTGCTCACCGCCGACCTCGCGCCGATCTATGGCCGGGCGCCCGATGCGCGCCTGCCGGGTTCGCGCCAGCCGGGCGAGGCCGCCCCTTGAGCGCGCCGCCGCCCCCCCCATGCGACGATCTGGATCGCATCATGGCGGTGATGCAGGCGGCGTTCGACCCGCTCTACGGCGAGGCGTGGACCCGCTCGCAGGTGGAGAACGCGCTGCTGCTCGGCGGCTGCCGCACCCTGCTGATCGATCAACACGGCGCGGAACCGGCCGAATCGGCGCCGGCCGCCGGCTTCGCCCTGCTGCGCGCCACGCTCGACGAGGAGGAACTGCTGCTGTTCGCAATCGCACCCCGCTGGCGCCGGCGGGGGCTCGGCGCGCGGCTTCTCGCCCGGGCGCTGGCGAGCGCGGCGGAGGCCGGCATCACCCGCATGTTGCTGGAAATGCGACGCGGCAACGAAGCCGAGCATCTTTATCGCGCTGCGGGGTTTGAACCGATCGGACTTCGCCCGAATTATTATCGCACTGCAAAAGGCGATCGCCTCGACGCAATAACCTTCGAGCGAAGACTAGACTAAAGTCCAGGTCGTTTCGGATGCCAACTTGGGCAACCCGTCTTGAATTGTGCATAACTGCAACTTTTGTCTCTTGAACTGGGCAGTACAAAGGTCCATGAGAAAACGAGCAACGGTTCCGCTTAGGGGGCGCGGATCGTTGCCAAGAAATGAACAGAGGATCGAACGTCAAGCCGGTTGCCCTGGGCAAATCCGGCCGTTCCCGGGCAGTGATCGCAAACAACGACGCTGTCGATAATCGGGTCGTCGTCGCAAGAATAAAGAGGAACAACATGGACAACATCATTGCAGATTCGAACGAGACGCTGATCACTTTGACGTCGGACATCGTCGCCGCGCACGTCAGCAACAACAGCGTCGGCGTGGAGGATCTTCCCATCCTGATCAGCAACGTCTACGGCGCGCTCGCCGGCCTCGGCCAGCCCGAGCCGGTCGCCGCGGAAGCGCCGCCGAAGCCGGCGGTCTCGCTGCGCTCCTCGGTCAAGAGCGATCATCTCGTCTGCCTCGATTGCGGCATGGAACTGAAGATGCTCAAGCGCCACCTGATGACGCACCACGGCATGACGCCGGAACAGTATCGCGCCCGCTGGAACCTGGGTTCGGACTATCCGCTGGTCGCGCCCAACTACGCCGAGAAACGCCGCGATCTCGCCAAGAAGATCGGCCTCGGCCGCAAGCCCGGCGCCCGTCGCGGCCGCAAGGCCAAGGTGGCGGCGTCGGCCTGACCGTCGCCACCGCAAGAGGTTGAAGAATCGCTTCCCGGAGCCTATTCCGGGAAGCGTTCTCCAGCGAAAGAGTACCGGTGCAACAGCCCATCGACATCGAAGCGCTCTGCGCCGAACGCGGCCTCCGCATCACCGAGCAGCGCCGCGTCATCGCCCGCGTCCTGTCGGAAAGCGCGGACCACCCCGACGTCGATCGCCTGCACGAACGCGCCTCCGCGATCGATCCCGGCATCTCGATCGCCACGGTCTACCGCACCGTCCGCCTGTTCGAGGAAGCCGGCATCCTCGATCGCCACGATTTCGGCGATGGCCGCGCCCGCTACGAAGCCGCGCCAGAAGCGCACCATGACCACATGATCGACGTCGAGACCGGCAAGGTCATGGAATTCGTCGATCCCGAGCTGGAAGCCCTGCAGCGGCAGATCGCCGAACGTCTCGGCTACCGCCTGGTCGATCACCGCCTCGAACTGTTCGGCGTCCGCCTCGGGCGGGAAAAGACCGATCCCGCCACCTGAAGCCGCGATGACGGACGGCGCCCTGCCGGCCCCGGCGTCGGGTGGCATCGCCGGCCGCGCCGCCGCCGCGCTGCGCCTCGGCGCGCGCCTGCTGGCGCTGCTGCTTGCACTGCTCACCCTGCTCACCCCCACCCTGCTGGCCCGCGCCCTGCGCCGCCCGCACAACCCTTGGCCGCGCCGCTTCCTGGCGCTGGCGGCGCGCGTGCTCGGCATTCGCGTCCGCCTCGTCGGCACGCGCGCGCCCGGCACCGTGCTGATCCTGGCCAACCACGTCTCGTGGATCGACATCCTCGCGATCGGCGGCACCGGCAGCGCTTTCGTCGGGCATGACGGCCTCGCCGTCGTGCCGCTGGTGCGCTGGCTGGCGCGGCTCAACGATACCGTGTTCATCGCCCGCCACGATCGCGCCGGGGTCGCCGCGCAAGTAGCGCAGTTGCGCGACGCGCTGGCGGAAATGGGCACGGTCAGCCTGTTCCCCGAAGGCACCACCGGCGATGGCGTGGCGCTGCTGCCGTTCAAGTCCTCGCTGCTCGGCGCGCTCGAACCACTTCCCGAGGGCGTCGTCATCCAGCCGGTCTGGCTCGATTACGGCACCGCCGTCCCCGGCGTCGCCTGGGTCGGGGCCGAGCCCGGCGTCGCCAATTTCCGCCGCATCGCCGCCCGCGCGCGCCCGGTCGACGTCCGCGTCCACTTCCTGCCGCCGCTCGCGGGGGAGGCGTTGGCCCACCGCAAGGCGATCACCGCCGCCGCGCGCAGCGCGATCGCCGCGGCCATGGCCGCCGGCTAGCCTCTTTCGCACCCGCACAAAATCGGCCAGAACGTCGCCCATGCCCGCCGCCGGTCCCATCGAAGTCGTGCTGCTCGCCGCCGGCCGTTCCCAGCGGATGCGCGGCGCCAACAAGCTGCTGCTCGACATCGCCGGTGAGCCGCTGCTCCGCCGCAGCGCCCGGCTCTGGCTCGACGCCGGGCACGATCTCGTCGTCGTCACCGCCGCGGACGACAGCGCCCCGCGCCAAGCCCTCGCCGGGCTGCCGCTGCGCTTCGTCGCCAACCCCCGCGCCGCCGAAGGCCAGGCCACCTCGGTGCGCGCCGGCCTCGCCGCCGCCCGCCTCGACCGCCGTGCCCTGGCCATCGCCCTCGCGGATCAGCCGCTGCTCACCGCGCCCGACCTTGCGATGCTGCTCGCCGCCTTCGACGCCGCCGGCGGTGACCGGGCGGTGGTCCCGCGCCACCAAGGCCAGCGCGGCAACCCGGTGCTGCTGCCCCGCGCCGTCGCCCGCGCGCTCCAGGCCGATCCCGCGCTCGGCCCGCCGCGCCTCCATCTCGACCGCCATCCCGCGCTGGTCCACTGGCTCGACGTCGATCACCCCCGCTACACCAGCGATCTCGACACGCCCGAGGACGCCGCCCGCCTGCTCGGAGCCACGACGTGACGCGCGCGCTGGTGCTCCAGGGCGGCGGCGCGCTCGGCGCCTACCAGGCCGGCGTCTACGAGGCGCTGGCCGAAGCCGGTGAGCTGCCCGACTGGATCGCCGGCATCTCGATCGGCGCGATCAACGCCGCGCTGATCGCCGGCAACGCCCCGGCCGACCGCCTCCCCGCCTTGCGCGCGTTCTGGGACGAGGCTTCCTCGCACCTGACGATCCCCGCCCCGGCGCAGGACGGCCCGTTGCGCCGCTGGTTCAACGAGGGCGCCTCCGCCTTCGCCGCCCTCGCCGGCGTCCCCGGCTTCTTCACGCCGCGCCTGCCCGGCCCGCTGCTGGCGATGCCCGGCACCGCCGAGGCGACGAGCTGGTACGACACCGCCCCCTTGCGCAAGACGCTGGCCGAACTGGTCGATTTCGACCGGATCAACCGCGCCGGCCTGCGCTTCAGCGCCGGCGCGGTCCAGGTGCTGACCGGCAACTTCGTCTATTTCGACAACCGCGAGCGCGTGATCACCCCCGATCACGTCATGGCGAGCGGCGCGCTGCCGCCGGGCTTCCCGGCGGTGGTGATCGATGGCGAACCCTACTGGGACGGCGGCCTCGTCTCCAACACCCCGCTGCAATACGTGCTCGACAGCCACCGCCACGGCGATTGCACGGTGTTCCAGGTCGACCTGTTCAGCGCCCGCGGCCCGCTGCCGCAGACCCTGGCCGACGTCGCCCAGCGCGAGAAGGACATCCGCTTCTCCAGCCGCACCCGCCTCAACACCGACATCGCGCGCGAACGCAAGCGCGTCGCCGATGCCGCCCGCCGCCTCGCCGCCCGCCTTCCCGCACAGCTGCGCGACGATCCCGACCTGGCGATCCTGCTCCGCCACGACGAGGCCGGCGCGATCTCGATCATGCACCTGATCAACCGGCCGGAAACCTGCGAAAGCCAGGGCAAGGACTACGAATTCTCGCGCCAGACGATCACCGAGCACTGGCAGGCCGGCCGCGAGGACACGCGCCGCAGCCTCGCCGACCCGCGCTGGCGCCGCCGCCGCCGCCACCGCACCGGCATCGTCACCTTCGACCTGTGCGACACCGATTCCTCCAGCGAAAGCGAACAGCCATGAAACTCGCCAACAAAGTCTGCCTGATCACCGGATCGGCCAGCGGCATCGGCCTCGGCATCGCCCGCCGCTACTTGTCCGAAGGCGCGAAAGTCGTGATCGCCGATCTCAACCAGGTCGCCGCCCAAGCCACCGCCGCCGACCTCGACGCCACCGCTCCCGGCAGGGTGATGGCGGTGGCGATGGACGTCACCAGCGAGGAACAGGTCGCCGCCGGCGTCGCCGCCGTCGTCGCGCGCTGGGGCACCGTCGACGTGCTGGTCTCCAACGCCGGCGTGCAGATCGTCGATCCGATCGAGAGCTACAGCTTCGCCAACTGGAAGAAGATGCTGGCGATCCACCTCGACGGCGCCTTCCTCACCACCCGCGCCGTCCTGCCGCACATGTATGCCCAGAATTCCGGCGCGATCATCCTGATGGGCTCGGTCCATTCGAAGGAGGCGAGCAAGCTCAAGGCCCCTTACGTCACCGCCAAGCACGGCCTGCTCGGCCTGTGCCGCGTCATCGCCAAGGAAGGCGCCGCGCACGGGGTCCGCGCCAACGTCGTCTGCCCAGGCTTCGTCCGCACCCCGCTGGTCGACAAGCAGATCCCCGAGCAGGCCAAGGAGCTCGGCATCAGCGAGGACGAGGTGGTCAGGAAGGTCATGCTCGGCCAGACCGTCGACGGCGAATTCACCACGATCGAGGACGTCGCCGAAGTCGCGCTGCTGTTCGCCGGCTTCGACAGCAACGCGCTGACCGGGCAGAGCCTCGTGGTCAGCCACGGCTGGTACATGGAATAAGCGCGCCGGGCGTGCTACGCGCACGTTCAGCAAGCAGGGAGCAGCGCACTTGGAAACCGCCGTCGTGCCCACTCGCGAGGACGCGCCGCCCCGCCGGGAGGATGCGCGCATCGTCCGCTCGCGCGAGGCGCTGCGCGCGGCGCTGCTCGATCTGGTGGAGCGCCACCCGCTCGACACCATCACCATCCGCGACATCACCGATGCCGCCAACGTCGGCTACGCCACCTTCTACCGCCACTTCCCGACCAAGGCCGCCCTGCTCGACGATCTCGCCGCCGCGCAGATCCGCCGCCTGATCGGCCTGTCGATGGACACGCAGCAGAGCGGGACCATCGATTCGCGCGCGTCCTGCCGTGCCATCGTCTCCTATGTCGACCAGCACCGGGCGCTGTGGCGCGCGCTGCTCACCGGCGGCGCCGCCGCCACCATCCGCGAGGAGATCATCCAGATCTCGCGCGAGGTCGCACTCGAATACCGCAGGCCGGGCAGCGCCATACCCGACGATCTCGCCTTCCGCTTCGTCGCCTCGGCCATGGTGGAAACGCTGGCGTGGTGGCTCGAACAGGGCAACCTCAGCGTCGAACGCGGCGCCGAACTGCTCGACCGGCTGGTGATCTCGCCGGTGGTCCGCCCCGTCCCCTGATTCGCCCGGGCCGCCGCCCGCGGCAAGTTATCCCCAACCGCGCGATCGTGTTGTGGGAATCCCCGTATTGAGCGCCCCCGGGCCGCATGACAGCTTCACGGGGCGGCAAGGTCACCGATCTCGCCGCACGGCGGCTCGAAGACACAATCGATCGCAAGGGCCTCCGTATCGGCAGAGGGGGAAAACAAGCCGATGCAGAACGGACGCAACCGCATTGCCGCGCACGGCCGGACCAAGGCCGCGCCGCCGGCGAAGACCGGCAAACGCGCCACCAAGCCCAAGGCCGTCCCGGCCCGGACGACCGCGCCGCCCGCCTTTCCCGCCACCGTGGCGGTCGCCCTGCCGCCGGGCCAGCGCGTGCCCGCCGCTTTCCCGGCGCAGCCGGCCAGGCCCAAGGCGGCGCGCAAGCCGCGCCCC
>JAGWUH010000068.1 GCA_028868535.1 Sphingomonadales bacterium | reverse complement strand
CCCCGCGGCCAGCGGGCGCCGGCGCAGGGCGACGAATGCGCTCACGCGGCGGGTGCTCCTTGCACCGGCTTCAACGTTCCGGCGCGGCCTCGGGTCCGGGCAGGGCGATGCGCCGCGTCAACCCGATCGCAGCGAGGAAGTGCGCATCGTGGCTGACCACCAGCAGCGCGCCGTCATAGCCCGCCAGAGCGCGCTCCAACTCCGCCAGCGTGTCGAGATCGAGGTGGTTGGTCGGCTCGTCGAGCAGCAGCAGCGCCGGCGGCCGCGGCCCGCCGAGCACGCAGGCCAGCGCCGCGCGCAACGCCTGCCCGCCGCTCAGCGTCGCCACCGGTTGGTCGGCGGCGCCGGCGCGAAAGCGGAACCGTGCCAGCGCCGCCCGCCCCGCCTGCGCCTCCAGGCCCGGGTTCAGCCGCGCGAAGTTCGCCGCCACCGACAGCCCCGGGTCGAGCACCGCCAGCCGCTGGTCGAGCAGCACGCCGGCCACCGGCCGCCGCACCGTGCCGCGCCACGGTGGCAGCGCACCGGCCGCCACCGCCAGCAGCGTCGACTTGCCGGCGCCGTTCGGCCCGGTCACGGCGATCCGCTCCGGACCGGCCACCGTCAGCGACAGGTCGCGCAGCACGGCCCGCCCCGCCGCGTAGCCGGCGTCCACCGCTTCCAGCGCCAGCACCGTCCGCCCCGCCGCCAGCCCGGTGGGCGCGATCGCCATCGCCAGCGGCGCGATCACCTCCAGCCGCGCGCGCGCGTCGCGGTGCCGTGCCGCTGCGTCTTCCTGCCGCCGCTCGGCGAGCCGGGCATTGCCGCCGACGGTGTTCTCGGCGCGGTTTGCCATCGCCCCCAGCAGGATGCGCGGCTGGTCGCCGCGGCGGGCCTTGCGCCGCCCGTCGCGGTCGCGCCGTTGCTGCCGCTCGCGCGTGGCCTGCGCCTGCCGCCGCACCTCGGCCTCGTGCCGCGCGGCGTGGTCGCGGTCGTGCTCGGCCGCCGCCAGCGCCAGCGCCTTGCGCGCCTCGTAGGCGGCGAAGTTGCCGCCAAAGCGGGTCGCCCCGAGCCCGGTCAGCTCGACGATGGCGTCCATCTCCGCCAGCAACGCGCGATCGTGGCTGACCACCACCGCCCCCTTGCGCCAGCCGCGCAGCAGGCTGCGCACCGCCGGGCGGCCCGCCTCGTCGAGGTTGTTGGTGGGCTCGTCGAGCAGCAGGAAATCCGGCTCGGCAAACGCCAGCGCCGCCAGCGCCGCGCGCGTCGCCTGTCCGCCGGACAGCGCCGCCAGCCGCGTCTCCGCGCGCGCGTTGAGCCCGACTTGCGCCAGCGCCGTCGCCAGCCGCGCTTCCAGCGTCCAGTCCAACGCCGCCAGGCCCGCCGCGTCGGCGTCACCCGCTTCGGCGCGGCGTAGCGCCGCCAGCGCCGCGCGCACCCCGAACAGGTCCGCGATCGTCGCGCCCGGCGCCGGCGCCACCGCCTGTTCGAGCAGCGCGACGCGGCCGGAACAGGCGACCGTCCCGGACGTCGGCGCGCATGTCCCGGCGATCAGCCGCAGCAGCGTGGTCTTGCCCACGCCGTTGCGGCCGACCAGCCCGGTGCGTGCGGCGGCGAAGCTGAAATCGAGATCCGTGAAGACGGCGTGGCCGTCAGGCGCAGTCCAGCCGAGGTGCGAGAGCGTGATGGCGGGCATGGGGTAATTCCGTTCCGAAAGCGGGCGATGCGAGGCTGCGGATCGGAACGAGGACCATGATGCGAAGAAAGCTCCCGTGGCAGGCGGACCGGATAGGCCGCACCGCGCGGCACCGCAACCCGCCCTGCGGCGAACGGTGCGTGCCGGCCGTTCAGCCCGGCGCGCAGGTGACGATGCAGTCGCGCAGTTCGTAGCTCATCAGCGAGCGGTTCCACTCGATGCGCGGCGGCTGCGCCAGCGTCAGACCAGGCACGCGGAACAGCGCATCGACGAACACCCGCGTCTCGTGCAGCGCGACCTGCGCGCCGGGGCAGCGGTGCGGCCCGTCGCCGAACGCCATGTAGCTGCCGGTCTCCTTCATCCGTGCCGCCCGGTCGGGGTCGAGCGCATGCGGGCAGGGGCCGGCGGCAGCCTCGTCCCAGTTGGCCGCGCGCAGGTCGAGGGCATACGTCTGGCCGGCGGCGAGCTTGCCCTGCAAGGCCTCCGGCACGCCCGCGTCGGCGCGGCGATAGAGGTAGCCGCCGACCGGATCGAGCCGCAGGATCTCCTCGAGGATCGCGAACTGCGCGCGCTCGTCCCCGGTCACGAACGCCTCGCGCAGCTCCGGATGGTCGAACAGCTGCCAGCAGGCCATGGTGATGAACTCGCGCGTCGTCGTCATCCCCGCCGTCGCATAGACCATGCAATCGACGAGGATCATCACGTCCGAAAAGCCGTCGTCGAGCATTTGCGAGATCAGGTCGTCGCGGGGTGCGGCGCGGCGCGCGCGGATCGCCGGTTTCACGTCCCTGAGGAAGAAGTCGAGCGTCCGCAGCTTCGAAAGCTGCGCGGCGATGAACCGGCGCAGCGGCGGCATCCCCGGATACTCGCCGTGCCTCATGATCCTTTCGATGCGATCGGCCATCGCCACGCCCGGGCTCTCGCCCAGCCCGACGACCTCCGCCGTCACCGCCACCGCCAGGTGCCACGACGCCTCGTCCAGCCGCATGCGCCCGGTGCGGCGCAGTTCGCCCACCAGCCGCGCTGTCTCGCGGTCGATCACCGGCCGGAACAGGCTGGCGATGGCCTTGGGCGAAAAGAATTTCGCCAGCGCCGTGCGCTTGGCCCGGTGCATGTCGCCGTCGAGGAAGAACACCGGCAATTGCGACGGGTCCTTGACCGGAAAGCGGTCGCCGTTGAGCATCGCCTGGCGGAACTCGCGCCCGCGCAGCACCTGCCGCATCGTCGCGAACGCCCCCAGCTTCACCGCGTCGGGCTGGATCACGTCGTGGGCGGCGGCGACGGCGGCGGTCTTGCGATCGTCGCGGCCGGCCAGGTGCGGGCAGGGATGGGCGGCGGTCATCGGTCACGGTCCTTCTGGCAACGGCTTCTGTCCGGTTGGTCCGCGGGTTTGACAGGTTTGTCAATCGGGCATGCGGGCAGGACGGCGTGCGAGGGAACTTGCATTTGCCGCGATGCCGGATGACACTCGCGGCAACGCGCCGGAACAGGCCGCCCCCGGGAGAGAACCGTGCTCGATCATCGCGACATCGTTGAAATCCAGCAGCTCGAAGCCTTCGTCCACCACGCTGTCGATCATGACGACCAGTCGCTGTTCCACCTCGCCTTCACCGAGGATGCCGTGTTCGACAGCACCGGCTGCGGCCAAGGCGGCAGCCGGTTCGAGGGGATCGAGGCGATCAAGGCGTTCTTCGCGCCCGGCAAGCCGCCGCACCCGATGCTGCACCACATGACCAACTGCTACGTTTTCGAGCAGGATGGCGAGGTGAAGGTGAAGATGAAGTGGCTGGTCCCAAACCCTGAAAACGAAAGCTTTTTCGGCGGGGAGAACACTGACATCGTCGTGCGCACGCCCGACGGCTGGCGGGTCAGGGAACGCCGGGCGGTGATCAAGTATCCGAAGTCGCTGCTGGCGGCGCTCGGGCTGGCCTGAACGAGAAGCGGGGAGCGGGAACATGGACGAGACTTTCGATTTCGTCGTCGTCGGCAGCGGCGGCGGCTCGATGTGCGCGGGGCTGGTGCTGCGGCGCGCCGGCAAATCGGTGCTGATCCTCGAGAAGACCGACCTGCTCGGCGGCTCCACCGCGCGCGCCGGCGGCGTCATGTGGATTCCCGACAACCGCTTCATGAAGGACGAGGGCATCGACGACAGCTTCGACCGGGCGATGACCTACCTCGATGCCACCACCGGCGCCGAACCGGACAGCGACGGCCCGGCGCTCGGCGCCACCCGCGAACGCCGCGCCACGTACGTCCGCGAAGCGACGAAGATGGTCGATTTCCTCGTCGAACAGGGTATTCGCCTCGGCCGCGTGCCCTACTGGCCGGATTACTACGACGATCGCGCCGGCGGCAGCGAGCCCGGCCGCACCGTCGTCGCCGACCTGTTCGACACCAACGAGCTCGGCGAATGGAAGCCCCTGCTGCGCGAAAGCACGATGCCGTTCCCGGCGCCGATCGGGCAGATGATGCTGCTGCCGCTGTTCCGGCGCTCGTGGCCGGCGCGCCGGGCGATGCTGCGCACCGGCCTGCGCATGGTCACCGGCCGGCTCACCGGCAAGGACTGGGCCACCGCCGGCCGCGCGCTGCAGGGCCGCATGCTGCAGGCCGCGGTCCGCGCCGGGGTGGAGTTCCGGCGCAACGCGGCGGTGCAGCAACTGGTGGTAGAGGACGGTGCGGTCACCGGGGTCGAATGCGTGATCGACGGCCGGCCGCGGCGCATCGGCGCGCGCCTCGGCGTGCTGCTCAACGCCGGCGGCTTCGCGCGCAACCAGGACATGAAGGATCGCTACATCCCGCACACCCGCGCCGAATGGTCGCACACCGCCCCCGGCGATACCGGCGACATGCACCGTGAACTGATGCGGATCGGCGCGGCGATGGCGCAGATGGACGAGATGGTCGGCAACCAGATGACGCTCCCGCCGGGTGCCGGGCCGCAGATGATCCAGCCGCAGATGGCCAAGCCCCACGCGATCGTCGTCGACCAGAGCGGCGTGCGCTACCAGAACGAGGCCGGCTCCTACATGGCCTTCTGCAAGGGCATGCTCGAACGACACAAGACCGTGCCGGCGGTGCCGAGCTGGATGATCGTCGACAGCCGGTATACCGCCGACTACATGCTCGCGGACACGATGCCGGGTTCCCGCAAGCCGGCGCGCTGGACCGGGGAAGGCTGGCTGAAGTCCGGCGCCACCATCGCCGAGCTGGCGGCGGCCTGCGGCATCCCGGGCGATGCCCTGCAGGCGACGGTCGATCGCTTCAACGGCTTCGCGCGCGCCGGGGTCGACGAGGATTTCGGCCGCGGCGCCCGCGCCTACGATCGCTTCCTCGGCGATCACACCTGGCGCCCCAACGCCAGCCTCGGCGCGATCGAACAGGCGCCGTTCCTCGCGGTTCCCGTCGTCCCCGGCGATGTCGGCACGTTCGGCGGCTGCGTCACCGACAGCCACGCGCGGGTCTTGCGCGAGGACGGCTCGGTGATCCCCGGGCTCTACGCCACCGGCACCACCACCGCATCGGTCATGGGCCGCGCCTATCCGGGCGCCGGCTGCTCGATCGGTCCGTCGTTCACCTGGGGCTACGTCGCCGCGAAACACGCTGCCGGCCTCAACGCCTGACGTTCCCGGCCACCCCTGTCATCCCCGCGAAAGCGGGGACCTCGAGCAGCCAAGCTGAACGCCCGCCGGCCCCCGCAACCCCGTCATCCCCGCGAAAGCGGGGACCTCGAGCAACCAAGCTGAACGCCCGCCGGCACCCCACACCCCCAACCCTGATTTCACATTTACAACCACATAGGTTTCATCTTCCCCCCATCCGGTCCGCTTTCTCGCGAATGGCGACCCCGGTGTTTCAGGCCGGGGTTACGCCGCGCTCGCAGCGGCCGGATTCGTGTGTCCTCAAGAAGGAAAAAAGAAGGGATTCACGCAGAGGCGCAAAGAGCGCAGAGATCGCAAAGACCGTGCGCGCCCCTTGCCCGCTCGCGTTCATCTTCGAGCGCAGGTGATCTGGTCAGCGGCTTCGCCGCAAGCACTGGCGGCTTTGCATCTGCCGCTGTCCCGCTCAACGCGCGGCCGCGATCCAGCGGTCGATCTTCATCTCCAGCACCGGCAGCGGCAGCGCTCCCGATCCCAGCACCTGCTCGTGGAACGCGCGGATGTCGAAGCGCGGACCCAGCGCCGCCCGCGCCTTGTCGCGCAGCCGCTCGATCGTCAGCGCGCCGATCTTGTAGCTCAGTGCCTGCGCCGGGTTGGCGATGTAGCGATCCACCTCGACGGCGGCGTCGTTGCGCCCCATCCCGCTGTTGGCGAGCATGTAGGCGATCGCCTGCTCGCGGCTCCAGCCCCCCACGGGCCCTGCCGCGTGGATGCCGGTGTCGACCACCAGCCGCATCGCCCGCAGCATCTCGTCGTCCAGCGTGCCCCAGTGCTGCATCGGGTCGCGATAGAGGCCCATGTCGTAGCCCAGCGTCTCGGCATAGAGCGCCCAGCCCTCGACATAGGCGTTGTTGCCGCCATAGCGCTGGAAGTCGGGCAGCGACGCGTCCTCCAGCGCCAGGCTGATCTGGAAGTGATGGCCCGGCTTGCCCTCGTGCAGGTACAGCGTCGCCATCCCGGTCAGGAAGCGGTTGGACAGGTCCCAGGTGTTGAAATAGAACGTGCCGGGCTTGGTGCCGTCTGCCGTCCCCGCGTCATAGGAGCCGCCGGCCTCGAAGCGCTGGCGATAGGCGGGGAACGGCCGGATCTCCAGCGGCGTGCGCGGCACCCGGCTGAACAGCCGCGGGATCTGCGCGTCGACCGCCTGGCCGATGCGCGCATATCCCTCCGCCAGCTCGTCGGCCGATTTCGGATGGTAGCGCGGATCGGCGCGGATGCGGTCGAAGAACCCGCGCAGCGGCCCGGCATAGCCGAGCTCGGCCTTGACCACGTCCATCTCCGCCTGGATGCGCGCCACTTCCGACAGCCCCAGCCGGTGGACCTGCGCCGGGTCGAGCGGCAGCGTCGTCTCCTGCGCCACCAGCAGCGGATAGAGCGTCGCCCCGCCCTTCATCGCCGCCAGCCCCACCCCGTCGCGCGCGCCGGGCAGGTACTCGTCGCGCAGGAAGTCGCGCAGCCGGCGATAGGCGGGGTTCACCCGCGTATCGATGACATCGGCATATTCGCGCTGCAGCGCCGGCCGCAGGTGCGCGGGCACCGCGGCCGGAAACGCCTTGACCGGGCCATAGAACGGCGAGCCGGTCGTGCCCTGGGCCAGCAGTCCGTCGATCTGCACGATCATGTTGCGCACCGTCAGCTTCGATTCGACCACGCCGGTGGCCAGGCCGTCGCGGAAGCGCAGGATGGTGTTGTCCAGCACCCCGGCAAAGGCGGCGTCGATGCGCAGCGCGCGGCGATAATCGGCGGTGGAGGCGAACGGGACGATGCCGTTGCCGCTCATCAGCGCCGGGAACTGCACGTGCAGGCCCAGGAAGTGGTTGAACGGCCGTGGCTCGGTCAGCGCCAGCACGTCGGGCGCCAGCATCGCCCGCTCCGCCCGCTTCTCGGCATCGAACGCGGCATAGGAGATCTGCCGCGCCGGCGGCAGCCGCGCCGCGTCGATCCGCGCCAGCGCCGCCAGGCTGGCATCGACCGACGCGCGCTGGCGCCGGCCCAGCTCGGGTGTGAACACCTGCGCCAGCGCCGCCGGATCGACCGCCTCGCCCTGGGCGATGCCCTCGATCGGGTGCAGCGCCGCCTCGCGCGTCTCGTCCTCGGCGAACAGCCGCAGCAGCCGCGCTTCCTCGCCCGTCCCCTGCGCCGCCGGGCGGTGGCGCGGCGCGGCGACGCGGCGGGCCTGCGC
>JAGWUH010000067.1 GCA_028868535.1 Sphingomonadales bacterium | reverse complement strand
ATGCCGGGCGCGGGCCGCCGGCGATCCCGCGCGCTTCCCCGTCAAGGCGGCGAAGCCGCCGCGCCCGCAGCGGCGGGGCCGGGCCTTCTGGATCGTGCGCGACGATGCCGTCTGGCTGGTGCGGCGGCCGGCGCGCGGGATGCTGGGCGGAATGCGCGCCTTGCCCGACGATGGCTGGACCGCGCGCCGCGACGGCGACGGCGTCGCCCCGGTGCCCGGCGACGGACGCAGCGCCGGAACCGTGCGGCACGTGTTCACCCACGCCGAGCTGCTGCTCGACGTGATCGTCTGTGCCGCCGGAGGCGAGCCGGCGGGCGACGGCGAATGGTGGCCGCTGGCCCGGCTGGACGAGGCCGGACTGCCGACGCTGTTCGCCCGCGCGGCGGCGGTGGCGCAGCGGGCGATCGCGCAGGGCCTGCCGGCATGACGGCCTGGCCCCGGGTGACGGCGCTGGTCGAGCGCGCAGTCAAGGTCGGGCCGCTGCCTGGGGCGCTGGCGTGCATCGGCCACGGCGATGCGCCGCCGCAGGTGATCGCGCGCGGTACGCGCGGCCGGGGCCTGCCCGGCGCGCCCGGAGCGGATACGCTGTTTCGCCTGTTCTCGATGACCAAGCCGGTGACCGGCCTGCTGGCGGCCATGCTGATCGACGAAGGCCGCATCGGGCTTGACCAGCCGCTCGCCGACATCCTGCCGATGTTCGCCGCGCCGCGCGTGGCGATCGATCCGCAGGCCGGGCTGGATTCGCGCCCGGCGCGCGCAGCGATCACCATCCGGCACCTGCTGACGCACACCTCCGGGCTCGGTTATGGCGGGCTCGACGATGCGGTTTCGCGCCATCTCGTCGCCGCCGGCGCGCTGCCTTCGCGGTTTCCCCGGCGCGGGATGCCCGGGCTGGCGCCGTTCCCGCCGACGCTCGACGCCGAAGGCTTCCTCGCGGCGGCTGCCGCCGCGCCGCTGATGGCCGATCCCGGCACGGCCTGGCACTACGCGATGGGGCTCGACGTGCTTGGCCTGGCGATCGCCCGGGTGCTGGGGCAGGGGCTCGACGCGGCCCTGCGCGAGCGGCTGTTCGACCCGCTGGGCATGGTCGACACCGGCTTCACTGCCCGTCGTGACGATGGCGGGCGCATGACCGACATGGACTTCATCGCCGTGTCGCCGCCGGTGACCATCGACGGTGCCGGCGATTCGGCGTGGCACGATCCGCCGGCGTTTCCGTTCGGCGGGGCCGGGCTGATCGGTACCCCGCGCGATTACGACCGCTTCCTGAACATGCTCGCCGGCGGGGGCGCGCTCGACGGCGTGCGGGTCATGCGCCCCGAAGCCGTGGCGCTGGCGACTTCGGACCTGCTGCCCCCGGGCATCGAACCCCATGGCCTTGCCAGCGGATATGGCTTCGGCGCCGGTGGCGCGGTCGGCCGCGGCGCGCGCGCCGGCGAGTTCGGCTGGTATGGCGCATCGGGCATTCGCGGCTTCGTGGACCTGCGGCGCCGGTTGCGCGCGGTGCTTTTCAGCCAGTTCATGCCGTTCGAGGCGCTGGACCTGTTCGAGGCGTTCCCGCAGGCGGTGCGGGACGATTGGGAGGAGAATTCGGGATGAATGCGCGGACCATCGCCTTTTCGGGATCGGGGCTCGATCGCGCCGATCACCTGCGCGGCGATGCCGCGGCGCTGGCCCGGCTGATGGACGGCCGGGCACGGCTGCTGCGCCTGGACGGAATCGACCCGGTCTGCGGCGATGACGGCGGCCTGGCGTGGGGCACGCTGGCCGAAGCGGACGCGAGCGACGAGCTGATCTTCCTCGGGATCGATGGCGAGGGCCGGGGTTGCTTCGCCGTCGCCCCCGGCGCGGCGTCGGCCAGCGTGGCGCCGCCGAACCCGCGCCTGTGGCAGGTGCTGGGCGCGCTGCCGCGCGAGCCGCTGGCGACCTATGGCGTCGCCCGCGCGCTGGCCGGCTGGCACGCCCGGCACCGCTTCTGCGCGCGTTGCGGCAGCCCGACGCGGCTGGCAAAGGGCGGCTGGCAGCGAGACTGCCAGTCCGGATCGTGTCGGGCCGAGCACTTCCCGCGCACCGACCCGGTCGCGATCATGCTGGTCGAGCACGAGGGCGACGTGCTGCTGGGCCGTCAGCCGCGCTTTCCGCCCAAGCGCTATTCGGCGCTGGCGGGTTTCATCGAGCCCGGCGAAACGATCGAGGAGGCGGTGGCGCGCGAGGTGTTCGAGGAAGCCGGCCTGCGCGTCGACGCGGTGACCTACGTCTGCAGTCAGCCGTGGCCGTTCCCCAGCTCGCTGATGATCGCCTGCCATGCCCGCGCGCGCGGCCGCGACCTTGCCATCGATAGCAATGAACTGGACGATGCGCGCTGGTTCAGCCGGGCCGAGATTGCCGAGGCGATGGTCGCCGGCGAGCGCGGCGAGAGCGGACAGGCACTCGGCGCGCCACCGCCGCATGCAGTGGCGTGGCACCTGCTGGACTGGTGGCTGCGGCGGGGGTGATCAGTCCGGCGGGTTGTGCCGGACGACGAAGCCGACTCAGGCTTCGAGCATCTGCTTGCGCGTTTCCGAGCGGGACAGCCAGTGGTCCTCCTTCTGCAGGACCACCATCTCCACCGGCTTGTGCGCGTCCTTCAGCGCATCGGCCATGGTCTGGCTCTGCCGGAACGGAACGACGGTATCGTCCTTGCCGTGGATCAGCAGCACCGGCGCATCGGCCTGGGCGGCGTGGCGACGCGGGGAAACCGCGCCGAAGGTCGAGGGATCGCCGAGCTGCTGCTTCTGGAGACGCCTGGTCAGCGGGTCGTCCGCGGATTCGGCGAGATCGGTGTAGTACATTTCGGACAGGTCACTGACCGGCGCGACGGCCACGGCACAGCGATAGAGTCCCTTTTGCAGGGTTACCCCGGCCAGCGCGGCGTAGCCGCCATAACTGGCGCCGACGATGCAGGCGCGCTTCGGATCGACGATGCCCTGCCGGGCCAGTTCGGCCAGGCCGTCGGAGATGTCGGTCTGCATCTTGCGGCCCCATTGCCCGTCCCCGGCGTGGATGAAGGCATCGTCGCGGTCGGTCGAGCCGCGGAAGTTCGGCTGGAAGACCGCGTAGCCGCGCGATGCCAGCGCCTGTGCCCACCAGTCGAAGGCGGCGACGTCCCGGGCATTGGGCCCGCCGTGGGGCAACATCACCACCGGCAGGTTGTGCGGGTCGCGGCCGGGCGGGAGGGTCAGGATGCCGCGCAGTTCCAGCCCGTCGGCGGCGTGATAGGTGACGGTGCTGATCGGGCCGACCTGGGCGGCGCCGATCAGGGGGCGCTCATCCCCGACGGGATCGGCCTTGCGCCCGGTCACGTCGACGAGGAACCAGCTGCCAGGATCGCCATTGCCCGACGTGCGCACCAGCACCCGCGACATGTCCTGCGTGAAATCGCGCACTTCGACGCGCCGCTTCGGAAAGGCGCGGTAGACCTTGCGCATGCGTTCCTGCAGCGCCGGATCGTCCAGCACCGGCACGCCGGAACTTTCGCCGCTATCGGGCAGGTAGCCGATCATGCGTCCGCTGGCGGGATCGACGTAGATCCGCTCGACATCGACGCCGCCGAGGAATTCGGTCGGGGCACCACCCGCCAGGGGCACCTGGTACCAGCGCGGCTCGTTCCCGTCCGGATCGCGCTTCCGCAGGATCGCCGCGCTGCCGTCGTGCGACAGCGAGATCAGGCTGACACGCGCGCTCGGATCGTTGCCCCGCGCGATGGCGGCACCGGTTCCGGCCAGCAGCGTCCAGTTGCCGTCGCCCCGCGAATAGTCCAGCGTGGCCGCGACCTTGCCGGCGCCATCGATCACCCAGTCGCGATAGTGGCCGTCCGCGGCGGCCAGCGCGAGGCGATGGACGGACTTGTTCTCCATGTTCACCGCGAACAGTGCCGGATCGCCGCGATCGAAGCGGTAGCCGTTGCCGTCTCCCGTGCGGGCCAGCGTCAGCCCGCCGAAATAGCCGAAGGCATGGCCGCCGATCGTGCGGAAGCCGTAGCTGCCGAACGTCGCATGGGCCATCGAATCGATATTGCCGAAGACCAGCCACGGCTTGCTGCCGTCGAGCGGGATGATGATCGCGCCCGACAGTTCCATCGTGCTCTTGGTGAATTCGTCGCCGATGTACTCGGTCGCGCTGCGGACCAGGCTGACGTGCTGTTCGTCGACCCAGTCGACACCGCGGATCTTGGCGTCACCCAGCGGGAGCATCGCCCGCACACCGCCGGCGGGGTCGATGACGATGAAGCGCCGCTCGCCGTTGATGCGGGTGGCCGCGGCGATCGCGGTGCCGTTGGGCGACAGCGACATCTGCTCGACGCCCGGGAGCTCGCCGTAGGCCGACAACGGCGGCGGCGCGTCCGCCGCGAGGGCCGGGTCGAGGGCGAACAGGGCGCCGGCCGACAAGGTCATCAACGTCCAGCCGCGCCTGTGCATGCCCATCAAACATTCCCCCCGTGGTTGCCCTGCAGGAAAGGTTGCAGATGGCGCGTCCGGGTGCAAGCCGGTCCGGAGCGCTTTAGACCAGTCCCAGCTTCGCCAGTTCGCTGACGAGATGTCCGGGCAGGGCGTCGCCGCCCTCGCCCTCGGCAAGGTCGGGCGGGGCGTCGGCGGCGTTCAGGTAGCGCCAGCCCTGGTGGGCGCGGCGCGGGTACGGGTGGACGGCGACCAGCGTGGGCGCGAGGCGGATCCACCACTTTCCGTCGGGCCGCTGCTCGAAGCCCAGCAGTGGCGAGCGGCCGACGACGACGTGGTGGTGGATCCAGTAGAGCGAGCCGCCTTCGAGTTCGGCGAGGCGCTTGGGGACGTAGCGCGTGGTCAGCCGGGCTTCGGCGAACGGGCCGTCGGCCTGCGCTTCCAGCCAGGCGCGCAGCGTTTCGGCGCTGGCGCTGCCGAAGGCGATCTTGGTCAGGTGCAGGCCGCCGGGCATCGCCGCGTCACATCAGGAGCAGCGACGCCAGGCCGAGGAAGAAGAAGAAGCCGAGCGTGTCGGTCATCGTCGTCACGAACACGGTGGAGACGACGGCCGGGTCGATCTTCAGCTTTTCCAGCCCGAGCGGGATCAGCACGCCCGAAAGCCCGGCGTTGAGCGAGTTGAGGATCATCGCCAGCAGCACGACGAGGCTGAGGCGCGCATCATGGTAGATCACCTCGCAGGCGAGGGCCATCAGCAGGCCGAGGCCGATGCCGTTGGCCGAGGCGATCCACCATTCGCGCACGATCATCCGCCAGGTGTTGCTGCTGGTCAGCTGGTTGGTGGCGAGCGCGCGCACCGTCACCGCCATCGTCTGGGTCGCGGCGTTGCCGCCCATGCCCGAGATGATCGGCATGATCACCGCGAGGGTGACGAGGCGGGCGATGGTGCCCTCGAACAGGGCGACGACCGAGGAGGCGAGGATCGCGGTGCCTAGGTTGATGAACAGCCACCACATCCGGCTCTTGATCGTCTCGCGCAGGGGCTGGTTGATGTCGCCGTCGCCGGCGCCGGACAGCGCCAGCGCGTCCTCGCCGGCTTCCTGCTGGATGACGTGGACGATGTCGTCGACGGTGATCTGGCCGACCAGCCGGCCGTCGGGATCGACAACCGCCGCGGAGATCAGCGCGTACTTCTGGAAGCGCAGCGCGACCTCTTCCTGGTCCATGCCGACCGGGATCAGCGTCTGGTCGCGCTTCATGACGTCGGCGATGGCGACGCCGCGCGGCGCGCGCAGGATCCACGACAGCGCGCAGGTGCCGACCGGGTGGTGGTGGGCATCGACGATGAACACTTCCCAGAACTCGGTCGCGAGCTGGCGCCCCTCGCGCAGGTAGTCGATCAGGTCGCCGACGGTCATGTGTTCGGGCACCGCGATGACATCGCGGCTCATCAGGCGGCCGGCGGATTCCTCGGGATAGGCCAGCGCCGATTCGATCGCGGCGCGATCCTCCGGCTCCATCTCGGCGAGCACGGCCTGCTGGTCCGCCTCGTCGAGGTCCTCGATCATCGCGACGGCGTCGTCGGTCTCGAGCTGTTCGGCGATGTCGGCGATGTCCTCGGCCGGGAGCGCCTCGACCAGCAGTTCGCGGACGTGGTCGTTGAGCTCGGCGAAGACTTCCGAGCCCATGAGGTCGCTGATCGCCTTGGCCAGCGCCGGCCGCTCGTCGGCGTCGATCAGCTCGAACAGGTCGGCGATGTCGGCGGGGTGCAGCGGTTCGACGAGGTTGTAGACACGCTCGCCGTCGTCCGCGTCGAGCGCCTCGCGGACCTTGCGGACATATTCGGGCTTGAGCCGGTTTTCCTCGTCCAGCCGGTCGCTTTCGGGGGAGGGGGCGACCGCGTCCGGGCCGTCGAGCACGGTGTCTTCGCTCAGCGCGGAATCGTGGGGCTCGGCGACCATGGGCGCCGGTCTAGACACCCGGTTCGCAATTGCAACAGGGGACGGCGGTCGCCTGGCCGCGCGGGGGTGACTTTGTTTCCCGGTCGCCTATATCGGGCCGCAACGCAAAGGAGATGCCCGATGGCCGACGAATACCTGAACCTCCAGCTCGATACCGGCGACGTCAAGATCAAGCTGCGCCCCGACCTTGCGCCCGGCCACGTCGCGCGGATCAAGGAACTGGTCGGCGAGGGCTTCTATGACGGCATCAAGTTCCACCGCGTGATCCCCGGCTTCATGGCCCAGGGCGGCTGCCCGCAGGGCACCGGCATGGGCGGTTCCGACAAGCCCGACCTCCAGGCCGAGTTCAACGCCGAGCCGCACGTGCGCGGGGTCTGCTCGATGGCGCGGACCAGCTATCCGCACTCCGCCAACAGCCAGTTCTTCATCTGCTTCGACGACGCGACGTTCCTCGACAGGCAGTACACGGTCTGGGGCCAGGTCGTCGAAGGCATGGAGAACGTCGACGCGCTGCCCAAGGGCGAGCCGCCGCGCGAGCCGGGGAAGATCGTGAAGGCTTCCATCTCGGAAGCCTGAACCCCCAAAACTCCGTGAGTTCAACGTCGCCGCGACCCGGGAGGGATCGCTTGTCGATCCCGACCAACCATGACTTCGACACCGCATGGAGCGTGGGTGTAGGGACACGGCACGCGGACATGGAAAACCCGTCGCTGGCGAATGCGACGTAACGCCGGGGGAAAACGCGGGCAACTTCAGGCCGGCGTCGGGGCGTCCTGCCTGGCGGATGGGGGTTTGAGGGACCGATCCATCCGCACGTTGGTGCGGGACAGCTGGAACTGCTTCATCGCGACCGGCTGGCTAGTGTTCACGCATCACAACCAGCTCGACCCAACGGTCAAGGGGCCTCTCGACCCAGCGAAGCGGAGCGGCGCGGCGGGCTCGCGTTGCGAGCGCCGTCCCCGGCCCTGCCGAACGAGACCGGACGGTCCCCAGCCGGAGGGCCCCGGGAAGTGCTTCCCGGTACTGCGTCCCGGCGGTGTCAGGGCCGGGGGCAGGCTTCGATCCCAAGGGACGCTGTTCGCGTGGCCACGACTTTGGACTGTCGCACCGCGGCACCACAACGCCGACCTGAACTTCTGCCTCCG
>JAGWUH010000007.1 GCA_028868535.1 Sphingomonadales bacterium | reverse complement strand
CCGGCCTTTTCCTCGAAGCGGCGGATCAGCACCATCTGTTCGTAGAAGGTGAGAAGCTGCGCGTCGCTGGCGGGGAAGCGGCGATCGGCGACGTAGGCTTCCTGCAGCGCGCGGAGGCGGGTTTCGCCATCGCCCTCGGACGGTGCCGGGTCTGGCTGGGGGTTCTGGCTCTTGCCGGTGTTGGCCAAGGCGCATTCCTTTGGGGAGAAGAATGGGACAGCCGTTCCCTACAGGAGGCAGCCGCCCCACGGAACACCGCAGCATACGAATGAGAACAAATTTTATGCCCGCCCCGCGGATATGATCGGCAGGCGGGCGACGCGCAGGGGTGCGGACGCCGTCAGTGCGGGAGGAGCAGCACCATTTCGTCCGGATGGACGACGTTGAGGCGCGAACGCAGCAATTCGCCGGCGAGATCGGGATCGACATGGCGCGGATCGAGCAGGGCGACGCGATTGTGCAGCACATCCCGCTCATGCGAGAGGGTGGCGATTTCCTGCCTGCGTTCCACCAGCAGGCGCTGGTTTTCTTCCCAGGCGAGCAGGCCGCTGGGACCGGCGAGCGCGAGCCCGCCCATCAGCAGCAGGCAGCCGAGCGCGAAGGCCTGGACCATGTTCTCCCGGCCCATACGCGGCGACAGGCGGCCGGTACGCTTGCCCGCGGCCGCCCCGAATTGCCCTGGCCCGAATTGCCGTGAATTGCCGCCCCGTTTGCCCATGGCTCTTAGAATCACAAGCGGTCCCGGGCTGCAAGCCTGAAATGTGCGGCACAGGAAAAATATGCGACGAGACGATCGCCGCGCGAAACCGCGGGGGCGCCTTGCATTATGGCATCTTGGGCGTATCGTTATTCGCGAGACCAGCGAGGAGAGCATGCGATGCAGGATCGACCGACCGCCGTGGTGACCGGCGCCAGCGCCGGGATCGGCAAGGCCACCGCCAGGATGCTGGCGGCGCGCGGCTGGCACGTGATCGGCATCGGCCGCCACCCCGAGCGCAGCCGCGCGGCGGAAGCGGAGATCCGCGCCGCGGCGGGAGCTGGCGGGCGCGTCGATTTCCTGATCGGCGACTTCGAGGCGATGGCCGAGGTGCGCCGGGTGGCAGCGGAGATCCGGGCGCTGACCGACCGGCTGGACGTGCTGATCAACAACGCCGGCGGGGTACGCGACCGGCGCTATGTCACGGTCGAGGGCACCGAGGCGACGTTCGCCGCCAACCACCTGGCACCGTTCGTGCTGACGCGCGAGCTGCTGCCGCTGCTGCGGGCAAGCGTGAAGGCCTTGCCGGCGGGGAGCGTGCGGGTCATCGCGGTATCTTCGAGCGCGCACCGGATGCCGCAGAACGGCATGAACTGGGACGACCTGCAATCCATGAACGAGGCCAATCCGGCGGCGGCCTATTGCCAGGCCAAGCTGGCGAACATCCTGTTCACGCGCGAGCTGGCACGGCGCGTGGGCGCGGACGGCATCGTCGCGCAGGCGATGCATCCGGGCGTGGTCGATTCCAACTTCGCCTCGCACGGGGATGCGAACATGAAGGCGCACATGGCGGCGGCGCAGCTCGATGCGCCCGACAAGCCGGCGGAGACGCTGGTGTGGATGGCGACGGCGCCCGAGGTGGGGCGCGATGCCGGGCGCTATTTCCACGACAAGGCCGAGGAGACGCCGACTGAAGCGGCGCTGGACATGGCCGCGGCGAAGCGGCTGTGGGACGAGACCGAGGGGCTGCTGGCGACGATCGAGCGCTAGAGTCGATACCATTCAGATTGAATCGGTATCGACTCTGGATTCTTTTGTTTTTTCGGACTTTCAGGCGAGGTCGCGCAGTTCGCGCTTGAGGATCTTGCCGCTGGCGTTCTTGGGCAGGGCATCGACGAGAATCACGCGCTTGGGCGCCTTGTAGGGCGCGAGCGTGGCGCGGCAGTGGGCGATCAGCGCGGCTTCCTCGACCAGGGCGCCGTCGCGGAGGACGACGACGGCGCACACGGTCTCGATCCAGCGGGGATCGGGCAGCCCGATGACCGCGACTTCGGCGACGTGGGGGTGGGTGTAGAGGCACTCCTCGACCTCACGCGAGGAGACGTTCTCGCCGCCGGAGTTGATCATGTCCTTCTTGCGATCGACGATGGTGATGTAGCCGTCGGCATCGATCGTCGCGAGATCGCCCGAGTGGAACCAGCCGCCGGCGAAGGCCGCGGCCGTCTTTTCGGGATCGTTCCAGTAGCCGCTCATCAGGTGCGGAGACCGGTGGACGACCTCGCCGACCTCACCCGGGGCGACGTCGTTCATTGCCTCGTCGACGACTCGGGTGGAGACGTGGAGCACCGGGCGGCCGCAGGAATTGGGGCGTTCGAGGTGTTCGTGCGGCTGCAGCGCGGTGGCGACGGGGGCCATTTCGGTCTGGCCGTAGACGTTCCACAGGCGCAGGCGGGGCCGGCGCGCCATCAGTTCGCGCAGCACCTCGCCGGGCATGATGGAGGCGCCGAAGTAGCCGTGGGTGAGCGAGGAGAGGTCGGTGCGGTCGAACGCGGGAGAACGCAGCAGGCCGATCCATACGGTGGGCGGAACGAACAGGCTGGTGACGCGGTGGCGCTGTATCAGCGCCAGCAGGTTTTCCGGCGCCGGCGACGCGGTGACGACGTTGTGCGAGCCGACCTGGAGGTGTGGCCCGATCATCGCGTCGAGCTGGGCGCAGTGATAGAGTGGCATCGCGTGGAGTGCGATCGACGGGCGGATCTCGCAATCGACGATGACCGACTGGTATTCCCACAGCACGGCGCCGTGCGTGAGCATCGCCCCCTTGGGCCGGGACTCGGTGCCGCTGGTGTAGATGATCTGCAGCAGGTCGTCGGCATCGACGGCTTCGGCGGGGGGCGTATCAGGGCCGAGCAGGCTGTCCCAGGCAGGGATGCCGGCGGGCGCCGGATCATGCTCGCCCGGGAGGCCGTAGAGCGGCAGGCCGGGAGCGGCCTCGCGCGCAGTGGCGAGCGTGGTCGCATCGGCAAACAGCAGCGAGGCGCCGGCGTTCTCGAGGATGAAGCGGGCCTCGGCGGCGTGGAGCATGAAGTTGATCGGCACCAGCACCGCGCCGACGCGCGCGGCCGCGAAGCGCAGCGCCATGAAGGCGTGGCTGTTGCGGGCGAGGACGGCGATACGATCGCCCTGGGCCACGCCGATCGCGGCGAGGCCGTTGGCGAGGCGATCGGCGAGGCGATCGAGCTGCGCGTATGTCCAGCGGGTGGCGCCGCATTCGAGCGCGATGCGCGGGCCGAAGCGTTCGGCGGAGCGACGCAGCAGCATCGACAGGGATTGGCGGCGGAGATCCTGTGCCGCGTCGGTTCCAGCAATCATGCCCCCTCCCCCCGGTGGCGTCATGGCAGTGGTGCAATGGCAGTGCCGCTATGCCAGCGTCGCTTCGAACAGGGCCAGCAGTTCGCGCCAGTGCCGTTCGGCGGCTTCCTCGTTGTAGATCGGGAAATCGGCCATCGTCCAGCCGTGGAGCGCGCCGGGGTAGATCTCGCAGCGGTGATCGACGCCGGCGGCGGTGAGCGCGGCGTCGAGGCGGGCCTGCATTTCGGGCGGGTAGGACGCGTCGTTGTCGGCACCGGCGACGATGACCCGGGCCGTGATGCGGGGCGCGAGCCGGTGCGGGCTGTCGGGCGCATCGGTGGCGAGATCGCCGCCGTGGAAGCTGGCGGCGGCGGCGACGCGATCCGGATAGGTGCCGGCGGCGATCAGCGCGGCGGCGCCGCCCATGCAGTAGCCGGTGACGCCGACCTTGCCGGGGGCGACGTCGGGGCGGGCGGCCAGCCAGTCGAGGAAGCAGCCGGTATCCTGCGCGGCGCGGGTCCTGTCGGTGCTGGCGAACAGGTGGCCGAGCGCGCTGCGGATGCTGCCGGTGGCGAAGACCGCCTTGACGTCGACCGGTTCGTAGGGGCCGGCGCGGTAGAACATGTCGGGCAGGAGCACGGCGTAGCCGGCATCGGCGAGGCGCTGCGCCATGGTGAACAGCACCGGGCGGATGGCGAGGCCGTCCATGAAGAAGATCGCGCCGGGCCATTGCCGCTGTCCCTGGCCCTTCGCCTGGCCCCGGCCCGGCCGTGGCGTGAACAGCCAGGCGCGGCAATCGCCGTCATGGGTGCGGATCGTGGCGGCTTCCATGCGGCTTCTCCCGGTCTTGCGGCGGGATGATGCCCGTTGCCGGGTGGTTTGGCCAGATCGGGCTTGCAATGTTGGAAATGGGAACATATCATGAACATATGCCCGCCGATGACCTGATCGACCGCCTCGGCATCCTCGCCGATGCCGCCAAGTACGACGCGTCCTGCGCCAGCTCCGGAACGGCGAAGCGGAACAGCCGCGACGCGAAGGGCCTGGGATCGACAGAAGGGATGGGCATCTGCCATGCCTATGCGCCGGACGGGCGCTGCATCTCGCTGCTCAAGCTGCTGCTCACCAACCACTGCGTGTTCGACTGCCATTATTGCGTGAACCGCAAGAGCTCCAACGTCAGACGGGCGCGGTTCACGCCGCAGGAGGTGGTGGAGCTGACGCTGGGGTTCTATCGGCGCAACTTCATCGAGGGGCTGTTCCTGTCCTCCGGCATCGTCAGGTCCTCCAACCACACGATGGAGCAACTCGTCGAGGTGGCGCGGTGCCTGCGCGAGGACCACGACTTTCGCGGCTACATCCACCTGAAGACGATCCCCGAGGCCGACCCGGAATTGGTGCACCAGGCGGGGCTGTGGGCGGACCGGGTCTCGATCAACGTCGAGCTGCCGACCGCCGGCGGGCTGGCGCGGCTGGCGCCGGACAAGGACGCGGCGACGATTGCGGGGGCGATGGGGGAGCTTGCGGGGGCGATCACCGAGGCCAAGGATGCCGGGAAGCGGTATCGCCATGCGCCACGGTTCGCGCCGGCCGGGCAATCGACGCAGATGATCGTCGGCGCGGACGGGGCGAGCGATGCCGAGATCGTCGGGAGGGCGAGCGGGCTTTATGCCGACTATCGGCTGCGGCGGGTCTATTACTCGGCATTCAGCCCGATCCCCGACGCCAGCGCGGTGCTGCCGCTGCGGCGGCCGCCGCTGCTGCGCGAGCACCGGCTGTACCAGAGCGACTGGCTGCTGCGGTTCTATGGTTATGCGCCGGGCGAGGTGCGCGCGGCGATGGAGCCCGACGGGATGCTGCCGCTCGACATCGATCCCAAGCTGGCCTGGGCGCTGAAGTTTCGCGAGCGGTTTCCGGTGGACCTGAACACCGCGCCGCGCGAGGCGCTGCTGCGCGTTCCGGGACTGGGGACGCGGGCGGTGAAGGGGCTGCTGGCGGCGCGCCGGCACCGGGCGGTGCGGCTGGCGGACCTGGCGAAGCTGACGACGAGCGTGGAGAGGCTGCGGCCGTTCGTCGTCACCGCGGACTGGCGGCCGACCGCGCTGGTCGATCGGGAGGACCTGCGGGCGCGACTGGCGCCGCGGCGCGAGACGCAACTGGAGCTGTTCGGGTGAGCGCGGTCGCGGTGCGGCGGGACGCGGCGGTGCGGATCGCGCTGGCGACGGCGGACGATTTCGATGGCTGGCGCGATGCGGCGCGCAGGCTGGTAGCGGCGGGGATCGCGCCCGACGACGTGCGTTGGGGCGTGGAAGGGGAGGATGACGCAGACCTGTTTGCCGGGGACGCCGGGGTGCCGGCGGCGGGTGATGGGGCGCCGGCGTTGCGGGTGAGCCGGGCGTTCCTGGAGCTGGCCGGGAAGGCGGCGCTGCATCGCGATCCGGCGCGGTTCGACCTGCTTTACCGGCTGTTGTGGCGGCTGCGGCAGGCGCCGCGGCTGATCGAGGACGGCACCGATCCCGCGGTGCGGCGGCTGCGGCTGCTGGCGGCGCAGGTGCGGCGCGACATCCACAAGATGCGCGCGTTCGTGCGGTTTCGCGGCGTGGTGGACGATGGCGGTGAGCGGTTCGTGGCGTGGTTCGCGCCCGAACATCACATCGTGCGGGCCAATGCGCGGTTCTTTGTCGACCGGTTCGCCAGCCAGCGGTGGTCGATCCTGACGCCCGCGCTGTCGCTGCACTGGGATGGCGGGGTGCTGCGCGAGGGACCGGGCGCGGGGGCGGCGGATGCCCCAGGCAGCGACGCGATGGAGGCGGCCTGGCACCGCTACTATGCGTCGATTTTCAATCCGGCGCGTTTGAAGATCGGCGCGATGCTCAAGGAGATGCCGCGCAAGTACTGGCGGATGATGCCCGAGACGCGGCTGATCCGCGGGATGATTGCGGGCGCGCGGGCTCGGGAGGTGGCGATGGTGAGCGACGGCGGGGCGCGGTTCGACGAGGCGGAGCGGCCGGAGAGCCTGGACGCGATCGGGCAGGCGATCCTGGGGTGCCGGAAGTGCCCGATCGGCTGCAACGGTACGCGGGCGGTGGCGGGCGAAGGACCGCGCGATGCGGTGGTGATGATCGTCGGCGAGCAGCCGGGAGACAGCGAGGAACGCGAGGGGCGGCCGTTCGTCGGGCCGGCGGGGCGCGTGCTCGACCAGCATCTGGCGGAAGCGGGGATCGCGCGGGAAGGTGCGTGGGTGACCAATGCGGTCAAGCATTTCAAGTTCGAGCCGCGCGGCAAGCGGCGGCTGCATCAATCGCCGACCGCCGGGGAGATCGACGTGTGCCGCTGGTGGCTGGATGGCGAGCGGGCACTGGTGCGGCCGCGGCTGATCGTCGCGCTGGGGGCGAGCGCGGGGCGCGGGGTGCTGGGGCGGACGCCGGCCATCGGCCGCGAGCGCGGGGCGACGGTGGCGTTGGCGGACGGAGCGACGCTGCTGCTGACCGCGCATCCGAGCTATCTGCTGCGGCTCGACGGCGAGGCGCGGGCGCGCGAGGAGGACAGGTTCGCGGCGGACTTGCGGGTGGCGGTGGAGATCTTGCGCAGGGGTTAGGGAGGCGGGCGGCGTGGACGAAAAGTGCGGCGCTTCGACAGATTCGGGCCGGGGCGGATCAACGGGTGCGGCGGATGGTCGCGCGTTCGAGGTAACGATCCTCGATCGAGTAGTAGAGATGGCAGCGGCCGTCGCCGAGATCGATGCAGCTTGCGGCGAAAGCGATGTCGACGCCGCCGAGATCGGGGTGGGGTTTGGGGACGATCAGCGGATCGTCGCCGCGGGCGATGACGCGGGTGTAGTCGGCATCGAAGGCGACCCAGCCGATGCGCCAGTGGGCATCGTGGGTGGCGCCGTTGTAGAACATGATCGGCATGTGCGGATCGGCGGTCCACATCGGGCCCGTGGAGAGGTGCCAGCCATCCCAGTGGTCGGGGCGCGGATCGAACGGGTGCGGCTGTTCGTGCCAGGGGCCGGCGACGCTGTCGCCGAGCGCGAGCCCAATCAGCGAATGTTCCTGCGACGCGAATTCGTAGTAGAGCCGCCAGCGGCCATCGGTGGTGCGGCCGATCGTGGCTTCCTTGGTGTTGCCGGCGGTCTTGGTGGAGGCGAGCGCGACGCCGCGCTTGACGAGATCGTCGGGGCCGGTGCCGGTGGCGTAGAGCAACTGGCCGCTGACGTGGGCGTAATCGACTCCGGTGTAGGTGACCACCCAGTTGCGGTCGTCGTCGAAGGCGAGAGTCGGGTCCTCGCAGCCGCCGGCGTCGAGAAAATCGGGACCGGGGGCGAGCACGGGGGCATCGCGCATGGTGAAGGCGAGGCCGTCGTGGCTCTCGCCGTACCAGATCATGCCGGTGTCGGTGGTGTAGACGCCGTTGGGCGGCACGCCGCGGACCAGCATCGCGTGGGTCCCGTCGTCGCGTCGCCAGACGAACGGGCTCATCAGGTCGCGTGCGGCGAGTTCGCCGCCGCGGTCGAGCTGGAGCCGGTCGATCGCCTCGACCGAGAAGGCGAGGCTGTCGCCAACCGTGGCCATCACGCGCCCAGCGCCAGCAGCAGCGACAGGCCGCCGTCGATCGTCAGGGTGGCGCCGGTGATGTAGGCGGCCTTGTCCGAGGCGAGGAAGGCGACGAGTTCCGCGACCTCTTCCGCGGTGCCGGCGCGGCCGATGGGGATGTCGGCCTCGAGCTTGCGGCGCCAGTCGGCATCGCTGACGGCGCGAGCGTTCATCGGGGTGAGGATCATGCCGGGGGCGACGGCGTTGACGGTGATGCCGGCGCGCGCGACCTCGAGGCTGAGCGTTTCGGTGAGGCGGCGCAGCGCGCCCTTGGCGGCGCAGTAATCGGCGGCGCCGGCGCGGACGTCCTCGGCATGGATCGACGAGATGTTGACGATGCGGCCGGAGGGGGCCTTGACCTTGGCCAGTTCCCGCACGAAGCGGCGCGAGGTGAGGAAGGCGCCGTCGAGATCGGCGCCGAACATGTGCTTCCATTGCGCGAACGACATGGCGGCGACGGTGACGCCGGACTGGTTGATGCCGGCGGAGTTCACCAGCACGGTGGGCGGGCCGAGTGCGGCGACGACGGTGTCGTAGGCGGATTCGACCTCGTGCTCCTGCGAGACGTCGGCGCGGACGGTGACCCCCCTACCCCCGGCCTCGACGACGGCGGCGAGCGTGGCTTCGGCCAGCGCGTCGTCCTGGTAGTAGAGCACGCCGATGTCGTGGCCGTTGCGGGCGAGGGTGCGGGCGCAGGCGGCGCCGATGCCTGATTCGGCGCCGGTGACGAGGGCGACGCGGCGCGACATCGTCACGCCGCCGCCGGTTGCAGGGAGATGGTCATCGTCGCCTGCCAGGACTGGCCCGGCTGCAGCGTGCAGATGCCGGGCTTGGCGAAGATTTCGCCATAAGGCTCGACCGGGTCAGCGTGGCCGAGCCACGGTTCCAGGCAGAGATAGCCGGCGCCGGGCTTGGTCCACACGCCGAGATCGGGGAAGTCCGGGAATTCGACGCGAAGCTGCTCGCCGCCCGGCACGCCGTAATCGAGCCCGTGGCTGTGGACCGGGGCGAAGATCAGCGCGTCGTCGGTGAACAGGCTGTCCGCCAGCGGCAGGTCGCGGCCCCGGACCGGGGTGGGTTCGCGGCGGGCGACGAGGCCGGCGGCGTCGATCCGGGCGATATCGGCGCGCTCTTCGCGATCGAAGCGCAGGCGGTGATCGTCGCGGGTGGCGGCGGAGAAAGGCCAGCGCAGCGCCGGGTGGAAGCCGAAGCTGAACGGCATGACGGCATCCCCGGTGTTGGCGACGGTCGCCGTCATCGCCAGCGCGGCGGTGGCGACCGCGAAGGTGATGCGCAGGTCGAAATCGAAGGGGTAGGCGGCCCGGGTCTCGTCGTCGGCGGAGAGCCCGAGAGTGGCGCTGTCCGGTTGCTGGTCGAGCAGCGCCCAGGTGCGGCAGCGGGCGAAGCCGTGCTTGGGCAGCGCGTAGCGGCGGCCGCGATAGCTGTAGCCGTCGTCGCGCAGGGCGCCGACGATCGGGAACAGGATCGGGGCGCGGCCGGTCCAGAAGGTGGGATCGCCATCCCACAGCAGGTCGCGCCCCTCGCCGTCGCGGAGGCGGTGGAGTTCTGCACCGAGGGGATCGATCTCGGCGTGGAAGCCGCCGATGCTGTCGATCGCGACCAGCGTCGACACCTTCACCCCGGCCTGATTCATGCGCGCGCTCCTGCCCTGCCTTCCCTGTCTGAAGGCGGAATGACAGGATTGCGCGGCGGTTCCCAGCCTGTTTGCGGCCGGAGGCGATCAGCGCAGCGCGATGCGGGTGTAGCTGGGATCGTCGGGGGCGCGCCGGCCCATCGGCATGGCATCGCCGACCATGCCCATCATGCCGGCCTCCCAATCGGCGGAATCGGGATATTCGCGATACCAGTCGGTGAGCACCATCCGCTCCTTGATGCGCCATTCCTCGCCGCGCTTTTCGAGGCGATCGATGTAGCGGCCGGCGCCGATCACGTCCTTCCTGCCTTCGGGCGTGTTCACGCGGTGATAGCCGTAGAAGTAGCTCTCGACGTCGGCGGTCGCGCCGTGGAGGGTCATCAGCACGTTGCCGATCAGGTGCATGGTCTGGTCCATCGTGCCCATGATCGGGAACGACCAGGCGATGAACTCCTCGGTGTTGCCGGTGAAGGCGAGGTGATTGTCGATGGCATCGGGCCAGTAGGCCGAGCGGAGCATGTCGGCGTCGAGCCGGTCGACGCCGCGCGAATAGCGGCACAGGCATTCGCGGATCGCCTCGCGATCGGCGAGCTCGGCGAGGATCTGGCTGGTGGGCGTGGTCATGGCGCTCTCCCCTCGTGGCGCTCCAGCGGGCGGACGGTGATGCCGACGCCGGAGAATTTGGGCATGAAGTTGATCGTCTGGAGGTCCGCGGTCAACGAGGTGAGCTGGCCGACGTTGCTGCCCCCTTCCGCGCGGGGATCGGGGCCGCCGAACAGCGGGCCGAACATGTGGGTCATCGACACGACGCCGGGGCGCAGGCGGTCCTCGGCGCGGGCGACGGCGCGGATCCGGCCGTGCGCCGAGGCGATCTCGACGAGGGTATCGTCGGCGATGCCGAGGGCCGCCATGTCGGCGGGATGCATCCAGGCGTGGTTGACCGGGTGGAGGCGGCGGTTGTGGCGGGAATCGCGATAGGCGCCGTTGAGCGCATGGAGCACGCGGCGGCAGGTGAGGCGCAGGGGCGCGGGATCGGGCGGTTCGGCGCGGACCACCGAGAGTTCGGCGGCGACTTCGGGCGGGCAGAGATCGAGGCGGCCGCTCCAGCCTTCCGGCGCGGGCTGGACGATGTGCGGGGGAAGATCGGGGCGGACGCCGCCGGGATTGGCGAGCAGGTCGTCGAACGGGACCGCGCTGTCCCGGCACAGGAAGCGGTAGAGGGCCTCCGGGTCGGGCCGGTCGGCGAGGCTGAGCGGGAGGCTCGGCTGTACGTCCTCAAACCGCAGGCCGTAGGTCCAGAACTTGAAGGTCAGCGGCAGGCCCATGCGCGCGGCGATCGACCAGAAGAATTCCCAGTCGTCGATGACGTCGCCGGGCCTTTCGACGAGCGCGGGCGAGTATTGCACGAAAGGTTCGGGGAACAGGCTGTCGCCGGGGATGGTAAGCTCGGCGCGCTCGAAGCCTTGCGAGGCGGCGATCACGTAATCGGCGTGTTTCGCGGTCTCGTTCAGGCGCGCATCGAGCGAGACGAGCAGGTCGAGGCCCTGGAACGCGGGGAGCGCATGGGCGGGATCGCCGACCGCGACCAGCGGGTCGCCGCCGAACACGATCAGCGCGCGGATGCGGTCGGGGTGATCGACGGTGATCTCGTCAGGGAGCAGCGCGGCGGGGAATTCGCCGAACAGCGGGCCGACATCGCGCGACAGGCATTTCGGCCCCTGCTCCCAGCTACGTGAGGGAGGCACCGCCATCTCGCGCGCGACCTTGGGGCGCAGCGTGCCGGGGTTGCGCACGGCATCGCCGGCGCGGCGGTAGCCGCCGGCAAGGACGTTGACCGTCTCGATCATGTGGTCCGCGAGGTTGGAATGCGCGGCCATCGACGGGCCGGTGCCCGAGCCGACAAGTGGCCGCCGCGCCTCCCCCAGCCAGCGCGCAGCGGTCTCGATCGCCGCCACCGGGACATCGGCGCGGGCGGCGGCCAGTTCGGGGGTGAACGGGGCGACGGCGGCGCGCAGGGCATCGAGATTGGCGCAGTGGCGGGCGACGAAATCGGCCTTGAAGGTTTCGTCACGGAGCAGAATGTGGGCGATGGCGGCGAAGATCGCGGCATCCTCGCCGGGGCGGGGCTGGATGTGGAGATCGGCGAAGCGGGCGGTCTCGGTGCGGCGCGGATCGACGAGGACGAGGCGGCCGCCGCGTGCCTTCAGCGCCTCGAACGCGCGGGCGGGGGCGCCGCTCTCGGCCAGCGCGAAGGGGGCGCCCTGGTGGCTGACCAAAGGGTTGCCGCCGGCCAGCACCATGCAATCGGCATCGCGCATCGCGTGGCGGCCGCTGGCCATCGTGCCCATGCGTGCCATCGTCACCCACTTCGCCGACTGGTCGATCGTCATCGTCGAGAAGAAGTTGGGGGTGCCGAGCGCGGCGACGAAGGCGCGCTCCATCAATCCGCCGAGCACGCTGCGATAGGCGCCGGTGCCGTGGTACACGGCGACGCTGCGCGGGCCATGCGCGGCGACGATGGCGGCGAGGCGATCGCCGATCTCGACCAGGGCCCGGTCGGTGGGGATCGGCTGGAGGACACCGCCGGAGCGCGCCAGGCTGGCGAGCAGCCGCCCTTCCGCCCCGTTGTGGAATTCGATCGAGGCGACGCCCTTGGGGCAAAGATAGGCGCCATAGGGGGACAGGCGGCCATCGGCGCGGGCGCGGAGCGGTTTGCCGTCGACGATGTCCAGTTCCATCGCGCAAAGCGCACTGCAGTTGCGGCAGAAGGTGCGGACGGTGCGCGTGGCCATGCCCGCAGGGATATGCCGCAGGGCGATCGGCGCAAGCCGCATTCGCGGGGATGGCCGCGTCGGTCAAGCCGGGGCGCGTGCGCATCCCGGTGGCGTCCCGCGCAAGGCGGCGGACAACCGGTCCGGGCGGCTTGACTTGGGCGATCCGCCAGCGATGGTGCGGCAAGGAGGCAAAGCGATGAGCGACCGGGCCTATTGGGATGTCGACAAGGTGGCGGCGATCAGGCTGCTGGGCAGCTTCGGCATCGAGGTGACGCCGGCCAGCATCGGCCGCGCCGCGGAGCAATTTGCCGAACATCGCGAATGGGCGGCGAACTGGAGCCTTGAACGCGCGCACGACGCCATGATCCGCAAGCTGGAAAACGGCGCGATGGACCGGTTCGCCAGCAAGAGCGACGACTGGGCCAGCGGCTATTCATTCGCGGAGATGCAGGTGGCGAGCATGAGCCCCGCCGAACTGGCCGGCCGCGAGCAGGCCGGAACGCTGAGCAAGGGCCGCATCCTGCGCAGCATGCTCAGGCAGGCCCGCCGCGCCGGGTAACGCCCGGGCGCATCAAGGGGCCAGCTGCTCGTCCGGGAACGCGGGCGGTGTCGGGGCGTGGTGATGGCGGAGCCGCGACGAAGGCACCGTTTTCGGGCGATAGCCGGCTTCCCACATCGCATCGAACAGTTCCTGTCGCGGCGGCGAGACCGTGCCGCTGAGCAGATGCTCGACATATTCGGCGGCATCACGGCGGCGCTGCGAAACGCCGCGCACCTGCGAACCGCGGGCCACGCGCAGCTTCCAGCGCTTGGGACCGACACGAACCACCCGCTTGCCGCACCAGGTACACCGCCCCACCAGCGCGGCGCCGGCGTTGTGCACCGAGCTGCGGCGCGGCTTGTGAAAGTTCATCCAGCACAACGGCAGATAGAACAGCATCCGATTGCCCCCACCGGCTCTCCCGACCGCAAAGCGGCGGCGCGGGATGCCCCATCGCGGCCATCCGCCGTGCGAATCGCCCGCTTGAGCCGACGGCATATCATGCCGGAGAAGACGGCGGAATTGTCGCCACGATCCGGTCAGTAAATCGCCCGGCGTCCCGAAACGAGACAGGGAAACTCTGGACCTTGCCGCCCGGGAGGGGCATCCTGCCGCGGGGAGGATCGGTTATCCGGAAGGATGGTGCATGATTCTCGGTGACGTGCTGCTCATCGGCTTGCTGTTCGCGGTCATCGCGACGGGCGTTGCCTTGTACTGGCACGACGTGGTGGTGCCCCGGAGCAAGCGATCGGCGCGGCGGCGCGAACGCAGGGAACTGCGGCGGCAGGCGAACTGGCTGTTCCAGATCTGGCTGAACCTGCACATCCGCCCGCGGACCCGGCGCCTGACCGACCAGCGGCCTGTGAACCCCGACATCCGCGACTGACGCGCCCCGCGCGCCGACTGCCCCCTCGGGCCGTCTAGGCCGGACGCGAAAACGCCGCCGCTCCCTGAGCGACGGCGCTTCGGAATCGCGAGGAATCCGTCAGGCGTAGCGGACGGTCGTCCGGACCGCCGACCGCCGGCGCATCGCCAGGCCGACGAACGCGAAGCCGGTGAGCATGAACGCCCAGGTCGACGGCTCGGGCACGGCGCCGGCGCCGCCGCCCTGAATGTTCAGGGTGAGCGAATCGTCGGCCCAGTTCCACACGTAGGTGCCGGGGTTCAGGCCGAGGCTGGCGATGGTGGCGTTGTTCCACACGGTAAGGCCCGCGACGGTGGCGGCGCTGTCGGCATAGCCGCCCGGAATGATGATCTGCCCGGTGGCGCCGGAGACGCCGGCGGAGGAACCGCTCGTCGACGACGCCGCGGTGAAGCCGCCCGAGCCGAACGAGGTGGGTCCGCTCACCGGACCGTAATAATCGCCGTAAGTGTCAATCGAGCCGGCGCCGAAATAGCCGGCCGCGGGATTGATGCCCACCTGCAGCGGCATGGCGAAACCCTGGAAGCTCAGCGGCTGGAAGTGCCAGGTGCCGCTGCCCGCGGCGACGACGTCGCTGCCGGACTGCGTGATGTCGATCACGTAGGCCGCATGTGCCGGGGCCGCCGCGCCCAGGAGCCCGAGCATCCCCACTGCTGCCAAAAATGCTGACTTCGCCTTCATCGCCGCTGCTCCACTGAGATGCCCGAATACAAATCGTAGTGTGGAATATTAATTCCCAATCGCAAGTGCTTTTGGCTGTGCCCGCGTGCCAAATCGGGATCGCCCGATGCGGGCATGGCACGGCGGCGTGGCCAACGCGACCAGGAGACGGTTTTACGACGATCCGTTTTCCGGTGCGGCGACCGTGGCGACGCCGGTCCCTGCGGCAGGCATCGCCCGGCAAGTTCAATTGGTGCGCCCGACGGGATTCGAACCCATGGCCCCCAGATTAGGAATCTGGTGCTCTATCCTGCTGAGCTACGGGCGCAGCGGGCGCGTCTTAGGGCTGTGGCGGCGCACTGGCAACGCCGAAAGGGTCAATTGACCTCGTCGGGCGGGGCGATCGGGAACAGGACCGGGGCGATTTCCACGCCTTCTTCGATCAGCGCCTTCACCTCCTCGCCCGAGGCGCGGCCGTGGATCGCGGCGTGCTCCTTGTCGCCATAATGCATGGCGCGGGCATCCTCGGCGAAGCGATCGCCGACCCATTGCGAGGACTTGAGCGCTTCCGCCTGCACCTTGGCGGCGGCGCGCAGCATCGCCACCATCTGCGGCGGCAGCGGCGCCGGCGCGGTCATCGCCTGGAGTGCGGGCGCGGTCGCGGGAACGCGGGCCTCGCCCTTCTGGTTGCCCTTGCGCGTGAGGCGCGGCGCCTGCAGCGCCTTGGCGACATCGGCGGAGCCGCACATCGGGCAGGACAGGAGCCCGCCTTCCTGCTGGCGGGAAAAATCCTCCGAGGAGGCGAACCAGCCCTCGAACCGGTGCCCGGACGCATGACATTCGAGTTCGTAGACGATCATAACGTTTGCGAGATAGGAACGTCGCGCCGATTGGCAAGACTGGGAAGCTGCCGGCGCACGTCCGCGATGCGCGCGGGATCGATCGCGGCGAAGCCGAGGCCGGCCGCCTCGCCGCCCATGTCGAGCACGACTTCGCCCCAGGGATCGACGACGAGGCTGTGGCCGTACGTGGCCCGGCCATCCTCGTGCCGGCCGACTTGCGCCGCGGATACCACATACGCGCTGGCTTCGATCGCGCGGGCGCGCTGCAGCAGGTGCCAGTGGGCGGCCCCGGTGGGCACGGTGAAGGCGGCAGGAATGGCGATCACGTCGCAGCGGGCGCGGCCGAGCGCCTCGAACAGCGCCGGGAAGCGCAGGTCGTAGCAGATCGCCAGGCCGAGGCGGCCGGCCGGCGTCTCCACCGTGACGGCCGCCCGCCCCGGCGCATAGGCGTTCGATTCCCGCCAGGATTCGCCGGTGGCGAGATCGACGTCGAACATGTGGATCTTGTCGTAGCGGGCGACGATCTCGCCCGAGCCGTCGATCACGAAACTGCGATTGGCCCAACGGGCGCCCTCGCCCGCATCGTCATGCGCGATCGCCAGCGAGCCGAGCGCCACCCAGACGCCGCTGCGCGCCGCGGCATCCCGCGTGGCGGCCAGCACGCGGTCCTGCGCTTCGGGGACGATGTGCGCGGCGGCGCGCGCGCGCTTCTGGTCGATCAGGCCGGACATCTCCGGCGTGAACAGCATCGCCGCGCCGTTGGCGCCGGCCTGGGCGACGGCTTCGGCGATGGTCTGCGCATTGCCCGCGGGATCGATGCCCGAGGTCATCTGCAGCATGGCGATCCTGGTCATGCGCGGGCTCAGGCCAGGCCGAGCAGCGGGTCGAGCTTGCCGTCGCGATCGAGCGCGTGGATGTCGTCGCAGCCGCCCAGCGGGACATCGTCGACGAAGACCTGCGGCACCGTCCATGCATCCGGCTTGCGGGCCATCATCTCGTCCCGCCGGGGGCCGCCCATGGTGATGTCATGCTCCTCATAGGCGACGCCCTTGCGATCGAGCAGGGCCTTGGCCCGGACGCAATAGGGGCAGCCCCACTTGGTGTAGATCTCGACTCTGGCCATGGGATTCCTTGCGATCCTGCCCCTCGCGGGGGTCTTGAAACCCGATCCGGCTAACATATCTGCATGAACGTGTCATGGCCCGGAAGGGGATGGCACGACCCCCGCGCCCATCGGCCGGCGCCCATGTGGGCCGGCGGTGGGCAACGAAAATTGCTCACACGAGGATTTTTGCCATGAACCGCTTCGACTTCACCCCCTATCGCCGCAGCACCGTCGGTTTCGACCGCCTGTTCGACCTGCTGGAGAACCACGCGCGCGGCACTTCGGGCGACAATTACCCGCCGTTCAACATCGAGCGCCGGGGCGATGATGCCTATCGCATCACCCTCGCCGTGGCAGGCTTCAAGTCTGCCGAGCTCGACATCACCGCGCAACAGAACCTGCTCGTCGTGCAAGGTCGCAAGGGCGAGGAAGCGGCGCCGGAAGGCAGCCAGTTCCTGCATGTCGGCATCGCCCAGCGCGGGTTCGAGCGCCGGTTCGAGCTGGCCGATTTCGTCCGCGTGGAGAACGCCGCGCTGGAGGATGGCCTGCTGGTGATCGACCTCGTCCGCGAGGTGCCCGAAGCGATGAAGCCGCGCAAGATCGCGATCGGCGCGACCCCGACGCTCAGCGTGGTCAGCGACCAGCCCGCAGCCGCATGAAGATCGTGCCCGGTGCCGCCTCGCGGCGCGCAGCCGGGCATGACGTTTGCGACGGGTGAAAAAATTCGGGGGTGGGCCCGGGAAGACCCACCCCCGCGACGTTTTCACGCCGCCCCGTTCCTTGGCGGCCGTCCGGGTCGCAGAAGACGGCCGTTACGGAACAAGTCATCAAGTCGATCGGGCCAGCAGCGCACGCTGCCGCGCCATGAGCCGGGAAAAGCAGCGCGAGCCCGGGAAAGTCAATCATTTAATGCAGCATTGTTGAAAATTTACCGCTTAGATGCCTGTGTATTCGAATTCTGGTTCGATTGTCTTATTCGCCGCCATGAGGTGATTTGATAGCCGGCCTCAAGCAATCTTGCGTCATCGCGCGTTTGTCCGCGCAATCGCCCATAACCTTGCAGACACGAGGTTAACATTGCCTCTAGGGGCAGGTGCGGGCGATCAGACCAGGCGTGCCTGCTGCAGCGCCGCGGCGATGAAGCCCTTGAACAGCGGATGTGGATCGAACGGCCGGCTCTTGAGCTCCGGGTGGAACTGCACGCCGACGAACCACGGGTGGTCCGGGCGTTCGACGATTTCCGGGAGCAGGCCATCGGGAGACATGCCCGAGAACACCAGGCCGCCTTGCTCCAGCGCCTCGCGGTAGTGGGCGTTGACCTCGTAGCGATGACGGTGGCGTTCGGAAATCTCGGTGGCGCCATAGATCGCGGCGGCGTGGCTGTTGCCGGCCAGCTTCGCCTCGTAGGCGCCGAGCCGCATGGTGCCGCCGAGATCGCCGCCGGCGGCGCGCTGCTCAAGACCTTCCTTGCCCATCCATTCGGTGATGATGCCGACCACTGGCTCGGTGGTTTCGCCGAACTCGGTAGAAGAGGCGGCGGCGATGCCGGCGGTGTTGCGGGCGCCCTCGATGCAGGCCATCTGCATGCCGAGGCAGATGCCGAAGAACGGCACTTTGCGCTCCCGCGCGAAGCGGACCGCGGAAATCTTGCCCTCGGTGCCGCGCTCGCCGAAGCCGCCGGGGACGAGGATGCCGTGCATCGGCTCGAGATAGGCGGCGATCTCGGCGTCGTTCTTCTCGAAGATCTCGGCGTCGATCCACTTGATGTGGACCTTCACCCGGTTGGCGAGGCCGCCGTGGACCAGCGCCTCGTTCAGGCTCTTGTAGGCGTCCTGCAAGACCACGTACTTGCCGACGACGCCGATCGTCACCTCGCCCTCGGGGCGCTGGTAGCGATCGACGATGTCGTGCCAGCGGGCGAGATCGGGTACCGGGGCGGAAAGGCCGAAATGGTGGAGAACCTCGGCATCGAGCCCTTCGGCATGGTATTGCAGCGGCACCGCGTAGATGCTCGGCGCGTCGAGCGCCGGGATCACCGCCTGCTTGCGGACGTTGCAGAACAGCGCGATCTTGGCGCGCTCCCCCTCGGGCAGCGGATGCTCGCAGCGGCACAGCAGCACGTCGGGCTGGATGCCGAGCCCGGTCATCTCGCGGACCGAGTGCTGGGTGGGCTTGGTCTTCAGCTCGCCGGCGGCGGCGATGTAGGGGACGAGGGTGACGTGGACGAAACAGGTCTGTTCACGCCCCAGCTCGTTGCGGAGCTGGCGCAGCGCCTCGATGAACGGCAGCCCCTCGATATCGCCGACGGTGCCGCCGATCTCGCACAGCACGAAATCGAGATCGTCGGTATCGGCGAGCGCGAAGGCCTTGATCGCGTCGGTGACGTGCGGGATGACCTGGACGGTGGCGCCGAGATAGTCGCCCCGACGCTCCTTGGCGATGATGTCGCGGTAGATGCGGCCAGAGGTGATGTTGTCGGCCTGGCGTGCGGAAACGCCGGTGAAACGCTCGTAGTGGCCGAGATCGAGATCGGTTTCGGCGCCATCGTCGGTGACGAAGACCTCGCCGTGCTGATACGGGCTCATCGTGCCCGGATCGACGTTGAGGTACGGATCGAACTTGCGGATGCGGACGCGGAAGCCGCGCGCCTGGAGCAGCGCCGCAAGGCTTGCCGCCATCAGACCCTTGCCGAGCGAGGAGACCACGCCGCCGGTGATGAAAATGTACCGCGCCATGGGAGTCGCGCCTTAATCCTTGCCTGCCGGACCCGGCAAGCGTCGCTGACGACGCCCGGCGAGTCTTCCACAACTGAAATTGCCGAACGGCGGCGCGGTTGCCCGCACCGTTCACGCCGGCGTGCGAATTGCCCTGTTCGTGCGGAAACGGACGCTCCCCGCGAAACCTACTTCTTGGTGGCGCCTGCCAGCGGATCGGCCGCAGCCGGGGCCGTCGACGAGGGGGCCGGGGCCGCCGGAGCGGCAGCCGGGGCCGCGCCGGGCTGGGCGGCATTGCCCAGCGGGTCGACCGGCGCGCTGCGCTGGAGCGAGGTATCGACCGATTCGCCGCTGCCCTGGCGGACAGCAAGCGCCGCCAGCACGATGGCGAGCGCGACGAACGCCGTCGCCAGCACCGCCGTCGACCGGGTGAGGAAATCGGCCGCGCCGCGTGCCGACATCAGGCCCGCCGGGCTGCCGCCGACGCCGAGGCCGCCACCTTCGGACTTCTGGATGAGGATGACCCCCACCAGCGCGGCGCCGATCAGCGCCTGTAAGACCATCAGGAAGATGAACATGCGTGCCCCTTAATCAGCCGCTGCAACCGGCAGGCAAACGCGCCTGCGCGGCGCGCATCTAGGCATAGGACGCGTCCGACGCAAGTGCGCCGGGCGACCGCGGCGTCGATGGACCTAGGCCGCGAGCGTCGCGGCGGCGGCGATGATCGCGGAAAAACTTTCCGCGGTCAGGCTGGCGCCGCCGACGAGCGCGCCGGAGACCTCGTCCGCGGCGAGCAGCTCGCCGGCGTTGGCGGCGTTGACCGAGCCGCCATAGAGGATGCGCACCCCTGCCCCGGCCTCGCCATAGACGGCGACGAGCCTGGCCCGCACCGCGCGGTGCATGGCGCCGACGTCGGCGACCGAAGGGACGCGGCCGGTGCCGATCGCCCACACCGGCTCATAGGCGACGGCCAGCGACGCGGCGGCATTGTCCCCGCGCGGCAGCGAGCCGTCGAGCTGGCCGGCGACGACGGCTTCGGCCTGGCCCGAATCGCGCTCCGCCTCGGTTTCGCCGACGCAGACGATGACCGAGAGACCGGCGGCCTGCGCGGCCTCGGCCTTGGCGCGGACGACGGCGTCGTCCTCGCCGTGGAGCGAGCGGCGCTCGGAATGGCCGACGATGGTGAAGCGCGCGCCCGAATCGAGCAGCATCGCCGCCGAGATGTCACCGGTGAAGGCGCCGTTGGCGCGGGCATGGCAATCCTGGCCGCCGACGCCGATGTCCTGCACGGCTTCGGCCATGGCCTGGATCAGCGTGAACGGCGGCGCCAGCGCCACGTCGACCGCCGGGTGGCGGGCGGCGGCGCGGTCGATCGCCCGCGCTTCCGCAAGCGTGGCGCGCGTGCCGTTCATCTTCCAGTTGCCGACGATATAGGGCCGAAGCGCCATGATGGATCCCTGTTCAATGCATGTGGACCGGCGCCCTGCGAATCCCCTCTGGGCAGGGCCGGTTTCGGTCGCAGCTAGGCCAGCGGCGGTGCTGTTGTCAAAGCCCGGAGACGCGCAATTCGGCCGCGTGCGCGCAAAAATCGTCCGGCGGCGCTCCGGGGCGGGACGATCCCGGCGCCCGCTGCCCGATCTGCGGCGGCAAAGATCGGGCGAAAGCATTGCGATGCGCGGCAGGGCCGCGTAAAGCCGCCAGCCGAACGCGCACCTTCGCCCTATTTCCGGACCGCACCCCGCAATGCTCGAGCTCTTCCGCAAGTTCTTCAACTCCACCCTGGGCATCGGCCTGACGCTGGGGCTGGTCGGGTTGATCGCGCTGGCCTTCGCCGCCGCCGACATTTCCAGCAGCAACAGCTTCGGCGGCATCGGCGGGGGCGATCGCGTGGCCACCGTCGGCGGGCAGAAGATCAGCACTTCGGAACTGTCGAAGGCGCTGTCGTCGGGACTGGACCAGGCGCGTCGGGAAAATCCCCAGGTGACGATGCGCGCCTTCGTGGCAGGTGGCGGGCTGCGCCAGGTGCTCGACGCGATCGTCGACCGCACCGCCATCGCCGAGTTTGGCCGCGATCACGGCATCATCGCCGGCAAGCGGCTGGTCGACAGCGAGCTGACCAAGATCCCCGGCCTGCAAGGGCTGGACGGCAAGTTCAGCGAGGCGACCTATCGCCAACTGCTCGCGCAGCGCCAGTTGACCGACGCGGAAGTGCGGGGCGACATCGCGCAGGGCCTGGTGGCCCGCCAGGTGCTGACCCCGGCGCAATACGGCGCGGTGCTGCCCGGCGACCTGATCGCCCGCTATGCAGGTCTGCTCAAGGAGCGGCGCACCGGGATGATCGCGTCGCTGCCATCGGCGCTGTTCGCGCCCCGGACCGCGCCCGGCGATGCCGAGCTGGCCGGCTGGTATGCCAGCCATCGCAATGCCTTCATCCGGCCGGAACGCCGCGTGATTCGCTGGGCGACGTTCGGGGATGCCGCGCTCAAGCCGCTGCCCGCGCCGACCGACGCGGAGATTGCGGCACGTTACGAGGCCAACAAGGCGCAGTTTGCAGCGTCGGAAACGCGCACGTTCACGCAACTGGTCTTGCCGACCGAGGCCGCGGCCAGGGCGCTGCTGGCGGAAGTCGCCGGCGGCAAGGCGTTCGACGCGGCGGCGCGTGCCAAGGGGCTAGCCACCGCCAGCGTCGGGCCGGTGGCCAGGCCGGCTTATGCCGAGCAGACCTCGGCGGCGGTTGCGGACGCGGCGTTCGCCGCGCCCAAGGGCAAGCTCGTCGGACCGGTCAAGGCGGCGCTGGGCTGGCAGCTCGTGCGGGTCGATGCGATCGAGACGCGGGCGGCGCGCAGCCTGGATCAGGTCAAGGGCGAGCTTGCCGCGCAGATCACCACGGAAAAGCGGCGCAAGGCGCTGGCCGACCTGGCGGCGCGGATCGAGGACGAATTCGACAAGAGCGGGGCCTTGTCCGATGCCGCGAAGGAGCTGGGGGTGACGCTGCAGCAGACGCCGGCGCTGACCGCTGACGGCAAGGTCTATGGCGCGCCCGACGGCAAGGTGGCCCCGGAGGTCGGCAAGGTGGTGCAGGCGGCGTTCGCGATGGAGCGCGAGCAGGAGCCGCAGCTGGCCGAGATCGAGCCGGGCAAGACGTTCGTGATCTTCGACGTCAACCGCATCGACGCATCGGCGCCGGCGCCGCTGGCGGAGATCAAGAGCGACGTCGTGGCCGCGTACCAGATGGAAAAGGGCGCGACCGCCGCCCGCGCCGCCGCGCTGAAGGTGCTGGACGCCGCCAAGCACGGCAAGGACCTGCCCGCCGCGCTGGCGAGCCTGGGCGTGCCGCTGCCGGCGCCGACGCCGGTTTCGATGGATCGGCAGCAGCTGATGGCCGCCGGCAATGGCCGGGTGCCGCCGGTGCTGGGGCTGCTGTTCTCGATGGCGCAAGGCACGACCAAGCTGCTGCCGGCGCCCCGCAATGCCGGCTGGATGGTCGTGCAGCTCAAGGCGATCGCGCCCGGCGCCGTGGCGGCGGGCGATCCGCTGATCGGCGAAACCGCGCGCGAGCTCGGACAGATGGCGGGGAGCGAGCTGGTCGATGCGATGCGGCTGGCGGTGCGCGCCGAAGTCGGCGTGAAGCGCAACGAGACCGCGATCAGGGCGGTGACGGCCCAGGCCACCGGTGGGCAGTAAGCGGGGCACGATGTCGATCCGGCCGGAGAACTGGGACGCGGCGCTGGCGGCGCTGGATGCGGGCAAGCCGGCGCTGGTGTGGCGGCGGCTGATCGCCGACACCGAGACGCCGGTGGGCGCGGGATTGAAGCTGTTCCGGCCGGGCCGGGGCGACTGGCTGCTCGAGTCGGTCGAGGGCGGCGAGGTGCGGGGGCGCTATTCGCTGCTGGGGCTCGACCCGGACCTGGTGTTCCGCGCGCAGGGCCACCGGGCCGAGATCAATCGCGATTGGCAACACGATATGGCCGCGTTTTCACCGCTGTTTGGTGACGCTTTGGCCGAATTGCGCGCGCTGGTCGAATCCTGCCGCATCGACGTGCCGACGGGGCTGCCCCCTGCCCTCGCCTGCCTGGTCGGCTATTTCGGCTACGAGACGATCGGGCTGGTCGAGAAGCTGCCGCGCGCGCCCGACAGCCCGTTGCAGGTGCCGGACATGCTGTTCGTGCGGCCGACGCTGATCCTGGTGTTCGACCGGCTGGGCGACGAGCTGTTCGCGGTGGCGCCGGTTTGGCCATCGGATGCCACGCCGGAACGCGTACTGGAGCGCGCGCAGGAGCGGATCGACGAGGCGCTGCGGGTGCTGGCGGGGCCGGCGCCGGTGGTCGATTACCCGGCCGACCTGCCTGAGCCCGAATTGACGCCCGTGCTGCCCGAAGGCGCCTATCGGCAGATGGTGCGCAAGGCCAAGGACTACATCGAGGCCGGCGACATCTTCCAGGTGGTGCTGGCGCAGCGCTTCACCAGCCCGTTCGCGCTGCCGCCTTATGCGCTTTACCGCGCGCTGCGGCGGGTGAACCCGTCGCCGTTCCTCTATTTCCTCGACTTGCCGGGTTTTGCCGTGGTCGGCTCCTCGCCGGAGATCCTGGTGCGGGTGCGCGATGGCGAGGTGACGATCCGGCCGATCGCGGGGACCAGGCCGCGCGGTGCCACCGAGGAGGAGGACAAGGCCAACGAGGCGAGCCTGCTGGCCGATCCCAAGGAGCGGGCCGAGCACCTGATGCTGCTCGACCTTGGTCGCAACGATGTCGGCCGGGTGGCGGCGCGCGGCACCGTGAAGGTGACCGAGAGCTACACGATCGAACGCTACAGCCATGTCATGCACATCGTCTCGAACGTGGTGGGCCAGCTCGACAGCGAGCGGCACGATGCCATCGACGCGGTGTTCGCGGGCTTTCCGGCGGGGACGGTGAGCGGGGCGCCGAAAGTGCGCGCCTGCGAGATCATCGCCGAGCTGGAGCCGGCGACGCGCGGCGCCTATGCCGGGTGCGTCGGCTATTTTTCGCCCGACGGCAACGTCGACTCGTGCATCGTGCTGCGTACCGCGGTGGTGAAGGACGGGGTGATGCACGTGCAGGCCGGCGCGGGAATCGTCGCCGATTCCGATCCCGACTACGAGCAGCGCGAGTGCGAGGCGAAGGCCGGGGCACTGTTCGCCGCCGCGCGCGAGGCGGTACGGGTGGCGCAGGAAGCGAAGTTCGGGCAGTAGCGCAGCATGATCCTCGTCCTCGACAACTACGACAGCTTCACCTGGAACCTCGTCCATTACCTGATGGAGCTGGGGGCCGAGGTCGAGGTGGTGCGCAACGATGCCCTGACCGCGGCGCAGGCGATCGCGACCGGGGCGCAGGGCTTCCTGATCTCGCCCGGGCCGTGCACGCCGAACGAGGCCGGGATCAGCCTCGATCTCGTCGGCGCGGCGGCGGATGCGGGGAAGCCGTTGCTGGGGGTGTGCCTGGGGCACCAGTCGATCGGGCAGTACTTCGGCGGCAAGGTTGTGCGCGGCGGGCTGATGCACGGCAAGACATCGCCGGTGACGCATGACGACACCGGGGTGTTCATGGCGATCCCCTCCCCCTTCATCGCCACGCGCTATCACTCGCTGATCGTCACCGACATTCCCGATTGCCTGGTGGTCAACGCGCGCAGCGACGACGGGCACGTGATGGGTTTCCGGCACGTGCGCCACGACATCCACGGCGTGCAGTTCCATCCGGAATCGATCGCGACCGAGCACGGCCATGCGATGCTGGCGAACTTCCTGAAGATGTGCGGGGTGAACCCCCTCCCCCTGCCGGCATGAGCCTGGGCGAAGGCGACGCCGAGGCGCTGTTCGGGCGGATGCTCGACGGCGACATGGCCGAGGGCGCGATCGTCGAGACGCTGGTGGCGATGAGCGACCGGGGCGAGACCGCGGCCGAGATCGCCGGCGCGGCGCGGGCGATGCGGGCGCGGATGATCGCGGTGGCGGCGCCCGAAGGGGCGATCGACGTGTGCGGCACCGGTGGCGACGGCCAGCACAGCCTGAACGTATCGACCGCGGTGGCGCTGGTGGTGGCCGCCTGCGGCGTGCCGGTGGCGAAGCACGGCAATCGCGCGGCATCGTCCAAGGCGGGCGGCGCGGACACGCTGGAAGCGCTGGGCCTGAACCTCGATCATGCCGCAGAAACTGCTGCCAGGACGCTGTCGGAACTGGGAATCTGCTTCCTGTTCGCGGGCGCGCACCATCCGGCGATGGCGCGGATCATGCCGATCCGCAAGCGCATCGGGCAGCGCACGATCTTCAACCTGATGGGCCCGCTGGCCAATCCCGCGAAAGTGGCGCGGCAACTGGTGGGCATTGCCCGGCCGGCCTATGTGCCGATCTATGCCGACGCGATCAGCCGGCTGGGGACCGAGCGGACTTTTGTCGTCTGCGGCGACGAGGGGCTGGACGAGCTGTCGCTGGCCGGCGGCAACGAATGGGCGGTGGTTTCGGGCGGCGAGATCGCGATGCGGCGCGCCCATCCGGGCGATGCCGGACTGGCGGTGACGTCGCTGGCGGCGATTGCCGGTGGCGATGCGGCGTTCAACGCGGCGGCGCTGCGGCGGCTGCTCGATGGCGACCGGGGCGCCTATCGCGATGCGGTGCTGTTCAACGCGGCGGCGGCGCTGATGGTGGCGGACCGGGCCGGCGACTGGCACGATGGCGTGATGATCGCCGCCGAGGCGATCGACGCGGGGCGGGCACGGGACCTGCTGGCGAGCTGGATCGCGATCGCCGGCTGAGCGATCAATAGCGGCGGGAAACCGCGAACTCCGCCGCTTCGGCCATCGCCGTGCGGGCGGCGCAGGCGGGGAAGCCGGCGATCGCGTCGATCGCGCGCTGGGCGAACAGGCGGGCGCGGTCACGGGTTGCGGAGACGCAATCGTGGCGGTTGATCAGCTCCACCGCGTGGGCGAGATCCTCGTCCGAGGTGAGGAAGCCGGCGATGGCGTCACGCCAGAACTGGCGCTCCTCCTCCGAACCACGCGCGTAGGCGAGGATCACCGGCAGCGTCATCTTGCCTTCGCGGAAATCGTCGCCCTTGCCCTTGCCCATCTCGTCCGAGGAGGAATCGTAGTCGATCGCGTCGTCGACGAGCTGGAAGGCGATGCCGAGGTTGCGGCCGTACGATTCGAGCGCGATTTCCGACGCCTCCCCCGCCTCGGCGACGACGGCGCCGATCTTCGTGGCGGCGGCGAACAGCGCGGCGGTCTTGGCGCCGATGATCGACAGGTAGCGATCCTCGCTGGTTTCCACCTGGCGCTGCGCGGTGAGCTGGTCGACCTCGCCCTCGGCGATCACCGCGGAGGCGTGGCTGAGGATCTTGAGCACCTTGAGGCTGCCATCCTCCACCATCAGTTCGAATGCGCGGCTGAACAGGAAATCACCGACCAGCACCGTGGCCGGGTTGCCGAAGACGATGTTGGCGGCGGCCTTGCCGCGGCGCAGGTCCGAACCGTCGACCACGTCGTCGTGGAGCAGCGTGGCGGTGTGGATGAATTCAACCGCCGCCGCGAGCTTGTGATGGCGCGTGCCCTGGTACTGGCACAGCGCGGCGCCGGCGACGGTGAGCATCGGCCGCATGCGCTTGCCGCCGCCGGCGATCAGGTGGCCGGCGAGCGCGGGGATCAGCGGGATTTCGCTTTGCATGCGATCGAGGATCACGGCGTTCACCGCGTTCATGTCGGCGGCGGTGAGCGCGAGGATCGGATCGAGCGAGGGACCGTTGGGCTTGGACCGGAGCGGGGTTACGGTGGCGGACATGCCTGCGCCTTGCGCCCGTGGAGACGTTTACGCAAGCGTGGATTCGGCCGACCGGTCATGCTAGCGCGCCGAGTCATGAACGAGACCGTTGCCACCCCCGATCCCGTGCTGGCGGGCTATCGCGCGTCGATCGACAATATCGATGCCGCGCTGATCCACATCCTGGCGGAGCGCTTCCGCATCACCAAGGCGGTCGGCGCATACAAGGCGGACAAGGCGCTGCCGGCGTCCGATCCCGGGCGCGAGGAACGGCAGATCGCGCGGTTGCGCAAGCTGGCGGAAGAGGCGCAGCTCGATCCGGATTTCGGCGAGAAGTTCCTGCGCTTCATCATCGACGAGGTGATCCGCCACCACGAGCAGGCGAAGCAGGCGGGGTGACGGCCCCTCAGGCGGCTGTGGCGACGCGGCCGTTCATGAAATCGGCCAGCGAATAGCGCGCCAGCACGCCGCGGAAAGCGGCCATGGCCTCGTCGAAGATGCCGGGCAGGCCGCAGCGGCGCAGCAGCTTGCAGCCCTGGCAATCGACCAGATTGCAGCGCGGCTCGGTCAGCGCGACGACGGCGCCGAGGTTGATCGCCTCCGGCGGCATCCCCAGCTCCAGCCCGCCGGTGCGGCCGCGCGCGGCGCGGATGAAGCCGGCGCGGGCGAGCTGGTTGGCGATCTTCATCAGGTGGGTGCGCGAAATGTCCTGCGCGGCGGCGACTTCCGCAATCGATACCAGTCCCGCACCCTCGGTTTGCCCGTGCTGGGCAAGGTGGAGCAGCAAGCGCAGCGCATAATCGGTATGGCGGGTCAGTTGCATAGGATTGCCATTTCTCAAAACCTGCCGGTTTGCAAGGATTTGTGAATTTCATCCCGCCGTTGAGAAGAATTTGATTCACATCAAGGGAATCAAATTCCGCCGGTTTAAACAAGCATTCGGAAGTCATCTTATTCCGAACGAGGGAGATCCCGATGTATTGCGTGCAGTGCGAACAATCGAACAAGGGCGGCTGTGCCGTGAAAGTCGGCTCGTGCGGGAAGACCGCCGATGTCGCCGACATGCAGGACGTGCTGCTGCGGGTGATGCAGGGGGTTTCCGCCTATGCCGATCGCGCGGCGAAGGCCGGCGCGCGCGACGCCGAGGTCGACGCGTTCACCCCGTACGCGTGGTTCACCACGCTGACCAACGTCAACTTCGATGCCGACCGCTTCACCGCGCTGATCGGCAAGGCGCTGGCGATGCGCGACAAGGCGAAGGCCTGCGCCGTGGCGGCGGGCGCGGACCTGTCCGACCTGCCCGAGCCGGCGACCTGGAACCCCGGCACGACCGCTTCCGAACTGGCCGCCGCGGCGCCGTTCGCGGCGATCCAGCGCTTCATGGACCGGGACGGGCCGAGCGTGGTCGGGCTGCGCAACCTGATCCTCTACGGCCTCAAGGGCACGGCCGCCTATTCCGAACACGCCCGCGTGCTGGGCACGGAGGAAGCGGCGGTTTCGGCGGAGTTCCACCGGATTTCCGCGTTCCTCGCGACCGATCCCACCGATATCGACGCGCTGCTGGCGGAATCGCTGGCGATCGGCGCGCTGAACCTGAAGGTGATGGAACTGCTCGACGCCGCCAACACCGGGCGGTTCGGCCATCCCGAGGTGACGATGGTGCGGATGACGCCGGTGAAGGGCAAGTGCCTGCTGGTCTCGGGCCACGACATGGGCGACCTCGAGGCGATCCTGCAGCAGACCGCCGGCAAGGGCGTGAACGTCTATACCCACGGCGAGATGCTGCCGGCGAACGCCTATCCGGGGCTCAAGCAGTATCCGCACCTGGTCGGCAACTATGGCGGCGCCTGGCAGGACCAGCAGAAGGACTTCGACGCGTTCCCGGGCGCGATCGTGATGACCTCGAACTGCCTGATCAACCCCGAGATCAAGGGCTACAAGGACCGCATCTTCACCGCCGGGCCGGTGGGCTGGAACGGCATCCCGCACCTGACCGATCATGACTTCGGCCCGGCCATCGCCTGCGCGCTGGCGCAGCCGGGGTTTGCCGAGGACGCGCCCGAGCAGCGCATCCCCGCCGGTTTCGCGCGGAACACGGTGATGGGCGTGGCCGATACGCTGCTGGGCATGATCAAGGCCGGCGACGTCAGGAACCTGTTCCTGATCGGCGGCTGCGACGGCGCGCGGCCGGGGCGGAACTACTTCCACGACCTGGCGATGGCGACGCCGCGCGACAGCCTGATCCTGACGCTGGGCTGCGGCAAGTTCCGCTTCAACCGCGAGGACCTGGGCGACATCAACGGCGTGCCGCGCGTGCTCGACATGGGGCAGTGCAACGACGCCTACTCCGCGATCCAGGTCGCGGTGGCGGTGGCCGGGGCGCTGGGCTGCGGGGTCAATGACCTGCCGCTGCACTATGCGATCAGCTGGTTCGAGCAGAAGGCGACGGCGGTGCTGCTGACGATGCTTCACCTCGGCCTGCGCAAGATCCACCTCGGGCCGACGCTGCCGCAGTTCCTGACGCCGGAAGTGCTGGGCGTGCTCGTCGAGAAGTTCGACATCCGGCCGACCGGCGATGCCGGGGAAGACCTGGAGCGCATGTTGCAGGCTGCCTGACCCCTCCCCACATCCGGGTGAGGCAAGCCTCCTGCCCGCCGCATCGCCCCCCGGCGGTGCGGCGGACTTGCATCTGGCGCATCGCCCCCCGGCGGTGCGGCGGACTTGCATCGGGGTGGTCAGATCGCCGGGCGCAGCCAGCGCGCCTTGAACGGCGGCATCTCGTTGGCGGCGGCGACGCCCTCGCTGAGCGCGGCGGCCTTGCGGATCGCGTCGGCGCCGCTCGCCTCGCAGCCGACCTTGGCGCGCTTGAGGCCGGGGAACAGGCGTTTCGACACGCCGGACGAGCCGAGCTGGTCGAGCGTCTGCGTCTCGCCCTGGCGCGATGGCGGCGGGGGTGGGCCGCAGAACACCGGCCAGATGCGCAAGGCCTGCAGCGTGCCGTCGGCGGCCTGTGCGAGCGGCTGGAGCGCGAGGTAGAGGTAGAACTTCGGCGCCGGTTCCGAGGCCGGCTGGACGACGTCGGCGCGCAGTTCCATCACCATCGGGTTGCCGGCGACGATGACCGGGGTGCTGGATTGCCAGCGGGCCGGATCGGCGAAGACAGCGGCATCGCGGGCGGGCTGCTCCTTGTCCGGCTCGGGCGGGGAAAGCAGCTCGCGGCCGCGCACGAAGAACGGCTTCGCGCATTCGGGCCAGGATGCCAGCGGCCGGGTCGCGTCGAACGTGCAGGCGTCGTTCTGCAACGCCACCCAGAGGCCGGGCGCGAGCCGGGGATCGTCGGCGCCGGCGGTGAACCACGGGTGTTGCGAGACGACGACGTTGCAGGCGGCCAGCGGCAGTGCCAGCACGGCGACGGCGGCGCGGATTGCGGATCGAATCATCGAAAGAGGCCCTCCCGCGACCCGGGCTCGGGGGCAGGATAGGACTAGGCGCTGCACCTCGGCAAGCGCAGCTTGACCAGCAGGCCGCCGAGGTCCTCGCTCTCGTCGAGGGTGACGGCGCCGCCGTAGATCTCGGCGACGTCGCGGACGATCGCGAGGCCGAGCCCGGTGCCGGGCTTGCCGGTATCGAGCCGGGCGCCGCGCGCGAAGATGCGGATGCGTTCCTCCTCGGGGATGCCCATGCCGTCGTCCTCGACCCAGATCTCGCAGAACTGGGGATCGGCGGGGATGGCGTCGACGGTGACGAAGACCGAGCCGCCGCCGTACTTCGCGGCGTTCTCGATCAGGTTGCCGAGGATTTCGTCGAGATCCTGCCGTTCGATGGCGACGGCGGCGGTGCGGTTGCCGTCGAGATCGAAGCGGGTGCGGTCGTAAAGGCGGGTGACGGCGCGCAGCACCGCCTCGGTGCTCTCCCATACCACGGCGCGCGCCTGCCCGACCGCGCGGCGGCCGACGGCGCGGGCGCGGGCGAGGTGATGATCGACCTGCCGGCGCATGACCGCGGCCTCGCGGATGACGGTATCGGCGAGGTCCGGGGCCTGCGCGGTGGCGGCGTTCATCACCACGGTCAGCGGGGTCTTGAGCGCGTGGGCGAGGTTGCCGGCGTGGGTGCGGGCTTCCTCGGCCTGGCGCTCGGTGTGGGCGAGCAGGCCGTTCAGCTCGTCCACCAGCGGCTGGACTTCGAGCGGCAGCGGTTCGGTGACGCGATTGGCGCCGGTGGTGCGCAGGCGCTTGATCGCGGCGCGGACGCGGCGCAGCGGGCCGAGGCCGTACCAGCTCTGCAGCATCGCCATCAGCATCAGCCCGGCGCCGAGCACGACGAAGGCGCGCAGCAGGATGCGGCGGATGCGGGCGATCTGGCCGTCGAGCTCCTTGCGGTTCTCCGCCACCACGAACCACCAGGTGGTGTCGCTGCCGGGCAGCGTGATCGTGCGCTCCATCACCCGCAGCGGCTCACCCGGGAACTGCGTGCTGTCGTAGACGTGGGGGGCGCTGTCGACATGGTCGGTGCGCAGCTTGAGGCTGCGGTCCCACAGCGAGCGCGAGGGAAAATCGTCGTGGCCCTTGCCGCTGATCTGCCAGTAGAGGCCGCTGTTCGGTTCGAGGAAGCGCTGGTCGCCCAGCGGGCGGTTGAAGAACACCTCGCCATCGGGACCGATCTCGGCCGAACCGATCATCGCGGTGAGCATGTAGCCCATCTGGTCGTCGAAAGCGCGGGTGATCAGGCCCGAGAGGGTGCGATCGAGCGCGAGGCCGCCGCCGAGCAGCAGCAGCGTGATCCAGCCGGCGGCGATCAGCATCATCCGCCGGGCCAGCGAGCCCGTGTGCGGCGCCGCCACCGGTTCGGCGGCGGCTGCGCCGTCGGGTTCAGCCGCGTCCCGGGTGGGCGGGATCATCGAGACTGTAGCCGAGGCCACGGATGGTGGTGATGACATCGGCGCCGAGCTTCTTGCGGATGCGGGTGACGAAGACCTCGATCGTGTTCGAATCGCGATCGAAATCCTGGTCGTAGATGTGCTCGATAAGCTCGGTCCGGCTGACGACCTTGCCCTTGTGGTGAAGCAGGTAGGACAGCAGCTTGTATTCCTGCGCGGTGAGCTTGACCGGCTCGCCATCGAGGGTGACGCGGCCCGAGCGGGTATCGAGCCGGACCGGGCCGGCGGTCAGCTCGCTGGAGGAATTGCCCGAGGCGCGGCGGATCAGCGCGCGCAGGCGGGCGATCAGTTCCTCGGTCTGGAACGGCTTGGCGAGGTAGTCATCGGCGCCGGCATCGAGCCCGGCGACCTTGTCCGACCAGCTGTCGCGCGCGGTGAGCACGAGCACCGGGAAGCGCCGCCCTTCCTTGCGCCACATGCCGAGCACGGTCAGGCCGTCGATCTCGGGCAGGCCGAGATCGAGGATGACCGCGTCGTATTCCTCGGTGCTGCCGAGGAAGTGGCCATCCTCGCCGTCGGTGGAGAGATCGACGGCATAGCCGTTCTGTTCGAGCGTCGACTTGAGCTGGCGGCCCAGCGTCGGTTCGTCCTCGACGATCAGGATGCGCATCGACTTGTGGTCCCCTGCTGGATCAACGGTGTCGTTCAGGAATGGAGTCTCGACCGGAATCCGTCAAGCTTGCCCATCGGGGCGTCAGCGCGAGCGGTTGATGATCTCGCCGCTGCGGGCATCGACGTCGACGAAGACGACGTGGCCGTTCTGGATGAACTTGAGCCGGTAGGCCATCGCCGCCGGATCGTACTCGGGACCGAGGTACTGCATGCCCGGCATCGTCGGCAGCACGCGCGCCTCGATCTCGCGCAGGGACAGCACCGCGCCGGAGCGGACGCCGTTGCGCATCTGGTTCTGGGCATCGCCGGGGCCGGCGAGCGCGGTGAGCGCGGGGGCGACGCCGGCGAGGCAGAGCGCGGCGAGGATGGAAATTCGTTTCATGGTCCCCGGTTAGCGGCTGGGCCTTGAACGCGGCGTGAATGCGGCGCTCAGGCACGGTTCGGGCGGGAGGCGGAGCAGTCTTGCCAGCAATGGGGCGCGAAGGCTAGGGGGGCGCGGCAATGGCAGCTCCCCCGATACTCTCCTGGGAAGGGCTCGGTCTCCAGCAGGGATCGGGCTGGCTCTTCCGTGACCTCGACATCCACATCGCGCCGCGCGACCGCATCGCGCTGATCGGGCGCAACGGCGCCGGCAAGACGACGCTGCTGCGGCTGATCGCCGGCGAGATCGAGGGCGACAAGGGCAAGCGCTCGGTGGTGCCGGGCACCCGCGTGGTGACGCTGCCGCAGGACCCGGACTTCACCGGCTGCACGACGCTGATGGACTATGCCCTGGCCGGGCCGGACGCGCCGCCGCGCCATGAGGTCGAGGCGATCGCCGGGCAGCTCGGCATCGACATGGGCCGCGAGGCGGCGACCGCGAGCGGCGGCGAGAAGCGCCGCGCCGCGATTGCCCGCGCGCTGGCGAGCGAGCCGGACCTGCTGCTGCTAGACGAGCCGACCAACCATCTTGACCTCGCGGCGATCGACTGGCTGGAGGACTGGCTGGGCCGCTATCGCGGCGCCTTCGTCGTCATCAGCCACGACCGCACCTTCCTGACGCGGCTGACGCGGGCGACGCTGTGGCTGGACCGCGGCAGCCTGCGACGGCGGGAGATCGGCTTCGGCGGCTACGAGGCCTGGGAAGAAGCGGTCTATGCCGAGGAGGCGCGTGCCGCCGACAAGCTCGATGCCAAGCTGAAGATCGAGGCGCACTGGCTGGAGCGCGGGGTGACGGCGCGGCGAAAGCGCAACATGGGGCGGCTGGAGAAGCTGTACGAGATGCGCGCGGCGCGGGCAGCGATGATCACGCCGCAGGGCACCGCGAAGATGGCGCTGGTTTCCGACGAGACCAAGACCAAGTCGGTGATCGTCGCCGAGCACGTGACCAAGAAGTTCGGCGAACGGACCATCATCAGGGACTTCTCGCTGCGCATCCAGCGCGGCGACCGCATTGGCCTGGTCGGCGGCAACGGCGCCGGCAAGACCACGCTGCTGAAGCTGCTGACCGGCGAACTGGCGCCCGACGAGGGCAGCGTGGCGCTGGCCAAGACCCTGTCGGGCGTGATGATCGACCAGCAGCGCAGCCTGCTCTCCCCCGAGAAGCGGGTGCGCGACATCCTCGCCGAGGGTGGCGACTGGGTCGACGTGCGCGGGGTGCGCAAGCACGTGCAGGGCTACCTCAAGGACTTCCTGTTCGATCCCGGGCTGGTCGATGCGCGCGTGGGGACGCTATCGGGCGGAGAACGATCGCGGCTCCTGCTGGCGCGCGAGTTCGCGCGGCTGTCGAACCTGCTGGTGCTCGATGAGCCGACCAACGACCTCGATCTCGAGACGCTGGACCTGTTGCAGGAGGTGATCGCAGACTACGACGGGACAGTGCTCATCGTCAGCCACGATCGCGACTTCCTCGACCGGACGGTGACGGTGACGCTGGGTCTGGACGGATCGGGCAGGGTCGACGTCGTCGCCGGCGGCTATGCCGACTGGCTGAGGCAGCGCCAGCAGCGCAACGCCGCGCCGGTGAAGGCGCCGCCGCCGGTCGAGGCCCCTGCCCCGCCGCCACCGCCGGCCCGGAAAGGCAAGCTTTCGTACAAGGACCAGCGCGACTACGACCTGCTGCCCGGGCGGATCGAGGAGCTGGACGGCGAGATCGCCCGGCTGGAGCAGGCGCTGCATGATCCCGCCCTGTACACGCGCGATCCGGCCAGGTTCGCGAGCCTGACGGCGGCACTGGACAAGGCCCGCGCCGACAAGGACGCCGCCGAGGAGCGCTGGCTGGAACTGGCCGAGCAGGTCGAGGGATAGGTTACCGCGGTTGCCGGATCGGCGGGCGGGGTCTATGGCCGCGGACCAAACCGGTTCGCGAGGGATAACCATGATCAACCGTTTGCGTGACATTCGCCGCCAGAAAGGCATGACCCTGGCCGACGTGGCCGAGGCCTGCGTGCCGAAGACCACCGCGCAGACGATCGGGCGGCTGGAGACCGGCACGCGCAACCTGTCGCTGGTGTGGATGAACCGGATCGCCGCGGCGATGGGGGTCGATCCCGAGACCCTGGTGCGGGGCGAGGCCGCGGACACGCCGCAGGTGATCGCGCGCATTCTCGACACCGGGGCCGAGGCGCTGACGCATCCGCGCGAGGCGATCCTGCCGACCGCGCTGGGCGGCGACGACGGGCTGGTCGCGCTGGCATTCGAGGTCGGCGCAGGGGACTATCGCGACGGCGACCAGGTCTGGCTGCGCAGGACCGAGCCCGAGGACTTCGGCCGGTTGATGAACCGCGACGTGCTCTCGCCGCGTTCGGGCGGGCGCTATGTGTTCGGGCGGCTGATCGATCGCGACGGCAACCGCGTCGCGCTGCTGCCGCCGGGATCGGGCAAGCGGCAGATCGTGATCGACAATCCCGCCTGGCTGGCGGTGGCGGAAATGCTCGTCCGCAAGCTGTGACGCGGGTCTCGTGATCCGCGTCCTTTCGGTTTCGACGCTGTTTCCGAACCCGGCGCGGCCGGCGTTCGGCAAGTTCGTCGCCAACCAGATGGCGGCAGTGGCGGCGCGCGGCGATTGCGACCTGACCATCGTCAACCCGCTGGGGATACCGCCGTGGCCGCTGTCGCGGCGGGCGCCCTATGCGGCGCTGGCGGGATGCCCGGCGATGTCCGGGCTGGCCGGGCTGGCGGTGCATCACCCGCGCTTCACGGTCGTGCCGGTGGTGGGCGGGGACAGCAATCCGGCGCGGCTGGCGCGCGCGGTGCTGCCGCTGGCGCGGCGGCTGCACGACGAGCGGCGGTTCGATCTGGTCGACGCGCAGTTCTTCTTTCCCGACGGCCCGGCGGCGCTGGCGATCGCGCGGGCGCTGGGGGTGCCGCTGACCGTCAAGGCGCGCGGATCGGACATCCATTACTGGAGCACGCGGCCCCGGGCGCTGGCGCAGTTGCGCGCGGCGGCGGACGGGGCGGCGGGGATGCTGGCGGTGTCCGCCGCGCTGAAGCGCGACATGGTGGCGCTGGGCATGCCGGAGGAGCGCATCCGGGTGCATTACACCGGGCTGGACCATGCCCGGTTTCGCCTCGTGCCGCAGGCGGAGGCGCGGGCCGAGGTGGCGGCGCAGCTGGGGATTCCCGCGGAAGGTTCGCTGTTCGTCTGCCCGGGGGCGCTGATCGCGATCAAGGGCCAGGCGCTGGCGGTGCGGGCCGTGGCGGAACTGCCCGGGGCCAGGCTGGCGCTGGCCGGGTCGGGCGCGGACGAGGCGGCGCTGCGGGCGCTGGCGGGGGTTCTGGGAATCGGCGAGAGGGTGCATTTCCTCGGCCAGGTCCCGCACGAGCGGCTGCCGGTGCTGATGGCGGCGGCGGACGCGGTGGTGCTGCCGAGCGAGCGCGAGGGGCTTGCCAACGTCTGGATCGAGGCGCTGGCCTGCGGCGCGCCGCTGGTGATCCCGGACATCGGCGGGGCGCGCGAGGTCGTCAGCGACGACGGCGCCGGGCGGATCGCGCCGCGCGCGCCGGATGCGATCGCGGCGGCGCTGCGCGCGCTGGTCGCCGCCGCTCCGGACCGGCGGCAGGTGGCGGCCCATGCGGCGCGGTTCTCGTGGGAGGCGAACGCGGCGCAACTGGTCGGGTTCTGGCGCGAGATCGCCGGCGGGGTGGATTGAAACCGCGCCGGGCGCGTGTAGGCTGGTAGCCATGCCGCAACTGACCGCCTCCGAGCTGAAGCCGCTGATCGGCGCCATGCCGCACCTTGCCCGCGAGGCGCTGCTGGGCGGGGCATGGGCCGACGCGCTGCGCGAGCTGCTGGTGACGCGCGGCGTGCTGCTGTGGCGCGGGCTGGACATCTCGATCGACGAGCAGCGGGCGATCACCGCGCAGTTCGGACCGGTGCGGGCCGAGGGCGGCGGCGAGGACGGTGATGGCAAGGGCGGCGGCGGGGCGCTGCAGCGGGTGACGATCGACCCCGATGCCAGTGCCGAGTATTCGGCCTACTATGCCAACACCATGCTGTGGCACATGGACGGTTATCACGACCAGACGGTGCCGTGCTTCGGCGGTTCGTTCCGGCCGGTGACGCTGGCGCCGGAGGGCGGCGAGACCGAGTTCCTCAACGCCTATGCCGCCTACGAGGCGCTGCCCGACAGCGAGCGGCGGCTGATCGACGGACTGGAGGTGGTCTATTCGGCGGTCACGGTGGGGCTGGCGGCCAACCCCGATGCCGATGACGCCCAGGTCGACGGCTGGCGACGGCGGCCGCGACCGATGCAGCCGCTGGTCTGGGAGCACCGTTCGGGGCGCCGTTCGCTGATGCTGGGGGCGGCGGTGTCGCACGTCGTGGGGATGGCGCCGGCGGACAGCCAGGACCTGCTGGTGCGCTTGCGGGCGCACATGGGGCAGGAGCGCTTCGTCTATCGCCACGAATGGCGGATCGGCGACCTGCTGGTGTGGAACAACACCGGGACGATGCACCGGGCGCGGCCGTTCGACCCCCGCTGCGGGCGGCTGCTGCACCGTTTCACGATCGAGGGCGATGAGCCGATCCGGGGGTGCGCGCAAGCCTGACCGGTGACGGCCGGCGCAGCCCCCCTGGGGAGGGTCAGCGCTCGCGCGCCAGGCGTTCCTGCTTTTCCAGCGCGGTCTCGGTGGGCACGAAGCTCTGCGCGGTGACGTTCAGCCAGATCAGCATCGGCGCGGCGGCATAGACCGACGAGTAGGTGCAGACGAACAGGCCGAGGATCATCGCCGCCGAGAAGCCGAAGATCACCTTGGGGCCGAGAATGAGCAGCGCCGACAGCGTGATCAGCATGGTCAGCGAGACCATCACCGTGCGGTTGAGCGTTTCGTTGACCGAGAGGTCGAGCAGTTCCTCCATCGGCATCCGGCGGTACTTCTTGAGGTTCTCGCGAATGCGGTCGTAGACGACGATGGTGTCGTTCAGCGAATAGCCGATGACCGTCAGGATGGCGGCGACGATGGTGAGGTCGAATTCCCACTGGGTGAGCGCGAACAGGCCCATCACCAGGGTGACGTCGTGGATCAGCGAGATCATCGTGCCGACGCCGAACTGCCATTCGAAGCGGTACCAGATGTAGATCGAGATGGCGATCGCCGCGAAGCCGAGCGCCTTGAACGCGGTCCAGCCCAGCTCTTTCGACACCTTGCCCGAAACCGAATCGACGCCGTCGACGCGGGCGTCGGCGTGCTGGCTGCGGATGTCGGCGGTGATGCGCTTGGCCATCGCGTCGGCGAGGCCGGTGTTGTGGTCCGAGCCTTCGGGCAGGCGCAGGCGGATCGACACCGCGTTGGGCGCGCCGAAGGTCTGGATGATCGGCTCGCCATAGCCGAGCTTCTCGACCTCGCTGCGCAGTTGCGCCATCGGCGCCTCCGCGCTGTGCGTGAAGGTGACGCGGATCATCTGGCCGCCGACGAAATCGACGCCGAGGTTGAGGCCGTGGGTGAACACCAGCGCCCACGAGGCGATCATCAGCGCGACGCTGATGATCGTGGTGGGCCACTGCCACTTGAGGAAGTGGATGTTGGTGTGCTGGGGGACGAGCTTGAGCAGGCGCATGGTGCGGGTCCCTTAGATGAGCAGGTCGCTCGGCCGCGCCCTGCGCAGCCACAGCGCCACCCACATGCGGGTGAGGAAGACGGCGGTGAACACCGAGGTGACGATGCCGATCATCAGCACCACGGCGAAGCCCTTGATCGGGCCGGAGCCGAACAGGAACATCAGCGTGGCGGCGATCACGTGGGTGATGTTGGCGTCGAAGATCGTGCGGCTGGCTTCCTTGTAGCCCATCTCCACCGACTGGAAGACCTTGCGGCCCTTGCCGCGCTCCTCGCGGATGCGCTCGTTGATCAGCACGTTGGCGTCGACCGCGGCACCGATGGTGAGCACGAAGCCGGCAATGCCGGGCATCGTCAGCGTGGTGTTGAACGCGGCCATGATGCCGAGGATCATCAGCACGTTGATGATCAGCGCGAGGTTGGCATAGATGCCGAAGCGGCCGTAGCTGACGGCGATCAGCACGACGACGGTCATCGTGCCGACCAGCATCGCGATCACGCCCTTGTGGATCGAATCGGCGCCGAGGTCGGGGCCGACGGTGCGTTCCTCGACCACCTTGAGATCGACCGGGAGCGCGCCCGAGCGCAGCGCGATGGCGAGCTGGTTGGCGCTTTCCACGGTGAAGCTGCCCGAGATCTGCGCCTGGCCGCCGAGGATCGGCTCGTTGATGTTGGGCGCGGACAGGACCTTGCCGTCGAGGATGATGGCGAAGGGCTTGCCGACGTTCTGCGTGGTCAGCTTGGCGAACTTCTCGCCGCCTTCCTGGTTGAAGGTAATCGAGACGTCGGGCTGGTTGTTGCGCTGGTCGAAGCCCTGCTGGGCATTGGTCAGCGAATCGCCCTTGATCCCGCCGAGACGCTTGACCGCGAGGCCGGCGGGGGTGGCGCCGTTGGCGCCGGTGGCGAACGGAACGATCTCGTCGCCCGGGGGGGCGATGCCGCGGGCGACGTCGTCGGGCAGCGCGGTGGTGTCGACCAGCTTGAACTCGAGCTTGGCGGTCTGGCCGAGCAGGCTTTTCAGCGCGGTCGGATCCTTGAGGCCGGGCACCTGGACGACGATGCGGTCCGCGCCCTGGCGGATGATCGTCGGCTCGCGGGTGCCGAGCGCGTCGATGCGCTTGCGGACGACCTCGGTGGCGGTGTCCATGGCGTTGGTGACGGCCTGGTCGATGCCTTCCTTGGTCGGCGTCAGCACGAAGCGGGTGGTGTCGACCACCTTGATGTCCCAGTCGCGCTTGCCGGTAAGGCCGGCGCCATTGGTCAGCGGCACCAGCAGCTCGCGGGTGGCATCGACCTGGGTCGGGTCCTCGACCATGAACGACAGCGCGCCGTCGCGGTTGGAAATGTCGCCGATGCGGATGCGGCCGTTCTGGCGCAGCTTGGCGCGGACCGATTCCTCCATCGATTCGAGCCGCTGGGTGACGACCTGGTCGGCGTTGGCCTCGAGCAGCAGGTGGCTGCCGCCGGCGAGGTCGAGCCCCAGGTTGATCCGTGGCGCCGGCAAGGCCGAAGGCCACGGCAGGTTGGCGAGGCTGAAGATCGACGGCAGCGCGCAGGCGCAGGCGGCGAGCGTCAGGAACCAGAACCAGAGTTGTTTCCAGCGGGGAAAATCGAGCATCGCCGGGCGTTCCATTCTCGCAAAAGGCTGGCCACTGCCGAGGCAATGGCCCATTGTTGCGCTATCGGCGCGGGATCAGTCGTTCGCGGCGGGGGCGCCGCCGGGCGGGATCACGTCGGTGATCGTCGACTTCAGGGCGCGGACGCGGACATTGGCGGCTAGCTCCACCTCCACGTAGGTATCGTCGACCTTGGTGACCTTGCCGATCAGGCCGCCGCCGGTGAGAACCTGATCGCCCTTCTTGATCGCCTCGAGCTTGGCACGCTGTTCCTTCTGCTGCTTCATCTGCGGGCGCAGGAACAGCAGCCACATGACCACGACGATCGCCACCATTGGCAGGAACTGCACCCAGGCGGGCGGCGTATCGGCGGCGGCCGTGGCGGCGGCGAGGACGGGAAGAAGCGGAAGATTCATGAGGCGGACGTTCTCTCTGCCGGAAAGGCCGGCGACCGGCCGGGGATGTGAGGTCGCGGGCGGGATCGTGCAACCCCTTGCCGCAAACGACGGGCGCGCGACTAGCAGCAATCCCGCAGGTTGGCAATTAACCGGCCCGTCCGCACGGGCGGCGGCATGTGCGGCAAAGGTGCGCTTGCCAAGGGGGCGCCGCGTGCCTATAGGCGCGGCTCCCCGCCCTGCCCCGTGCAGGGCCGGAACGGTCGGGACGTAGCGCAGCCTGGTAGCGCATCACACTGGGGGTGTGGGGGTCGGAGGTTCGAATCCTCTCGTCCCGACCAATTTCCTGTCATCGGAGCAATTGCGGGCGTGGCCCTGGCGGAGGTTTCGCCGGCACCGCCCGGGCGCGACTCGCGCGCAGGGGACGTTCGTGCGGGACAGGCCGCGCGCCGCGGGTGCGCCGGATCAATCCGCGCGGGATTGCAGTCTTGTTTCACAATGGGACAGGAATCGCCGAAATACCGTCGATACTTGCCGTGAAGCGCCGGTTTTTCTTAATTTGGTACAGACTTTTTTATTGCCGCTGCTTTGGCGATTGGTTAATCTCCCGGAAAGGATTTGCTGTTCGCTCAAGCCGAATCCGGGGTCGTCAGACAGTTCGCACGATGCACAGGCAACAGGAGTTCTTGCCATGAAGACTATCGTCCGCGGCCGCTTGATGGCCGCCGTCGCCGCAGTGGGTATCTCGTTCGCCGGTTTCGCCACCGACGCCTTCGCCGCCGCCGGCTGGGAGTTCGCGACCGCCGGGAACAGCTTCACCAACGGCACGTGGGATTTCGCCACCGCGTTCACCGTCAACAACAACGTGACCCTGACCGGGCTGGGCTACTACGCCGACCCGCGCACCGGCAACGTCGACAGCAACCCGGTGGCGTTCTACCAGTGCGCGGACGCGCAGTGCCTGACCACCGGCACCCTGCTGGCCACCGCGACGGTGACCAACGTCTATCCGGTGAGCGGGCACTTCCGCTATGTGACGATCGCGCCGATCAACCTGATCGCCGGCGTTTCGTACGAAGTCGCGGGCGTCAGCAACAGCGACAACTACACCTGGGCCGACAGCGGCTTCTTCACCAACCCCGACATCACCATCCTGACCTCGTCGGGGCAGTCGTCGCGCTGGCAGTCGCTGAGCACGCCGAACTTCCTGACCGGCTCGGGCTCGCTCGATCGCGTCGGCCAGGACGGCTACTGGGGCCCGAACATCTTCCTCGGCGCGCCGGTGTTCACCGGCGAGGGCGCGGTGCCCGAGCCGGCGACCTGGGCGATGATGCTGGCCGGCTTCGGCCTGGTCGGCGCGGCGATGCGTCGCCGGCAGCAGGTGGCGCGGACCTCGGTCTCGTACGCCTGATCGCTTCCGAAACGACATGACAGGAGCGCCGCCGTCCTTCGGGTCGGCGGCGTTTCTGCGCGAGGGCTGCAGAAAACACTTTCCTACACGAACCATTATGGTTATTTGATCGCGCTTTCCCGGAAAATGGAGGCGCGCCGTGATTCTCGATGCCCTGATCAGCCCGATCTCGACCCTGATCGACCGGCTCATTCCCGACAAGGCGCAGCGCGACCAGGCCAAGCTGCAACTGCTGGCGCTGCAGGGTTCGCAGGAGCTGCAACTGGTGCAGGCGCAGCTTTCGGGCATCGTCGCCGAAGCGAGCTCGCGCGATCCCTGGACGAGCCGGGCCCGGCCGAGCTTCCTCTACGTGATGTACGCGATGATCCTGTGGGCGCTGCCGATGGGGCTGGTGGCCGCCTTCCGCCCCGAGCTGGCGCTGGCGATCGGCCGGGGCATGAACGCCTACCTGGCCGGCCTGCCAGAGCCGCTCTACGCGCTGTTCGGCACCGGCTACCTGGGTTATACCGCCGCGCGACAGTGGGGGAAAGTGGCGGGAAGCGACAAGTAGGCGCCGGCGGCGGCTTGCGCTGCGGCACCGGGCCGGTATGGCAGGACAACTTCGAGCGAGCGGGGCAAATGGCGGACAATCTGGTCTATGTGGTCAACGGGCCGAACCTGAACCGGCTGGGCACGCGGGAGCCGGGAATCTACGGCACCGACACGCTCGACACGATCGCCGCGCGGGTGGCGGCGCGGGCCGAGGAACTGGGCATGACCATCGAGTTCTGCCAGTCCAACCACGAGGGCGAACTGGTCGACTGGCTGCACGAGGCCGACGATGCCGACGCCACCGCGGTCCTGCTCAATGCCGGGGCGCTGACGCATACCAGCGTGGCGCTGCACGACGCGATCAAGGCGATCAGCGTGCCGGTGATCGAGGTTCACCTGTCGAACCCGCACACCCGCGAGGAATTCCGCCACAAGAGCTATGTCGGGATGGCCGCGAAAGGGACCATCGCCGGCTTCGGGGCGCGCAGCTACCTGCTGGCGCTGGAGGCGGCCGCCGGGCTCTAGGCCCGGTCCGGACGACGACATCCACCGAAATGTGTCCTGACCGGGGTTGCAGTCGCATCGCCCGGGCGATACGGGCGCGCGAAAAGGAGTTGCCATGAGCGATGCGGACGGTGCGAGCGGGCGGGCGGAACGGCCGGCGATGAATGTCGATGGCGCGCTTGTGCGCGAGCTGGCGGAGCTGCTGGCCGAGACCGGGCTGACCGAGATCGAGGTTGCCGACGGCGGCCGCAAGATCCGGGTGGCGAAGAACGCGCCGGCCATCCCGCTGCCGGCGGCACCGGCGGCCTATCCGATGATGGCGGCCCCTGCCGCTGCGCCTGCCCCGGTTGCGGGCACTGCGACGGGTGCGGCGGCCGGGTCGCCGGCACCGGCCGCCGCGCCGGTCGACGCGCTGAAATCGCCGATGGTGGGCACCGTCTACCTGGCGCCGGAACCGGGCGCGGCGAACTTCGTCCACGTCGGCAAGGACGTGAAGCCGGGCGACACCCTGCTGATCATCGAGGCGATGAAGGTGATGAACCCGATCACCGCCAGCAAGGCCGGGACGATCACCGCGATCCTCGTCGAGAACGCGCAGCCGGTCGAGTATGACCAGCCGCTGGTCGTGATCGCCTGAGGCCGGAAGCGACATGGCCATCCGCCGGATCCTGATCGCCAACCGGGGCGAGATCGCGCTGCGCATCCATCGCGCCGCGCACGAGATGGGCATCGAGACGGTGGCGGTCCATTCGACCGCCGATGCCGATGCCATGCATGTTCGGCTGGCCGACCATGCGGTGTGCATCGGGCCGCCGGCGGCGCGCGATTCCTACCTGAACGTCGCCGCGATCATCTCCGCCGCCGAAATCGCCGGCGCCGACGCGATCCACCCGGGTTATGGCTTCCTGTCGGAGAACGCGCGGTTCGCCGAGATCGTCGAGGCGCACGGCATCACCTTCATCGGGCCGAAGCCCGAGCACATCCGCACGATGGGCGACAAGGTGACCGCCAAGCAGACCGCCGGCGCGCTGGGGCTGCCACTGGTGCCGGGCAGCGACGGCGCGGTGAGCGACCCGGCGGAGGCGGCGGAAATCGCCGCGCGGATCGGCTATCCGGTGATCATCAAGGCCGCCAGCGGCGGCGGCGGGCGCGGCATGAAGGTGTGCGAGCGCGCGGAAGACCTGGCCAGCCTGATGGCGCAGGCGGGAAGCGAGGCCAAGGCGGCGTTCGGCGACGACACCGTCTATATCGAGAAGTACCTCGGCAACCCGCGCCATATCGAGTTCCAGGTGTTCGGCGACGGCGCGGGCCAGGCCATCCACCTCGGCGAGCGCGACTGTTCGTTGCAGCGTCGGCACCAGAAAGTGCTCGAGGAGGCCCCTTCCCCGGTCATCACGCCCGAGGAGCGCGCGCGCATGGGCGGCATCGTCGCCAAGGCGATGGCGGACATGGGCTATCGCGGCGCCGGGACCATCGAGTTCCTGTGGGAAGCCGGCGAATTCTACTTCATCGAGATGAACACGCGGCTCCAGGTCGAGCATCCGGTGACCGAGGCGATCACCGGGATCGACCTCGTCCGCGAACAGATCCGCGTGGCCGAAGGGCGGCCGTTGTCGGTGCGGCAGGAGGACGTCGCGTTTTCCGGGCACGCGATCGAATGCCGGATCAATGCCGAGGACCCGTGGACGTTTGCCCCCTCGCCCGGGCTGGTGTCGAGCTATCACGCGGCGGGCGGGATGCATGTGCGCGTCGATTCCGGTCTTTATGCCGGCTACCGTATTCCGCCCTACTATGATTCCATGATCGCGAAGCTGATCGTGTACGGGCGCACCCGCGAGGGCTGCATCATGCGTTTGCGGCGGGCACTGGCGGAAATGGTGATCGAAGGCGTGAAGACATCGATACCGCTTCACCAGAAGCTTCTGACTGAAAAGGATATTCTTGAAGGAGAATATTCGATCAAGTGGCTGGAAGAATGGCTTTCCACCAGCAATGCACACGATGATCGTGGTTGACGGCCGTTCAGAAAGATTGCCAATTCTGAACCGAATTTAGAAATTGTTTAATCTTGGAACGTATTTCCCGGCGCATAACAATTGCGACCGCCGAGGAAACCATGACCGTCAACCGCCTTCTGAAGCAGTTCAAGCGCCTTGTCCGATCGAGCGACGGCGCGACCGCCATCGAGTATGGCCTGATCGCCGCGCTGCTGAGCGTGGCGTCGATCGTCGCCATGAACGGCCTGGGCAACCAGTTGAAGACCACCTTCAACACGACTTCGAGCTCGATGAGCTCGGCGAACGCCGCCGCCGCCTGACCGCGACGGCGCGCCGGACGGCGCAAGGGCCCGGGCCCGCTGCCATGCCGGCGCTTGCGCGCTGAATCGAGAAAGACAGGCCGGGGCGCTTCCCCGGCCTGTTTTCGCATGGGGTGCCGTCACTCCTCGAACGGAACGCCGGGCAACTGCTTGGCGGTGCGGATCGTCAGCGAGGTCTTGACGCTGGCGACGTTGGGCGCCGGGGTCAGCTTGCTGGTGAGGAATTCCTGGAAGCTCTGCAGGTCGCGGCTGACGATCTTGAGGATGAAATCGATCTCGCCGTTCAGCATGTGGCATTCGCGCACTTCCGGCAGGGTGCGCACGTGATCCTCGAACTGGCGGAGCGATTCCTCGGCCTGGCTCTTGAGGCTGACCAGCGCGAAGACGGTGATCGCGAAGCCGAGCCGCGCCGGATCGAGTTCGGCATGATAGCCGCGGATGACACCCGATTCCTCCAGCGCGCGGACACGGCGCAGGCACGGCGGCGCGGTGAGGCCGACACGCTGGGCGAGTTCGACGTTGGTTACCCGGCCTTCGGACTGGAGTTCGGCCAGCAGGTGCCGGTCAATCTGGTCGAGATTCGCCATTCAAGTCCCCTGATCAACCGGCAAGGCTTCCAACGACCCGCCGGCCCCGCACCATCCAGCCAAATTGCGGCACCGCTGGTCGATACCGGCCCGCCGCGTCTTGCCCGGAGCCGCGACCGGCGGTGCGAAATTATCGCCCGGCTGACTGCGTTCAATGCTAATATTATTGTTTATGGACGCAATTGTCCCGCTTTGCAACGCACCGGGATCAAGCCTTTCGCGCATCGCCAAAGCTGGTAAGCAGCCTGACCGAACCGGCCCGTCGATCCCGCGGAGTCGCGGCGGACGACCAGGCAAGAGAGAGCGCCAGCCGCCGACATGCGTTACGATGACCGCCTTGCCACAGTGCTGCGCATCGGCGGTTCCAGCCAGGCGGTGGCGCGCAACCAGTTCCAGCAATTGATCGACCTGCTGGGCACGAGCCCGGCCGACGCCCGCGGCGAACTGCTCGACCAGGCGCACGTCCGCCTGGCCGAACTGGCCGGCGAGCTGCCCGCCGCGATGCGCGCGGCGGCGCTGGCGACGCCCGGGCTGCGGTTGCGATCGCCCCGGCTGGTCGCGGCGCTGATCGCGGCCGAGCCGATGGTGGCGGCGGCGGCGGTGCGCGCGGCGGAGCTGACCGAGGCGCAATGGCTGGACCTGATCCCGGCCCTGCCCGCGGGCGCACGCGGCGTGCTGCGGGTGCGGCGCGACTATCCCGACGCGGTACGTGCGCTGATGGCGCGGCTGGGGATAGGCGACGCGGCGCTGGCCGGTGCCGCGGAGGCGGCCAGGGCAGCGCCGGACGCGGCCGATCCGGCCGTGCCGGTGGCGCCGGTGGTGCCGTTCCCGGTGCGTCCGGCGACGGCCCCGGCGGCCGAGAGCGCGAGCGGTATCGGTGCGATCGTGCGGCGGATCGAGGCGTTCCGGCGCGCGCGCGACGCGCATGGCGGCGCGACCGACCTGCCCCAGCTGCCGCTGGGCGACGCCCCGCCGGCCAGCGCGCCGCATATCGCCGCGGTGGACTTCACCACCGATGCGGCCGGCCGGATCGACTGGGCGGACCGGCGCGTCGCGGCGGCCCTGGCGGGGACCGACCTCGGCCGGTTCGAGCATCTGCGCCAGCCGCTGCGGCAGCGCCAGCCGATCCGCGGGCTGACGGTGACGCTGGATGGTGGCGCGGCGATCGCCGGCGAATGGCGAGTCGATGCCGGCCCGCGGTTCGAAGCACAGACCGGGCGTTTCAGCGGCTATGCCGGCCGGTTGCGGCGCATCGTCACCGACGGCGACGACGTGCCCGCGGCCAGCCGCGCCGGCGCCGACGCGCTGCGGCAGGTGCTGCACGAGCTGCGCACGCCGGTGAACGCCATCCAGGGTTTCGCCGAGATCATCCAGCAGCAGCTCTATGGCCCGACGCCGCACGAATATCGCGCGCTGTCGGCGGTGATCGTCGCCGATGCCGCGCGCATGCTGGCCGGTTTCGAGGAACTGGAGCGGCTGGCCAAGCTGGGCAGCGGCGCCGAGCGGCTGGCGGAAGGCACCTGCGACTTTGCCGAAGTGGTGCGTGCGGCACTGGCACGGCTGGCGCCGCAGGCCGAGACGCGCGGCTTCACGCTGCACTGCGAGGACCAGGGGCGCGCCCTGCCGGTGGCGATGGCGCCGATCGACGCCGAGCGGCTGGTGTGGCGCCTGCTGGCGGCTGTCGCCGGGGCGGCGCGGGCCGGCGATGCCCTGCGGCTGGCGCTGGGCGAACTGGACGGGCGGGTGGCGCTGCTGGTCTCCATGCCGGAAGGCCTCGCGCGGTTGCCGGACGAGGCGCTGTTTCGCGGGGGCGCAGGCGCCGCCGGAGTCGCCGGGCTGACCGGGATGTTCGGCACCGGCTTCGCGCTGCGGCTGGCGCGGGTCGAGGCGCGGGCAGCGGGCGGCGTGCTGAGCCGCCACGAGGAAATGCTTAACCTGTCTCTGCCACACTTGACCCGGATCGCCGCGCCTCATAGCGATGGCGATGGTGGCGGAGCCGCTCGCAAGGACGCTCCCGCCGCCTGAGGCCTTCCCCTCGCCTGCGTCCCGTTTCGGGAACGGCGACGGTCGGGGCGTCACCATGCTGGTGGGCATGGCGGGACGGGGCAGCCGCGTCGGACGCCAGGCGGCAGGTAACTGGGGCTTTGGCGTTTTGATCGACAAGCGGATCACCGACAAGCCCGAGCCTTCGGCGATGGCGCGATTCCGCCCCGGAACCGGCCAGCGCTTCCTGCTGACCGTCGATACCGAGGAAGAGTTCGACTGGACCAAGCCGTTCGGCCTGACCGAGCACCGCGTCGACACCATCCCGCGCCTGCGCAAGTTCCAGCAGTTCTGCGAGGGCTACGGCATCGTTCCGGTGTACCTTGTCGATTACCCGATCGCGTCCTCGCCGGTGGCGGCCGAAGTGCTGAACGAGGCGCTGGCGGCCGGCCGGGCGGAAGTGGGCATCCAGCTGCACCCCTGGGTCAACCCGCCGCACGACGAGGTGATCAACGAGTACAACAGCTTTGCCGGCAACCTGCCGGTCGAGCTCGAGCGCGAGAAGCTGTTCACGCTGCGCGACCGGATCATCGCCAATTTCGGCCAGGTGCCGCGCATCTATCGCGCCGGGCGTTATGGCACCGGGCCCAACACCGCGCGGCTGCTGCGCGAGGCGGGGGTGGCGATCGACACCTCGGCGCGGGCGCGGTTCGATTATTCGGGGACCGGCGGCCCGAATTACCGCGACCTGCCGTTGCAGCCGTGGTGGGTCGGAGAGACCGGCTCGCTGCTCGAGCTGCCGCTGACGACGGTGTACTGGGGGCTGCTGCGCAAGTACGGGCCCTGGCTCTATCCGGCGATGTGGCGCGCCCCGCGGCTGCGGGGGCTGCTGGCGCGCATCGGCCTGCTGGAGCGCATTCCCCTGACCCCGGAAGGAGTGACCGCGGCGGAGGCGCTGCGCGCGCTCGACGTGGCGGTGGACGATGGCCTGGCGGTGCTGGTGCTGTCGTTCCACAGCCCCTCGCTGGCGCCCGGGTTCACGCCGTACGTCCGCACCGAGCGCGATCTCGACGCGCTCTACGACTGGTGGCGCACGGTGTTCGACAACCTGATCGGGCGCGGCGTACGGCCGACGTCGGTGCGCGAAATCATGGAATCGGTGGAACTTGCCTGATCCCGGGCGGGCGGGTATCGCCCGGGGCGCATGGTCGGGGCCTGTAGCTCAATGGTTAGAGCTGGCCGCTCATAACGGCTAGGTTGCGGGTTCGAGTCCTGCCGGGCCCACCATGCCTCCCGCGACCGTCACGATGGCGCGCCTTGTCGGCGGCGGGGGATTGCGCCACGAGGCCCTGATGATGCTGTCGACTTTCGCCTACGCGGCGCTGGCCGCGACCGCCGCGCTGGCCGGGTTCGTCGATTCGGTGGCGGGCGGCGGCGGGCTGATCACCGTGCCCGCCCTGCTTTACGCCGGGTTGCCGCCGGCCTTGATGCTGGGCACCAACAAGGCGCAATCGGTCTGCGGCACCGCGCTGGCGGCGTTCCGCTATCATCGCGCCGGGTTGTTCCGGTTGCGGCCGAACCTGCCGCTGGCGGGGTTCGTGCTGGCTGGTGCGGCGGCGGGGGCGTGGACGATCCAGCATATCGATGCCGGGGTGCTGCGGCTGCTGATCCCGCTGCTGCTGATCGCGGTGGCACTCTACACGCTGCTGTCGCCGCGCATGCACGACCACGATGGAGACGCGGCGCTGGGACCGCGCGGCTACTGGCCGGTCGGCAGCGGCATCGGCTTTTACGACGGCTTCTTCGGCCCCGGCACCGGCCAGTTCTTCGCGATCACGCTGGTATCGCTGCGGGGCCTCGGCCTGACGCGGGCGACCGGGCTGACCAAGCTGCTGAACCTGACCAGCAATCTCGCCTCGGTCGTGGTGTTCGCACTGGGCGGCCGCATCGCCTGGGGGTTGGCGGCGGCCATGGCCTGCGGGGCGATGGGCGGCGCCTGGCTCGGCTCGCACTTTGCCACCCGACATGGCGCGCAGGTGATCCGGCCAATGCTGATCGTCGCCAGCCTGGCGCTGACCGCGAACCTGGTGCGCCAGTGGTTCGCCGGCTGATCGATCAGGCGTCGAAGCCCGGGCAATCGCGGGCGGCCTTGCGCAGCATCGCCGGCCAGTAGCGCTGCTCGGCAAAGTCGTCGATCCAGCCCGCGCCCCGTTCGCGTCCACCCTCACCGGCGCGGACCCGCCGAAGCTTACGTGCATCCTTGGCCAGATTCCGGACTGGACTTACATAAGCTCGCAGCCGGGATTATCGGCTCATGTCTAACGACAGCTGCCCAGAGCCGAGCACTCCGTGATGGTATCACTGCTGGCGAAGCTCTTGAGCAGTCCGTCGGCGCCGAAGGTGAAGGTCTTGGTCGGCGCCGAAGGTGAAGGTCTTGGTCGACGCCTTTCCAGTGGCACCACCGGCGAACATTCCCACGATCGGGATGAAGCTGGCGCCTTTAACACGCCCGCGTATGCTCACGTAGCTCAAGATCACCGAGCCGTCCGAACTGTTCAGAGTGTAGTTCGGGCGTCCGAGCTTCGAGACCACCGCCTTGATCGTGGCGATACCGATCGTGAAGCCATCGGGAGACGTGGCTGGCGCTGGGGTGGACGTAGCCATGGGCGCGGGCGCGGGCGCGGAAGACGGGGCAGCGACGAACATCAACAGAGCGGCAAGCATTCTCTTCTCCACATCATATCAAGCTTGCAGCTTCATGGCCGACGACACCATCAACGTCAAAATTGTTCGCGATGTCAACCACTTTACACCACCATGCGGCGGCGTCAGACACGAATGCCATGCCCGCCAAGACCCGCACGACCACGGCAAGATATGGGAAAACTTATCGCCGCCCCCGCCTCGCCCGACCGGACTTCAGCGATCGAAGCCCGGGCAATCGCGGGCGGCCTTGCGCAGCATCGCCGGCCAGTAGCGCTGCTCGGCAAAGTCGTCGATCCAGCCCGCGCCCATCATCCGCGTCTGCCTCTCGATCGCTTCCGGGTCCGGCAGTTGCAGGCGGGCGCCGGTGGCAAGGGTGCGGACCTGTGTCGTGCAGGCCCATTCCAGCGCGGCGATGCGATAGAACGCCGAGGCGATCGAGCGGCCGACCGCCAGCGTGCCGTGGTTGCGCAGGATCAGCAGGTGGCGATCGCCGAGATCGGCCAGCAGGCGCGCACGCTCGTCCGCGGCGGTGGCGATGCCCTCGAACGGGTGGTAGCCGACGTCGCACCAGATGTTCAGGGCATTCTGGCTGAGCGGCAGCAAGCCGTCGGCCAGCGCCGATACGGCGACCCCGTCGCGCGAATGCAGGTGCATGACGCTGCCGATGTCCGCCCGCCCGCCGAGCAGCCCGCCGTGGATGTTCGTCCCCGCCGGATTGAGCGACCAGGGGCTGGACCCGACCAGCGCCCCGTTCGCGTCCACCCGCACCAGCGCGGAGGCAGTGATCTCCTCGAACAGCAGCCCGAACGGGTTCATCAGGTAGGTGCCGTCGGGCAGGCGCGCCGACATGTGGGTGGCGACGTGATCGTCCCAGCCGTTCAGCGCCGCCAGCCGGAACGCGGCGGCGAGCTCGCGGCGCAGCACGGCTTCGGTTTCGTCCGTCATCCGCGCAGTCTGCGGCGGCGCCGGCGCGGAATCAAGGCGGGGCGAAATCGGCCGTGCATTGCGGGTTGCCCTATCTCCAGCCATTGCCTAGGGAAACCGCGGTCCGGGGAGTAGCGCAGCCTGGTAGCGCATCTGCTTTGGGAGCAGAGGGTCGCAGGTTCGAATCCTGTCTCCCCGACCAGTATTTCCGGGCTTTCCGGCTCCTGCCGCCCGGCGGGTTTACGGGCATTCCGCACTGATCCCGGTTTTCCGCGTCCGGCTGGCGCGAATCCCGACTACTGCGGGCGGTATCGGTGGCCCCCGATCTCGGCATCGGGCGCCCCGATTATACGCTCGACGGCTCTTTTCCCGAAACACGACGGCGTGGCCGGCTGGCAAGATGCCGCCCACGCCGCGGGTTCGACGGTGCTGGCGACCGGCGTGTCAGAATTTCTTGCTGAACCCCAGCTTGATCACGCGCCCCAAGGTCCAGTTCGCGTACGTCAGGATATTCGCCTGGGCGCGCGGGGTGATCTGCGGCTTCTTGTCGAAGGCGTTGTCGATCGTCAGCCGCAGGTTGGTGCCCGAGAGCACACCGGCGCCCGCCCCGAAGTCGTAGCCGAGATTGACGTTGAACGTGGAGAACGCATGGATCGAATCGCCCAGCACGCCATTCACGTCCGGGGCGGAATCCTTGTATTCGCCGGTGAAGTTCCAGGTCAGCTTGGTCGAGAAGCCAGCGATCCTGTACCCGAGGTAGCTGGTGAAGACGAAGTCCGGTCCACCGACGTTGAGTTCGTTCGTCGGCACGCCGAAATTGGAGAACGACTTGGTGGTCTTCGTGCCGGCCACGCCTGCAGAAAGGCTGCCCTTGCCGACCGTCGCATCGTAATAGAGGTGGAAGTCCACGCCCTGCAGCTTGGCCGAGCCGATGTTCGAGGTGCGGCGATCGACGAACAGCGCGACATCGCTGACGCCGTGCTGTGCGGCCAGGGTCGCACCGTTAGTCAACTGCGCGAGGTAGGCGGCATAATTCGTGCCGCCGGCACCGTTCGCCGCGGCGAGCGTGGCATTGTAGATGTAGAGCTCGGGATTGGTGAGGTAGGTGTTGAGATTCTGCGGGTTGACCGCCCCCAGCACGTTCGAGAAGTCGATCGAATAGAATTCCCCGCCCATGCGCAGGCTCGAGACCGGCGTCAGCTCGAGCCCGACCGCCCAGCTCTTCGCCGTCTGCGGCTTGACACCCGCCTTCACGCCTTCGGCGATCAGGGCGCAGGTTCCGACGCCGTTGTCCTTCTTCGGGGTGTAGGGATCGTTGGGCCGCGACGTGGCGCTGTAGACGCCGCAGGAAAAGCGGCCGACGGCGATGCCAAGGCCATCGACGGCAGTGGGCGCGTTGAAGGACTTGTTCCAGTGCCCGTAGAACCGGATCCAGCGCGCAGGCCGCAGGTTCACGCCGAGATTCGGATTCGTCGTCGATCCGAAGTCGCTGTAGTGATCATGACGCAGCGACGCCGATACATCGGCAAAGCCGGTCACCGGCAGCGACAGCTCGCCGAACAACGAATAGGCGTGGCGCCCATAACCCATCCACGGCAAGTTCCTGACCGCATCGACGCGGCCACCGAGCAAGCGGCTCTTCGCCTGGTTGTCCTGGAATTCGGCACCCACCGCGACGCGGGCATCGCCACCCGGCAACGCGAACAGCGGACCGTCGGCAACGACCTGGCCGACGAACAGCTGCTGCCGGGTTTCCTGGGCGTTCTCGTAGTCGATCAGGTCGGTGATCACCGCGGAGCTCGCGGCCGCGACATTGCGCGGGTTGAGCTGGCCGGCCGCAATGGCCGCGCCGCTTGGCGAGGCGGCTGCCGTGCAGCCGGTGATGTAGCACTGTGCCAGTACCGTGTTGATGCCCGGGAACCTCTGGTAATTGAACGACTGGCCGAAGTGGGCGGTCGCCTTGACCTGCCAGTCCTTGCCCAGCTTGACGGTGAGTTGCGGCGTCACCCCCCAGGTTCGGAAGCCCACCTTGTTGGGGGTGTTCACGTAGGCAGCGTTGGGAGCCAGCGAAAAGCCGACACCTTCGGTTATCGCGACGATGGTGTTGACTGCCGGGTCCCCGTAGATCGCGCCCACCTGCGCGCCGGTGGTAATGCCGCTGCCGGCCGACGTCACGCCGCGCGCGAAGATGTCCAGGGTCGTGTCCCGCCGGGTATAATAGGCCGTCAGCCGCAGTGAAACGGCATCGCTGAAGTCGTTCGTGACCTGGGCGAAAAGGTTGTAGCGCTTCTGGCCGGCCAGATAGGCGGCATCGCCGACGTTGTCGCAAGCCGTGCCGACCGCGAACACCCCTGCCCCCGATGCCAACGGATTGCTGGTCCAGTTCGAGGTGCCCGCGCGGAAGTGCTTCCACCGGGTTTCCGTGCCCACCGGGGTGTTGCACTGGGTGCCGGTGTAGGAGGGAACCATGGCCGCGTTGTAGACCTGCCCCGTCGCCCAGCCGGTTTCGTTGTTGCGAACGCCATCGCGGCTCGAATAGCCGGCCGAAAGATAGGCATTCCCGGTCGACCAGCTCTTGCCGACCGTCATCTGGGCATCCCACTGGCCAAAGCTCTTGATCGTCGTGCCGAAACCATAGTTGGCATCGACCTTGACGCCCTCGAACTTGCGCAGGGTGCGAAAGTTGATGACGCCGGCAACGGCATCCGCGCCGTAGAGCGACGAACCGCCATCCGTGACGACTTCCATGCCGGCGATCACCGCTGCCGGGATCACGTCGACATCGACGGAGGATTGATTGACGCCAACCGGCGTGAGGCGAAAGCCGTCGGCGATGACCAGCGTCGTGCCGCCGGAACTGGAATTGGCACCCGGCAGGTTGCGCAGGTTCGGCTTGGTGATCGATATGCCCGCGCCCACCCCCCGCGGATCGCCTTCGAAGCGGCCGTTGAAGGTGTTGGAGATCTGCGGAACGAGCGAAAGCAGCTCGTTCGTCGAGTTGGCGGCCTTGTCGAGAATTGCCGCAGGGCCGACATTGATGGCCTGGGCGCCCGTGGCGCCCACCCCGCGGATCAGCGTCCCTGTCACCACGATATCGCCGCCGGATGCCTTGCCGGCTTCTTCCGGCGGCGCGCCCGGCCCCGCCCGGGCGAAGGCAACGGCCGGCAGGAGCCCGATCGTGGCCACACTGGCGAGCACGGCGCTGCGAACGGCGACAAGACTGGACCCGGTCATTCATCCCTCCCATGCGACTGGCGCCGTTAAGTATCGGCGCTCAAACGATAATGTGACGGCGGTAATGGGTTTGGCCTAACCGGTCAATGCGGTTTCGCAATCGGTTGCATATTGCTCGGGGGAAGCCTGCAGCACCCCGCCCGGATCACGAAGCGCCCGCGGCGCGCGCTGTCGCGAACCGCGATACGGCAATCCGGGGGCCCACGTGACGGACCGGCGACGTCGGCAGGGTGCAAACGTTGCAACCAGGTTGCAACCGGCGCCGGAGATTCTTCGATCCGTCATCGCGACGTCGCCGCGCCGTCATGTGCATTCGTTAGCAGCCCTCCCGAGCCGGGGGGCATCCACGTCGGAAACATCCGCAAAGCTTCCCCGGAGCAACCGGCCGACCGGCCGTTCAGGGGAAACTTGCATGTCGATTGCCTACCGATTCTCGACCGCGCTCGGCGCGATGGCCATTGCGCTGCTGGCCGCGCCGGCATTTGCCGCCGATGGCGAAGCCGCCGCAACCGATGCCGCCGCCACGCAGGACAATTCGGGCCTGACCGAGATCGTCGTCACCGCGACCAAGCGCGAAACCAGCCTGCAGAAGACGCCGATCGCGATGGCGGTGATGGGCACCGAGGACATCAAGAAGCGCCACGTCCAGAGCCTCTACGACCTCGCCGACGGCGCCGTGCCCTCGCTCCGGGTCGCCACCTTCGAGGCCCGCCAGTCGGCGCTGACCGTCGGCATCCGCGGCATCGTCCCGCTCGACGCCAACCAGCCCGCGCGCGAGCAGGGCGTCGGCATCTACATCGACGGCGTCTATCTCGGCCGCCAGCACGGGCTCAACGCCGCACTGTTCGACGTCGAACGCATCGAGGTGCTCAAGGGGCCGCAGGGCACGCTGTTCGGCCGCAACACCGAAGGCGGCGCGCTGTCGATCGTCACCCGCGCGCCTTCGGGCGAGTTCGGCGGCCGCTTCTCCGGCGGCATCGGCAACTATGGCTCGCACACGGCCGAAGGCCACATCGACCTGCCGAAGTTCATGAACCTGTCGCTGAAGTTCGACGGCATCGTCCAGTACCAGGGCGCCACCACGAAGAACCCCCTGGCCGGCCAGACCGGCTGGAACTACTATGACCGCAAGGGCCTGCGCGTGACCGCGCGCTGGCAGCCGACGGACGCGATCACCAACGATTTCTCGTACGATGTCGCGCAGGACAAGAACTCGCCGTTCTACAGCCAGCTGCTCAACACCAACCCCAACGGCTGCGTCGCCGGCGCCCAGGCTGCCGCTTCGGCTTGCGCCCTTCCCGGCACCGCGTTCACCTCGCTGACGGGCGCGATCAAGCCGCTGTCGCCGCTGGTCAAGGTCAACGGCACGACGCGCATGGACGTCGCCGACATCGGCGTGCCGCAGCAGCCGAGCATCGACAAGACCCACGGCTTCACCAACACCTTCAAGTGGCACCACTCGCCCGAGCTGGAAGTCCGCTCGATCACCGCCTGGCGCGGCGTCGATGCAACGCAGTGGGACAATTCGGGCGGCGCGCACCGCGTCCCCGCAGTCGGCCTGAACTGCACCGGCAGCGGCTGCAACTTCAGCCGCTACAGCCTCGCCGATCTCTATCAGCGCCAGTTCAGCCAGGAGCTGCAGGCGGTGGGCTCGATCGGCCCGGTCGACTATGTCGCCGGCCTCTACTACTTCAAGGAACACGTCACCGACGACGCCGCCACGCCGAACTCGATGGCGTTCAACCCGACCCTGACCGCGGTCACCGTGCTCGACCCGTGCACCGGCTCGGCCGGCTTCGGCTCGCAACCCGGCTGCCGCTCGATCGACCGTGCCTCGGAAGTCTGGTCGAAGAGCTATGCCGCCTACGGCCAGATGACCTACAACGCCGGCAATGCCCTGCACCTGACGGTGGGCGCGCGCTACACGCACGACACCAAGCGCGGCGTGCTGCACTTCTCGCGCAACATCAACTACGACGTGAACACTGCCGCGGCGACCGCCAACGGCTACCGGCCGCTGGACAAGAGCTGGAACCGCTTCAACCCGATGGTCACGCTGGCCTGGGACGCGACCCCGGACATCCACCTCTACGCCAAGTACGCGACCGGCTACCGCGCCGGCGGCGCCTCGTCGCGGACGGCCGATTACCAGGCGTTCGATCCGGAGGACCTGAAGTCCTACGAAGTCGGCCTGAAGACCGACCTGTTCGACCACAAGGCACGCCTCAACCTCGCCGGCTACATCATGGACCGCAAGAACAGCCAGGTCGACATCTCGACGCTGCAGCCGACGGCGACGGGCACGTTCAACAACCTCGTCACCATAAACGCCCCCGGCGTCACCAGGATCCGCGGCGTCGAGGCCGACCTGACGGTGCGCCCGATCGAAGGGCTGACGCTGAACGCCAGCTATGCCTACACCTACACCGACATCCCGGCGATCCCGATCACCCTCACCGAGCGCACCGCCGCCGGCGTCGCCACGGGCAACGTATCCACGGTCCTGCAGAAGTTCTACATTGTCTTCACGCCGCGCAATGCCGCGTCGGGCTCGATCGACTACGAACTGCCGATCGCGAAGACCAGCGCCTCGGTCCGCCTGCACCTCGATGCCAACTACTCGCAGTCGACCCAGGCCTTCGACCAGTTCGCCACCCACAACGATGCCTCGTTCGTGGTCAACGGCCGGCTGTCGGTGGCCAACGTCGCGGTCGGCCCCGGCGGGCAGAAGCTGACGTTCGGCGCCTGGGTGCGCAACATGTTCGATACCCAGTACGTGTTCCGCCGCGATCCCTCGAACAGCCTGCCTTCGGTGCAGACCTCGAACATCTACGCGGGCGCCATCGGCAACGTGCAGGGCGACTACGGCAACTTCAACGCGCCGCGCACCTTCGGCATCGACGCCACCGTCAACTTCTGAGCGTTCCCGCACGGTGACAGTCGCATGCGCCGTGTCCACCCTGGGGGCGGGTGCCTGTGCGCCCGCCCTCCCTTGTGGCCTGGACGCGCCGCCGCCGACCGGCCCTGCGGCGGTTCAGTTGACGCGGGCCTGGATGCTCAGCGTGAACGACGGGGGCGTCCCGGTGGAGCCCGCCATCGCCCCCTTCGGGTTCAGGCAGACATAGCGCACCGCGCTGTCGTAGGCCGAGACCGGGGTATAATTGCAGGCCGCGAACGATGCCGGCGGGCTCGATGCGCTCGAGAACCGCAGGTCGGTGCCGCTGGTGAAGGTCAACCCGCTGCCCGGCGTGCCCTGGGCGAACACCGGCGAGGCGGCGGTGCCGACGCTCAGCGTGGCCGGCAGCGTATCGACCAGCCACAGCGAATTGCTGTCCACCGCGCTCGGCCCGGTGTTGGCGACGGTGAACGCATAGCGGACGATGGCGCCGGGAATGAACTTGGGGTTGTTCGTCCCGTTCACCGGGTCCGACACCAGCGATGAGCTCTTGAGGATCGTCAGCAGCGCATTGGCGGCGATCCGCGTGTTGGTGATCGTGCAGGTGATGACGTCGCCCATCTGCGGGGTGATGCTCCCGCCCGGCGCGCCGGCCAGCACCGTCGACGAGCCGCTCCAGGCGTTGCTGCACGCCATCGTCGCCGTGTACTGGCCCAGGCTGGTCGCGCCCGCCCCCTGCTCGTAGAAGCGGTACGTCGTCCCCGCCGTCGCCTGGTACGGCGTGGTCACGCCGTTGCCCACCGTCGTGCCGGTGCCGGTGGTCGTGGTGGTGGCGACAGTGGTCGTACCGGCGTCGATCCGCAGCTCGAACTGGTCGTTGGCGAACTGCCGCCCCCCGCCGCCCAGCGCCTTCGCCAGCGTCAGGTGCGGATAGGGCGTCATCGTGTAGGTACAGGCGACGTTGTCGCCGAACTGCATCGCGCCGAAGCTGTAGCTGGTGGTGGCGACGCCGCCGGGCATCGGCGTCGTCGAGCCGGCGGCGCTGTTGGTGCAGGTCAGCAGCGAGCGATAGTGCCCGATCGCGTTGGCCGATCCGGCGGCCATCGCCTGGTTCAGCGTCAACGGCAGGGCGCTGGTGCTCGACAGCGACGCGGCGGTGAACGGGCCGAGCCCGGTGCCGCTGCTGGTGCCGGCGGACAGCGTCGCGCCGCCATTGGTGGCATTGATCGAGAACGCGAACTGGTCCGCCGCCGCGGCGCGCGCGCCGGTGATCCGCGTCGTCAACTGGATCGACGCGAAGCGCACCGCGAACATCGCCCCCTGCAGCCCGCCCCCCACCAGCGTCGTGGTCAGCGTCGTCGGCGTGCTGGTGCCGACGATGTAGGCGCCGACGGTCCCCGCGACGCCGGTGACGGTGTAGGTGCCGGTGCCGGCGCCGGCGGCAGTGGGATAAGTGCTGCCGCTGATCGGACCCGATTGGTCGAGCAACTGCCAGCCGCCGCCGTTGGTGACGAACTTCAGCGATTCCCCGTCGTTCGAGGACTCGGCATCGCCGGCCACGAACATGTACGACGTCACCGTCCCGCCCCCGGCCGGCGGCGTCAGCGTGATCGCGGAAATGGCGATCGTCGTCGTCCCGGCCGCCGACTGGTACAGCGCCGGCTTCCCGGCGATGCCAAGGAACGCGGTGTTGCCCACCGCCGCGCCGCTCCACGTCGGCGAGGCCGAAGGCGCGATCGCCGCGCCGCTGACCTTCATGTTGAACGCCAGCACGGTGCCGTCCTGCAGCGCCAGGCTGAAGTTCTGCCCGCCCGCGGACCGAGCGGTGGCATCGACGTACGTGGAGAAATCGATCCAGCAATAGGACTGCCAGTTCGCCGGCCCGGTCGCGCCCTGCGCGGTGGCCATCGTGCAGTTGGCAGCCCGGGCCGGCGCCGACGCCAGGATCGCGGCCAGCAACGCCGCCGCCAGCCAGCCAAGCCACGCCCGCAGCCGCCGCGACATTCCCATGCTGAGCGATTGAGCGAACATCGATCGAACACAAGTCCTTGAAAAAGCACGATTGTTGATCGACCGGATGAAATTCCGGCGTTAATGATCGCCGTCACTTCTAATGGATAACGGTTTTCAGCCTGTTAATTACGCGCACCCGCCAATTAACGCTGTCCCGCACATACAATTTCGGGATTTCCGCGCCGTGATGGGGCAAGCATCCGGCAAGGCTTAACAAGTGCCGTAAATCTATACGAACATTTACCTAGGCATTAAACCCTATTTAACTGCGATCGGTGTAGGCCGATGGCATGGACAACCGATTTCGCCTGATCTCCGCCGGCACCACCGCGCTCGTCGCGGCGCTTGCCGCGCCCGCCGCGCTGGCGGCCGGCGTCGCCGCCGGGACCGACATCGCCAACGTCGCCACCGCGACCTATTCGACCGGTGCGGCCACCGCCTCGGTGACGTCCAACACGGTCACGGTGAAAGTCGCCGAGTTGCTCGACGTCGCGGTGGCGCCGCTCACCGCCGGCCCGGTCGCCGCGGGCGCGGCCCCGGCCGTGCTCGCCTACCAGGTGACCAACACCGGCAACGGCGGCGAGGCGTTCACCCTCACCGCGAACCCTACCGTCACCGGCAACGCCTTCACCGGCACGATCCAGGCGCTCGCGATCGACAGCAACGGCAACGGCGCCTACGATCCCGGCGTCGATACCGTGATCGCCAACGGCGCCGCCTCCGCCGCGCTCGCGGCCGACGGCTCGATCAAGGTTTTCGTGATCGTCGCGCTGCCCGCCGGTGCCAGCGACGCCCAGACCAGCCAGGTGCGGCTGACGGCAATCGCCACCACCGGCTCCGGCGCCCCGGGCACGACGTTCACCGGCCGTGGCGACGGCGGCGTCGACGCCGTCGTCGGCTCCAGCCACGCCGATCAGAACGCGCTCGCCACCATGGTCGCCAGCCTGGTCTCGATCACGCTGGCAAAGTCCGCGACGATCGCCGATCCGTTCGGCGGCACCTCGCCCGTGCCCGGCGCCACCGTCACCTACACGCTGGTCGCGCACGCGGCCGGCTCCGGCACTGCCACCGGCGTCCACGTCACCGACGCGATTCCCGCCGGTACCAGCTACCGTGCCGGCACGCTGGCGCTGAATGGCGCGGCGCTGTCCGACGCCGCCGATGCCGATGCCGGCACCGCCGGCGCGTCGGGCATCGACGTCGCGCTCGGCTCGTTTGCCGGCGGCGCGCCCGATCGCACCATCACCTTCCAGGTCAGGATCAACTGAGGAAACCCGCCGTGAACCGCATCCGCATCCTGCTTGCCGCCCTCGCGGGCATCACTTTCGGCCTGGCGACGCCCGCGCTCGCCGGCGAGGTCCAGCTCGCCAGCGAGGTCAAGGTCGATCGCGTCGTCCGCGAGGACGGGCGCGAACGCCACGTCCTGGTCCCGGCGACGCGGGTGTTCCCCGGCGACCGGCTGGTATTCTCGACCCGCTACCGCAACGGCGGCGCCCGCCCGGCCGAACATTTCGTCGTCACCAACCCGCTGCCCGCGGCGGTGCGGCTGGCCGACGACGGCTTCGGCACGTTCGAGGCCTCGGTCGATGGCGGCCGCAACTGGGGCGCGCTCGCCGCGCTGGTCGTCCCGGACGGCAAGGGCGGCTCGCGGCCGGCGCAGGCGGCGGACGTGACCCAGGTGCGCTGGGTGATCGCGGCGATCCCGCCCGGCGGCGACGGCGTCGTCGAATACCACGCGGTGGTTCGCTGAACGCAACGGGGCGGTCCACCGCATTCGAACTCCACCGCTCGTGCGATTGTTGAGGAAATGCATGAGCAGTGATGCTTAGGGGTTGGCAATCATGAAGAAATACAGGCTGCTGCAAGCGGCAGGCTTCGCCGCGCTCTCGATCGGCCTCGCCGGATCGGCCCACGCCGCGGGCACCACTGCCGGCGCGACGATCACCAACACGGTCTCGGTCAACTACAACGTCGGCGCCGTCGCGCAGACCGCGCAGTCCGCCACCAACACCGTCACCGTCGACCGCAAGGTGGTGCTGACAATGACCACCGCCGGTGCCACCACCACGGTGGCCCCGGGCGCACTGGCGCAGGTGACGACCTTCACCGTCACCAACGCCTCGAACGACACGATCGACGTCGGTCTCGCCGCCACCAACCAGGCCAGCGGCGCCACCGCCCAGCACGGCGGCACCGACGCGTTCGACGTCGGCAACGTCCGCTACTACGTCGATACCAACGGCAACGGCACCTACGATGCCGGGACCGACACCCAGGTCACCTACATCGACGAGCTCGCCGCCGACACCACCAAGACGGTGTTCGTCGTCTCCGACATCCCGGCCGGCGCCACCAACGGCCAGGTATCCGGCGTTGTGCTGACCGCCACCGCCGAATCCGGCGCCACCGTCGGCAGCGAGGGTCCGGTGCTGACCAACACCGCCGGCGCCAACACCGCCGGCGTCGATACCGTGCTCGCCGACGCAGCCGGCACCGGCGGCGACGTCGCGGGCGACGGCAAGTACTCGGTCAAGGGCGATTACACTGTCGCCGGCGCGGTGCTGTCCGTGAACAAGTACTCGACGATCGTCTCCGACCCGATCAACGGGGCCAGCAACCCCAAGGCGATCCCCGGCGCCGTCATCGAATATTGCATCGCCGTCGCCAACGGCGCCGGCGCCGCCACCGCGACCAACCTGGCGATTTCGGACGCCCTGCCCGCCACGGTGACCTACCAGTCGGCCTACGGCATCTTCGTCAACGCCACGGTCTCGGGCAGCACCTGCTCGGGCGGCGCGGCCGGCGGCGCCTATTCGGCAACGCCGCCGACCGTTACCGGCACGCTCAGCAACCTCGCGGCAGGCACCTCCGGCGCGCTGCGCTTCCGGGTGACGATCAACTGATCGCAACGGCCGGGCCGCCCCGCGTCCCGGCCACCGCCCCGCCATGAAGCCTTTCTCCGCCTCGATCGCCGTGGCGGTGGCGCTGCTGTGCGCGCTGCTGGGACTGCTCGTCCCGCAGGCCCGCGCCCAGGCCATCAGCAACACGGCGCAAGCGCACTGGACCGTCCAGGGCGGGCAGGCGAGCGCGTCCTCGAACACCGTGACCTTCGGGGTCGCCCCCAGCCCGGTCACGATCAGCACCTTCGTCCACTCGCCCGCGGTGGCCAACGCCTTCGCCTTCACCCCGTCGCGCTGCGGCAGCGCCCCGCTGGCGGTGCCGGGCATCAACGGCAACACCGCGATCGCCTCGCTCGAGCAATCGACCCGGCTCTACATCGGCGATGCGTTCTATTTCCGCCTGGTCGCGGCGCAGGCCAATCGCGATCCCGACAAGGTCGACACGCTGACCACCGAGCTGGTCACCTCCTCCGGCGATCGCGAGACGATCACCGTCTATGAGACCGGCCCCGATACCGGCGTGTTCATCGGCGCGATGCCGACCACCGCGATTCCCCCCGACCCGGTCCGGGGCGACTGCCGCCTCTCGGTCGCCTCGGGCGACGAGATCGCGATCCACTGCATGATCTCGGACACCGTCACGCCGATCGCGGTGGCGACGCTCGACGTCCTCGCCGACCCCTACGGCACCGTGTTCGACAGCGAGGACGGCAGCGCGGTCGACGGCGCGCGCGTCACCATCGTCGATGCCGCCAGCGGCGCCCCGGCACAGGTCTTCGCGCTGGACGGCGTCACCCCATGGCCCAGCACGATCGTCACCGGCCAGCCGGTGATCGACGGCAACGGCACCAGCTACGCCCTCGCCAGCGGCGAATACCGCTTCCCGCTGGTGCGCAGCGGCAGCTACCGGCTGGTCGTCCAGCCTCCCGATCCCTACCGCGCGCCTTCCACCGCCGATCCCGCCGGCATGGCCGGGCTGAAGCGGCACGACGGCACGCCTGTCCTCGTTTCCGCGCCGTCGTTCGGCGCGGCCTTCACCGTTTCCACGCCCGACACCGTCCATATCGACATCCCGGTGGACCGCCCGCCAAGCCCGGTCTCGCTGACCAAGACGGTCTCCCGCGCCGCCGCGCAGCCCGGGGACCTGCTTGCCTACACGCTGACCGTGCGCAACCCCGACGCCAGCCACGCCAAGCGCGATGTCGTGGTGATCGATTCCGCCTCCCCGCTGCTGCGGCTGCGCCCGGATTCGGTCCGCATCGACGGCGTCGCCCACCCCGAATTCGCCACTCCCTCCCCCGACGGCCACGGCCTCACCGTCCGCCTCGGCGCCCTCGCGCCCGGCCAGTCCCGCCGCGTCACCTACGCGATGACGGTCCGCGCCGACGCCCCCGCCGGGCAGGCGGTGAACAAGGCCGTCGCCACCGATTCGCGCGGCCTCGCCGCCTATGCCGGCGCCGTCGTGCGCATCGAACCCGATGGTCTGGCCGCGCGCATGACGCTGATCGGCCGCATCACCGCCGGCGGCTGCGCCGTGGACCAGGCCCATCCCGGCGTGCCCGGCGTGCGCGTTATGCTGGAAGACGGCAGCTACGCCGTCACCGACGCCGACGGCCGCTACCACTTCGACGGCATCACCCCCGGCGACCATGTCGTCCAGGCCATCCCGGCAACGTTGCCGCAAGGCGCCGAATTCGCCCGCTGCCGCGGCTCGACGAGCGCCGCCGGCAGTGCCACCTCGCGCTTCGTCGGCGGCCAGGGCGGCAGCCTCGCGGTCGCCGATTTCCACGTCCGCGGCTGGATCCCTGCCGCCACGCCGCCGTCCGCCCCGGCCCATCCCGCCCCGGCCCGTCCCGCCCCCGGCGTCGCCAGCGATCGCGAGGCCGCCGGCGGCGAGACCGACTGGCTCGCGCTCGGCGATGGCCCCAACGGCTTCCTGTTCCCCGCCGTCGACCACAACCCCCGCGCACCGGCCCTGCGCGTGGTCATCCGCCACCGTCCCGGCCAGACCGTCGAACTCTCGCGCGACGGAGCTCCGGTCGACAAGGTCGCGTTCGACGGCCTCAAGGTCGCCGCCAGCCGCGCCTGGGCGTTGTCGATCTGGCGCGGCCTGCCGCTGGAGCGCGAAACCACCCGCCTGACCGCGGTTATCCGCAACCCCGACGGCTCGATCGCCGACCGGCTCGAACGCGACGTCCACTTCAACCAGACCCCGGCGCAGGTCGAGATCGTCCCCGGGCACTCCCGCCTCGTTGCCGATGGCCGCACCCGCCCGGTGCTGGCGCTGCGCGTGCTCGACCGCAACGGCCGCCCGGTCCACGCCGGCATCAGCGGCGAACTGGCACTGGGCGCCCCCTACGAAAGCGCCGAGGCGCTCGACGCGATGCAGAGCCGCGCGCTGTCCGGCCTCGGCCGCGCCGCGCCGCACTGGGTGGTCAAGGGCGACGATGGCATCGCCCTGGTCGAACTCGCGCCGACGATGGTTTCCGGCCGGCTCACCCTCGATTTCACCTTCGCCGATCGCGACCAGCAACGGCACCAGACGCTCGAGGCGTGGATCGTCCCGGGCGATCTCAAGTGGACGCTGGTCGGCCTCGCCGAAGGCGCCGTCGGCACGCGCGATCTCGCCGACATCATGGAAAGGACCGGCCGCTTCGACAGCGATCTCGGCCGCCATGCCCGCGTCGCCTTCTACGCCAAGGGCCGCGTGCTCGGCAGCCTGCTCACCGCCGCCTACGACAGCGCCCGGCAGAAGGACGACCAGCGCCTCCTCGGCGCGCTCGACCCCCGGGCCTACTACACCGTCTACGCCGATGGCGCGACGCGCCGCTTCGACGCCGCCAGCCGCGAAAGACTCTACCTGCGCATCGAGGCGCGCAAGTTCGCCGCGATGTTCGGCGATTACCAGACCGGCTTCGACCAGACCCGCCTCGCCCTTTACCAGCGCACGCTCACCGGGGTGCAGGCCGAAGGCCGCTTCGGCCGCGTTCACGTCCAGGTCTTCGGCGCGCGCGTCGCCGCGACGCACCGGCGGGTCGAGTTCCAGGGCGGCGGCGTCTCCGGCCCTTACGCGCTGGGCGCGCGCACGATCCTCGCCAACAGCGAGACCGTGACGCTGGAAGTGCGCGACCGCTTCCGCTCCGAGGCCGTGCTCTCCAGCACCGCGCTGACCCGCTTCGTCGACTATGACCTCGACCTGCTGACCGGCGCGATCACCTTCAAGCGCCCGATCCAGAGCCGCGACCCCGATCTCGACCCCCAGTTCATCGTCGTCGAGTTCGACACCGATCCCGCGCTCGCCGGCGGCGGCGCGCTCGATGCCGGCGCCCGGGTGGACTGGACCAGCGCCGACGGCCGCCTCCGCGTCGGCGCCACCGCCCTGTCCGACAAGGGCGATGCCGCGCGGACCAGCCTGCAGGCGATCGACCTGCGTGCCCGCCCCTCGGCCGATACCGAGATCCGCGCCGAAGCCGCGGTCAGCGAGACCGCCGGCGTCGCCAGCACCGCCTGGCTGGTCGAGGCCGAACACCACGACCGCCGGCTCGACCTGCTCGCCTATGCCCGCTCGGTCGAGCAGGGCTTCGGCACCGGCAACCTTTCCGGCGCCGAGGCCGGCCGCCGCAAGCTCGGCCTGACCGCGCGCTACCGCGTGACCGAGGCGTTCGCGATCAGCGCCGCAAGCTGGCACGACGAGAGCCTCGGCGATTCCACCCGGCGAGAAGCCGTGCAGGTCAAGGGCGAGTATCGCACGCCGACGACCGACCTGCGGCTCGGCGTGTCGACGCTGCTCGATCACACCGCGGGCGGCGATGCCCGCTCGACCGTCGTCGACGCCGGGGCCACCCGCCGTTTCCTCGACAATCGGCTGGAGGTGGAGGCGTCGACCAGCTTCGGCCTCGGGCGCACCGGATCGATCGACCTGCCGGCCCGCCATTCGCTGACCGCGCGCTATGCGCTGAGCCCGGCGGTCAAGCTCAGCGGAACGTACGAAATCGCCGACGGCAGCGCGATCGACGCCCGCACCGCGCGGGTCGGGCTGGAACTGCAGCCGTGGCACGGCGCGCGCGCGCAAGCCGGGATCGGCCGCCAGGCGATCAGCGAGTACGGCGCCCGCTCCTACGCCGCCTTCGGGCTGGCGCAGACGCTCGACGTCGGCCACGGCGTGTCGCTCGACGCCACCGTCGACGGCAACACCGTGCTCGGCGGGTTCGACTTGCGCAAGGTCGTCAACCCGGCGCACCCGGTCGCCAGCGGCGGCCAGCTCGACGGCAACGGCATGCTCGCGGAGAACTTCACCGCGCTGACGCTGGGCGCCACCTGGCGCCGCGAGGCCTGGGCGGTGACCGCGCGCGGCGAGTGGCGCGACGGCGAACTCGCCAGCCGCAAGGGGCTGACGTTCGGCGCGATCCGCCAGCTCGGCGACGGCCGGGTGCTGGGCGCCGGGCTCACCGTCACCGACGCCCGCGGCGAGGACGGCAGCCGCAGCGCCACGCTCAACGGCGCGATCGCCTATGCCACGCGCCCGGCCAGCTCGGACATCGCCGCGCTGTTCAAGCTCGAATACCGCGTCGACCGCGTCACCGCGGCCACCGCTCCCCCCGCCGCCGCGCTCACCGCGGGCGTCGCCGGTACCGCCACATCGGTGTTCGGCGGCAATGTCGATGCCCATTCGCGCCGGCTGGTGTTCAGCTTCTCGGGCAACTGGTCGCCGCGCGGGCAGCGGCGCGATGCCGGCGGCGACGCGGAACTGGTCCAGCGCAGCGAGATCGGCCTGTTCGCGGCGATGCGCTACAACTTCGACCGCTACGACGGCTGCAGCCTGGCCGGCGCGACGCTGCTCGGCGGCATCGACGCGCACCTCGGCCTGGGCGACCGCATCGCCATCGGCGGCAACGCCACGATCCGCGCCGGCCTGAGCGACCACACCACCCGGTTCTCGATCGGGCCCTCGCTGCGCCTGGTCCCGGCCAGCGACGTCGAACTGACGGTCGGCTACAACCTCTCGGGCTACCGCGATCGCGACTTCAGCGCCGCGCGCAGCACCGCCAGGAGCCTGTTCGCGACGCTGAAGGCCAAGTTCGACGCGGGCAGCTTCGGCTTCCTCGGACTGCGCTAGGGCGCGTTAACGGCAAAACCGGTGCCGGATCGAGCCCGCCCATCGCGAAAGCGTTGGAGGCGCCGCATTCGGTTGCACCCGCTGCAACCCGGATTGCGTTAATGCGGTTTTCCTGATGCAAGCGATCGGCGTAAGGCGCCCGCGCGCGGCCGGATCGCGCGCGCGAGGAGGAACCTGCATGAACCGCATCGCCGTCACCACCATCAACGGCGCGCTGGCGCTCGCACTCGCCGGCTGCGGCGGCCCTGCGCCGGCACCCGAGGCCAGCACCAGCGACGCTCCCGCCACCGCATCGACCGCCACGCCGGCCCCCGCCGCCGGCGCTGCGCCGGCCACCGCCGCGGCCGACGCCGCGCCCGCCGCGTTCGCCCAGTGCAGGACCTGCCACGCGATCGAACCCGGCAAGGCCATGATCGGGCCGAGCCTTGCCGGCGTCTATGGCCGCAAGGCCGGCAGCGTGGCCGGGTTCGCCTACTCCGACGGGCTCAAGGCCCTCGGCAAGAGCTGGGACGACGCCACGCTCGACGCATGGCTCACCGCCCCGATGAAGCTGGTCCCGGGCACGAAGATGACGTTCCCCGGGATCGCCGACCCCAGCCAGCGGCAGGCGGTGATAAACTATCTCAAGACCTTGAAGTAAACATCTGTTCCGTAGCGTGAAGCCGCATCACGCGGCTTCGCTTGCGCGTCCCTGCCGCGCGTCCAGGAACGCAATCAGGCGGCTCGCCGCCATCGGCTTGCCGGTGTGCCAGCCCTGCACGCTGTCGCAGCCATACCCGGCCAGCAGGTCCAGCACGGGCGCGCTCTCGACCCCTTCGGCGACAACCTTGTAGCCCAGCCCGTGCGCGAGCTGGATGGTCGACTGCACCATCAACTGGTCGCTGCGGCTGGACTCCAGCGCCTGCACGAACGACTTGTCGATCTTGATCTCGCTGGCCGGCAATCCCTTGAGGTAGGCCAGCGTCGATTGCCCGGTGCCATAGTCGTCGATCGAGATGCGGATCCCGGTCGCCGCCAGTTGCTCCAGCGCCGCCACCGCCTGCCCGGCATCGGCCAGCGCCGCGGATTCGGTGATTTCCAGCGTCAGCCTGCCGCGCGCCTGCGGAAAGCGGTCGAGCACCGCGATCACCCGCGCGACGAAGCCCGGCCGGCTCGGCAGTTGCGCGGACACGTTGACCGCCACGCCGACATCGTGCCCGGCCGCCAGCCAGTCGCCCATCTCGGCCAGCGCGCGCTCCAGCACGAACAGCGTGAAGTCCTCGATGCGACCGATTTCCTCGACCAGCGCCACCAGCCGATCGGGCGGAATCGCCCCGCGCTGCGGATGGGTCCAGCGCACCAGCGCCTCGACCGCGGTGATCGCCCCCCGGGCGATGTCGAACTTCGGCTGGTAGGCCAGCCAGATCGCTCCGCCCGCCAGCGCGCCGTCAAGCTCGCCGGCCAGCGCCAGCCGCCAGTCGCGCTCCTCGGCCGCGCCGGCGCTGTGGCGCAGCCAGCGCCGCCCTTGCAGGTGCGCCGCCTCGGCCGCGGCCAGCGCCCGGGCGAGGGCATCGCCGACGCCCCCCGCCGTCCCGGCGCTGCCGAGCACCGGAACGACCCGGATCGCCCGGCCATCGATCTCGAACGGCTGGTTGCACAAGGCGGCCACCGCCAGCGCGGCGTCTTCCTCGGCGATCTCGCCGGTCTCTTCCGCCAGCCACGCCAGCGCCCCGGGCTCGACGCGATGGATCGCGCCATCGACCGCGCTGCCCAGCCGTTCCACCACGCGCAGCACCAGCCGCCCGGCAAGGCGCGCGCCCAGCGCCGATTGCACATCGGCGAAATTGGCGAAGCGCAGCACCATGACAACGCCGCCCGGCGCGCCCCCGGCCTGCAACGCCGCGGCGTTGGGCAAGCCGGTCTCACCATCGCAGAGCCGGCCCGCGCGCACCGCCTCGTAGGCGCGCAGCAACGTCCCGGCCAGCGCCATCGCCGCCAGGCCGGCCAGCCCCGGCGCGACCTCCAGCGTACCCAGCCGCACCGCCTCGCAGACCAGCGGCAGCGCCAGCAGCAACCAGCCGCACAGGCCGATGCCCAGCCACCCGGGCAGGCGCCGGCGGCGGACCGTCCATCCGGCCAGCATCGCCACCACCGCCAGCCCGGCCCAGGCGCCGTGGCTGGCCGGCGCGCTGTCGCGCAACAGCGTCTCGGCGGCCAGCACCTGCACCAGCGCGCCGGGCAGCACCCCTTTGCCGGGCATCGCATAGCGGTCGCCCATCTCGATCGCGGTCGCGCCGATCAGCACCGACTTGCCCGCCAGCGAACCCGGCGCCAACCGGCCGTGCAACAGGTCGGCCAGGCTGAAGCGGGGCACCGTGTCGGCATCGATCGATCGGTCGATCGGCACCTGCTCGCCGATGCGCCCGCCGCGCATCGCCAGCGCCGCGGCCAGCGACGGGCGCGGCTGCCCGCCGGTCGCCACGCCCGACAGCAAGCTGCGCACCAGCCCGTCTCCGTCCGGCGAAACATTGACCGAGGAGAGCATGGCGTGGCTGCGCAAGGCCGGGATCGGCAGGTTCTCGCTCCACTGCCCGCTGCCTTGCGACAGCGTCTGCCGGAACGTCGGCAGGATGACGGGCGCCCTGCTGCGCGCGATCGCCGCTGCCAGCGCGGCGTCCTCCTGCGGCGTGGAGACGGCGGAAAAGTCGACGTCGAACGCGATCTGCGCGGCGCCGGCGCGATTGAGCGCGTCGACGGCGCGGGCGTGCAGGCTTCGCGGCCAGGGCCAGCGGGCATATTCCGCCAGCGAGCGCGCATCGATCTCGGCCAGCGCGATGCGCCCGCTGGCCGGATGGCACAGCAAGGCGCCGCGCATCGTCAGCAGGTTGTCGTCAAGCCCCTGGGCGAGGCCGGTGAGCAGGCTCGCCAGCGCGACCAGCACCGAGATCGCCGCGCAGAGCCGCACCACCCCGATGCGCACCCTGCCCGACGGCACGACGCCGGACACTTTCGCTGCCGCCGGCATCCGGCTCAGTTCTTGCCGCTGCCCGCGCCGGGGCTGCTGCCCGTCGTATTGCCGCCGGCATTGCCATTGCCATTGCCGCCGCCCGAATTGCTGCTGCTGGAACTGCCATTACCGGAATTGTTGCTGCCTGAATTGCCGTTATCCGAGTTGCCGTTGCCAGAGTGATCGCTGCCGGAACTGACGTTGCCCGAGTTGCCATTGCCCGAGTTCCCGCTGCCCGAGTTCCCGCTGCCCGAGTTGCCGCTGCCCGAACTGCCGTTGCCCGCGTTGCTGCTGCCCGAGTTGCCGCTGCCCGAACTGCCGTTGCCCGAGTTGCTGCTGCCCGAGTCGCCGCTGCCCGAGTTGCCGCTGCCCGAACTGCCGTTGCCCGCGTTGTTGCTGCCCGAATTGCCGCTGCCCGAATTGCCGCTGCCCGAATTGCCATTGCCGGAACTGCCACCGCCCGCGCTGTTCGCCGGGCCGCCCGCATTTCCCTTGCCGCCCGAAACCTCGTTCGCCGCCTCGGCGACGCGATCGGCGCTACCGCTCCCGCCCGCGACCGCTCCGACGCTGCCCGACACGAGGCCATCGGTCAGGTTGGCGAGCGAGGCCGGCGCCTCGCTGGTCCCGGCCACGCTGCTCGACGTCGCCAGCGCCTCGGCATGGGCGTCCTCGGCCACCGCCGAACGGGCGGTCCCGCCGCCTTCCGCGCCCGGCTGGGCGACGGGCGCATCCGGTGAGCTGGCGCCGCTCTCGCCGGCCGCCGCCGGCGCCGATCCGGCTTTCCCCGCTTCCGCGCCCGCAGGCTCCGCGCGCGTCTCGCCGCGCAGCACTGCATGGGTCTGCCCGTCCATGCGCAGGCCGCCGGGATCGGCGGCGGAAACGCTGGCGATGTCGCCCGGCGTCACCATCGATCGCGCGCCGCCGTCGTTGTTCTGCACCTCGACCGCGCCTTCGATCACCTGCACGCTGGCGCCGGCGCCGTCGACGGTGACGCTGAAGGTCGTGCCCTTGACCACGGCCGCGAGGTACGGCGTCTTCACCCCGAAGTGAGGCGTCGCAATCTTGCGGATCGAATAGACCACGTTGCCCAGCCGTTCGATGAACTGGGTAACGCTGCCGTTCTCGCGCGGATCGGCGACCTGCAACCGCGAGCCCGGCGCGACCATCGCGTATTCCTGCCCCCGCACCAGCACCGCGCGCGCATTGGGGCCGGTGATGACGACGTCCCCGGCCGCCAGCCGGCTGTTGCGCCGCGCCGCCAGCGTCGCTCCGCCGTGCAGGATCAGCACGCCCGGCGATGCTTCCGAAACGGTCCACGCGGGGGCATCCGCCCAAGCGGTTCCGGCGCCGCATGACAGGAGCGGCAGGAGCAAGATCGCCTTGGTCTTCATGATCGGGCCTTCCCAACTGTGCCGGCACAATACCCGTTCGTCGTAAACGAGATGTTGAGACGCATTTATTATGAATCGGCGTCAATGCAGTGGACCCGGACCTTGCGTGGATTCGCCAAGATCATGGCCCTGGCGGGCATGCTCGCCGGGTCGATCGGCCATGCCGCGACGCCGCAGACCCCGTCGGCCGCCCTGCACGTCGCCATTGCCGCCCCCGCGCCGCGTGCTCCCGTCGCGGCACCGGCACCCGCCGCAGCACCGGCGCCGCTGGTCGGCGCCGTGCGCATTTCCCTGCCCGACGCTGCCGGCCGCTTCGCCGCCGCCGACTTCATCGGCGCCGCCGCCCCCTTCGTCGGCCGCACGCTCTCGGGCGAGGACCTGCAGGACCTGCTCAGCGCCGTGTCCGGCGTCGCCCGTGGCCGCGGCTACATCCTCGCGCACGGCGTCATTCCGGCGCAACGCCTGGCCAGCGGCGTTCTCGACCTGCGCCTGACGCTCGGCCGGATCGACCGGATCGAACTGAGCGGCGACGACGCCCCCGCGGTCCGCGCCCGGCTCGAACAGTTGATCGGCGCGCCGCTGACCCGCTCCGCGCTCCAGCGCCAGCTCACCCTCGCCCGCGACCTGCCAGGCATGACGGTCGACCGCCTGGCGATAACCCAGCAGGACGGCGAGACCGTGCTCTCCGCCCGCGTCCGCCACAAGCACGGCACCGTGCGCGGCGGCCTGGACAACTGGGGAAACAGCGCCGTCGGCCCGGTGCGCGCCCGCCTGGCCTACGATTTCAACGGCCTGCTCGGCAATGATCGCCTGTCCGGCACGGTCGAAGCCGTCGCCGCCGCCCAGCCGGACGAGCTCGCCGCGGTCAGCGTCCGCCTCGCCTACGATCTCGACAACCTCGGCACCCGCGTCGAATTCACCGGCGTCTACAGCCACTCCAACCCCGGCGCATCGCTCGCCCCTTACGCGCTCTCGGGCGATTACGCGGCCTTCGGCGTCGAGCTCAGCCGGCCGCTGGTGCGCGGCTTCGCGCACAGCCTGTGGCTCAGCGGCGGCCTGCGCATGGTCACGCTCGATCGCTGGCAGGCCGGCGTGCTGGGCCGCCACGACAAGGCGCTGATCGCCAACCTCGGCCTCAACGGCAATGTCGTGCTCGCCGGCGGGCGCCTGCGCGGCGGCATCGGCGTCTCGCACCTGCTCGACGCCCTCGACGCGACCCGCGCCGGCGATCCGCTCGCCACGCGCCCGGGGGCCGGCGCCGGCGCGACGTTCGCCAGCGCCTGGCTCGACTGGCAGGGCAAGCTGTCCGGCCCGCTGTCCGCCTGGGTGGCGCTGAACGGCCAGGTCGCGACCGCGCCGCTGCCGGTCACCGCGCAGATCTCGCTGGGCGGACCGATGTTCGGCCGCGCCTACGACTTCGGCGAACGCACCGGCGACAACGGCCTGCTGGCCATGGCCGAGCTGCGCTACACCCTGCGCGACCGTAATTTCGGCCTGCTCCGCTTCGCCCAGCTTTACGGCTTCGCCGACGCCGGCTCGGTCGGCAACGTCGAGAACGACCTCGGCACCGGCACGCTGGCTTCGGCGGGGGCGGGCGCGCGGTTGACCCTGACCGAGCATTTCCGGATCGGCATGGAGGCGGCGCTGCCCGTCAACCAGCCCCGCTACGCCAGCGGCGACAGGAGCCCGCGCTACCGCGCCAGCCTCGGCTTCCAGTTCTAGGGCGCCGGCATCCCGGCCGCCGGGCCGAATCCGGCGACAAGCCCCCCGATCCGCGCTACAGCCCGCGGTGCCGGCCCCCCGCCCGGCCGCACGGGAGAGCGAACAGCATGGACCAACTGCGTTTCGACGGCCGCGTCGCGATCGTCACCGGCGCCGGCGGCAACCCCAGCCTCGGCCGCGCCCACGCGCTGCTGCTGGCGGCCCGCGGCGCCCACGTCGTCGTCAACGACATCGGCGAACTCCCGGCGGCGCTCGGCTATCCCGGCATCGGCTCGGCGCAGGCGGTGGTCGACGAGATCCGCGCCGCCGACGGGTCGGCGGTGGCGGATACCCATTCGGTGGCCGACGAGGCGGGCGCCGCCGCGATCGTCCAGGCCGCGATCGATGCCTTCGGCCGCGTCGACATCGTCGTCAACAACGCCGGCGTCTGCCGCGTCGTCTCGTTCGACGACATGACCCCGGCCGATTTCCGCCACACCATCGAAGTCAACCTGATGGGCACGGTGCAGGTCTGCCGCGCCGCCTGGCCGCACCTGAAGGCGCAAGGCTACGGGCGCATCGTCAACATCGCCTCCGGCTCGATGACCGGCCTCGCCTGGCAGACCGCCTATGCCGCGGCCAAGGGCGGGGTGTTCTCGTTCACCCGCGCGCTCGCCTCGGAAGGCGTCGCGCACGGCATCCGCGCCAACGTCGTGACGCCCGGCGCGCTGACCCGCATGGTCCACGCCGCGCAGGGACCGGATTCCTCGTTCATCGCCGCCGCCGCCGATGGCGTCCTCGCGCCCGAGCTGGTCTCGCCGACCATCGCCGTGCTCGCGCACGAGCAGTGCCCGGTGACCGGCGAATGCATCGAATCGATCGGCGGCCGCGTCGATCGCTTCTACCTCGCGCGCACCCCCGGCTTCACCGATCCGGCAATGACGGTCGAAACCCTCGCCGCGCACTGGGACGAGGTCATGGCCGGCGCCGCCCCCGGCATCTCGCGACACGACGAGTCCGATCCCCGCCAGTGGAGCCCCAGGGCCTATCGCCCGCTGTCGGCGTAAATTCGCGCTTTGTCGGGCGGAAAACCCCCGCTACTGGCCTGCGCCATGACCGACAAGCTCACCGAAATCTGCCAGACCAAGCGCGGCGAAGTCGCCGCCCGCAAGGCCGCCGCCACGCTCGCCGCCCTCGACGCCCGCGCCGCCGCGCAGACCGCGCCGCGTGGCTTCCGCCGGGCGCTGGAGGCCCGGATTGCCGCCGGCGGCCATGCCCTGATCGCAGAAATCAAGAAAGCTTCGCCTTCCAAAGGTCTGATCCGCGCCGATTTTGACCCGCCATCCCACGCCCGCGCCTACGAGGCCGGCGGCGCCGCCTGCCTCTCGGTGCTGACCGACGCGCCCTATTTTCAGGGCCACGAGGACTACCTCGTCCAGGCCCGCGCCGCCTGCACCCTGCCAGTGCTGCGCAAGGACTTCATGGTCGATCCCTGGCAGGTCGCCGAAGCCCGCGCGATCGGCGCCGACGCGATCCTGATCATCGTCGCCGCGCTCGACGACGCCCTGATGGCCGAGATCGAGGCCGCCGCGCTCGAACGCGGCATGGACGTGCTGGTCGAGGTCCACGACGAGGCCGAGATGGAACGCGCCGCCCGCCTCCAGTCCCGCCTGATCGGCGTCAACAACCGCGATCTCAAGCGCTTCGTCACCGATCTCGCCAACACCGAGCGCCTCGCCCCGCTCGCCCCCGCCGGCACGCTGCTGGTCAGCGAAAGCGGCATCAACCACCACGCCGACCTGCTGCGGCTGGAACGCTGCGGCGCGCGCACCTTCCTCGTCGGCGAAAGCCTGATGCGCCAGGCCGACGTCGCCGCCGCCACCCGCGCGCTGCTGCAGGGCTGACGTCGGGCCCGCCGCGGACGCGGGTGTTGACGGCGATCAACGATTCTTCCGACACACTGTCGTAAAAAGTGGACGTGACTCGGGTCGCTGTCCAACTTTCCGCGCCCGTGTCCCTTGGGAGAGGATTTGCCGCATGAACGAACAGACCCGAGTCTTCACCTCGCCCGACGACCAGGTCGCCTGGCTGGGCACCGACCCGATCCCGGCGCACGTCTACTACGATCCGGAATGGTACGAGCTCGAACGCAAGGCGATCTTCCTGCGTGAGTGGCTCGAGGTCGGCCACATGTGCGAGCTGCCGCAGCCGGGCTCGTGGATCCGCCGCGAGCTGGAGTTCGCCAACGCCTCGATCCTGATCGTGCGCGGCAAGGACGACCGGGTCCGCGCCTTCTACAACGCCTGCACCCACCGCGGCACCCAGCTGGTCGAGGAGGAATCGGGCAAGGGCGCGAACTTCCTCTGCCCCTACCACTTCTGGAACTTCGGCGATGACGGCCGCCTCGTCGCCGCCCCCGATTTCGATCGCTTCGCGCTGACCAAGGACCAGTGCAGGATTCCCGGGATCGCGGTCGACGTCGTGGCCGGGCTGATCTTCATCAACCTCGATCCGAACCCCCGGCAGAGCCTGCGCGAATACCTCGGCGCATACGCCGATCGCATGGAGACGATGCCCGTCGCCCACGCCACGACGTTCGCCGAATACACCTATGAGATCGATGCCAACTGGAAGATCACCTACGACAACTTCCAGGAAAACTACCACCTGCGCCACGTCCACGGCCTCACCGGCGTCGCCACCGTCCACAAGGACAACCTCTACGGCTATCCGGACAGCTACGGCTTCAACGGCCCGCACCGCACCCAGCAGATCTGGTCGAACCCGGAACCGCTGATCAAGCCGATGCAGGGCTGGAACATGGGCCTGAACGTCAGGCTGGCGATGGAACAGGGCCTGATCGGCGGCCCCGAGGACCGCATGTACTTCGCGCTGTTCCCCAGCTTCTTCTGCATCGGCACCCCGATCCAGCACTTCAGCCACAAGGTCTATCCGCTGGGGCCGACGAAATCGCGCGGCGTCATCCGCGTCTACTGGTGCGGGCAGGACCGCAGCGCCTCGGAGCGCTACGCCCGCGAATACGCGATCTGCGCGATCCACGACATCCACGTGGAGGACGTCAACATCATCAACCGCGCGCAGAAGGGCCTGCTTTCGGGCGCGCTCAAGCATATCCACTTCATGAACATGGAAGGCCTGTGCCGCCATCTCTACCAGAACGTGGTCGCGCGGGTGGAAGCCTACAAGACCGAAATCGCTGCATCGGGAGACGTGAAATGAAGCAGCAACTCCCCGCCGGCTACGAGGCGCTCGAATACTTCGTCGATCGCTGGGCGATCAAGGGCACCGCCAACCGCTGCCGCCGCCGCGGCGAGGCCAGCCCGGAGGAGCGCGTCGCCTTCTTCGAGGCGGTCAAGCCGATCCTGCCGCGCGCGCTGGAGGAACTCGACGCCAAGCCGCTCGACCAGCTCGACGACAGGGAGGAGCGGCTGCTCGACCTGCTGCTCAGCTTCGCCCACGTCACCCACGCGGTCGAGATGCTCGGCGATGCCGAACCCCGCCACGCCCGCTTCCGGCTGGAAATGCCGTTCAACCGCTCCTCGGCGGACCAATGGAACTGACCTGACCGTCGGGGAAACGCGGCGCGGCGTCCGGCAACGGCGCCGCGCCGCTCTTTCCCCGTTCCCGATCCTCTGGCATGGCTTGCCCATGTCCGAACTCACCCACCTCGATGAAGCCGGCCAGGCCCGCATGGTCGATGTCGGCGCCAAGCCGCCGACCGCGCGCGTCGCCATCGCCTCCGGCCGCATCCGCATGGGCGTCGCCGCGCTCGCCGCGATCCGCGATGGCGATGTGCCCAAGGGCGATGTCCTCGCCACCGCGCGCATCGCCGGGATCATGGCCGCCAAGCGCACGGCAGAGCTGATCCCGCTGTGCCACCCGCTCGGCCTCGACGCCGTCTCCATCGAATTCGCCTTCGAAGAGGACGGTGTCCGCGCCACCGCCACCGCCTCGCTGACCGCGAAGACTGGCGTAGAAATAGAAGCGATGACAGCCACTTCAATCGCACTCCTGACAATCTACGACATGGCCAAGGCGATCGACAAGGCGATGGTGATCGACGGCGTCCGCCTGCTCGCCAAGCGCGGCGGCAAGTCGGGCGACTGGCACGCCCCGGACGTCCCGGCGCGATGAGTGCCCCGCCCCCGCTGCCGCTGCCGGACGCGCAGGCCCGCCTGCTGGCGCTGGCGACGCCGCTCGCGATCGAGCGGGTCGGCGTCGACGACGCCGCCGGGCTTTACCTGGCCGAACCGCTGTACGCCCGGCGCACCCAGCCCGCCGCCGATCTTTCGGCGATGGATGGCTACGCGGTGCTGGCGGACGATCTCGCCGGCCCCTGGCACGTCAGCGGGGAGAGCGCCGCCGGCCATCCGCACCGGGGCACGGTGACGCGCGGCGAGGCGGTGCGCATCTCCACCGGCGCGCTGCTGCCCGACGGCGCTGGCGCGGTGGTGCTGCAGGAAGACCTCGCCCGCGACGGGGACCGGCTGGTGCTGACCGGGACGCCCCCCGTGCCCGCGCACCGGCACATCCGCCGCTGCGGCATGGACTTCGCCGATGGCGACCTCCTGCTCGCCGCGGGCACCCGCCTGGGGCCGGCGCAGCTCGCCCTCGCCATCGCCGGCGGCCACAGCCACGTGCCGGTCCGTCACCCGGTCCAGGTCGCCATCCTCGACAGCGGCGACGAGCTCGCCCCGGCTGGCGATCCCTGCCCCGCCCACCGCATCCCCGCCAGCAACGGCGCGATGCTGGCGGCGATGGTGGCCGGCGCGGTCCCGGCCCGGATCGACCGGCTCGGCCCGGTGGCCGACCGCATGGACGCGATCGCCGCCGCGCTCGAGCGCGCGCGCGACGCCGATGTCATCGTCACCAGCGGCGGCGCCTCGGTCGGCGATCACGACCTGGTGCGCCCGGCGCTGGAGGCATGGGGCGCGCAGATCGATTTCTGGCGCGTCGCGATCAAGCCCGGCAAGCCGCTGCTGATCGCGCGCAAGGGGCGGCAGCTCGTCGTCGGCCTTCCCGGCAACCCGGCGTCCAGCCTGGTCACCGCCCACCTGTTCCTGCTGCCGCTGCTGCGGACGATGCTCGGCGCCGCGCGGCCCTTGCCGTTCACCGCCCGCGCGCGCCTGGCCGGTCCGCTGCGGCCCGGCGGCGCCCGCCAGGAATTCCAGCGCGCCGCCTGGGACGGCATGACGGTGGACCCGGCGGTGCAGCAGGACAGCGGCGCGCTCGGCTCGCTGGCGGCCAGCAACGCGCTGATCGATATTCCCGCCCACGCCCCGCCGCGCGCCGCCGGGGACGAAGTGACGATCCATCCGCTCGGATTCGCTTGACTTGAAGGATTCCGTTGCTTAGATGTTCCGCATTCGTTCGAGAAACGTCGCGTGAACCATGGGAGCAACGCACGATGTTGACGCGCAAGCAACATGAACTGATCCGCTTCATCCAGCAGCGGCTGGAGGAATCAGGCGTTTCCCCCTCGTTCGAGGAAATGAAGGAAGCGCTGGATCTCAAGTCGAAGTCGGGCGTCCACCGCCTGATTTCCGCGCTGGAGGAACGCGGCTTCATCCGGCGCCTGCCCAACCGCGCCCGCGCGCTCGAAGTGCTCCGCCAGCCGGAGGATGTCACCCCGGCCGCGGCGGCCCGGCCCGCCGCCACCCCCAGCACCGCGGACGTGATCGCCTCGCTGCGCGCGGCATCAAGGCCCGCGCCCTCACCCGCGAACGACGTGATCGAGATTCCGCTGCACGGCAAGATCGCCGCCGGCACCCCGATCGAGGCGCTGGAAATGCACGCCACGCTGCCGGTCCCCGCCGCGCTGCTCGGCGCGGGGGAACACTACGCGCTCGAAGTCTCCGGCGATTCGATGGTGGAAGCCGGCATCCTCGATGGCGATTATGCGCTGATCCGCCGCACCGACAGCGCCCGCGACGGGGAAATCGTCGTCGCGCTGGTCCGGGGGGAGGAAGCGACGCTCAAGTACCTCCGCCGCGAGAATGGCATGGTCCGGCTCGATCCCGCCAACGCCGCATACGATCCGCAGTTCTACCGCCCGGCCGAAGTGCAGGTCCAGGGCAAGCTCGCCGGCCTGCTGCGCCGCTATCACTGATCGTCGTCGGGAACGGGGCGCGGCATCCGGTGCGGAAAACGCCACCACGGATGCTCGCCCTCCCCGTCCGCGACAGTGCGCACCGTACGGCCTGAAGCATTGCCCGAAAGGGTGAATGCCAGCCCGCCGGTTCTCCACCTCAGGACCTTGTCAACCCGTGTCAACACCGGGCGGCATTCCGGCCCCAGCCTGCCCGGCGCAAGGACGATGTCCGCCGCCGCGCAAGCCGGGCCGATACCGCCCGGCGGCGGCCCATAACCGCCGCGCCGCAGCACCAGCACCCGCCAGACCCGCCCGCCCCGCGCCAGCGCGAGCAGGCAGGCATCACGGTTGCAACGCGCGCCGGGCCAGTCGTCCAGGTTCACGGCCTCGCCGCTGATTCCCGCCAGGTCCATCATCGTTGCGCGCGTGAACGGGGTCCGCCCCTCGCGCAGGATCACCAACCGGTCCCGCTCGACGATGCCGAGGTTGTGCCCGTCGCCGGTCACCAGCAGGTCCGGCGGCCGCGCCAGCGCCAGCGCCGCCACCCCGCCCAGCACCGGCACCAGCCCGAACAGTCGCACCCGGCCATGCCACAGCGCCAGCCACAGCATCCCGCCGACGAACAGGCCGAAACCCGCCGGGGCAAAGGCCGGCACCAGGCTCACCGCCCCCGGGCCCCCGGCTGCGCCGACACGCCATGGGCGATGCCCAGCAACAGCCGCAACGACAGGTCCACCAGCCGCCACACCGGTCCCCCCAACCCCGCCACGTCGAGCAGCAGCGCCAGCGCCAGTAGCGGCATCGTCACGAACGTCGTCAGCGGGATCGCCAGCACGTTGGCCAGCGACCCGTACAGCCCGGCGCGATGGAAGTGGAACAGCGCGATCGGCATCAGCGCCAGGTCGATCACCATCCCGGTCAGCAGGATCATGAACAGGTGCCGCAGCCCGCGCCACGCCCAGCCCTCGCCGCGATGCGACAGGAACCCCTGCGCCGCCCCCGATTGCGCCACTGCGACGATCGCGATCACCGATCCGAAGCTCATCTGGAACCCCGGGCTCACCACCGCCTCCGGCCAGGCCAGCATCACCGCCAGCGCCGCCACCGCCAGCAGCCGCATCGACAGCGGGCTGCGCCCCAGCGCCAGCGCCGCCATCGCCAGCAGCGCCCCCAGGCACGATCGCACCGTCGGCACCTCGGCCCCGGTCAGCAGCGTATAGCCCACCCCCGCCGCCGCCGCCGCCGCCGCGGCCACCAGCGGCAGCCGCACCCGCAGCGCCAGCCACGGCGACAGCGCCAGCAACCGCAGCACCACGCCATAGGCCAGCCCGACCACCGCCGCGACGTGCAGCCCGCTGACCGACAGCAGGTGCGTCAGCCCGGCATCGCGCATCGCCCGGTCGTCCCCCGCCGCGACCCCGCCGCGGTCGCCACTGGCAAACGCCGCGGCGATGCCCCCGGCCGATCCCGCGATCCGCGCGCGGACGTGGTCCGCCAGCCGATGCCGCCACGCCGCCAGCCAGTCCGCCCCGCCGGCGGGATGGATCACCACCACCGGACCCAGCGCCGACCCCGTCGCCGCCGTTCCCTCGAACCAGGCGGCGCGGGCAAAGTCGTAGCCGCCCGGCAATTGCGGCGGCTGCGGCGGCATCAGCCGCGCTCGCACCCGGATCACCGCGCCCTCGCCCAGCCCGGGACGATCCGCCGCCACCGGCAAGGCCAGCCGCACCCTGATCGCCCGCCCCCCGCGCGGCTCGCGCGTCGCCAGCACCAGGACGATGCGTTTCCGGGCCGGCTCGTCCTGCCGGGTGAGCACCCGCGCGTCGAGATCCGCCACCGCGAAGCCCGCGATCGGCACGGTCCCCACCGCTGCCGACTTCAGCCAGACCACGCCGCAACCGGCCGCTATCGCCAGCGCCATCGCCGCCAGCGCCTGCCGCACCCGCGGAAAACGCCCGTCCCCCGCCATCCCCGCGAGGGCGAGTCCGGCCAGCCCGAGGCAGCCCGCCAGCAGCGCCAGCCACTGCGCGCGATTGGCCAGCACGAACCACGCCGCCACCCCCGCGGCAAAGCCGACCGCCAGCCACGGCCCGCGATCGAACCCCGCACCCTCGAGAAATTGCTCCGCAAGGCGGAACAGGCGGGAACACACGCTGGACATGGCGCGAAAACCGCGCCAAGGACTCTGCTGCATTGCAGCGCAGCCGTCCGCCTCGTGCGGCGCGGCCTTCGCGACATCGGTTGCGACCACGGTGTCCCCCGTTCGGTCGCATCAAAGAGAAAGGCAGGGTCGATGGCAAGTGCTGGCGTGATCGAGGGCGAAGGCGGGCGGCAGCCTGTCGTCACCCGTTTCGCGCCCTCGCCCACCGGCTACCTGCACATCGGCGGCGCCCGCACCGCGCTGTTCAACTGGCTGTTCGCGCGTCACCACGGCGGCACTTACCTGCTGCGGATCGAGGATACCGATCGCGCCCGCTCGACCGAACCGGCGATCGCCGCGATCTTCGACGGGCTCGAATGGCTCGGCCTCGGCGGGGACGAGCCCGCGGTGTTCCAGTTCGCCCGCTCGGATCGCCACGCCGCCGTCGCGCACCAGTTGCTCGCCGCCGGCCACGCCTATCGCTGCTACCTGACCCAGGAGGAGCTCGCCGCCCGCCGCGAACAGGCGCAGGCGGAACGCCGGCCGTTCCGCATCGTCAGCGAATGGCGCGACGCCACCCCGGACCAGTGGCCCGAAGGCCAGCCCTACGTCGTGCGCATCAAGTCCCCGCGCGAGGGTGAGACCGCGATCGACGATCTCGTCCAGGGCCGCGTCACCGTCGCCAATGCCGAGCTCGACGATTTCGTCATCCTGCGCTCGGACGGCACCCCCACCTACATGCTGTCGGTGGTGGTCGACGATCACGACATGGGGGTCACCCACGTCATCCGCGGCGATGACCACCTCAACAACGCCTTCCGCCAGCTCGTCATCATCCGCGCGATGCACGCCATCGACGGAGGCCGGGACGGACAGGGTTGGCCCGATCCGCTGTACGCCCACATCCCGCTGATCCACGGCGCGGACGGCGCCAAGCTCTCCAAGCGCCACGGTGCGCTCGGCGTCGATGCCTATCGCGACGAGCTGGGCCTGCTGCCCGAGGCGATGTTCAACTACCTGCTGCGCCTCGGCTGGGGCCACGGCGACGACGAGATCATCAGCCGCGAGCAGGCGATCGCCTGGTTCGACATCGACCACGTCGGCAAGAGCCCGTCGCGCTTCGACACCGCCAAGCTGCTCAACCTCAACGGCCACTACCTGCGCGAGGCCGACGACGCCCGCCTGGCGGAACTGGTCGCCGCGCGCATGACCAAGGCGCCGCCGCTCGACCTGCTGGCGCGGGCCATGCCGGTGATGAAGGTGCGCGCCAAGGACCTCAACGAACTCGCCGCGGGCGCCGCGTTCCTGTCCGCGACGCGGCCGCTGCCGGTCGACGCCAAGGCGGCGGCGCTGCTCCACGACGACGCGCGCGCGCTGCTGGCGCAGATCCACGCGCGGCTGGAGCGCGAAACCATCTGGACAACCGACAGCCTCGAAGCCAGTTTGAAGGCGATGGCGGAGACGCTGGGGTTGGGTCTGGGGAAGCTGGCCCAACCGCTGCGCGCCGCCTTGACGGGGCAGACGGTTTCGCCGGGAATTTTCGACGTTCTCGTCCTGTTGGGCCGGGACGAGGCACTGGCGCGGATCGCCGACCAGGCGGTCGCGGCGCCGGTCGGGCATTGATGAGGAGATACCAAGGTGGGTGATACGGCAAAGCTCAACGCGGGCGGCAAGGACTACGAATATGCGGTGCTCAAGGGCAGCGTCGGTCCCGACGTCGTCGATATCCGCAAGCTCTATGGCCAGACCGGGATGTTCACGTTCGACCCGGGCTTCACCAGCACCGCGAGCTGCGAATCGGCGCTGACCTACATCGACGGCGACGAGGGCATCCTGCTCCACCGCGGCTACGCCATCGGCGAGCTGGCCGAGCATTCCTCGTTCATGGAAGTCTGCTACCTGCTGCTCAACGGCGAATTGCCCAGCGGCGACGAGCTGGCGAAGTTCTCGACCACGATCAGCCGCCACACCATGGTGCACGAGCAGCTCACCAGCTTCTTCAACGGCTTCCGCCGCGATGCCCACCCGATGGCGATCATGTGCGGCGTCGTCGGCGCGCTCTCGGCGTTCTACCACGATTCGACCGACATCGCCGATCCGGTCCAGCGCAAGATCGCCAGCCACCGCCTGATCGCCAAGATGCCGACGATCGCGGCGATGGCCTACAAGTACTCGGTCGGCCAGCCGTTCGTCTATCCGCGCAACGACCTGTCCTACGCCGGCAACTTCCTGCGCATGACCTTCGGCGTCCCGGCCGAGGAATACGAGGTGATCCCCGCCGTCGAGAAGGCGATGGACCGCATCTTCATCCTCCACGCCGATCACGAGCAGAACGCCTCGACCAGCACGGTGCGCCTTGCCGGTTCGTCGGGCGCCAACCCGTTCGCGTGCATTGCCGCCGGCATCGCCTGCCTGTGGGGCCCGGCGCACGGCGGCGCCAACGAGGCGGCGCTGAACATGCTCCGCGAGATCGGCACCCCCGACAAGATCCCGCACTACATCGAGCGTGCCAAGGACAAGAACGATCCGTTCCGCCTGATGGGCTTCGGCCACCGCGTCTACAAGAACTACGACCCGCGCGCGACGGTCATGCAGAAGACCGTCCGCGAGGTGTTCGACGCGCTCAAGGTCAACGACCCGCTGTTCGAGACCGCGCTGCGCCTCGAGGAGATCGCGCTGAACGATCCCTACTTCATCGAGAAGAAGCTGTTCCCGAACGTCGATTTCTATTCGGGCATCATCCTGTCGGCGATCGGCTTCCCGACGACGATGTTCACCGTTCTGTTCGCGCTCGCCCGCACCGTCGGCTGGGTCGCGCAGTGGAACGAGATGATCTCGGACCCCAACCAGAAGATCGGCCGGCCGCGCCAGCTCTACACCGGCCCGACCGAGCGCCCCTACGTCCCGCTCGACAAGCGCTGATCCACGACGAACGACGAGAAGGCCCGGTTCATCCCGGGCCTTTTTCGTTGCTCAGCCGGCCGGGACGGTCAGGATGAAGCGCGCGCCTTCGCCCGGCGCGCTTTCCACGCCCAGCTCGCCGTCCATCGCCCGGGCCAGCCGCCGCGAGATGTAGAGGCCCAGCCCGGTGCCGCCGTCGCCGCTGCGCCCCAGCCTCTCGTACTTCTCGAACACCCGTGCCTGCTGGTCGGCGTCCAGCCCCGGCCCCTGGTCGGCCACGATCACCCGCGCCCGCTCGCTGCCGGCAGGTTCGACCCGCAGCTCGACCCGGGTTCCTTCGGGCGAATAGCGGATCGCGTTGCCGACAAGGTTGAGCAGCACCTGGAGCACGCGCCGGAACTCGGCGGTGGCGGGCAACGACACGTCCTCCGGCGGTGGCGCCAGGACGATGCGCTTTTCCCGCGCCCTCATCCCCAAGAGGCCACAGGCCCGCCGCGCGACATCGGCGAGGTCGATCGCGTCCCGCGCGGTGGTGAAGGTCTCCGCCTCGATCACCTCGAGGTCGGCAATGTCGTCGACCAGTTCCAGCAGGTGCTGTCCGGCAGCGGCGATATCGGCCGCGTATTGCGCATATTCATCGCCCAGCGGCCCCGCCAGCCGCAGCCGGATGGTCTCGGCGTTGGCGATGATCCGCGCGATCGGCTGGCGCAGCACCGGTGCCAGCTCGCGGCCGACGACACGCTCGCCCAGCGGGTCGTCCGGGGCGGCCGCCGCGTGCGCCGGGGCGGGATCGGGCGGGGTGTCGCTGGTCATCAGCAGCTCGAAGCCCGCCGGCTCGCGCCCGGCCGGGCCAACCGGCACGAGGCCGACCCGCCACGCCCGCGCCGAACCTGCCGCCCGCACCGTGCAACCATCGAGCAGCCGCCAATGCAGCGGCTGGCGATGGCTGTCGCCGACGATTTCCACGAACTCGGTCCAGGGCCGCCCGACGCCGTCGCGCATCGCCGCCGCCAGCGGCGCCAGGTCGGCGGCCTCGCACTCGACCGACAGCACGCCCTGCCGCGCGTCCAGCCGCGCGGTCAGTTCGGCCAGCACGCGATCGATCTCGGCCCGGCGATCGGCGGCTTCGGCCGGGTCCTCCCCCGCCAGCGCCACGGCCTGCCAGTGCCGCAGCACCAACCGGCAGCCGCCGTCGTCCGGCAGCGGCTCGATTTCTGCCCAGGCGCGAACTTCCTCGTCGCCATCCTGCGCCACCATCGGCCGCGCCAGCCGCAACCCGAACCGGCGCGCCTGCGCGACCAGCTCGGCCAGCGCCGGGATCGCGATCGCGCCGGGAATCGCCCCGCCGCACCGCAGTTGCAGCGAAGCCAGCGGCTCGGCCGCCTCGACCAGCCGGCCCGAGGCATCGGTGCGCGCCGCCAGGTGGTGGTCCGCCGCGTTCATCAGCGTCATCCTGCCGCCAGCCCGGCCAGTGGCGACGCCGCCAGCAAGCCAGCCGCGCGCTCGGGGGAAACCTCGGCGATGCCGAACAGGCCGCGCGCATCGGGATGAAGCGCCAGCAGCACTTCCTCGATCACGCTTGCCTTCAGCCCGGCCGCGCGGAGCGCCAGCGCCAGCCGGGTCGCCTGCCCTTCCTGGGTGGCCAGCAGGCAGACGTCGCGCGGCAGGTCGCAGGCGATCGCCATCGTCGTCGCGAACAGCGCCAGCCCGCCGTGACCCAGCGACAGCGCGGCGATCGCCCCCGCGCCCATGCACGTCACCAGCCGCGCCAGCAGGCCCAGCCGCGTCGCGCGCTCGTCGTATTGCGCCCGGATCGTGGCCGAGCCCCTGCCTTCGCCATCCAGCGGCGCGATCGCCGCCAGTGCGGCGTGGACCAGATCGGGCGGCAGCTCGCCCAGCGGCAGCCTCATGCGGCGCTGGGCCTGGGCGAAGCGCGCCTGCGCCGCCAGCATCGTCATCGCCGCGGCGCCGACGTCGCCGTCGGGGGAAGCGATCAGCGCCTGCACCAGTGGCGACAGCACCGGATCGATGCCGATGCGCTGCTGCAGCGCCTCGGTCACCTGCCACTCGATCGCGGTGGCGTGAAGATGCGCCAGCAGGCCGGGCGTGGCGATCAGCGCCGCCTCGATCGCCGCCGTGTCCTGCTCCGTCCCCGCCGGCGCCGCCGGGGAGGCACCCGCGATGGCGCCGGCAATCTGCGCGGCCAGGTCGGCCATCATCGCCCGCGTCCGGGCCAGCAGGCTTTCGGTGAACAGCGCGGAGTCGTCATGGACCAGCAAATGCCGCAGCACCCCGGGGACCGAGCCCAGCATCGCGTCGCCCGCGGCCAATCCACGGCTCAGCGCCGCCTCGACCGGGGCGCCCGGGATCGGTGGGGTGGGCACGTCGTCCATCGTTCCGCCTTAGCCCAACCCGGTTAACCCGCCGTTAGCCGAAGTTGCCCGCGGCCGGGCTGCCCGGTCGCCGGGGCCAGCGCTGTGCCACCAGCGCGGCGGTCAGCACCGCCAGCGCCAGCGCGCCGACCGCACCCATGCCGAGCCGCAGCACGACCACGCCCGCCAGCACGATCGCCAGCAGGCCACGGTCCTGCAGCCAGGCGTGCCAGCGCCCGCGACCGCCCGAACCCACCAGCCGGCACAGCCCGACCAGCATGACCGGGGCGAACAGGGCCTGCGGGATCGGTCCGCCGTCGCGCGGATGCAGCGCCCACAGCGCCAGCACGATCAGCAGCAGGTCGATCACCGCCCCGAACAGCACCGCCCGCGCAAGCCGCGGCGGCGGCAGCCGCAACGTTGCGCGGCTGACTTTGCCGAGCAGGACCGCGACCAGCAGCAGCAGCCAGGCCAGGACCGCCAGCGCGAATCCCGCGAGTGCGAAGCCGAACCAACCCGCCACCGCCGCCAGCAACAGCGTCACCCCGCCCGACGCGGCGACCACCCGGCCGCCGTTGCCGCCGTGCAGCAAGGCTCCGCCGAAGCGTCGCACGACGGCCTGCGCCAGCCAGACGCTGGGGTTTCCCGGCCCGTTGATGGCGACGTGCAGCCTGATCCAGGCATTTTCCAGCGCCAGCGCGCCGGCCTCGCTGCGCACCAGCGTCCAGCGGCCGTCCGCCACGGCGGAATCGGGCAACATGCGCTGGCCGATGCCCGCCTGCAGCGCGATGCGCATCAGCGCCGAGAACGGATCGGCATCGGGCGGCAACTCGGACAGGCGTTCGACCAGCCGCCCCGGAATGCGCCAGGCGCCCCCGGCCGCGTGGTTGATGTCGATGCGCTCATACCCGGCGGCGAGGCCGGCTTCGATCGGCTGGACGAGGACCGCCGGCCCGGCGTCGAGCAGGTCCTGCACGGTCGCGGTGTCCGCGCTCAGCCCGTCCGCCAGGGCAATGATCTCGTCGGTGGCGCTGACCAGGCCGAGCAGACCGCGCGGCCCGGCAATCACGTGGAACCGCGCACCGGCATGTTCGGCGACCTGCTGCAAGGCCAGCATCTCGGCATCCAGCGCATGGGCCACGCAGATCACCCGCTCGCAACCCATCGCCAGCACCGTGCCGAGCTGGTGCCTCGCCAGCGAAACCCCGCCGAGATTGAGCGCGCCGCGCAGCGTCGTCGCCGCCACGCCTTCCCCTTGCGGCGCGGGTGCGCCTGCGGCCGGTTCGATCATGGACAGCAAGGCGACGCGCACGCAGGACCTCCGGGCAGGCGACGGGGTCTTAGAGGCCCCGCCCGCGACTGCCAAGCACGCACTGCGCGCGGACGCCCGACTATCCCACGGTCATGTCGAAAAAATGCCGCCGCGAGGGGGCGCGGCCCGCCGGATCAGCCGGCGTCGATCTCGGCGAGAAACTGCTTGAGACGGCGCAGGCACACCGGGTCCCCCGGCGCCGCGTCGAGCGCATCGTTGGCCAGCTCGATCAGGCGATCGGCGTGGAAGCTCGCCGCCACGCCTTTCAGCCGCATCGCCGCCACCTGCCAGTTGCCGTCGCACCGCGAGCGGTGCAGCAGGTCGATCTGGCGCTCGATGCTTTCGATGAACGCCGCGCGCAATTCGCTGCGCAGCGTCAGGTTGTCGCCTGCGGCCGCGACGAGCGTGGCATCGAGATCACCGGAAACAAAGGCCATTTCCACGCTTGTAGCCACAAACCGTTAACGCGGGTTTATCACGCGCTTTCCCATGCTATCCTGCGCGACATGACGGGGAAGAAGTTCGAGATCATGCGCAAGGCGGCCTCAGCAAGCGACGGCGAAGCGGCGGCCGCCACCGGCCCCTCCGGCGACGATGCCGCCACAACGCTGCCGGCGCCGGACTTCACCGCCCGCGAGGCCGCCTGGGATGACACGCAAGCCGATGAGATCGAGGCAACGTCCGCCCCGGCGCGCGGCGGCTGGATCGTGCCGGCCGCGCTGGTGTTGCTCGCCCTGGCATGGACGGCGTGGTTCACCGTCGCCAACCGCGGCTCCCTCGCCAACGGCAACCCGGCCGCCGCCACCGCCCTGGTCGGCGCCTGGGCGCCACCGGTCCTGCTGCTCGCGGTGCTGTGGCTGATCGTCCAGCGGTCGAGCCGCCGCGAAGCGCGCCGCTTCGGCGATGCCGCCCGCCTGCTGTCCGACGAATCGGCCCGGCTCGAAAGCCGCCTGGTCGTCGTCAACCAGGAGCTGAGCCTCGCGCGCGAGTTCATCGCCGCGCAGGCGCGGGATCTCGAAAGCGTCGGCCGCCGCGCGGTCGAACGGCTGAACGAGCACGGCGCCCAGCTTTCCGGGCTGGTGCAGGACAACGGCGCCCGCATCGACGCCATCGGCAACGTCAGCGCCGCCGCACTGGAGAACATGGAACGCCTGCGCGGGCAGCTGCCGGTGATGACCAGCGCGGCCAAGGACGTCACCAACCACATCGGCAACGCCGGCCGCACCGCCCACGCGCAGTTGCAGGACCTGATCGCCGGCTTCAACCGCCTCAACGAGTTCGGGCAGGCCAGCGAGCGCCAGGTCATCATGCTGCGATCCAGCATCGACGAGGCGCTCGAGGCGTTCGCCGCACGCAGCACCGCGCTCGACCAGTCGGCCCGCGACCGGCAGGCAGCGCTCACCCAGGCGGCCGCCGATTTTCGCGCCCAGCTGGTGGAGCACCAGCAGCACGCCAACGGCCTGCTGGATGCGCGCGCCACGGCCCTCGCCGCGGAAATCGCCGCCGCCCGCGAGGCGCTCGACCAGGCCGAGGCCGAGGGCCTGACGTCGCTTCGCGCCCGCCTCGGCGCCCTCCGCGACGAGGCCGGCGCGATGGCGCGCAGCCTGCGCGATGGCGAGGCCGCCGCGCTGGCCGATTGGCGCACCGCGCTCAGTGCGATCGACACCGCGCTCGACCAGACCCGCCAGCGCCTCGCCGAGGCCGAAGTCGAAGCCGAGGCGGCCACCCGCGCCAGGCTCGCGACCCTCGACGAGAGCGCGCGCGCGTTCGAACAGGACATCGCCGCCCGGGGTGAACGCCTCGACGCCGAATCGGCCCGCCGCCGGACCAGCGCGGAGCAGGCCGAAGCGGACGCTGTCCGCCGCATGTCCGGGATGCTGGCCGCGCTCGACGAGGAAATCGCCGCGCGCCGCGCCCGCCACGACGAGGCTTTCGCCGCGCTCTCCGCCGGCGCGGAAACCGCGCGCGCCAGCCTCGGCGCGGTGGAACGGCAGCTCGCCGCGGTCGGCCAGGCCGGCGAGGATGTCCAGGCCACGCTCACCGCCCGCCTCGACGGCATGTCGGCGCGCTTTGCCGAGGCCCGGGCGGCCCTGGCGACGACCGAAGCGGCGATCGGCCAGTTGACCGACGGCAGCGTGCGCCTGCTCGAACTGATCCAGGCCGGCGCCCGCCACTCGAACGAGGATCTCGTCGCCGCCATCGGCAAGGGCGAAGCCCGCCTGGTCGATATCGAGGCCCGCGCCCGCGCGCTCAACGACAGCGTCGTCTCGATGCACGGCCTGGGCGCGGAACTGTCCGAGTACGTGTTCCACTCGCACGAGCGGCTGGCCGATACCGGCGCCAATCTCGCGGCGCTGCACGATGATCTCGACGCCCGCGCCCGGCGTCACGCCGAAGCGCTCGGCGGCCTGGAAGCCACCCTGGCCTCGCTGCGCGAAGCCCTGGCGGCGCTGGACGCCGAAACCGGGGAGGCCGCCGGCCGCGCCCGGGGCGAGCTGGCCGATGCGATCGGCGTGCTTGAAGCCGCCGCCCGCAATGCCGTCGCCGAGATCGAGCAGCATGGCACCGAGGCGATCGCCACGGTGGCATCGCGGCTCGGACAGGAAAGCGGCGAGGCGATCGAGAAGGCGCTGCGCCTGCACATGGCCGAAGTCGGCGGCCGTCTCGAACAGGCCGCCGCGCACGCCTCCGGCGTCTCGCGTGAGGCGGCGTTGCAACTCCGCGACCAGCTCGCCAAGGTCAACGAACTGGTCGGCGCGCTCGAATCGCGCGTCGATCATGCCCGCGCCCGCGCCGAGGAGCAGGTCGACAACGACTTCGCCCGCCGCGCCGCCCTGATCACCGAGTCGCTCAATTCCAACGCCATCGACATCGCCAAGGCGCTCGACCGCGACGTCGGTGATTCCGCCTGGGCGTCCTACCTGCGGGGTGATCGCGGCATCTTCACCCGCCGCGCCGTGCGCCTGCTCGACACCGGCGATGCCCGTTCGGTCGCCCAGATCTACGAGAACGACGGCGAATTCCGCGATCACGTCGCCCACTACATCCACGATTTCGAGGCGATGCTGCGCCAGCTCCTGTCCACCCGCGACGGCCACGCGCTCGGCGTCACCCTGCTGTCGTCGGACATGGGCAAGCTCTACGTCGCGCTGGCCCAGGCGATCGAGCGCCTGCGCGCCTGACGCGCCGCGCTTACTGGTACAGCGTCTGGTTCTTCAGCGAATCCGGCACCGGCACGATATCCTCGACGATATCGGCCTTGATCCAGCCATAGTGGAGGTTGGCGAAGAACAGCCCGGCCAGCACCAGCGAAAGCAGCGTCGCGCGCAGCACGATGCGGCCAGGCCGGAAGTTCACCGGTGCGCTCGTCACCTGGCCGGCAACGCGCTCGGCGGCCTCGTCGTCATCGTGGCTGCGCACGCCCCACGGCAGCACGAAGAATGCGGACAGCACCCAGATCAGGACGTAGACGGCGAGAATCGAAAACCAGCGCATCAGACCAGCCCCTTCTCCAGCGCCAGCACCCGCACCTGCGGCTTCTTGCCGCACCAGCGGGTCGCCGCGCGTCGCGCCGCCAGCCGCGCCGCCTCGGTCACCGCCGCGCGGTCCCGCCGCATCGCGCCCTTGAGCTTGCCCAGCGCCGTGGCGACGTCGGCCTTCGCCTCGGCCACGAAGTCGTCATAGTCCTCGACCAGCGGCAGGCCCAGCCCCTCGACCTCGACCAGCCCGCCATCGGCCAGCGCGACCATGACCACGCCGTTGTGCGCCAGCCGCCGCCGCATGACCATCGCCTCCCCGTCGGCCGGCGCGATGATGTCGCCATCGAGCACGAGCCGTCCGCTGCGCACTTGCGCGATGCGCCCGGGCAGCCCCGGCGCCAGCCGCACCAGGTCGCCGTTCTTCTGCTCGACGGTCTGCGCGATGCCGCACGCCCGCCCCAGCGCCGCCTGCTCCTTCATGTGGCGGATCTCGCCATGCACCGGCAGCAGGATGCGCGGCCGCAGCCAGCCATAGAGCGCCTCCAGCTCCGGCCGTCCCGGGTGCCCGGAAACGTGGATGTGCGCCTGGCGGTCGGTCACCAGCACGATGCCGCGATCGGCAAGCTGGTTCATGATTCGCCCGATCGCCAACTCGTTGCCCGGGATCTGCCGGCTCGAGAACAGCACGACATCGCCCGCGTCCAGCGCCACCGGGTGATTGCCCTCGGCAATCCGCGCCAGCGCCGCCCGCGCCTCGCCCTGCCCGCCGGTGGCGAGGATCAGCACCTCGCCGCGCGGCAGGTTCATCGCCGTGTCGACATCGACGATGTCGGGAAGGTCGCGCAGATAGCCCGACGCCTTCGACGTCGCGATGATCCGGTCGAGCGACCGCCCGGCCACGCAGAGGCGCCGCCCGGTGGCCTTCGCCACCTTGCCCAGCGTCTGCAAGCGCGCGACGTTGGAGGCGAACGTCGTCACCACCACGCGCCGCCCCTTGTGCCGCCGCACTTCCTCCATCAGCCCGCGCGCGACATCGCCTTCGGACCCGGACGCCTGCGGGTTGAACACGTTGGTCGAATCGCAGACCAGCGCCAGCACCCCGGCATCGCCGATCGCGGTCAGCTCCGCCGCGGTCGCCGGCACGCCAATCAGCGGCTCGTCGTCGAGCTTCCAGTCGCCGGTGTGGAAGACCCGGCCGAACGGCGTCTCGATCACCAGCGCGTTGCCCTCGGCGATCGAGTGCGCCAGCGGCACGTAGCGCAGGCGGAACGGCCCGAGGTCGAACGGCTCGAGATGGTCGATCACGCGCAGGTCGACCGACCCGGCAATCCCCGCCTCCTCCAGCTTCGCCGCGACCAGCCGCGCGGTGAACGGCGTCGCGTAAAGCGGCACGCCCAGTGCCTCGGCAAAGTACGGCACCGCGCCGATATGGTCCTCGTGCGCGTGGGTCAGCACCACGCCAACCAGGTCGCGCCGCCGTTCCTCGATGAACTCCAGGTCCGCGAATACCAGCTCGGTGCCCGGATACTCGCTGGCGCCGAAGGTCATGCCGAGGTCGACCATCAACCACTGTCCCCGGCAGCCATAGAGATTGACGTTCATGCCGATCTCGCCCGAACCGCCGAGCGCGCAGAACAGCAGCTCGTCGCCCGGATCGAACGAATCCCCGGCCATGTCTTCTCCCGAACTCACGTCGTTTCCTTCTTCACCGTGTCGCCGCCAGCTCGCCCAGCAGCGCGATTCCTTCCAGCGTGAGGTCGGGATCGACCACGTCGAACAGACCCTTCTGCCGGTTGAACAGCGCCGCCAGGCCCCCGGTCGCCACCACCGTCGCCGGCCGGCCGATCTCCGCCCGCATCCGCGCGATCAGCCCTTCCATCATCGCGACATAGCCCCAGTAGATGCCGATCAGCATCTGGTCCTCGGTGTTGGTGCCGATCACCGACGTCTTGCGCGGCCGCTCGATGGCGATGCGCGGCAGCTTGGCGGTGTTGCCCACCAGCGCGTCGAGCGACAGGTTGATCCCCGGCGCGATGATCCCGCCCTTGTAGGCGCCGTTGAAATCGACCGCGTCGATCGTCGTCGCCGTGCCGAAATCGACGATGATCAGGTCGCCCGGGTACTTGGCGTGGGCCCCGATCGCGTTCACCGCCCGGTCCGCCCCCAGCGAGCGCGGATCGTCGACATCGACGTCCATGCCATAGGCCGCCTTGCCGACCCCGGCGATATACGGCCGCACCGAAAAATACTTGTTGGCCAGCACTTCCAGGTTGTGCAGCGCGCGCGGTACCACCGTGGAAACGATGATGCGGTCGATCGCGCCGCGCTCGATCCCCTCGATCGCCATCAACTGCATCAGCCAGACCGCATATTCGTCGGCCGTGCGCCGCGGATCGGTGGCGATGCGCCAGCGCGCGCGCAGCGCGCCCGGCTTGCCCGGCGCCACCGCCGCCTCGAACAGCGCGAACACGACATTGGTATTGCCGACATCGATGGCGAGCAGCATGGCCAGGCCCCGTGAGGTTCGATCAGGCGAGGAAGACCTCGCCCGCGTGAATGGTTCGCGTCGTGCCGTCTGCAAGCGACAGGCGCAAGGCCCCGCTCTCGTCCAATCCGGCAAATCGCCCCGAAATCGCGCCTTCGTCCGGTGCCGATACCGTCAGCGGCGTGCCAGGGGGATGCGCCGCCGCCAGCCAGCGCGACACCGTCGCCGCCAGGCCATACTGCCGCCAGCGCGCCAGTTCCTCGGCCAGGCACCGCGCCAGCACCGCCGCGAAGTGATCGCGCGACGGCGGCGGGCCGAAGCGCGACAGCGCCACCGTCTCGCGCCCGGCCACCCCGGGTGCCTGCGCGAGGTTCACCCCGATGCCGACGACGACGACGCCGTGCACCATCTCCAGCAGGATGCCGGCCAGCTTCGCCCTGCCGATCATCACGTCGTTCGGCCACTTCAGCAGCGCCACCGCCGGTGCCGTCACATGCGGCGCCACCGCCGCCTGCACCGCCAGCCCGGCCACCAGCGCCAGGCTCGGCGGCGGCGGCTCCAGCGGCCCGCAGTGGACCACGGTCGATCCCATGAAGTTGCCGGCGCCGTCGCTCCAGTCCCGGCCCAGCCGCCCGCGCCCAGCGGTCTGCCGGTCGGCGACGAGCCAGTCCCCCTCGGCCACCGCCTCGCCGCCGGCCAGTCGCGACCGCAGGTCGGCGCTGGTCGAACCGGTCTCGGCGACGGTGCGGATCAAGTCAGGAATGGAACAGCGACGCCGCCGCCGTCGCGGCGAGGTTGCCGAGCCAGCCGGTGGCGAGATAGCCGAGCGGCGACAGCACCACCGCCGAAACGGTCAGGATGACGCCGTGCGAAAGCTCGTTGCCGTTCGCCACCACGCCGGTCGCCTCGTCGAAGTACATGACCTTGACGACCTTGAGGTAGTAGAACGCGCCGATCACCGAGGCCGCGATGCCGATCGTCGCCAGCGGCAGCATCCCCGCCTGCACCGCCGCCTGGAACACCACGAACTTGCCCCAGAAGCCGAACAGCGGCGGAATCCCCGCCAGGCTGAACATGATCATCGCCAGCGCCCCCGCCAGCCCCGGCCGCGAGCGCGACAGGCCGCCCAGCGCCGCGATCGATTCGACCGCCGCCCCGTCCTGGTCGCGCAGCATCAGCACCGCCGCGAAGCCGCCCAGCGACATCACCACGTAGATCGCCAGATAGACCAGCATCGCCGACGCCCCCGCCGGCGTAGCTACGGCGAGGCCGATCAGCATGAAGCCGACATTGTTGATCGACGAATAGGCCATCAGCCGCTTGATGTTGTCCTGCCCGATCGCGCCCAGCGCGCCGACCACGATCGACGCCAGCGACAGGAAGATCATCACCTGCTGCCAGGCATGGACCTGGGTGCCGAATGCGAACAGCGCCACGCGCATCGTCAGGCCCAGGGCCGCAACCTTCGGCGCGGTGGCAAACAGCGTCGTCACCGGCGTCGGCGCGCCCTCGTAGACGTCGGGCGTCCACATGTGGAACGGCACCGCGCTGATCTTGAACGCCAGGCCCGCGAGCATGAAGACGATGCCGAACAGCGCCCCCTGCGACAGCACCCCGTCCACCGTCGCGGCGCCGCCATGCGCGCCGTCCAGCGCCGTGCGGATCGCCCCGAAATCGAGCGAGCCGGTAAAGCCATAGACCAGGCTCATGCCGAACAGCAGGATGCCGCTCGCCAGTGCGCCGAGGACGAAGTACTTGAGGCCGGCCTCGGCCGAACGCTCGTCGCTCCGCGCGAAGCTCGCCAGGACATAGGCCGCCAGCGAGTTCATCTCGAGCCCGATGTACAGCGTCAGCAGGTTGGTGGCCGAAACCATCAGTCCCATGCCCAGCGCCGCGAACAGCACCAGCAGCGGGTATTCCGCCCGCGCCGCGCCCATGCGCTCGAGGAACGAAGGCGTCATCACCAGCGCCGCCGCGGCGCCGAGATAGATCAGGATCTTGGCAAAGGCCGAGAACGCATCGCCGCTGTACTGGCCATAGAACGCCGACATGTCGGCCGCGCCGCCCGCCATCGTCGGCGCCACCAGCGCCGCCGCGCCGAGCAGCGTCAGCACCGCCACCCAGTTGATCGCCCGCGTCGCGCGATCGCCGCCCCAGGCCGCGAACATCAGCAGCACCAGCCCGGAAATCGACAGCACGTCCTCGGCGGCCATCAGCCGCAGTGAAAGAGCCCAGCTCATCAGCGTGCCCTCCCCGCGGCCGCGACTTCGGAGGCCAGCGCCACCTTCTGCTTGATCGTTGCGGCCCCGCCCAGAGCCGCGTGCGCCTCACCGGCCGGAGCGGCCCGGTTCGGTGTCCCCGGCGTCAGCGCCGCGTCGCCCCTGGGCTTCGCCTGCGCCAGCCGCGCGTCGAGCGCGGCGATATCGGCACGGAACGGCGCGATGAAGCTTTCGGGATAGACCCCCATCCACAGCACCGCCGCCGCGATCGGCGCGAGGATCACGATCTCGCGCGTCGAAAGGTCGGGCATCGCCGCCGCATCGGCGTGCTTCTGCGCCCCGAACGCCACGCGGCGATACAGGTAGAGCATGTAGGCCGCGCCGAGGATGATGCCGGTGCCGCTGACCAGCGCCACCCAGCTCGAAAGCTGGTAGATGCCCAGCATCGACAGGAACTCGCCGACGAAGCCCGACGTGCCCGGCAGACCCACCGACGCCATCGTGAACAGCATGAACAGCAGCGCGTACTTCGGCATGTTGATCGAAAGCCCGCCGTAACGGTCGATCTCGCGGGTGTGCAGCCGGTCGTAGATCACGCCGACGCAGAGGAACAGCGCGCCCGAGACCAGCCCGTGGCTCAACATCACCACCATCGCGCCTTCGAGGCCCTGTCGATTGAACGCGAACAGCCCGACCGTGACGATCGCCATGTGCGCGACCGACGAATAGGCGATCAGCTTCTTCATGTCGTGCTGCACCAGCGCGACGAGGCTGGTGTAGACAACCGCCACCATGCTCAGCGCGAACACCAGCGGCGCGAACTGCGCGCTCGCCTCGGGGAACATCGGCAGCGAGAAGCGGATGAAGCCATAGCCGCCCATCTTCAGCAGCACGCCCGCCAGGATCACCGACCCGGCGGTCGGCGCCTGCACGTGCGCGTCGGGCAGCCAGGTGTGGACGGGCCACATCGGCATCTTCACGGCAAAGCTCGCGAAGAACGCCAGCCACAGCCAGCGCTGCGCCGCCACCGGGAAATCGGTGTGCATCAGCGTCGGGATGTCGGTGGTGCCGGCGAAATTCACCATCCACAGCATCGCGATCAGCATCAGCACCGAGCCGAGCAGCGTGTAGAGGAAGAACTTGTAGCTCGCGTAGATGCGGTCGACCCCGCCCCAGATCCCGATGATCAGGTACATCGGGATCAGGCCGGCCTCGAACATGATGTAGAACAGGAACAGGTCCTGCGCGGTGAACACGCCGATCATCAGCGTTTCCATCAGCAGGAACGCCGCCATGTATTCGGAGACGCGCTTCTCGATCGCGTCCCAGCTGGCGAGGATGCACAGCGGCATCAAGAACACCGAAAGCTCGATCAGCACCAGCGCGATGCCGTCGATGCCCAGGGCCCACTGGAATCCGGCGAACAGCGGCGCCTTCTCGACGAACTGCCACTGGCTGCCGCCGATCTGATAGCCCTGCCACAGCAGCAACCCCAGCGCGAAGTCGACCAGCGTCGCCCCCAGCGCGATCAGCCGCGCGCGCTGCGCATCGGCCAGCAGGCATACCAGCGACGCCGCCATCGGCACCGCCAGCATCGCGGACAGGATGGGAAAATTGCTCATGTCTCAGTCCCCGTCCTTAACCCGCAATCACCCAGGAGACCGCGCCGACCAGACCCAGCAGCATGATCAGCGCATAGCTGGTCAGATAGCCGGACTGCAGCCGCTTTGCCCCCACGGTGCCCTTGGCCACGACCCACGCCGCGCCGTTCGGCCCGAAGCGGTCGATGATGCCGATGTCGCCGATCTTCCAGAACTGCCGCCCGATCCAGAATGCGGGGCGCACGAACAGGAAGTCGTACAGTTCGTCGAAGTACCACTTGTTGAACAGGAACTGGTGGAGGATGCCGAACTGCGCGACGAAGGCCGCCGGCAGCTTCGGGTTCTTCAGGTAGGCATACCACGCCACCAGCAGGCCGGTCAGCATCACCGTGAACGGTGCCCACTTGATCCACACCGGCACCGAGTGGCTGGCGTGCATCAGGTGCTCGTCGAACACCAGCGCGCCCTTCCAGAACTCGAGCCCCTGCTCGACGCCGACGAACGGCCCGTGGAACACCGCACCGGCGAACACCGCGCCCAGCGTCAGCACGCCCAGCGGGATCAACATCGCGATCGGGCTCTCGTGCGGATGATAGCCGGCGGTCCCTTCGGCGGCATGGCCATGGCCATGCGCATGGTCGTCATGCCCGTGCGCACCGTGCGCGGCCTCGGTCGCCTCACCCGAATGCTCGTCGGCCGGGTGGTCGTGATGGTCGCCATGGACGGCGTGCTGGATGTGCTCGGAAGCGGCCCAGCGGGGCTTTCCGAAGAACGTCAGGAACACCAGCCGCCACGAATAGAAGCTGGTCAGCAGCGCCGCGAAGATGCCGATGAAGCTCGCGAAATGGCCGACGTCGGTGCCGCGCGCATAGGCCGCCTCGATGATCGCGTCCTTCGAGTAGAACCCCGCGAACCCGCCGATTTCGGCGATGCCGACGCCGGTGATCGCCAGCGTGCCGGCCATCATCGCCCAGAACGTCAGCGGGATCTCCTTCCGCAGCGCGCCATAGTACCGCATGTCCTGCTCGTGGTGCATCGCGTGGATCACCGAGCCGGCGCCGAGGAACAGCAGCGCCTTGAAGAACGCGTGCGTGAACAGGTGGAACATCGACGCGCCGAACGCGCCGACGCCCGCGGCAAAGAACATGTAGCCGAGCTGCGAGCAGGTCGAATAGGCGATCACCCGCTTGATGTCCCACTGCGTGGTGCCGACGGTGGCGGCGAAGAAGCACGTCGCCGCGCCCACAACGGTCACCACGTCCATCGCCACCGGGCTGGTCACGAACATCGGCGAAAGCCGGCAGACCATGAACACCCCCGCGGTCACCATCGTCGCCGCGTGGATCAGCGCCGAAACCGGGGTCGGGCCTTCCATCGCGTCGGGAAGCCAGGTGTGCAGGCCGAGCTGCGCCGATTTGCCGCACGCGCCGATGAACAGCAGGATGCACAGGATCGTCATCGTGTCGAAGCGATGCCCGAGGAAGCCGATCGTGCTCCCCGCCATCGACGGCGCCGCGTGCAGGATCTCGGGGATCGAAACCGTGCCGAACACCAGGTACGTGCCGAAGATGCCGAGCATGAAGCCAAGGTCGCCGACGCGATTGACGACGAACGCCTTGATCGCCGCCGCGCAGGCCGAAGGCCTCTGGAACCAGAACCCGATCAGCAGGTACGAGGCAAGACCGACGCCCTCCCAGCCGAAGAACATCTGCACCAGGTTGTTCGCCGTCACCAGCATCAGCATCGCGAACGTGAACAGCGACAGGTAGGCGAAGAACCGCGGCTGGTCCGGGTCTTCGGCCATGTAGCCCCACGAATAGAGGTGGACGAGCGCCGAGACGCTGGTGATCACCACCAGCATCACCGCGGTCATCGTATCGACGCGCAGCTCCCAGTCGAAGTTCAACGCCCCCGACGAAACCCAGTGCAACACCGGCGTCACGCTCGCCTCGGCGGTGCCGCCGACGAACGACAGGAAGATCGGCCAGGACAGCGCGCACGAGACGAACAGCGCCCCGGTCGTCACCGACTTGGCCGCCACATTGCCCAGCGCCTTGTTGCCGAGGCCGGCGATCGCCGCCGCCAGCAGCGGCAGGAACACGATGAAGAGGATCGGATTCACGGAACTTACCCCTTCATGTGGTTGACGTCGTCAACCGCGATGGTCCCGCGACCACGGAAGTAGATGACGAGGATCGCCAGCCCGATCGCCGCTTCGCCGGCGGCGACGGTCAGCACGAACATCGCGAAGATCTGCCCGGTCAGGTCGTGCAGGAACGCGCTGAACGCGACCAGGTTGATGTTCACCGCCAGCAGGATCAGCTCGATCGCCATCAGGATGACGATGACGTTCTTGCGGTTCAGGAAGATGCCGAGCACGCCGAGCACGAACAGGATCGAGCTGACGACGACGTAGTGTTCGATGCCAATCACCCCCGGGTCCCCCTCAAAGCTTCACGCCGGCGCCAACTTCGGGCCGCAGGTTGACGGTGGCTTCCTCAGGCCGCCGCGCGACCTGCTTCGAAATGTTCTGGCCGCGCACGCCCCCGCGCTGCCGATGCGTCAGCACGATTGCGCCGATCATCGCCACCAGCAGGATCAGCCCCGCCGCCTCGAACAGGAACAGGTAGCGGCTGTAGAGCAGCGCGCCGATCGCGGCGATGTTGCTCATCCCCTCGGGCGCCTGGCCGGCGACGTCGGGCAGCCCCAGCCGGATCGCCCCGGCACGCTCGGCGCCGATGCCGATGACCAGCTCGCCCAGCAGCACCAGCGCGATCAGCACGCCCAGCGGAAAGTTGCGGATGAACCCGGCGCGCAGCGTCGCGAAGTCGATGTCGAGCATCATCACCACGAACAGGAACAGCACCGCGACCGCGCCGACATAGACGATCACCAGCAGCATCGCCACGAACTCGGCGCCCAGCAGCACCATCAGCCCGGCGGCGTTGAAGAACGCGACGATCAGCCACAGCACGGCATGGACCGGGTTGCGCGCGGTGATCGTCAACAGGCCCGCCAGCAGCATCAGCCCGGCGAACAGGTAAAAGGCCAGAACATGGATCATCGTCGCGCGCCCCTACCGATACGGCGCATCGGCTTCAAGGTTCGCGGCCAGCGCCCGCTCCCACTTGTCCCCGTTCGCCAGCAGCTTGGCCTTGTCGTAAAGCAGTTCCTCGCGCGTCTCGGTCGCGTATTCGAAGTTCGGCCCCTCGACGATGGCATCGACCGGGCACGCTTCCTGGCAAAAGCCGCAGAAGATGCACTTGGTCATGTCGATGTCGTAGCGCGTCGTCCGGCGGCTCCCATCCTCGCGCGGCTCCGCCTCGATGGTGATCGCCTGCGCCGGGCAGGTCGCCTCGCACAGCTTGCAGGCGATGCAGCGCTCTTCCCCGTTCGGGTAGCGACGCAGCGCGTGCTCGCCGCGAAAACGGGGCGAAAGCGGGTTCTTCTCGAACGGGTAGTTGATCGTCGCCTTGGGCTTGAAGAAATACTTCAAGGTCAGCCAATGCGCCTTCACGAACTCCCACAGCGTGAAGCTCTTGATGAGCTGTCCGACGGTCATGTGAAGTGTCCGGTAGCCATGAGGTAGCCGCTGATCACGAACACGAACAGCAGCGAGAGCGGCAGGAAGACCTTCCAGCCGAGCCGCATCAGCTGGTCATAGCGATAGCGCGGGACCGTCGCCTTCACCCAGCTGAACACGAAGAAGAAGAACAGGATCTTGAGCAGCAGCCAGACCACGCCCGGCACCAGGTACAGCACCGGAATGTCCAGCGGCGGCAGGTACCCGCCCCAGAACAGCACCGCGTTGAGCGCGCACATCAGCAGCACGTTGGCATATTCGCCCAGCCAGTAGAGCGCGAAGCTCATCGACGAGTATTCGGTCTGGTAGCCCGCCACCAGCTCTGATTCCGCCTCGGTCAGGTCGAACGGCGCGCGCTGCGTCTCGGCCATGCCGCTGATCAGGAACATCACCCAGATCGGGAACAGCAGCGGGTTGGCGACGAAGCCGTTGATGATCCAGACATGGTGCTGCTGCGCCATCACGATGCCGTTCATGTTGAACGTGCCCGCCCACAGCACCACGCAGATCAGGATGAAGCCGATCGAGACTTCATACGAAATCATCTGAGCACTGGCGCGCATCGCACTGAAAAACGGGTATTTCGAGTTCGAGGACCACCCGGCGATGATCGTGCCATAGACCCCCAGCGACGAGATCGCGAGGATGTACAGCAGCCCGACGTTGATGTCCGCGAGGATCGCCCCGGCATTGAACGGGATCACCGCCCAGGCCATCAGCGCGACGGTAAAGGTGATGATCGGCGCCAGCAGGAACAGCCCCTTGTTCGCCGCGCTCGGCACGATGGTTTCCTGCAGGAACACCTTGAGGCCATCGGCGAACGACTGCAGCAGCCCGAACGGCCCGACCACGTTCGGCCCGCGCCGCAGCGCCATCGCCGCCCAGATCTTGCGATCGGCATAGATGATCATCGCCACGCCCAGCATCAGCGGCAGCGCGATCAGCAGGATGCCGCAGATCGTCGCCAGCGCCCACGCCCATTCGAAGGGCATCCAGGTCTGGAAGAACTCGGTCATTCCGCCGCCTCCGCAAGTTCCTCGCCGTGCAGCAGCTCGGCCGAGCAGCGCTGCATCGTCGCGCTGGCGCGCGCGATCGGGTTGGTCAGGTAGAAGTCCTTGATCGGATACCCGATCTCGCCGGCTGCCTCGCCGGAACCCGACGCCGGCAGCGCGCCGTAATCGGCCAGCCCCTCGACGCCCAGCGCCGGCACTTCCGCCCGCATTGCCGCGCGCAGCCCGGCGAAATCGTCGAAGCCGACATTCACGCCCAGCGCATCGGCCAGCGCCCGCAGGATCGTCCAGTCCTCGCGCGCATCGCCCGGCGCGAACACCGCCTTGTCGGCAAACTGCACGCGGCCCTCGGTGTTGACGTACGTCCCCGCCTTCTCCGAAAACGCCGCCGCCGGCAGGATCACGTCCGCCGCATGCGCGCCCTTGTCGCCATGGTGGCCGATATAGACGATCACGCTGTCGGCGAACTTGGTGTAGTCGACCTCGTCCGCGCCCAGCGACAGCACCACTTTCGGCTTAGCGGCGACGAGGTCGGCAATCCCGCCCTTCTGCGCATAGCCGAGCATCAGCCCGCCCATCCGGCTCGCCGCCATGTGCAGCACGTTGAAACCATTCCAGCCGTCACGAACCAGCTTGTACTTCGCCGCCAGCGCCAGCAACGGCCCCAGCGCGCCCTTGGCAAGGCCACCGCCGCCGAGGATCACCGCCGGCTTGCTGGCCGCCGCCAGCGCATCGGCCGCCGCCTGCGGCAGGTTCGCCACCAGCGAGGCATCGGCGCCGAGGAACGTCGCCGGATAGGTGGTCTCCCACTCCGGCCCAATCACGAACACCTGCGCGCCCTTCTTCACCGCCTTGCGCAGCCGGGCGTTCACCAGCGCCGCTTCCCAGCGCACGTGGCTGCCGACGATCAGGATCGCATCGGCATCCTCGATCCCGCTGAACGTCGAGTTGAAGTTCACCGCCGCGAGGTTCGAGCAATCATAGGAAAGCCCGGTCTGGCGCCCTTCGAGCAGGCTCGACCCCAGACCCGCCAGCAGCTTCTTCGCCGCGAACATCGTCTCGCAATCGACCATGTCGCCGGCAATCGCCGCGATCGACCCGCCCGGGTTAACATGCGCCAGATAGCCGAACGCCTCGTCCCAGCTCGCCGCGACCAGCTTGCCGTCCTTGCGCAGGTACGGCTTGTCGAGCCGCCGCTTGGTCAGCCCGTCGACCTGGAACCGGCCCTTGTCCGACAGCCACTCCTCGTTCACGTCGTCGTTGACGCGCGGCAGGATGCGCAGCACCTCGCGCCCGCGGCTGTCGAGGCGGATGTTCGCCCCCACCGCGTCGGACACGTCGATCGACAGCGTCTTCTTCAGCTCCCACGGCCGCGCCTCGAAGCGATAGGGCTTCGAGGTCAGCGCCCCCACCGGGCACAGGTCGATCACGTTGGCCGAAAGCTCGTGCTTCGCCGCGCCTTCGAGGTACGTCGTGATCTGCATCGCCTCGCCGCGATACAGCGCGCCGATCTCGTCCACCCCGGCGATCTCTTCCGAGAACCGCACGCAGCGGGTGCAGTGGATGCACCGCGTCATCGTCGTCGCGATCAGCGGCCCCATGTACTTGTCGGTCACCGCGCGCTTGTGCTCGTGATAGCGCGAGGCGCCGCGCCCATAGGCAACCGACTGGTCCTGCAGGTCGCACTCGCCGCCCTGGTCGCAGATCGGGCAATCGAGCGGGTGGTTGATGAGCAGCAGCTCCATCACCCCCTCGCGCGCCTTCCTGACCATCTCGGAGTTGGTCTTGATGACCTGCCCCTCGCCCGCCGGCAACGCGCACGAAGCCTGCGGCTTCGGCGGCCCGGGCGAAACTTCCACCAGGCACATCCGGCAGTTGCCGGCGATGCTCAGCCGCTCGTGATAGCAGAAGCGCGGGATTTCCTTACCCGCCAGCTCGCAGGCCTGGAGCACGGTCGCTCCGGCCGGAACCTCGAGTTCGACGCCGTCTACGGTTACCTTGGGCATTACTCCGCCGCCTCCCGCACGTTCTCGGCAATCCTGCGCTCAAGCTCCGGCCGGAAATGCCGGATCAACCCCTGGATCGGCCACGCCGCTGCATCGCCCAGCGCGCAGATCGTGTGGCCTTCCACCTGCTTGGTCACCTGTTGCAGCATGTCGATTTCCTCGACCGCCGCGTCGCCGGTGCGCAGGCGCTCCATGATCCGCCACATCCAGCCGGTGCCCTCGCGGCACGGCGTGCACTGGCCGCAGCTCTCGTGCTTGTAGAAATAGGAGATGCGCGCGATCGCGCGGATCAGGTCGGTCGACTTGTCCATCACGATCACGGCCGCGGTGCCGAGACCCGAGCGGAGCTTGCTCAAGGAGTCGAAATCCATCGGCGTGTCGATGATCTGCTCGGCCGGCACCATGCGCACCGAGGA
>JAGWUH010000038.1 GCA_028868535.1 Sphingomonadales bacterium | reverse complement strand
GCAGCGCACCGCCATCGCCGACCGGCAGCGGCCGGGCCATCGCCGGGCCGGCGGCACAGGCTTCGGCGTCGCGCGGCCAGTCGGCGGGCGGGCGGCCCATCAGCGTCGCCAGCCGGTACAGCGCCGCGCTGCGCGTGGCGAGGATCGCGGGGACCAGCGCCGCGCTCTGCTGGACGGCGGCGCGCGCGCGGGTGACGTCGAAGGCGGTGCCGCGCCCGCCGCGCTGCAGCCGCTCGGTCACGGCCAGGGTGTCCTGCTGCACCGCCAGGACGCCGCGGGTGGCGGCCAGCGTGCGGTTGGCGGAGCAGGCGGCGGCATAGCTGCGCGCGACCTCGGCGGCGACGTTGACGCGCACCGCGTCGCGCGCGGCCGCCACCGCTTCGGCATCGGCGCGCGCCGCCTCGATCGCCCGCCGCACCTTGCCGGCGAGGTCGAGTGGATAGGCGAGGGCGATGCCGAGGTCGGTGGCGACGGTGCCCGGCAGCGCCGCGCCGGTGCCGGCGGGGCGGGCCAGCGTCACGCCGCCGCTGACGGTCGTGGCGACGGTTCGCCCGACCGCGACCTCGCGCACCACCGCGTCGGCCCGGGCGAGGTTGGCATCGGCGACGCGCAAGTCGGCGTTGGCCGCCAGGGCTTCGGTGACGTAGCCGTCGAGCCGGGGGTCGCCATAGAGCCGCCACCAGTGATCGGGGGGCTCCGCCGGGTTGAACGCCGGTCCGGCAGCGGCGGCGAAAGGCGCCTGCGCGGCCGGCAGCCGCGCCGCCGATCGTGCCGGGAAGCGGTAGTCCGGACCGGCGGTGCAGGCCGCCAGGGCGAAAGTCGCCGCCAGTGCCGCGCGGGCCTTCACGAGGGGGTCGCCGCGGGCGGGGCGGTGCGCGGCAGGATCGTCACCGTCGCGGTGCGGCCGACGATCAGCGCCACCCCGGCGGGCACGCGGTCCAGCTTGACCCGCACCGGGATGCGCTGTGCCAGCCGCACCCAGTTGAAGGTGGGATTCACGCTGGGCAGGAGATTGCCGGTGTTGCTGCGTTCGGGATCGGAAATCGCCGCGGCAATGCTGTCGACATGGCCGGACAGCGCGCGCGGCTCGCCCATCAGGTGCACGGCGACGCGATCGCCGGGATGGATGCGCGGCAGCTTGGTTTCCTCGAAATAGCCCTCGACCCGCAGCGAATCGCTGTCCACCAGCGCCATCGCCTGCGCGCCGGCGGCGATGTAGTCGCCGGGGTGAAGATCGAGATTGGCGATCACGCCATGCACCGTCGCGCGCACCGTGGTGCGATCGAGGTTCAGCGCCGCGGTGCGGCGGCTGCTCTCCGCCTGGGCCAGCGCCGCGGCCGCGGTCGCCACCCGCGCGAGGTTCTGCTCGTGCGTTTCCGCCGCGACGAGATCGCCGAGCGCGAGATCGCGCCGGGCTTCGCGGCGCGCCTGCAGCAGCGTCGCGCGGGCACTCTGCACCGCGGCGTCCGCCTGCGCCAGCGTCAGCGCGAAGCGCGGCCGGTCGACCACGAACAGCACGTCGCCGGGGCTGACCACCTGGTTGTCGCGCACGGCGACGGCGGTGACCAGCCCGGCGACATCGGGCGTCACCCGCACGACATCGGCGCGCACGTGGCCGTCACGGGTCCACGGGTCGTCCTCGTAGCGGCGCCACAGCCAGATCGCGACGAGCGTGGCCAGCGCGACGACGACCAGCGTGGCGGTGGAGCGGACGAGGGCGGCGGGAAGCGGTTTCATGGCGTCTGTCCCGGATGGCCGGTTGCCAGCGACAGCAGGCCGAGAATGAGGATGGTGAGCGCGACGTCGAACAGCGGGCGATAGGCGATCAGGCGGTAGGCGCCCGCCAGCGCCAGCAGGCGCGAGGCCAGCCAGGCCAGCACCACCGCCAGCACCGCCAGCACCAGCAGCGCCGGCAGGTAGACCCCGGCGACGGCGACCTCGCCGGTCATGCCGCCGCCTCGAAGGCGGGTGCGGCGGGGAACAGGTTGCGGCGCAGCGAGGTCAGCGCCAGCACGCCGCTGCGGCGGCGCGCCGGGTTCGGCCAGCGGGCAACGCGTGCCAGCGCGGCGTCGATCGCGGCGAGCAGGCGGGGCTCGGGCGGGGCCGGCCGGTCGGGTCGCAGGGCGCGGTAATGCATCGCCACGCCGCGCAGCACCGGCGTCACCGCGCCGGCTTCGGCCGGGGGGCCGTCGAGCCGCAACTGGCGCAGCTCGCCGATGTTCACGCCGATGCGCAAGTCCGCCAGCGCGTCGAGCAGCGGCTGGCCGGGATCGCGTCCCTGCATCGCCAGGCGCGGCGCCAGCAGGCCGATGCGGTCGAGCATCCGCGCGATCCAGCCCGGCGCGTCGGGCGGGCCCGGTGCGTCGCTGCGCCGCGCCAGCTCGCGCCAGCCGGCGCGGATCAGCCGCCGCGCGCTGGCGGCCGCGCCCAGCGTCTGGAACAGGCCCACCGTCAGCGCGGCGAAGGCGGTCCCCACCAGCTGCGCCAGGCCTCCGTTGGCGAAGCCGGCGAAATCCGCGCCATAGCGGTCGTTGAGACCGACGGTGTTGAGCATGCCCAGCAGCCCGCCCAGCGTCAGCAGGTTGGTCTGCGGGCGGGCGAGGAACATGCCGCCGAGCAGCAGCGCCGGGGTCAGCGCGGCGATCAGCGTCACGAAGTCGGTCGCGCGCGGCAGGATCGCGAAGGCATAGACCGCCGCCACCGCGAGGCCGATGACGGTGCCGCGAAAGAACGTCATGATCGACGGCGCGGGATCGTCGGAACTGCCGAACAGCGCGCAGCAGACGCCGGCGATGAGCACGGCGCCGGCGCCGTCGGCCCAGCCGGTGGCGATCCAGAAGGCCGAGCCCAGCAGCACTGTCGCCACCGTGCCGGCGGCGGCGCGCAGCGCGACGCCGCGATCGCGGTGCAGCGGCCGCCGGGCGGTGCGCGCGAGCAAGGCCGCCACCCCGGGCGTGACGGGGGCGGTGCCGACGCTGCGCATCTGGTCGTCGAGGTCGCGGACGTGGCGATGCGCGTCGACCAGATCGGCCAGCCGCGCCAGCACGCTCAGCCGCAAGGCGTCGCGCCAGGACGGCACCCCCGCCGACTCCGGCTCCAGCGCGCGGGCGCGGGCGATCAGCGCATCGGCGCTGGCGGTGCGCGCCGGCAGCGGCGGCGGCGCCCGCAGCCACTCGCGCACGTCCTCGATCAGCGCCAGGGCCTCGGGACGCGGCGCATCGGCACCTCGGCGCAGCTCGGCGATGCGGTCGTCGATGGCGCTGGCCAGCGGCAGCAGCATCGACAGTTGCGCCTGCAGCGCGCGCAGCGTGCGCACGCGCGGCGGCATCGGCGCGGTGTCGAACGGCAGGTGGGTCGACAACTGGTGCAGTTCGTTGATGTCGAGCGCGAGGCGCCGCCGGTCGGCGTCGAGCGCGGCGCCGTCCGCCATCCCCGTCGCGCCCGCCAGCGAATCGCGCGACCAGCGCTCGGCGTCGGCGATGATCGCGTCGAGCCGGGCCAGCAGCGTCGCCGTCACCGTCTGCGGGAACACCAGCGCGTGGACGAGGCTGCCGCAGGCGATGCCCAGCACGATCTCCTGCACCCGCAGGACGGTGGTGGCGAAGACCGCCTCGGGCGCCAGCACGGAGGGAAAGCCGATGATGCTGGCAGTGTAGCCCGCGAGCAGGAACAGGTAGGCGCGCGGGGTGCGATCGAGCAGCGAGACGTAGAGGCAGGCGCCCAGCCACAGCGCCAGCGCCAGCGTCAGCAATTCCGGGGCGTTGACCAGGTTGGGCACCAGCGCCACCGCCGCGGCGCCGCCAAGCACGGTGCCGCCGACGCGGAACACCGCCTTCGACAGCACCGCCCCGGCGAGCGGTTGCGCGACGATGTAGGCGGTGGTCACGGCCCACGAAGGCCGCGTCAGGCCGATGCGCAGGGCCAGCCAGTAGGCCAGCACCGCCGCCAGCCAGCACTTGGCCGAGAACAGCGCCTCGCGCAGGCCGAAGCGGTCGCCGGTCACGGTCCGCGCCGCCCCGCGATGCGCGCGCGCAGGCGCTCCGCCACGCCGAGCGCGACGGCGAGATCGGCATCGCTCTCGCCGGACAGGATATCGTGCCGCAGCGCGTGCAGCACCTGTTCCGCCTGCGTGGCCAGGGCGCGGCCGGGGACGGTCAGGCTGACGCGGCTGACGCGGCTGTCCACCGCGTCGCGTCGCCGCTCGACCTGGCCCGCCGCCACCATGCCGTCGAGCAGCCGCACCAGCGCAGCGGCGCTGACGTCGAGCTCCCGCGCGAGATCGGTCTGGCGGACATCGTCGCCCATGCGTCCGATCTGCACCAGCGCCCAGCCGGCGCCCGCGGAGAGGCCGATCCGGTCGAGCGCGCGATCGGCCGCCTGCCGCCACAGCCGCGCCAGCGGCAGCAGGGTCCGCGCATAGCGCGATTCGAGGTCCGATCGTTGCAGGATCATTCACACGCTAACGATCGGGGCGCGGCCCGGTTCCCGGCGGGCGACCGGCACCGCCCACATCAGGTGGCGGCCATCAGGGGGCGGCCATCAACCCGGGCACCAGCGCCAGCAGTTCCCGCGCGAGGAAGCCGATCGGGCCGATGCGCTCGCCGCAGCGCCGCCCGGCCTCGCCGTGCAGCCACACCGCCCAGGCGGTCGCGACCAGCGGGTCCGCGCCGCGGGCGGCAAGGCCGGCAACGATCCCGGCGAGCACGTCGCCCGAGCCGCCGGTGGCCAGCCCGACGCCGCCGCCGGTATAGACCAGGACCGCGCCATCGGGCGCCGCGATCAGGGTGTTGCGGCCCTTCAGCGTCACCACGGCGCCGAAGTGGCCGGCGGCGCGGCGCACCGCGTCCTGCCGGTCCGCCTCGATCGCGGCGGCGTCCTGGTCGAGCAGCGCGGCCATCTCGCCGATGTGCGGGGTCAGCACCGTGGCGCCGCCGCGCGCCCGCACCGCCTTCGCGCGGTGGTGCAGCGCCATCAGCGCCGCCGCGTCGAGCACGGCGGTGCCGGTCCACCGGGCGTCGGCGACGATCGCGTCGACCAGGCGACCGCCGGCGTCGCCGCAGCTCATCGCCGCTCCGGCCACGGCGGCGTCGCAACGCTCCAGCGCCTCCGCCAGCCGCGTTCCCGGGTCGGCGATCTCGCCGTCGTTGCCGGCGGCCAGCGGGATCACCGCCGCCTCGGGCATCGCCAGCCCCAACCCCGGCGCGGCGGCCGCGATCGTCGCCAGTTGCAGCTTGCCGGCGCCGGCGCGCAAGGCTGCCTCGCCGGTCAGCAGCAGGCCGCCGGGCACCAGCGCGCAACCGCCGACCGCGAGCACGCGCCCGCGGCTGTTCTTGTCGGCATCGGCCTCGGGCGCCGGGAGCGGGTGATCGGCGAGCCATTCGCGATCGAGCCGGGGCAGCTCAGCCACGGGCGGCGACCATGGCGTCGGGCGCGGCGGTCACCGGCGTATCGGCATGACGGAGCGGCGCGGTGACGTTGTAGCGCGCTAGCGCCAGCGCGCCGTCGTGGCCGGCGGCGGGGTCGAAGCGGTATTCGGTCACCGCGCAGTTGGCGACGTCGCCGGCGCGGTCGATCGCGAGGATCTCGGCTTCGTCGAGGTGCTCGATGATGTAGCGCAGGCACAGCACCACCACCTGGTGCGAGACGATCATCACCCTGCGGCCGCCATAATGCAGCGAAACCGTATCCATCAATGCGCGGAGGCGGAAGATCACGTCGACCCAGGATTCGCCGCCGGGCGGGCGGTGGTAGAACTTGCCGAGCAACGCGCGCAGCGCCGCCTGCTGCGGCTCGATCGTCCGGATGCCCTGCGTGGTCAGCCCGTCGAGAATGCCGAACTCCTTCTCGCGCAGCCGCTCATCGAGGCAGATGCGCTCGTCGGGAGCGCAGCCGCCGGCTTCGCGGAACAGCCGCGCGGTCTCCACCGCCCGGGCATAGGGCGAGGACAGCATCACGTCCGGGCGGCCGTCCTCGTGCGCGGTGCCGAACCAGCGGCCGAGCGCGCGGGCCTGGGCCTGGCCGAGTTCGGAGAGCGGCACGTCGACGTCGCGCGCGGTCAGGGCAATGCGTTCCGCGCCACTGGCGGTGGCGGCGTCGCGCGCGACGTTGCCGGCGCTCTGGCCGTGGCGCACCAGCCACAGCACGGCGGGCCAGCGCGGGGTCACCGGCGCATCCGGCGGGGGAAAGGCGGGCGGGGCATGACCGCTGAACGGCAGCGGCGCGGGCGCGTTCCCGGCGGCATGCCTGTCTTTCGCGGCGCGATCTGCTACACGGCAAGGCGGCAACAGGAGGGCATCGGCGGTTGGTCAGGGGCGCGTTCGACGATCTGCCCGATGCCGCGCTGGTGGCCGCCGCGCAGGCGGGTGATCGCGATGCCTTCGCGGCGCTGCTGCGTCGCCACTACGATCGCATCCACGGGCTGGCGTGGCATCTTGCCGGCTCGCGCGCCGATGCCGACGATATCGCCCAGGAGGTGTGCTGCGCGCTCGTCACCCGGCTCGGCAGCTTTCGGGGCGAGGCGCGCTTCACCACCTGGCTGTGCGGCATCGTCACCAATGCTAGCCGCGACCACCTGCGCAGGCGCCGGCGCCTGGGCGGGATGGTCGACCGGCTGGCGGTGCTCGCCGGCCTGTCGCGGCCGCCCGATGGCCGCGACCTGCACGATGCGACCTGGCTGCGCAGCGCGCTGGCGCGGCTGAAGCCGGCGCTGCGCGAGACCGCGGCGCTGGTGGCCGGGCAGCAGCTCACCCATGCCGAAGCCGCCGAGATCCTCGGCGTCAGCGAGGCGACGGTTTCCTGGCGGATGCACGAGATCCGCCGCCTGCTCGGGGCGCGCGGGTGATGCGGCCGCCCCGGCGATCACCCGTGCGAAAATCTTCCAAGGATTTCCCGGCGGGGCGCGTCTCAGGGTCATGCGGGCCATCCGGCACCGCTGTCCCGAAGGAGACCGACATGCCCCGATCAACCCTCCCGAACCGTGCCTGCCCGGTGATGCTGGCCGCCGCGCTGGCGCCGCTGCTGGCCTCCTGCGCCAACCAACCCGACCCCCACGCCGCCGTCGCCGAGGTGGTGGTGACCGCGCGCCGCGCCGAGCGCGACGAGCGGATGATGCTGCCGCCGCCCCCGCCCCCGCCGATGGTGGCGGCCGCCCCGGCCATGGCCGGGAACCGGGTGCACGCGGAAGCTCCGCCACGGCTGCCCTATCCCCATGACGAAGGCCGCGATCGCTTCACCGCCGTCGCGCCGAACCCGTTCAAGGTGGTGCGCGAGGAGCCGGTCTCGACGTTCTCGCTCGATGTCGACACCGCGTCATACGCTTTCGTCCGCGCCTCGCTGGCGCGCCACGTGCTGCCGCAGCCGGCGGCGGTGCGGACCGAGGAGATGATCAACTATTTCCCGTACGACTATGCCCGGCCGCCATCGCGCGAGGCGCCGTTCAGCAGCGCGCTGGCGGTGTTTCCCAGCCCGTTCACGCCGGGCCGCAAGCTCGTCCGCATCGGCATCCGGGGCTATGACCTCAAGGCGGAGGCGCGGCCGCGTGCCAACCTCGTCTTCCTGATCGACACGTCCGGATCGATGCACGAGCCGAACAAGCTGCCGCTGGTCAGGCAGGCGCTGTCGCTGCTGCTCGACCGGCTCGACGGGCGCGATCGCGTCGCCATCGTCACGTATGCCGGCAACGCGGGGGTCGCGCTCGAGCCGACGCCGGCCAGCGACCGCGAGCGCATCCGCGCGGTGCTCGACCAGCTCGAGGCAGGCGGCAGCACCGCCGGCGCGGAGGGCATCCGCCAGGCTTATGCGCTGGCCGAGCGCAGCTTCGACCCGCAGGGCGTCAACCGGGTGATGCTGGCGACCGACGGGGATTTCAACGTCGGCGTCACCGGGATCGACGAGCTGAAGGGCGTGATCGAGCGCGAACGCGCCAAAGGCGTGTTCCTGTCGGTGCTGGGCTTCGGCATGGGCAACTACAACGATGCGCTGATGCAGGCGCTGGCGCAGAACGGCAACGGCGCCGCGGCCTATATCGACACGCTCGGCGAGGCGCGCAAGGTGTTGGTGGACGAGGCCACCGGCACGCTGTTCCCGATCGCCAAGGACGTGAAGGTCCAGGTCGAATTCAATCCCGCGACAGTCGCGGAGTATCGCCTGATCGGCTACGAGACGCGCATGCTCAACCGCGACGACTTCGACAACGACAAGGTGGACGCCGGGGACGTCGGCGCGGGGCAGACGGTGACCGCGCTGTACGAGATTGTCCCGGTCGGCGGGCCGCGCGCGACGGCGCCGCTGCGCTACCGGCGCGATGGGGCGGTAGCGGAGACGTCGACGGCGGCGGACCGCGAGTACGGTTTCGTCAAGATCCGCTACAAGCTGCCGAATTCGGACACCAGCCGGCTGATTGCCACTCCCATCGACCGCCGCGTCGAGGTTGCGGCATTCGACGAGGCGCCGCGCGATGCGCGCTTTGCCACCGCCGTAGCGGCGTTCGCCGAGCTGCTGCGCGGCGGGCGCTACAGCGGCCGGGTCGATTACGACGCGGTGTTGCGCATCGCCGACGGCGCGCGGGGCGAGGATCCGTTCGGCTATCGCGCGGAGTTCGCGTCGCTGGTGCGCGCCGCGAAGTCCGCACCGGCACTGGCGCAACTGGGCCGATGAGCGGGCGGGGACCGGCAGGGCGCCCGGCGCCGGTCCCCGCTGCCGCGGCGTGGGCGACGTTCGCCGGGAAGGCGCGCCATGGCCGGTGACGAGCCGACCGGCCCGGCCGGCGAGCCGCGGCTCGATCTGCCGCCGCCGCCGATGCCGGCGCCGTCGCGCCGGGAGGCGGCGATCGACGAGGCGCTGCGGCGCTTCGACGGCGGCGCACCGGCGCCGTCGCGCCCGGTCAGGGCCTCTCCGCAACTCCGCCCGCAATGGGCGGCGCTTGCCGCGGCGCTGCTGGTGGTGGTGGGCCTGCCGGTGGCGTGGCTGGCGCTGCAGCGCGGCGATCCGGGCGCGTCGCCTGCCGCCGGGCCGACCGTCGCGGAACTCCCGCCGGCGCCCCCGTCGGCGCCACTGCCAACGGCGGCAAGGCAGGCGACCTCGGCCCCGCCCGCGACCGCCGTGGCGCCGGTAGCGCGCGTGCCGCACCCGGCCGCCGCCGGGACCGGGGCGGACGTCGCGTCGCCGGCCGCCCCGGCTCCACCACCAGCATCAGCTCCTCCGCCGCCACCGCCACCTCCTCCGCCGGCTTATGCGCCGCTGCTGCCCCCGGCGGCTCCCGGCCTGGACGACAAGCGCATGGCCGCGCGCGCCGCGCCCGCCGCGCAAGCAGCCGGCAGGAATGAAGAGGCGGAGGATGTCGTGGTCACCGCGCGGCGCCGGGACGATGGCGGGGATGTGTATGGGAAGGCCGGGGACTGGAATGCCTGCACCATCGACGATCCGCGCCGCAGCCTCGATCGCTGTCGGCCGCGGCTGCGGCCCGGGGCGCCCGGCCCCGCCGGTGAGGCCGATGCCTTGATCGCCCAGGGCCTCGATCGCGGTTGGCAGGGCGATGCGGCGGGCGCCATCGCGGCGTTCGACCGGGCCATCGCCCTGGCGCCGCGCTCCGCCACGGCCTGGCTGAACCGGGGCCTCGCCCGGGCCGCCGCCGGCGACGAGCGGGGCGCGCTGGCGGACATCGAACGCGCCGCGCGGCTGGCCCCGGGCTCGGCACGGGTGCACCACGCGCTGGGCCGCCTGTTGCGTGCCCGGGGCGAGCAGCGGCGCGCCGCCGCCGAACTGGGCCGTGCCGCCGACATCGACCCCGCCTACGAACCGCTGGCGGAGTGATCCGGCAGCGGGGCGTCAGACGTCGAGGTTGGCGACGTTCAGGGCGTTTTCCTGGATGAAGTCGCGCCGCGGCTCGACGATGTCGCCCATGAGCCGGGTGAAGATCTCGTCGGTGACGTCGGCGTCCTCGACCTTGACCTGCAGCAGCACGCGGTTGTCGGGGTCGAGCGTGGTTTCCCACAGCTGCTCGGCGTTCATCTCGCCCAGGCCCTTGTAGCGGGCGATCGACAGGCCCTTGCGGCCGTTCGCCAGTACCGTGTCGAGCAGTTGCGACGGGCGCGTGATCGTGCCGTCGCCGGCCACCGCGCGCACCGGCGCGGCCTCGGCGGCTTCGTCCTCGCCCGCCGGCTCGGGCTCGGCCTCGACGACTTCGGCCCCGGCGCGCACCAGGCGGGCGGGGACGGCATAGACTTCGGCGTGCTCGCCGGCGAGGCGCGCCAGCTTGCGCGCCTCGGCGCTGACCAGGAAGCTTGCTTCGATCAGGTGATGGTCGGTCACGCCGCGCCACAGCCGCTCGATCGCGACGCTGCCGTCGTCGTTGAGGCGGCCGCTCCACACCGCCTCGCCGTCGCCGCGCTGCAGCCAGGCGGCGGCGCGGTCCAGCGCCGCGGCGCGGTCACCGTCGGCCAGCCCGTGCTCGAGCGCGCCGGCCAGCGCCAGCGCCTCGATCACGTCGGCATCGTACTTGCGCGGCACGAACGCCATCAGCTTGCGCAGCTGCTGCGCATGCCGCACCAGCCCCTCCAGCTCGACGCCGCTGCGCGCGCCGCCGGCGGTTTCCAGCATGCGCCCGGACAGCCCGGCCTCGACGAGGTAGCGATCGAGCGCGTCGGCGTCCTTCAGGTAGACCTCGCTGCGCCCCTTGCTCACCTTGTACAGCGGCGGCTGGGCGATGAAGAGGTGGCCGCCCCGGATGATCTCGGGCATCTGCCGGTGGAAGAACGTCAGCAGCAGCGTGCGGATGTGCGCGCCGTCGACGTCGGCGTCGGTCATGATGACGATCTTGTGATAGCGCAGCTTGCCGAGGTTGAACTCGTCGCGGATGCCGGTGCCCATCGCCTGGATCAGCGTGCCGACTTCCTTGGAGCCGATGATGCGGTCGAACCGCGCGCGCTCGACGTTGAGGATCTTGCCCTTCAGCGGCAGGATCGCCTGGATGTGCCGGTCGCGGCCCTGCTTGGCGGAGCCGCCGGCCGAGTCACCCTCGACCAGGAACAGCTCGCACTTCGACGGGTCGCGCTCCTGGCAGTCGGCCAGCTTGCCGGGCAGGCTGGCGATGTCCATCGCCCCCTTGCGCCGGGTCAGTTCGCGGGCGCGGCGGGCGGCCTCGCGCGCGGCCGCGGCGTCGATCACCTTCTGGATGACGGCCTTGGCGTTCGCCGGGTTTTCCTCCAGCCACTCGGTCATCTTGTCGGCCATCAGGCTTTCGAGCGGCTGGCGCACCTCCGAGCTGACCAGCTTGTCCTTGGTCTGCGACGAGAACTTGGGGTCGGGCAGCTTGACCGAGACGATCGCCGTCAGCCCCTCGCGCATGTCCTCGCCGGAGAGGTTGACCTTCTCCTTCTTCAGCATGCCCGATTTCTCGGCATAGGCGTTCAGCGTCCGCGTCAGCGCGGCGCGGAACGCCGCCAGGTGGGTGCCGCCGTCACGCTGCGGGATGTTGTTGGTGAAGCAGAGGACGTTCTCGTAGTACGAATCGTTCCATTCGAGCGCGACATCGATGCCGATGCCGTCGCGCTGGGCGCTGATCGCCACCGGTTCGGGCACCAGCGGCTGCTTGTTGCGATCGAGCCACTTCACGAACGCGGCGATCCCGCCCTCGTAGTAGAGGTCGTGTTCCTTGACGTCCTCGTGGCGCTTGTCGCGCAGCAGGATGCGCACGCCGGAGTTGAGGAACGCCAGTTCGCGGTAGCGATGCTCGAGCTTCTCGAAATCGTACTCGGTGACGTTCTTGAAGGTCTCGGTCGAGGCCAGGAACGTCACCCGCGTTCCCTTCTTGCCGGCGGGTGCCGGCCCGACGACGCGCAGCGATTCCACCGCGTCGCCGTGGGCGAACTTCATCCAGTGCTCCTCGCCGTCGCGCCAGATCGTCAGTTCGAGCCATTCCGACAGCGCGTTCACCACCGAGACGCCGACGCCGTGCAGGCCGCCGGAAACCTTGTAGGCATTGTCGTCGCTGGTGTTCTCGAACTTGCCGCCGGCGTGGAGCTGGGTCATGATCACCTCGGCGGCGGACACGCCTTCCTCCGGGTGGATGCCGGTGGGAATGCCGCGGCCGTTGTCCTCGACCGAGACCGAGCCGTCGGGGTTCAGCTCGATCAGCACGAGGTCGCAATGGCCGGCCAGCGCCTCGTCGATGGCGTTGTCCGAGACCTCGAACACCATGTGGTGCAGGCCGGAGCCGTCGTCGGTGTCGCCGATGTACATGCCGGGGCGCTTGCGCACGGCGTCGAGCCCCTTGAGGACCTTGATCGATTCCGCGCCATAGGCATTGGCGTTCGGGGTGTTTTCCGGGGTGCTGGCCATGGCGGGCATATAGGCACGGAAGGCCCCGGAATAAACCTGTTTCGCCCCCTTCCATCCACAGCCAAATGCTGGTGATATGAGGGCCTGCGACCCACCCGGAGATATCCGTGACAGCCCCGACCCTGTGCCTGCGCGCGGCAGCCCTTGCCGCGCCGCTTCTCGCCATCGCCACCCCCGCCGTCGCGGCCGACCTGCGCCCCGACCAGCAGGCGTTCCGCGCGCTCTACAAGGAACTGGTGGAGACCAACACCACGGTCACCAACGGTTCCTGCACGCTTGCGGCGGAGCGGATGGCGGCGCGGCTCAAGGCGGCCGGCCTTCCCGACAGCCAGGTCACGCTGTTCGCCACGCCCGAGCATCCGAAGGACGGCGGCCTCGTCGCGGTGCTGCCGGGGCGCGATCCAAAGGCGAAGGCGGTGCTGCTGCTGGCCCACATCGACGTGGTCGAGGCCAAGCGCGCCGACTGGACGCGCGATCCGTTCACGCTGATCGAGGAAAACGGCTACTTTTACGCCCGCGGCACCAGCGACGACAAGGCAATGGCCGCGGTCTGGACCGATACCATGGCGCGTTTCGCCGCCGCCAGGGCAAAGCCGCGCCGCACCCTCAAGCTGGCGCTGACCTGCGGCGAGGAAACCTCCGGCGCATTCAATGGCGCCGACTGGCTGGCCAGGAACCGCCGCGGGCTGATCGATGCCGAATTCGCGCTGAACGAGGGCGGTGGCGGGCTGACCGACGGCAAGGGCCTGGTCGAAGGCGGCAAGCTCGTCGTCCAGGAACTGCAGGTCGGCGAGAAGGCCTATGTCGACTACACGCTCACCGCCACCAATCCCGGCGGCCACTCCAGCCAGCCGGTGCGCGACAACGCCATCGTCGCGCTGGCGAACGCGCTGGCCCGCGTCCACGCGCATGAATTCCCGCTGCGCTTCAGCGACACCACCCGCGCCTATTTCACCAAGGCCGGGGCCTTGCGTCACGACGAGACCGGCAAGGCGATGATCGCGCTGGCGGCCAATCCGGCCGACAAGGCGGCGGAGGCGATCGTCAACAAGGACAAGATGCTGCACTCGCTGTTGCGCACGACCTGCGTGCCGACGATGATCGACGGCGGCCACGCGCTCAACGCGCTGCCGCAGCGCGCCACCGCCAACGTCAACTGCCGCATCTTCCCCGACCAGACGGCGGAGCAGACGCAGGCGGCGCTGGTCGCGGCGATCGCCGACCCGGCGATCACCGTCGAGCTGCGCATCAAGGACAAGCCGATCGCGACGATGCCGCCGCTCGACCCGAAGGTGGTCGGCCCTATCGAGAGGCTGGCGGCGAAGTACTTCCCCGGCGTTCCGGTTATCCCGTCGATGGCCACCGGCGCATCGGACGCGGTCTATACCAGCGCGGTGGGCATCCCCACGTATGGCGTGCCCGGCATCTGGGGCAACCCGGACGGGGACGGCATCCACGGCCTCAACGAACGCATCGAGGTCCGGTCGCTGATGGTGGGGCGGGATTATCTCTACGACCTGGTCCACGCCTACGTCGATTGACGGCGGGACGGGAGAGATCGGGGCCTGAAAACAGATCGGGCCGGTCGTACTGACCGGCCCGCGCAGCCCCTGGGAGAGGGTCGGGGTCTGTGCGCGGGGCCGGTCAGCCGTGGGCCGCCATCTCGGTCAGATCCGATCAGGCGAGCGTGATGGCGAAGATCAGCCCGCTGACGCCAAGCGCCGCGGCCAGCGCCATCAGGTGCTGGGTGATGCGTTCCATGTGCCTTGCTCCTTCAACAGAAAAGCGGCCATCCGTCGGTCCCGGAAGACAACGGCAGCCTCTCTTCATTTCGCAGGTGCAACATAAGTGTTTCGGTAGATTTTGCACGTGCGAAGAAGGCACGCCTAGTTGCGCAATACGCAACTTGGCGTATGGACGGACCGGTCGGGCCTGAAATCAGCCGCTTTTCGCGCTCCGGCGGACCCCGGCGAGGAACAGTCCCAGTGCCCCCAGCGCGATCCCGGCGGATACCAGCAGCGGCATGGCCGGCGCACGGAGCACCGCCAGCGGCCCGCTGAACCGCGCGAAGATGCCCGAGTAGAGCGGCGGCCCGACGATCGAGGCGATGCCGCCGATCGCCTGCGTGGCGCCCTGCAGTTCGCCCTGGCTCCGGGCGTCGACGGCGCGGCTGTTCATCGCCGCGATCGACGGCTGGATGAAGCCCTGCAGGCTGCCGACGCAGATCGCCAGGTAGACCATCGGCGTCGAGCGCGCGAGGTGGTAGAGCAGCGCCGACAGGCACACCGCGCCGACCCCGAGCATGACCGCGCGCGTCTCTCCGATCAGCGGCGCCACTTTGCGCAGGCCGAAGCCCTGCACGAGCGCGCTCGACAGGCCGACCATCGCCAGCCCCAGCCCGACCTGCTTCTGGTCGAAGCCATAGGCCTCCATCGCGAAGTACGACCAGATCGCCGGATAGACGACATGGGCCAGCTGCCAGAGCCCCAGCGCCCCGACGAACCACGTCACCGCGCCGCTCTGCCCGCGCAGCGCCTTCAGCGTGCCGAAGGCATTGGCCTGGCGCAGGTCGAACGGGCGGCGATTCTCCGGCGCGAGGCTTTCGCGCAGGAAGAACAGGCCGAACAGGAAGTTGGCGAAGGCCAGGGCGGCGGCGGCGTGGAACGGCATGCGTTCGCCCAGCGTCGCCAGCAGCCCGCCGGCGGCGGGGCCGATGATGAAGCCCAGCCCGAACGCCATGCCCATCAGCCCGAAGCTGGCGGCGCGCTTTTCCGGAGGGGTGATGTCGGCGATCGCGGCATAGGCGGCCGAATAGCTCGCCCCGGTCACCCCGGCGATGATGCGGCCGATCACCAGCCACCAGAACACCGGCGCCACCCCCTGGATCGAATAGTCGATGGCCATCGCCAGCACGCTCGCCAGCATCACCGGGCGGCGGCCGAAGCGGTCCGAAAGGTTGCCGATCACCGGCGCGAACACGAACTGCATCGCCGCGTAGCCGGCGCCCAGCCACCCGGCATAGATCGCGGCGGTATCGATCGGCACGTGCGCCAGGCCCATGATGAGCTTCGGCATGACGGGGATGACGATGCCGAAGCCCAGCATGTCGATCAGCACGATGGCGAAGATGAACCCCAGCGAGGCGCGGTGGGGGGCGGCGCTTGGCGACACGTGGTTCTCCTGTTCGACAATGCCCGTTAGCGGGATTTTTGCACCCGCGAAAGTGCGCCGCTGCTGGACTTTGCGGGAGCGCGTCCGTATCGGCGGGCCATGCAAGTCCAGCCTTCAGACTCGATCCTGATCGTCGATTTCGGCAGCCAGGTCACCCAGCTCATCGCCCGCCGCGTGCGCGAGGCCGGCGTCTATTCGGAAATCGCCCCGTTCGGCCATGCCGCCGCGGCTTTCGCGCGCATGCAGCCCAAGGGGATCATCCTCTCGGGCTCGCCGGCGTCGGTGCTCGATGCCGAAGGGCCGCGCATCCCCGACGAGATCCTCGAATCGGGCCTGCCGATGCTCGGCATCTGCTATGGCCAGCAGGCGCTGATGCACCAGCTTGGCGGCGAGGTGACCGGCGGTGACGCGGGGGAATTCGGCCGCGCCTTCATCGAGATTTCCGATCGCTGCACGCTGTTCGATGGCCTCTGGGCCGAGGGCGAGAAGCACCAGGTGTGGATGAGCCATGGCGACAAGGTGACGCAACTTGCCCCGGGCTTCCAGCCGGTCGCCGCCAGCGCCGGGGCGCCGTTCGCGGTGATCGCCAACGAGGAAAAGCGCATCTACGCGATGCAGTTCCACCCCGAGGTCGTGCATACCCCGGACGGCGGCAAGCTGCTGAAGAACTTCGTCCGCCATGTCTGCGGCCTCGCCGGGGACTGGACGATGGCGGAGTTCCGCAAGACCAAGATCGACGAGATCCGCGCTCAGGTCGGCAGTGGCCGGGTGATCTGCGGCCTGTCCGGCGGCGTCGATTCGGCGGTGGCGGCGGTGCTGATCCACGAGGCGATCGGCGACCAGCTGACCTGCGTCTATGTCGATCACGGGCTGATGCGCCTGGGCGAGAGCGAGCAGGTCGTCAGCCTGTTCCGCGGCCACTACAACATCCCGCTGGTCCACGTCGATGCCAGCACGCTGTTCCTGAAGGGGCTGGAGGGCGTCACCGACCCGGAGGCCAAGCGCAAGTTCATCGGCAAGACCTTCATCGACGTGTTCGAGGCCGAGGCGAACAAGATCGGCGGCGCCGATTTCCTCGCGCAGGGCACGCTCTATCCGGACGTGATCGAGAGCGTCAGCTTCACCGGCGGCCCCTCGGTGACGATCAAGAGCCACCACAACGTCGGCGGCCTGCCCGAGCGCATGAACATGAAGCTGGTCGAGCCGCTGCGCGAGCTGTTCAAGGACGAGGTCCGCGAGCTTGGCCGCGAGCTCGGCCTGCCCGAGGTGTTCGTCGGCCGCCACCCATTCCCTGGCCCCGGCCTCGCCATCCGCATCCCCGGCGAAGTCACGCGCGAGCGCGCCGACATCCTGCGCAAGGCCGATGCCGTCTACCTCGAGGAGATCCGCAACGCCGGGCTCTACGACGCGATCTGGCAGGCCTTCGCGGTGCTGCTGCCGGTGAAGACCGTGGGCGTGATGGGCGACGGCCGCACTTACGACAGCGTCTGCGCGCTGCGCGCCGTCACCAGCACCGACGGCATGACCGCGGACATCTATCCGTTCGACGCCGCCTTCCTGTCGCGCGTGGCCACGCGCATCATCAACGAGGTCAAGGGCATCAACCGGGTCGTCTACGACTATACCTCGAAGCCGCCCGGGACCATCGAATGGGAATGACGGCGCCCGGCAACGCTTGACTCTGCCGCCGGCGCTATCAGACTGGCCAGCATCGACCAGCGCCTTGGGAGAGGCATGATGTCCGAAGCGGACCCCGATTTCTTCAGCGATCCCGTGGTCATCCAGGACCCGCGCGCCTACTTCGATCACATGCGGGCCAAGGGGCCGGTCGCCTGGGAGCCGTACCAGCATTCGCTGATGGTCACCGGTTGGGACGAGGCGACCGAGGTGCTCAACCGGCGCGACGGCACCTTTTCCGCCGCGGTCAACGTGCTGGGTCCGGTGCAGGGGCTGCCGTTCCCGGTCGAGGGGCCCGACATCGGCGCCGCGCTTGACGCGCACCGGCACGAGATGGCCTGGTCCGACCACCTCGCCTGTTTCGACGGCGAGTTCCACGCGGTCCACCGCCAGTTGATGACCGACCTGCTGACCTACAAGCGGATCAAGGCCAACGAGACCTATCTCTACGCGCTGGCCGATCGCCTGCTCGATGCGCTGCTGCCGCGCGGCGGCTGCAACGCTTCGGTCGAATACGCGCACGCGGCGGCGACTTACGCGATCTCGGACCTGATGGGGATACCAGTCGAGGACCGGGCCGGGCTGGTCGAGCTGCTCGGCGTGCCGCCGAGCCAGATCGACGGCGAGGCGGTGCACCGCGTCGGTTCCGACCCGCTGATTTTCCTCAAGGAGCGGTTCGACGGCTACTTGCGCGATCGTGTCGCGGAGCCGCGCGCCGACCTGATGAGCGAGCTGCTCGCCTCGCATTACCGCGACGGCACCAGCCCCAGCTTCGCGCGCGTCTCGCTGCTGGCGCGGTTCCTGTTCGGTGCGGGGCAGGACACCACCTCGCGACTGATCGCAATGTGCATCCGCGAACTCGGTGACGACAAGGCGCTGCAGGCGCGGCTGCGCGCCGAGCCGGCGCTGATCCCGGACTTCATCGAGGAAATGCTGCGCCATGACGCCCCGGTGAAGGTGGTCTATCGCCTGGCCACGCGCGATACCGCGGTCGGCGGGGTGCCGGTGCCGGCAGGCACGGTGCTGACCGTGGGCCTGTCCGCCGCCAACAACGATCCGCGCCACTTCGCCGATCCGGCGCGGTTCGACATCACGCGGCCGAACAAGCGCGATCACATGGGCTTTTCCAAGGGCGTGCACGGCTGCCTGGGCGCGCCGCTGGCGCGGATGGAGGCGCGCGTCGCGCTCGAACGGCTGCTGGCGCGGACCCGCGACGTGCGCGTCTCCGATGCGCACCATGGGCCGGCTGGCGCGCGCCGCTACAGCTATGAGCCGACCTACACCTTCCGCAACCTCACCGACCTGATGATCGAGTTCGACCCGGTGGGCTGAAACTCGCCGCTTTCCTTTTTCCCGTTACCTTCTAGAGGTTTGGCGGGGAATTGGAGGTCGGGCTTGGTCGCGCTGGTATCGACGGTGGCATATCTCGGCCTCGAGGCGCGCAGCGTCGAGGTGCAGTGCCAGGTCGCGCCCGGGCTGCCGGCCTTCGCCGTGGTCGGCCTGCCCGACAAGGCGGTCAACGAAAGCCGCCAGCGCGTCCAGGCGACCCTGGCCTCGCTCGGCCTGGCGCTGCCGCCCAAGCGCATCATCGTCAACCTGTCCCCGGCCGACCTGCCGAAGGAAGGCGCGCACTACGACCTGCCGATCGCGCTGGCGCTGCTGGCGGCGATGGGCGTGATCGATGCCGAGCAGCTCGGCGACTTCATCGCCGTCGGCGAACTGGCGCTCGACGGGCGGATCATCGCCTCCCCCGGCGTGCTGCTCGCGGCATTGCACGCGGCATCGCTCGACAAGGGGCTGATCTGCCCGGAAACTCAAGGGCCGGAAGCGGGCTGGGCCGGCGACGTGCCGATCGTCGCGGCGCCGAACCTGATCAGCCTGCTCAACCACCTGCGCGGCTTCCAGGTGCTGCCGCCGCCGCCGCCGGGCGAGGCGGCGCCACGCGCGGCCGGGCCCGACCTGCGGCAAGTGAAAGGCCAGGAAACCGCCCGGCGCGCGCTGGAGATCGCCGCGGCCGGCGGCCACAACCTGCTGATGATCGGGCCGCCGGGCGCCGGCAAGAGCCTGCTCGCCGCCTGCCTGCCCGGCATCCTGCCCGAACTGACCCCGGCCGAGGCGCTGGAGGTGTCGATGATCGCCTCGATTGCCGGCATGCTCGACGGCGGGCGCATCAGCCGCGCGCGGCCGTTCCGCAACCCGCACCATTCGGCCTCGATGGCGGCGCTCACCGGCGGCGGGCTGCGGGTTCGGCCGGGGGAGGTGAGCATGGCGCACCTCGGCGTGCTGTTCCTCGACGAGCTGCCCGAGTTCCAGCGGGCCGTGCTCGATTCGCTGCGCCAGCCGCTGGAGGCCGGCGAGATCAGCGTCGCCCGCGCCAATGGCCACGTCACCTATCCGGCCCGCGTGCAACTGGTCGCGGCGATGAACCCGTGCCGTTGCGGCCACCTCGGCGATGCGGCGCTGGCCTGCGCGCGCGTGCCGAAGTGCGCCGCCGACTACCAGGCGAAGGTCTCCGGCCCGCTGCTCGACCGGATCGACCTCCACGTCGAGGTCGACCCGGTGCGCGCCGTCGATCTGGCCATGCCGCCGCCGGCGGAAGGCTCGGCCGAAGTCGCGGCACGGGTCGCCCGGGCGCGTGCGATCCAGGGGGAGCGCCTGGCCGGCGCCGGGCGGCGCACCAACGCCGAGCTCGACGGCGACCTGCTGACCGTCCACGCCACGCCCGATCCGCCCGCGCGCGACCTGCTGCTGCGCGCCAGCGAGGCGATGCACCTGTCGGCGCGCGGCTATACCCGCGTGCTGCGCGTGGCCCGCACCATCGCCGATCTTGCCGGGGCGTCGGCCATCGCCCGTCCGCACGTCGCCGAGGCCCTGTCCTATCGGCGGCGGCCGCCGCGGGGCTGACCGGCCGGATGCGGTAAGGTCGGGGGGGCGGTCAGGGGGCGGAAGCGGGCGCCGGCGCGCGACGGGCGCTGATGATCTTCACCGTCGGGTCGAGCATCTGCCCTTTCATCACCCCCTGGCCGAGCGTCGCCGAGCGCGGTGCCTCCCAGATCCGGCGGACCACGTCCATGCCCGAGACCACGTGCCCGAAGGCAGCGAAGCCGGCCTGGCGATCGGGGTTCGGATCGCCGGGCTGGGCATCGAGCCCCGGCATGTCCGACAGCAGGATCGAGAAATCGGCGCGCCCGGTTCCCGGCGCGAACCGCGCCAGCGACAGCGCGCCGGCCTTGTGCAGGATGCCGGTCTGCGTGGTCGGCTCGTGCGCGATTGGCGGCAGCAGCTTGCGCGCGTCGCGGACCCCGCCCTGGATCAGGCCCGAGGGCTGGCCCTCCTGGTCGCTCCAGGCCAGGTGCATGGCGCGATAGAAGCTCTCGCCGTCATAGCGGCGGCCGTCGACGTAGCGCATGAAGTTCTCGACCGTCAGCGGCGCGTGCTTGTGATCGAGCTCGACCTCGATCGCCCCCAGCGTGGTGGTGATCGTCACCCGCACGCTGTCGCCCAGCGGCGGGGGAGCGGCCGGGGCGCGGCGATGCGGCGCGGCGGCGGTCGTCAGCAGGGCGGCGAGCGCGAGGGCGGGGGCGAGCAGGACGAATCGGCGGTTCATGCGCCGATCATGCGCAAGCCGCGTCAGTCGATCAATCCGCGCCCGCGCAAGTCTTCGGCCAGGGCGGGCGCCGCGGTGAAGTGGTGGACCTGCCAGCCCAGCGCCGCCGCCGATTCGACGTTGGCGCGGCTGTCGTCGATGAACAGCATCTCCGCGGGGGCGTGGCCGAAGCGGCGCGCCGCGAGGTGGTAGATCGCCGGGTCGGGCTTCACCAGCCGCTCGTGCCCGGAGACGACGATGTCGCGCATGTGGTCGAGCACCGCGAATGTCGGCCGGAACATCGCCCAGGTGTCCGCGCCGAAGTTGGTGATCGCGTAAAGCGGGACATCGCGGTGGGCCAGCGCCTCCACCAGTTCGCCGCTGCCCGGGACGGGCGCCGGCACGGTTTCCAGCCAGCAGGGCGCGTAGGCGGCGATCAGGTCCGCACAGTCCGGGAATTCGGCGCTGCGCGCGGCGATCATCTGGGCCAGCGGCACCCCGGCATCGTGCTGCATGTGCCATTGTTCGGTGACGACGTTGGCGAGGAACCAGTCGCGGCGGCGGGGATCGTCGATCAGCCGCTCATACAGCGCGGCGATGCGCCACTGCACCAGCACCCGGCCGATGTCGAACACCACCGCCTTGACCGGACCCGCCACGCGATCACCCCGTCCCAAACGCCACCGGCCCGCTTTCGCGATGGAAAGCGGGCCGGCAGGCATCACCACAAGCCGTGGCGAACCACGGCCCGTCAGGCTTCAGCCTTGACGTGCCTTGAAGCGACGGTTGGTCTTGTTGATCACGTACGTGCGGCCACGGCGGCGGATCACGCGGTTGTCCCGGTGACGGCCCTTGAGCGACTTGAGGCTGTTGCGAATCTTCATGATACCCTCGGGTGGCGGAACCCCGCCGGAAATTGGAAGCCGGGCCGTTACGGGCGGGGGGCGTGCGAGTCAAGTCCGGTTGTTGGTCCGGCTCGTCCGCATCGGCCCGCGACTGACCGGTAGCCTGGCGGGCGGATTGCCTGCATGGGGACGGGGTCGGTCCCGCCGGTCCTGCCGGTGACGACGGCGCCTGTGCCCCTCGCCGCCGACGGGACCGTTGCGGTGCGCCGAATCCCTTGACTCGTTTCGCGTGCCCCGTTAACAGCCCCGCTTCCCGCCGGATGCGCCAGCGTCCGGCTACAGATTCATGCTTTCGAGGTTTTCGCAATGAAGCGCACTTTCCAGCCCAGCCGGCTCGTCCGCGCCCGTCGCCACGGCTTCCGCGCCCGCACGGCCACCGTCGGCGGCCGCAAGGTGCTCCGCGCCCGCCGCGCCCGCGGCCGCAAGAACCTCTCCGCCTGAGCGAATCGCTGCCGGCGGTTGGGCGCGGGCGGATGCCCGTCGTGCTGACGCGCCGCGCCGATTTCCTCGCCGCCAACCGGGGCCTGCGCGTGTCGCGCCCCGGTTTCGTGCTTCTGGCGCACGCGAACGGCGGGCAAGGGCTCCGATTCGGCATCACCGTCACCAAGCGCATCGGCAATGCCGTGGTGCGCAACCGCATGAAGCGCCGCTTCCGCGCGCTGGTGCGCGAGCTGCTGCCCGCGCACGGCCTTGCCGATCACGACCACGTGCTGATCGGCCGCGAAGGCGGGATCGAGCGGGATTTCGCACTGCTGCGCGGCGAACTGGTCGCGGCGCTGGGCCGCGCCGCCGCCGGCAAGGGCGATGCACCGCGAAAGGGACCGCGCGGGCCGCGGGCGCGACGGTGAGGCGGGTGCTGATCTGGATCGCGCGGGCATGGCAGATCGGCCCGTCGCGGGTGCTGCCGCCGACCTGCCGATTCGCGCCTTCGTGCTCCGCCTATGCGATCCAGGCGCTGGAAAAATACGGCGCGATTAAGGGTGGCTGGCTTGCGCTCAAGCGTCTATTGCGCTGCCACCCGTGGGGTGGGCACGGCCATGACCCCGTCCCCTGACGACAGAACAACGACCGCACGGCGGATGAAAGCAGGAAGATCTTCGTGAACAACCAGAACCAGCGCAACCTGATCCTGGCGATGCTGCTGACCGGCCTGCTCCTGTTCGGCTGGGATGCCGGGGTGCGGTATTTCTATCCGAATGCCTACAAGCCCAAGCCCAAGGCCGCCGCGCCCGTCACCCCGGCGGCGTCCGCCAGCGCCAAGCCCACGCGCGAGGGCGGGCTGACCAATCCGCTGGACCAGGCGGTCGAGGCGCGCGACCTCAAGGCCGATCTCAATTCCCCGGCGCGCGTCCGCATCGATGCGCCGGGCCTCTCCGGCTCTATCAACCTCACCGGCGGCGTCGTCGACGATCTCGTCACCAACCGCCACAAGGAAACGCTCGCCAAAGACAGCCCGGCGCAGCGGATCTTCTCCCCGGCGGGCACGCCGGCGCAGCACTATGCGCAGTTTGGCTGGGTCGGCGCGCCCGGCGTGGCGCTGCCCAATGCCGGCACGCTGTGGCAGGCCCCGGCGGGCGCCCGGCTGACCCCGCAGACGCCGGTCACGCTGACCTGGGCGAATGCCAGCGGCCAGACTTTCGCGCTGACTTACCGGATCGATGCCGACTACATGCTGACGGTGACGCAGACCGTGGCCAACCGCGCCGCGGCGCCGGTGACGATGCAGCCGTTCGCGTTCATCAACCGCACCAACAAGACCGCGTCGGTGCGCACGTTCAACATCCACTCCGGCCCGTTCGGCGCGTTCGACGGCGAGGTGCGGTTCAAGCCGAAGTACGAGGACGTCGCCGAGGCCGGGCAGATGGCCAACGAGGGCAGGACCGACTGGGTCGGCTTCACCGACATCTACTGGATGTCGGTGCTGATCCCCGATGCCGGCGCCTCCAGCACCTTCCGCAAGCTCGACGACAGCCATTTCCGCGCCGATCTGACCTACAACCCGGTGACGGTCGCGCCGGGGATGCAGGCGTCTCACGCCACGCGCCTGTTCGCGGGCGCCAAGGAGGCGACCGTGCTCGACCGTTACGAGGCGGCGGGCGTGCCGCACTTCGGCCTGGCGATCGACTGGGGCTGGTTCCGCTGGTTCGAGAAGCCGATCTGGCTGCTGCTGACCAAGCTGTTCCACTTGACCGGCAACTTCGGCATCGCCATCATCCTGCTGACGATCATCGTCCGCGGCATCATGTTCCCGATCGCGCAGAAGCAGTTCAGCAGCATGGCCTCGATGCGGGCGATCCAGCCCAAGCTCAAGGCGCTGCAGGAACGCTACAAGGACGACAAGCCCAAGCTCCAGCAGGAGACGATGGAGCTCTACAAGAGCGAGGGCGTCAACCCGCTGGCCGGGTGCCTGCCGATCTTCCTGCAGATGCCGGTGTTCTTCGCGCTGTACAAGGTGCTGATGGTCTCGATCGAGATGCGTCACCAGCCGTTCGCGCTGTGGATCAAGGACCTTTCGGTGCCCGATCCGCTGCACATCCTCAACCTGTTCGGGCTGATCCCGTGGACGCCGCCGTCACTGCTCGGCATCGGCGTGCTGGGGCTGCTGCTCGGCATCACGATGTGGGGCCAGTTCCGCCTGCAACCGGCTTCGCCCGATCCGGCGCAGCAGCAGATGATGCAGATCATGCCCTGGATGATGATGTTCATCATGTCGCCGTTCGCGGCCGGGCTGCTGATCTACTGGATCACCACCAACCTGCTGGTGATCGCGCAGCAGGCCTATCTCTACAGCCGCCACCCGCAGATGCGGGCGATGGTGGAGAAGGAGCGCGCCGACGTCCATGCGGCGCAGCATCCGCCGAAGAAGACGTGACCGGCGCCGAACACCTGCCCGATCCCGACGCGCTCGACCCGGCGCTGGTCGAGCGCGCGCGCGCGCTGTTCTCGGGCCGCTGCGACTTCCTGCTCTCGGCGCCGGCGCTGAAGTTCCTGCCCGAGCCGGAATTCCCCGAGATCGCGCTGGCGGGCCGCTCGAACGTCGGCAAGTCGTCGCTGCTCAACGCCATCACCGGGCGCAAATCGCTGGCGCGCACCTCGGTGACGCCGGGCCGCACGCAGGAGCTGAACTTCTTCGAGGTCGGCAGCCCCACCCGCTTCCGGCTGGTCGACATGCCCGGCTACGGCTTTGCCAAGGCGCCGCCGGCGGTGGTCGAGAAATGGCGGCGGCTGGTGCGCGATTTCCTGCGCGGGCGGGTCACGCTCAAGCGGGCGCTGGTGCTGATCGATTCGCGGCATGGCGTGAAGCCGGTCGATGCCGAGATGATGAAGATGCTCGACGAGGCGGCGGTCGGCTACCGGCTGGTGCTGACCAAGGCGGACAAGGTCAAGGCCAGCGAGCTGGAGGCGGTGCGCGTCGCCACCCAGGCCGAGGCGCGCAAGCATTCCGCGGCCTTTCCGGTGGTCCACGTCACCTCGTCCGAACTCCGCCTCGGCATCGAGGACCTGCGCGCGGCGATCCTGGCCGACGCCGAAGGGTGATGCGTAACCACCCTTAAGCCCGGGTTATGGTGGCCTTAAGCGTGCTGTTTCATGTTGCGGTAACCAGTACCGCGAAGGAGCAGCGCCATGGCGCAATGGGGGCAAGTGGGCGTGGTCGGTCTCGGCCATGAACCCGAGGCGGGGGTCCATTCCTACCTCGCGCAGGTCGGCGAGGGTTCGCGCCGCGACGGCGCCTGGGCGCGGCTGCGCCACCTCGCGCGGGTGAACATCGCGCACAACTACATCCACGGCGTCCGCCGCCGCTCGAACGCGCTCGACTGGCTCGACCGGGCCGGCCGCATCGAGCAGCGCCTGCTGCAGCCGCTGCACCGTCCCGGCCCGCTGACCGAGCGGGCGCAGAAGTTCCGCGACCTGGACTACGCCGTCGGGCAGGGCATGGTGCCGGTGTCGCTGGTGGCGGCACTGCGCGACGAGATCTTCGCCGCCGGCCATTACCACGACCCCTACCAGCCCGATTTCGCGCACCACGGCCCGCCCGAGCTTTCGGATCACCCGCTGCTCTACATGGAGGCGCGCGCGCTGCACGGCAGCGCCAGCTTCCTGCGCATCTGCGCCAACCCGGGCTTCATCGCGTTCTGCCACGAGGTGCTGGGCCCCGCCGCCGCGCTGACCTGGGCCTGGGCGTGGATCAGCAACCCGGCCGCGTCGAACTACCAGAACCAGAACTGGCATCGCGACAGCGCCGAGCCGCTGAACTTCATCCGCTGCTTCGTGCCGCTGAACCCGATCGCGGGGATCGAGGATGGCCCCACCGCGCTGATCCCCGGCAGCTCCCGCGCGCCCGAATGCCGCGAGGTGCGCCGCTTCAGCGACGACGACATCGCCCCGCTGCAGGCGCGCTATGGCGCCGGCATCGTCGGCGCGGAGCCGGGCGACATGTACTTCGTCAACACCATGGCCGTGCACAAGGGGGTCACGCCGCAGCGCCGCCGCGCGCTGCTGTCGCTGCTGGTGTCGCTGGGGCCGTCGCACCGCACGCCATCGATCGTGCCGGTGCGGTTCGCCGACCAGCCCGAGGACGTGAAGGACGTCGTCGGCGCGCATCGCCGCTTCTTCCGCCACCTGGTGGCCTGACATGCAGCTCAAGCTGGTCATCTGGGACCTCGACGACACGCTGTGGCGCGGCGCGCTGGCCGATGGCGACGACGTCGTCCCCGACCAGCGCCGGGCCGAACTGGTCCGCGCGTTCAACGCGAAGGGCGTGGTCTCGTCGATCTGCTCGAACAACGATCCCGCCGCCGCGCGCGCGCGGCTGGAGGCGCTGGGGCTGTGGGACCAGTTCGTGTTCCCGCGGATCGCCTTCGCGCCCAAGCCCGAGGCGATCCGTGCGATCATCGACGACATGCAGTTGCGCCCGGCCAACGTGCTGTTCGTCGACGACAACCCGCACAACCTTGCCGGGGCGCGGCACCTGCTGCCCGATCTCCACGTCCTCGACGCGCGCGCCGCCGACGCCGACGACACGCTCGCCGCGCTGCTGGCCGGGCTGCCCGCGAACGGTCGCAGCCGGCTTGCCGAGTACCGCCAGCTCGAGGCGAAAGCCGCCGACCGTGCCGCCGGCGGCGGCAGCAACGAGGATTTCCTCCACGCCTGCAACATCCAGGCGACGGCACCGTTCCTGATGGACAACCTCGACTTCGTCGAGCGCATTGCCGAGCTGGTCAATCGCGCCAACCAGCTCAACTACACCGGCACCCGCTTCGAGCCAGCGGCGCTGACCACCGCGATCGTCGACGTCGTCGCGCACGATTCCTGGTCGATCTTCGCCTGGGACCGTTATGGCGACTATGGCCTGGTCGGCTTCGTGCAGGTCGATCGCAAGGCGAAGCGGCTGATCCACTTCGCGTTCTCGTGCCGGATCATGCACATGGGGATCGAGCAGTACGCGCTCGCCAGGGTGCTGGAGAAGTGGCCCGACTGCGACCTCTCGGTCCTGGCCGGGCGGGTCGCGGCGACGCCGGCGCCCTGGGTCCACGACCAGTCGTTCCACGAACCCGCGGTTCGCGAGCGGCTGATCGCCCGGCTCAACCCCGCCGCCGCCGGACCGCGCGACGTGCGGGTGATGTTCGATTGCCAGTCGGGCGGCATCGCCCATTTCAGCGCGCATCGCGACCGCATCGATTTCGACAACGCGCCGCGGCTGTTCGCGCTGCGCCACGTGATCCCGAACAGCGGCGAGGACCTGCGGCTGGCGCCGCGCATGGTCTATGGCGCCGGCATCGACTATTCCGACCCGCGTTGGCCCGAACTGGCCGACCTGATCGACGATGGCCTCTACGAGGCCTGTGCCGACCTGCTTTGCGCGCACGTCAACGACAACGGCGCGCGGCTGCTGGTGCTGCTGCCGGTCGAGGACGCCGCCGAGGAACGCTATCGCCCGCACATGGGGCATACCCGCGACCGCACGATCCGCTTCAACCGGGTCTGGCGCGCGCTGGCGGCGCGCCATCCCGGCATCGACCTGTTCGACATGACCGGGTTCGCGCGTGCCGACGACATGACCGACGTCAGCCACTACCATGCCCGCTTCCTGCGGCGGCTGGCCGGGGAAGTCGACCGCTGGCTGGCGGCGGCCTGAGGCGTCCTCAGGCGGCGATCAGGGCGGCGTCGCGCATCGCGATCGGGCGGCTGATCAGGTAGCCCTGGAAAATGGTGCAGCCGCACGAGACCAGGCGGGCCCGCTGGTTTTCCGTTTCCACGCCCTCGGCGATGACCTTGAGGTCGAGCGCCTGGCCGAGGTGGACGATCGCGTCGACCAGCGCATCGGCTTCGGCATCGACTTCGAGGTTGCGCACGAACGAGCGGTCGATCTTGATCTTGTCGACCTTGAAGCGCTGCAGCGTCGACAGGCTGGAATAGCCGGTGCCGAAATCGTCGAGCGCGATGGTGAAGCCCTGCTGCTTGAGCAGGTCGATGTTGCCGCGCGTCACGCCATCGTCGCCGAGCAGCGCGGTCTCGGTGATCTCGATCTCGTAGCGTGCCGGATCGACGCGGAATTCGGCGACGAGCCGCGACAGCATCGACATGAATTCGGGCGAGCGCAGCTGCAGCGCCGAGACGTTGATCGCCACCTTCTTCTGCCAGCCGCGCGTCTCCTCGAAGACGCGGCGGAAGACGAATTCGCCGAGGTCGTAGATCAGCCCGCTTTCCTCGGCGAGGGGGACGAACATCGCCGGGGGCACCAGCCCGCGCCGGGGATGCGGCCACCGTACCAGCGATTCGAGCCCGGTGATCGTGCCGCGCTGGTCGCTTTGCGGCTGGTAGACCATTTCCAGCGCCTGGTCCTGCAGGGCCTTGCGCAGCTCCACTTCGAGCTCGCGGCGCATCTTCATCGCCGCGTCCATTTCCGGCTCGAAGAAGGTGATGCGATCGCGGCCCTTTTCCTTGGCGTCGTGCAGCGCCAGGTCGGCCTGGCGGAGGACCTCGTTGGGATCGATCTCGCCTTCGCCGACCAGCGTCGTGCCGATCGACACGCTGATCTCGACCGGGCCGAAATCGAGCGCGATCGGCCGGCGCAGGGCCTGGAGGATGCGGTCCGCCAGTTGCGCCGAGCCGACCGCGGTGGTGTCGGGCTGGATGACGACGAACTCGTCGCCGCCGAGCCGGGCGACGGTGTCGGTGTCGCGGCACAGGCGACCGAGGATATCGGCGACCTTGCCGATCAGCTCGTCCCCGGCCTGGTGGCCGAGCGCGTCGTTGATCTCCTTGAAGCGGTCGAGATCGAGGCAATGGACGGCCAGCATCGTGCCCCGGCGGCGCGCCGAGGACAGCGCCCGGCGCAGCCGCTCGAACATCATCGCGCGGTTGGGGAGCTGGGTCAGCGTATCGTGATAGGCGAGGTGGCGCGCGCGCGCCTCGCTGGCGATGAGGTCGCTGGCGATCGCGGCGCTGCGCCGGTAGAACATGTCGGAGATCATGCCGAGCACGGTCAGCAGGCACAGCAGCGGGGTCAGCAGCCGGAACATCAGCGATTGCCCGGGCGCGCGATCGCGCCAGACCAGCCAGGCGATCGGGCGGCCGGACTGGTCGCGCAGCGGCGCCTGCGCCCAGCCGCGCTCGACGATCGCGCGCGGCGACAGGTGGACGTCGTCGAGCTCGTAGCGCGCGGCGAAGCGGGCGACGGCGACATCGTCGAACGGCACCACGGTCACCACCACGGGCGCCGGGGTCCGGCGCGGCAGCGCGGTGCCGAAGTCGGGCTGGACGAGCGAGACCACGACGACGTCGAGCCGGCCGGCGGCATAGGTGATCGTGCGGGACTGGATCGGTTCGGCGACGATGCCGCTGGCGCGCGGGGCGAAGCGCGGGCGCGCGGCTTCGGCGGCGCGAATCGCCGGCAGTTGCGCGCGGACGCTGGCGGCGTACGGCGTGAAGGCGTCCGGGGCGGTGCGCTTGCCGTTGCCGGCGGCATAGGTGACGCGCTCCTCGCCATCGAGCACGAAGACGCCGGTGACGCCGTTGAGGGCGTGGAGGTAGGTGGCGAGGTTGCGATCGATCCAGGCGGGATCGAAGCGGTTGCCGACGTGGACGACGGCATCGTCCCAATCGACCTGGGGGACGACGGCGGCGGCGATTTCGTCGATCCGCTGCGAAAAGCCGGCTTCCACCATGCGCTCCTCGCGCAGGCGGTCGGAGCGATCGACCTGCGTGGTGAGCACGGTTCCGGTCAGCGCCAGCAGCGCGATCGCGGCCAGCGCCACGAAGTGCATCGGACGGAAGATACCGCTGTGCCGCCGCGCCAGCGATGGAACCGGAACCTTTTCCATACATGCCCCAACCCAGGCCGGTCGCCAGCCTGCAGGATCACGGGTCTAGAGCAGCGGCGTTGCCAAAGCCGTGGGTCGGGCCTGCGCAATCTCCCCCAGCGGCGGGTTACCCGGTGTTATCGATTACACGACCGCCGGGCGGGGCAAGAATCGGCTCCCGTTCATCGCTGCTATGTTCTAACACCCTTCCGCAGCCGCAGTTCAGGTCCCACGCATGAAGCTCATCATCGGCAACCGCAATTTCTCCAGCTGGTCGCTGCGCGCGTGGCTGGCCTGCCGGCAGTCCGGGCTGCCGTTCGATCTCGAGGTGCTGCCGCTCTATGGGCCGGCGTGGGACGAGCGGCGCCGCGCCGAGGATCTCGCGCCGGCGGGCGGCAAGGTGCCGGTGCTGTGGGACGGCGCGGCGGTGGTGTGGGATTCGCTGGCGATCCTCGAATACCTGGCCGACAAGGTCGGGCGCGACCGGTTCTGGCCGCGCGACGACGCGGCGCGGGGCATGGCGCGGGCCATGGTGGCGGAAATGCATGCGGGCTTCCCGGCGCTGCGCGGCGAGTGCCCGATGAACCTGCGGGCGCGGATCGACGGACACGTCCTGTCCGATGCGGCGCGCGGCGACGTCGTGCGCATCCTGACGCTGTGGGCGCAGGCGCGGGCGCGGCACGGCGGCGGCGGACCCTACCTGTTCGGCTCCTTCTCCGCCGCCGACATCGCCTGGGCGCCGGTGGTCGGGCGGTTCATCACCTATGGCGTGCCGGTGCCGGGGTTTGCGATGGCTTACATGGAAGCGCTGTGGGAGCACGACTGGATGCAGAACTGGCTGGAGCTGGCCGAGGCCGAGCCATGGTCGGTGCCGGCGTTCGAGGTGCAGCCGCGATGATCGGCTCTGCAAGGGGGGCGTGGCGCGCCGTGCTGGCGCTGCTGACGCTGGTCGCGGCGCAGCCGGCGCTGGCCTGGGGCGGTGCCGGTCACGATGCCATCGCCGCCATCGCCACGGCCAACATCCGCCCGGCGACGGCGGCGCGGATCCGCGACCTGGTCAAGGCCGATCCGCAGCTGGGCACCAGGGACTGCCGCGTCCGTTCGCTGAAGGAGGCGTCGAGCTGGCCCGATTGCCTGCGCGTCGACGCGTGGCGGTGGGGCTACACGTTCCCGTGGCACTTCCAGGACATGAACGTCTGCGCCGCGTTCGACATCAAGGCCAACTGTGCCGACGGCAATTGCGTGACCGCGCAGATCGAGCGCAACCGCCGCATCCTGGCCGACGCGAGCCTGCCGAGGGTGCAGCGGCTGGAGGCGCTGGCGTTCCTCGTCCACTTCGTCGGCGACATCCACCAGCCGCTGCACGGCGCGGAGTTCGACCACGATGCCGGCGGCAACCGGGAGACGGTGATCAACGGCAAGCCCGAACCGTACATCCTGCCGACCAGCAACCAGCCCAAGGTGGTCAACGCCACGCCGAAGCCGCCGACGCTGCACTGGTTCTGGGACAAGTGGATGGCCGAGCGGGCGCTGGCGGCGAACCCCGGGCTGGTGCGCCGCTATGCCGCCGCCGACCGCGCGCGGATCGCCACCGGCACCCCGGCCGACTGGCTGAAGGAAAGCTGGGAGGCGGCGCGCGCGATCGTCTATACCGGCGCCTATGGCCGCGATCCCTGCGACGGGCCGCTCAAGCCCGAGCTGACGATCGACGAGGCGACCGCGCAGGCGGCGGCGCCTTTGGCGGCGCAGCGCCTGCAGCAGGCCGGGCTGCGGCTGGCGAAGCTGCTGGACGAGACGCTGGCCGGCTGACCCGGACGGTCAGGCGGCGCGGGTGCCGCGCCGGTAGGCTTCCGGGTCCTCGATCTTGATCCGCTCCATCTCGGCCTCGACCTGCTGCGCGTGGACGTCCTCGGCCTGGCGGGCGTGGGACAGGTCGATGTCGGGCGCCATCGGGCCGTCTGTGCGGATGCCCTTCATCGCCACCTTGATGAATTCCAGCGGGCGCTGCAGGCCTTCCCGGGCGGCGGTGCCCTCGAACCCGCAGTGAACCATGCAGTTCGAGCACTTCTCGTACTTGCCGACGCCGTACTGGTCCCAGTCGGTGCCTTCCATCAGTTCGGCGAAGGACTGCACGTAGCCTTCGCCGACGAGGTAGCAGGGCTTTTGCCAGCCGAACACCGAGTAGAGCGGCATCGACCAGGGCGTGCATTCGTACGTGCGGTTGCCGGCGAGGAAGTCGAGGAACAGCGGGCTGTTGGTGAACTTCCAGGCCTTGCCGCCGTTGCCCCGGCGCAGCACGTCGCGGAACAGGTTGCGGGTGCGTTCGCGGTTGAGGAAGTGCTCCTGGTCGGCGGCGCGCTCATAGGCGTAGCCGGGGGAGATCGTCGTCTCGACGCCGAGGCTGGCCATGTGGTCGAGGAAGCTGGCGAGCCGGGCGGGATCGGCATCGTTGAACACGGTGCAGTTGATCTGGACGCGGAAGCCGCGCGCCTTGGCGAGGTGGATCGCCTCCACCGCGGTGTCGTAGACGCCGTCCTGGTCCACCGCCTTGTCGTGCATCTGCTTGTCGCCATCGAGGTGGATCGACCAGGTGAACGAGGGATGCGGCTTGTAGTCGTCGATCTTCTTCTTGAGCAACAGCGCGTTGGTGCAGAGGATGACGAACTTCTTCTTCTTCAGGTAGCCCTCGACGATGCGGGGCATGTCCTTGTGCAGCAGCGGCTCGCCACCGGCGATCGAGACGGCGGGGGCGCCGCACTCATCGATCGCGGCCATGCACTGCTCGAACGAGAGGCGCCGGTTGAGGATCGCGTCGGGGTAGTCGATCTTGCCGCAGCCCTTGCAGGCGAGGTTGCAGCGCAGCAGGGGCTCCAGCATCAGCACCAGCGGGTACTTGCCGCCCTTGAGGTGATTGACGATCGCGTGGCCGCCGATGCGCAGCGCGGTCGAGAACGGAATGGCCATTGAATGCTCCCCGATGCGACGGCCTGTTTGGCTCGGCGCGGTCTCAGTGCGACGCCCTTAGACCATTTTCCCTGCAACCGCCACAACGCTCCGTTCATTGCCCCGACAGCGGCAAGATCCTATGAGGCAACGCAAACCCGAAAGGCATTCGATGAAGCACGTCCTATTCCTCGCTGCGGCGCTGGCCGCGCCGGCTGCGGTCCACGCGCAGGCGGCGGACCCGGCGCTCGATACCGTCCATCTGCTCGACAACGGGCTGCTGGGAATCATGCGCGCCGGCAGCGGGGCCGGGCTGGCCGGGCGCGCCCGCCAGATCGGCCCGGTGATCGACCGCGCCTTCGACATCCCGCTGATGACGCGGCTTTCGGTGGGCCCGGCCTGGAACAGCTTTTCCGCGTCCGACCAGCAGACGCTGGTGTCGGCGTTCCGCGCGCTGACCGTCGCGCAGTATGCGAAGAACTTCGACGCCTATGGCGGCGAGCGCTTCAACGTGGTGCCGCAGGTCGAGACGCGCGGCATCGACAAGCTGGTGCGCACCACGCTGGGCGGGCCGGGCGACACGCCGGAGGTGCTGAACTACCGGCTGCGCCAGTCGGGCGGGCAGTGGAAGATCATCGATGTCTATTACCGCAACGCGATCAGCCAGCTGGCGACGCGCCGCTCCGATTTTGCCGCGGTGGTCGCCAAGGGCGGCGCGCCGGCGCTGATCCAGCATCTCAACCGGCTGGCGGCGAACCCGAAATAGCCCGCCCGAAACAACCGGCGCCGGCCGGCGCGGGAGCCGCTGGTACGGACGGCGGGACTCGAACCCGCACGGGCCATGCCCAAGGGATTTTAAGTCCCCTGCGTCTACCATTCCGCCACGTCCGCGCG
>JAGWUH010000037.1 GCA_028868535.1 Sphingomonadales bacterium | reverse complement strand
GCGCCGCCACCGCCACCAGTTCGAATGGCTGGCGGAAAAGCCGCAGGACTTTCTGAAGCGCCCCGGCGGCTGGCCGGAAACGCGCTACGAGGCCAAGGCGCGCAGCGTCTACGGCCACGAGGTCTGGTACTTCCGCTACCGCCGGCGCGCGGAATAAGACATTGAATTTCATCTACAAAGACAGGACAGGTTAACGCCTTGCTAAGCGTTCGCCGCTATTCCCGTTAACCATCGCGCCGCGTTCGAAACCGCGGGCGAACGGGATCGCAACCGATGAAGCTCAACCCCGTGCCGGCGCTTGCCGTCGCACTCCTGGCCCTCGCCGCGCCGCCCGCCAGCGCGGGCAGTACCGCGGCGACCCGCAGCGGCAGCGCCGCCGCCACCGTGATCGTGCGGTTGCGCGTCACCCATGTCGCCGGCGCGGCGCTGAACTTCGGCCGCTTCACCGTCGGCCCGCTCGGCGGCACCATCGCCATCGATGCCGCCGGCACGGCGACGACCACCGGCGACGTCGCCCTGCTGCCCGGCGCCGCCACCGCCGCCGATTCGTTCACGCTGGCCGGCGATCCCAATCGCGGCGCCGAGATGAAGGCCTGGCCGGGCACGATCAGCTTCGCCGGCCACGCGCTGTCGTTCACGCCGAAGACGGCGGTAGGCTGGCTGCGGCTCGACGCCGCCGGCACCGGCGCGGTGGCCATCACCGGCACGCTGACGATCCCGCCCGGCACCCCGCCGGGCACGTACACCGGCACCTACCTCTACAGCGCGGCCTACAACTGACCGCGCCGCAGCGGCCGCCGTCAGGCCACCACGTCGCTCGCCGCCAGCACCGCCAGCGTCAGCACGTCGGGGGCGATAGCGGTCATCGGCACGATCTGCACCGGCTTTTCCATGCCCAGCAGCATCGGCCCGACGACGGCATTGCCGCCCAGTTCCTTGAGCAGCTTGGCCGAGATGTTGGCCGATTGCAGCCCCGGCATGACCAGCACGTTGGCCGGCGCCGAAAGCCGGCTGAACGGATAGTATTCCATCACCTTCGGGTTCAGCGCGGCATCGGGGGCCATCTCGCCCTCGTACTCGAAGCCGGTGGCCTCCTCGCGATCGAGGATCGCCACCGCCTCGCGGATGTTGTCGAGCCAGCGCCCCTGCGGGTTGCCGAAGGTCGACCAGCTCAGGAACGCCACGCGCGGCTGGTGCCCCAGCCGCCGCGCCACCGCCGCGGTCTCCTTGGCGATCACCACCAGGTCCTCGGGGCTCGGCCGCTCGTTGACGGTGGTGTCGGCCATGAACACCGTGGTCTGCTTGCCGACCATCAGGTGCACGCCGAACGGCAGGTGCCCGGGCTTCGGGTCGAGCACCTGGCGCACCTCGCGGATGGTCTGGCCGAACGGCCGCGTCATCCCGGTCACCAGCGCGTCGCCGATGCCGAGCTTGAGCAGCGCCGCCGCGAACACGTTGCGGTCCTGGTTGACCATGCGCCGCACGTCGCGCTCGAGGAAGCCGCGCCGCTGCAGGCGGCCATAGAGCATCGCCATCATCGCCTCGGTGTGCTCCGAGACGGCGGCGTTGTGGATCTCGTAGCTGTCGATGTCGGAAACGCCCAGTTCCGCCAGCTTGTCGCGCACCGCCTGGGTGCGGCCGACCAGCACCGGGATGCCATAGCCGAAATCGCGGAACTGGATCGCCGCGCGCAGCACCACCTCGTTCTCCGCCTCGGCGAAGATCACCCGCTTGGGGTTGGCCTTGACCTGCTCATAGACGTTGGTCAGCACCGAGGTCGTCGGGTTGAGCCGGCTCTTGAGCTCATGGCGATACTTGTCGAAGTCCTCGATCGGCTTCTTGGCGACGCCCGAATCCATCGCCGCCTTGGCCACCGCGCTCGGCACCACTTCCATCAGGCGCGGGTCGAACGGCGCCGGGATGATGTACTCGCGGCCGAAGCTGTGGTTCTTGCCATAGGCCGCCGCGACTTCCTCGGGCACCTGCTCGCGCGCCAGCTCGGCGATCGCCCGCGCCGCGGCGATCTTCATCTCCTCGTTGATCGCCGTCGCATGGACGTCGAGCGCGCCGCGGAAGATGAACGGGAAGCCCAGCACGTTGTTGACCTGGTTCGGATAGTCCGAACGCCCGGTCGCCACGATCGCGTCGGGCCGCACTTCCTTGACGTCGGGCGGGGTGATCTCGGGATCGGGGTTGGCCATCGCGAAGATGATCGGCTGGCGGGCCATGCCCTTGACCATGTCCTGGGTGATCGCGCCCGCCACCGACAGGCCCAGCACCACGTCGGCGCCCTTCAGTGCGTCGGTCAGGGTGCGGTCCTCGGTCTCGATCGCGTGCGCGGACTTGAACTGGTCGATGCCCGAACGGCCGCGATAGATCACGCCCTTCGAATCACAGACCGTCACGTTCTCGTGGCGCACGCCCATCGACTTGATCAGCGCGGTGCAGGCCAGCGCCGAGGCGCCGGCGCCGTTGACCACGACCTTGATGTCCTCGAGCCTGCGCTCGGTCAGCAGGCAGGCGTTGATCAGACCGGCGGCGGCGATGATCGCGGTGCCGTGCTGGTCGTCGTGCATCACCGGGATCTTCATGCGCTCGCGCAGGGTCTGCTCGATGATGAAGCACTCGGGCGCCTTGATGTCCTCCAGGTTGATGCCGCCGAAGCTCGGCTCCATCATCGCGATCGCCTCGATCAGCGCCTCGGGGTCCTTGCTGTCGAGCTCGATGTCGATCGAATCGACGTCGGCGAAACGCTTGAACAGCACCGCCTTGCCTTCCATCACCGGCTTCGACGCCAGCGCGCCGAGGTCGCCCATGCCGAGGATCGCGGTACCGTTGGAGATGACGGCCACGAGGTTGCCGCGCGCGGTATAGTCATAGGCGGTGGCGGGATCGTCGGCGATCGCCTGCACCGGCACCGCGACGCCGGGCGAATAGGCGAGGCTGAGGTCGCGCTGCGTCGCCATCGGCTTCGACGCGATGATCTCGATCTTACCCGGGCGGATCGTCTTGTGATAGAACAGCGCCTCGCGCTCGGTGAAACGGACGTTGCTTTCTTCGGACACGGGCGTTCTCCCTCACGATCGCGTTCGCCCCTAACGAATGCAGGCCGAACGGGATAGGGGAAAGCTGCCCTGAACGCCCTTCCGGCGCTGCAAATGCCGCGTTACTGCCGCGCCAAGATGTCCGAATCCGCCACCCCGATGATGGCACAATACCTCGCGCTCAAGGCGCAGGCCGCCGATTGCCTGCTGTTCTACCGCATGGGCGACTTCTTCGAACTGTTCTTCGATGACGCCAAAACCGCGTCAAACGTGCTCGATATCGCCCTCACCAGCCGCGGCGAACACGCCGGCGCGCCGATCCCGATGTGCGGCGTGCCGGTCCATTCGGCCGAAGGCTACCTCGCCCGACTGATCAAGGCCGGCTGCCGCGTCGCGATCGCCGAACAGATCGAAAGCCCCGAGGAAGCCCGCAAACGCGGCGGTTCCAAGGCGTTGGTCATGCGCGACATCGTCCGCTACGTCACCGCCGGCACGCTGACCGAGGAAGCCCTGCTCGAACCGCGCCGCGCCAACGTGCTGGCGGCGGTCTGCGAGGTCCGCGGCCTGATCGGCATCGCCGCCTGCGACATCTCCACCGGCCGCATGGAACTGGAGGAGTGCGATCCCGACCGCGTCGGCGCCGCGCTCGCCCGGCTCGGCGCCAGCGAGATCGTCGCCCCCGAAGGCTGCCCCCACGCCCCGTACGACGCGATCCCGCGCCCGCCGCGCGATTTCTCCAGCGACCAGGGCGAATCGCGCCTCGTCGCGCTGCACGGCGTGGCCACGCTCGACGGCTTCGGCAGCTTCAGTCGCGCGATGCTGGCCGCGGCGGGCGGCCTCGTCGCCTATCTCGACCACGTCGGCCGCGGCACGCTGCCGCTGCTGCTGCCCCCGGTCGCCCGCGCCGCCGATGCCCACCTCGCCATGGACGAGGCCACCCGCGCCAGCCTCGAAGTGCTGCAGTCGAGCCAGGGCGGACGCAAGGGCAGCCTGATCGAATGCATCGACCGTTGCGTCACCGGCGCCGGCGCGCGGCAACTGGCCGACGACCTGTCGGCCCCGCTCACCGACGCGGCGGAGATCGCCCGGCGCCTCGCCGCCGTGCAATGGCTGCACGACGACGCGCTGCTCCGCGAAGACCTGCGCGGCCTGCTCAAGGCGCTGCCCGACCTCGGCCGCGCGCTCGGCCGCATCGTCGCCGGGCGCGGCTCGCCGCGCGATCTCGGCCAGCTCCGCGACGGGCTCGACGGCGCCGCCCGCCTGCGCGACGCGCTCCGGCGCCTGCCCGAACGCCCGCCGCTGGTGGAGGCGCTGTTGCCGCACCTCGGCGGCCACGGCGCGCTGGTCGACCTGCTGTGCCGCGCGCTGGTGCCCACCCCGCCGACCGAGCGCGGCCAGGGAGGCTACATCGCCGAACGCTACGACGCCGCGCTCGACCACCTGCGCACGATCTCGGGCAACGCTCGCCGCGCCATCGCCGCGCTCGAGGCGAAATACCGCGACGAGACCGGCATCGCCGCCCTCAAGATCCGCCACAACGGCGTGCTCGGCTACTTCATCGAGGTACCGGCAAAGTCGGCGGACCGGCTGATGGCGGCCGACAGCGGCTTCACCCACCGCCAGACGATGGCCGGCGCGGTACGCTTCAACGCGCTGGCGCTGCACGAGGAAGCCAGCCGCATCGCCGAGGCCGGCGGCCACGCGCTGGCGGCCGAGGAAGCCCATTTCGAGGAACTGGTCGCCGCCGCCGTCGCCGCGCGCCACGCGATCGCCGCGACCGCCGCCGCGCTCGCCCGCATCGATGTCTGCGCCGGCCAGGCCGAGCGTGCCGCCGAAGGCCAGTGGTGCCGCCCGCAGATCGTCGCCGAACCGATGCTGGCCATCGCCGGTGGCCGCCACCCCGTGGTCGAGGCGGCACTCGCGCGCAGCGGCGACCGCTTCGTCGCGAACGACTGCGCGCTGGCGGAGAGCGACCGGTTGTGGCTGGTCGGTGGCCCGAACATGGGCGGCAAGTCCACCTTCCTGCGCCAGAACGCACTGATCGTGCTGCTGGCGCAGGCCGGCGGCTTCGTTCCCGCCGCCAGCGCCACGGTCGGCCTGGTCGATCGCCTGTTCAGCCGCGTCGGCGCCTCGGACAACCTCGCGCGCGGTCGCTCGACCTTCATGGTCGAGATGGTCGAGACCGCCGCCATCCTCGCGCAGGCGACGCCGTCCAGCTTCGTCATCCTCGACGAGGTCGGGCGCGGCACCAGCACTTACGACGGCCTCGCGCTGGCCTGGGCGGTCGCGGAGGCGGTGCACGGCGTCAACCGCTGCCGCTGCCTGTTTGCCACGCATTACCACGAACTGTCGCGCCTCGCCGAGACCTGCGAGGCGCTGAGCCTGCACCACGTCCGCGCCCGCGAGTGGAAGGGCGATCTCGTGCTGCTGCACGAGCTTGCCGACGGCCCCGCCGAATCGAGCTATGGCCTCGCCGTGGCGCGATTGGCCGGCGTCCCCGCGCCGGTCGTCAACCGCGCGAAGGCGGTGCTTACCCGGCTCGAGAAAGGCCGCGCGGAAACCGGTGGGCTGGCGGCGGGGCTGGGCGACCTGCCGCTGTTCGCCGCCGCCGCGGAAAAGCACGAGGAAGCCTGCGACACGCTGCGCGAGCGCCTGAACGAGCTCGACATCGACGCGCTCTCCCCGCGCGAGGCGCTCGACCTGCTCTACGAACTCAAGCGTGAGGCCGCCGCAGGCTGAATCGTTAACCGGGGCGCGCTAGGCTGGCGCGATGATGTTCGGTCCGCGCCTCAGCACCGTGTTCGCCAGCCGCTGGAAAGCCCTGGCCTGGTCGGCCAGCATCCTGCTGACCGCCTATTGCACCGTGCCCAAGCCCTCTGAAAACGGGGCGCAGCCCCAGGACCAGGAGGCGGTGGCGATGGTCAAGGCGGTCCTGCCGGCACCCGATGCCGCCGCCGAACCCACCCGCTCGCCCTGGGCGCCGGACAAGGCCCGGACGGCCAACTGATCAGTCCTCGGCACCGTCGCCGAGCATCCCTTCCTCGTCATCGTCGTTCCGCTCGCCGCGAAACGCGTCGAAGTCGATGCGGCCGCTGGAATCCATCTGCTTCATGTGATCGACGAGATCCGGCACGTCGTCATCGTCGCGCCCCGTCGACACTTTCTCGCTGTCCTCCAGCCCGGGGTCGTCGCCCCGGCGCCCCAGCGCGGCGTCGGCCAGCGTCTGGGCCTGGCTGTCCTCGTCCTCCTGCTCCGCATTGACGGTCTCGGGCGCGAGGCGCGGATCGGCTTCGGTCGGCATGGCAATCTCCTGTCGATGACAGGTGGCTTACGTTTCAAACGCCCCGCCGGTTCCCGCCCCGCCCCGGCTCGCCCCCGGCACCCACAACACGTCCGCCTGCCCGCCATCGTTCACCGCGCGCGCCAGCACGAACAGGTAGTCCGACAGCCGGTTGACATAGGCCAGCGCCGCCGGATTGACCGGCGCCTGCGCCGCCAGCGCCGTAACCGTCCGCTCCGCCCGCCGCACCGCCGCACGCGCCACGTGGACCCGTGCCGCGCCCTCGCTGCCGCCCGGCAGGATGAAGCTGGTCAACGGCGCCAACCCCGCATTGATCGCATCGATCGCGGCTTCGAGCCAGTCGACCTGCCCCGGCACCACGCGCAGCACCATCTGCGACGGCGCGAAGTCCTCCCCGGGCGTCGCCAGGTCCGCGCCGAGGTCGAACAGGTCGTTCTGAACCCGCGTCAGCGCGGCCGCATGATCGCCCGGCGCCAGCGCCACCACCGCCAGCCCGATCGCCGAATTGGCCTCGTCAACCGCGCCGATCGCCTCCATCCGTGCCGAATGCTTGGGGCATCGCGATCCGTCGACGAGGCCGGTGGTGCCGTCGTCGCCGGTGCGCGTGTAGATCCGGTTGAGCCTGACCAACGCCTAGTGCCGCGCAAACGCCAGCAGGAAGGCGATCACCACGACCGCCGCCGCCTGGTACTTGATCCGCGCGAACATCATCCGGTTCTGCTGGATCTGCGCCTGCGTCGGCCCGTCACCACCGTCACCTTCGCCCCGTTCGAGTTCGTCGCGCGTGCTTTTCAGGAACGCGGCGATCCCGCGCACGAGGCTGACGACGACCATGATCACCAGGATCACGATGACGGGGACGAGGATGTAGGTCATGCCGGACAATCTAGGCGCGCGGCCAGCGCAATGCCAGTGGGCAATCGCCCTGTACGAAGGGACATGGCCAGGGCCGGCCCGTCCTCTCCCGCGCGCCGGCGATCGCCGAGCGAAGGCGAGCCGCGCCGCTTCGCCAGCTTGCGGCCGCCGGCCTCCACCAGCAGGCCATGGTGATGCCATACCGGCACCGGCAGCCCCAACAGCGCCTGCAGCAGCCGGTGGACATGGCTGGCGGCGAACAGGTCCGCGCCGCGCGTGACGACGGTGATCCCGTCCGTGGCATCGTCCAGCGTCGCCGCGAGGTGATAGCTCGCCGGGGCGTCGCGCCGCACCAGCACGACATCGCCGAACAGGTCGGGCCGCGCCGCCTGCGCCCCGGCGAGCTCGTCGAACCAGGTCAACGGCCCGGCCAGCGCCAGCGCGGCCGCCATGTCCAGCCGCCAGGCGGCGCCCGCCGGATCGACGTCGCGCCCCCGGCACGTGCCCGGGTAGAGCGGCCCGTCCGGCCCCATCGCCTTCGCCGCCGCCGCGATTTCCGCGCGCGTGCACCGGCACGGATAGAGCAGCCCCATCGCGCGCAGCCGACCGGCCGCCGCCGCATAGCTGTCCAGCCGCGCCGATTGCCGCACCACCGGCCCGTCCCAGGCCAGCCCCAGCCAGGCGAGGTCCGCCAGGATCTCCGGCACCAGCGCCTCGCGGCTGCGCGCGCCGTCGATGTCCTCGATGCGCAGCAGGAACTCGCCGCCCCCCGCACGGGCGCGATCGTGGGCGACGATCGCGGCCCAGGCGTGGCCGAGGTGCAGCGCCCCGTTGGGGCTTGGCGCAAATCGGGTGCGGAGCGTCGCCATCGCGCGTTTGTCCTGTGGATTGCGGCACAGCGCAAGCCTTGACGGCCCGGGCCGCCTGTGGTCACTTCGCGGCATGTTCTGTCGCGAAACCGTCACGCCCGGTTGCCACAGGAGGCCATGCTCCAGGCCGAGCTGATCGAACGCGCGGCTCAGTCCCGCAGCGTCATGGACGGGTCACCCCCCGCCGGTTCCACCCGCCACCTGTCCGATTGCCCGGCGCTGGTGCTGAATGCCGATTATACCCCGCTGTCCTACTATCCGCTGAGCCTGTGGCCCTGGCAGACCGCGATCAAGGCGGTGTTCCTCGAACGCGTCGACATCGTCGCGCATTACGAGCGCGAGGTGCACAGCCCCAGCTTCACCCTGCAACTGCCGTCGGTGATCGCGCTGCGCCAGTACGTGAAGCCGTCCGAATTCCCCGCCTTCACGCGCTTCAACCTGTTCCTGCGCGATCGTTTCTCGTGCCAGTACTGCGGCAGCCCCCACCACCTGACGTTCGACCATGTCGTCCCGCGCCGGCTCGGCGGCCGGACCAGCTGGGAGAACGTCGTCGCCGCGTGCAGCCCCTGCAACCTCAGGAAAGGCGGCCGCACCCCCAGGCAGGCGCACATGCCGCTGCTGATCGAGCCGATCCGTCCGACCAACTGGCAATTGCAGGAGCGCGGCCGCGCCTTCCCGCCCAATTACCTGCACGACACCTGGCGCGACTGGCTCTACTGGGACGTCGAGCTCGAAGCCTGATGGCCGCCGCAGCCGTGATCATCGATGCCGTCCTGGTCGGCAAGGTCGCCGCATTCCGCGCCGACGAATCCAGCGCGATCGCCAAGCGCGCGGTCGATCGCCCGGTCGCCGTCACCCCGCTGGGCCTCGCCGGGGATGAGCAGGCCGATCGCGTCCACCACGGCGGACGGGACAAGGCGATCCACCATTACCCGTTCGATCACTACGCCCACTGGCGCGCGCGGCTCGGCGATCACCCGCTGCTCTCCGCGCCCGGCGGCTTCGGCGAGAACCTGTCCTCCACCGGCCTGGCCGACGCCGAGGCCTGCCTGGGCGACCGCTTCCGGCTGGGCACCGCGCTGGTCGAGATCAGCCACGGCCGCAAGCCGTGCTGGAAGCTCGGCCACCGCTTTGCCCGACCGGAACTGACGGCGCTGGTGGTCGAGACCGGCCGCGCCGGCTGGTACTATCGCGTGCTCGAACCGGGCACCGTCGGCCCGGGGGACCGGCTCGACCTGCTCGATCGCCCGCTGCCGCAATGGACGGTGGCACGCCTGTTCGACCTGCTGGTCGGGGGCGGCCACCGGCGCGATCCCGCCGCGCTTCGCGAACTGGCGGCGATGCCCGTGCTTGCCGACGCCTGGCGAACCCGCGCGCGCGACCTCGCCGGCTGACGCGCCCGAAAAGGCCCCCGCCGGACCCGCGACGTGCGGGACCGACAGGGGGCAGGGTGGAAAATCAGTTCGGAATGACCCAGCGGATGGCGCTGGCATAATGGCCGCCGGTAACCGCGCCATGCTCGTCGGTGGCGGGGCGGAACCGCGCCCGCGCGCTGACCAGCCGGCAGGTCGCCGCGTCGAGCCCGGGCCAGCCGCTGCCGGCGACGACCTCGCAACCGGTGACGCGGCCGTCGCTCCCGATCGACAGCCGGAAACGCGTGATCCCGGCATGGCCGGCGCGCAGGTCGGCGCCGGGTTAGTCGGCCTCGGTCGCCCATCCGCCCGGATTGCCCAGCGGCACCGCGGCGCCGGGCGGAACCGCCGGCGGCTCCGGCCGCGCGACCTCGCCGCCGCCGCCGGTAGCGGGCAGCTCCAGCGGCGGCAGAACGCTGGTCGGCCCGAGCGGCACCGTCACCACCGGTTGCCGGGCGTCGGTCGAGCGGGTGGCCTTCGTGGCCTTGCCCTGCAGCAGCGGCCGGGGCGGATCGACCGGCACCACCGTTTCCGGCGGGACGTCGTACGTGCCCGTGTGCCGATCGGTCAGCACATGCACGACGACCGCGCCGAGCCCGGTCACGACCGCATAGATGCCCACCGCATGGATCAGCCCCACCGCGATCAGCACGCCGCCGCGATTGGTCGGCGCTGGACGTTCCAGATAACCCATCACACCCTCCTTTCCCGCGCGCCCGGTCCAGGCAAATGCAGCAGGGCGCTGTCGAGAATCAGGAGGCTATCACGAAAATCCCAATCGGGAAGATAATAAAACTAAGTATTACAAGGATATACTTGCCATGCTTATCTTAAACCCGGTTAGTGTTGGCCTTACCGGATGCCCGCCAAGGCCTTCTGCCGCCGCCTTTGTACAGAGCTGCCCAGGCCGATGGCTTCGCGATACTTGGCCACGGTGCGCCGTGCCAGTTCGAAGCCCTTGTCCTTCAGCAGGTCGACCAGCGTGTCGTCGGACAGGATGGCCTTCGGGTCCTCGGCCTCGATCAACTGGCGGATCGCCGCCTTCACCGCTTCGGCCGAGACCGCGCCGTCGCCGTCCGCCGAGGCCACGCCCGAGGTGAAGAAATACTTGAGCTCGAAGGTGCCGCGCTCGCAATGCAGGTACTTGTTCGAGGTGACGCGGCTGACCGTCGATTCGTGCATGCCGATTGCCTCGGCCACCGCGCGCAACGTCAGCGGCTTGAGGTGCGCGACGCCGTGGCGGAAGAAGCCCTCCTGGCGGGTGACGATCTCCCCCGCCACCTTGAGGATCGTCTTCTGCCGCTGGTCGAGCGCCTTGAGCAGCCAGTTGGCGTCCGCCAGCTTCTCGGAAAGCCACCCGCGTGCCGCCTTGTCGGTGCAGGCGCCGCGCATTTCGAGGTAGTATGAGCGGTTGACCAGCAGCCGCGGCAGCGTCGCCTGGTTGATCGCCACGTTCCAGCCGCCGTCGCCGCGCGGCGTGACCAGCACGTCGGGCACCACCGCCTCGCCGCCGCCGCCGCCGAAGCGCAGTCCCGGCTTCGGATCGTAGCCGCGCAGCTCGGCCAGCATCTCGGCGAAATCCTCGTCGTCGACGCCGCACATGCGCTTGAGCCGCGCGAATTCCCCGCGCGCGACCAGCTCGAGATTGTCGATCAGCCGCGCCATCGCCGGATCGTAGCGATCCGCCTCCCGCGCCTGCAGCGCGATGCATTCGGCGAGGTTGCGCGCGCCGACCCCGGTCGGATCGAGCGATTGCACCAGCGCGAGCGCGGCCTCGACCTCGGGGACCGCCAGCCCCAGTTCCTCGGCCACCGTTGCCAGCGGGGTCGGCAGGTAGCCGGTCTCGTCGAGCCGGTCGATGAGCGCGCGCGCCACGAACACCGTCCCGGCATCGCGCGAGCAGGCGCCGACTTGCGCATGGAGGTGCGCGGCGAGCGTCTCCTCGCCGGCGCCGTGTTCGTCCAGCGCCGGTGCCTCGCCGCCGCCGGTCGACCGCGCCTCGCCCTCGAAGGCGGAGTCGCCGGTGTCGCGATCACGGTCGAGCGCGCTCGCGTCGATGTCGAGCGGACGGTCCTCATCCCCCCGGCCCTCGCCGATCAACTGGTCGACCGGCGATGATTCGAGGGTGGTGCGGCGCCCGTCCGGCACCGCATCCGGCACTGGCGCGGCCGGTGCCTCGCCCAGTTCCAGCAGCGGGTTGGCGTCCAGCGCCTCGCCGATGAAAGTCTCGATCTCCAGGTTCGACAGCGCCAGCAGCTTGATCGCCTGCTGCAACTGCGGCGTCATCACCAGCGACTGGGTCTGGCGAATGTCCAGGCGCGGCCCCAGCGCCATGGTTTATCCGCCGACGGCGCCGGTGATCACAGGGTAAACCCTTCGCCGAGATAGAGCCGCCGCACGTTCTCGTCCGCCACCAGAGCCTCGGGGCTGCCGGCGAACAGCACCGTGCCGCCATAGATGATGCAGGCGCGATCGCAGATGTCCAGCGTCTCGCGGACGTTGTGGTCGGTGATCAGCACGCCGATGCCACGGTTCTTCAGGTCGGTGACGAGATGGCGGATGTCGGCGATCGACAGCGGGTCGATCCCCGCGAACGGCTCGTCTAGCAGCATGATCGACGGCTTGGCGGCCAGCGCCCGGGCAATCTCGCAGCGCCGCCGCTCGCCCCCCGACAGCGCCATCGACGGACTGGCGCGCAGCCGCGTCAGGCCGAATTCGTCGAGCAGGCGCTCCAGCTCCTGCGCGCGCACCGCCGGGTCCGGCTCGCCCAGCTCCAGCACGCAGGAAATGTTCTGCTCGACCGTCATGCCGCGAAAGATCGAGGTTTCCTGCGGCAGGTAGCCCAGTCCGAGGATTGCCCGGCGGTACATCGGCAGGTTGGTTATATCGACGCCGTCGAGCAGGATGCGGCCCGAATCGGGCTTCACCAACCCCATGATCGAATAGAAGCAGGTGGTCTTGCCGGCGCCGTTCGGCCCGAGCAGGCCGAGCACTTCGCCTTTGGCCACCGAAAGCGAGATCTCGGTGAGCACGGCGCGGCGATCGTAGCTCTTGGCGATGGAAACGACTTCGAGCCCGCCTCCGGACAGATTCGCCACGGCAGGCGCGGGGGGTGCGATGGTTTCGGTCATCACCGCGCGGTTTAGGAAGCCGCAAGCGCGTCGGCAAGCCCGGAACCGCGCGTTTCCGCCGACGTTGCAAGAAATTGGCAGGTTTCATGCATGGCGGTTTCCTGCACGGCTGTCCCGGAATTGCCCCCGGGGCCGGTCGTTCTTGGTAAACGCCCCTTGATTGCTTGCGACAACGGTGTTTAACTTATGGGCAGAGGGGACTGGGAGAGCAGCCGATGAACAAGGCGCCCGCATTCAAGCCGTGGTCGGTCGAGACCGCAACGCCGGCAGCCAATCCGGCCAAGCCGCTGGATTGGCGCAAGCGGATGAGCGACAACATCGCCGTGGCCCTGCTGGTCTATACCGGCCTGCAGATCTTCGTGACGATGTCCGCGCTCAAGGGCCAGGGCGATTCGCTGCTGCCCTACCTGGCGCTGGTGCTGCTGGTGGTGGCGATCATTCCGTCGTGCCGCGGCTTCGAACGCCGCTGGAACCGCCTCAGCGACACCCAGGCCGCCGATCCGGAGCTCGCCGGCCACTTCCGCCGCGACCGGCTGGTGCTGTGGTCGCTGGCGATCGGCCTGCCGTTCCTGATCACCGGGGTGTTCAGCGGGCTGACCGCGATCTTCGGGTGACGTTGCCCTGAACCGCGCTCCCGGTTAGGGAGCCGCATGCTCACGCACGAACAGGCGCGCGAACGCGCCCTCGCTCTCGTCGATCGCGCGCGCCGCGCCGGGGCCGACGCCGCCGATGTCGTCTATCTTGCCGATTCGTCGGAGAGCCTGACGATTCGCCTCGGCAAGCTCGAGGATGTCGAGCGCTCGGAGAGCGAGCACATCGGCCTGCGCGTCTTCGCCGGCCGGCGCTCGGCCTCGATCGGCTCGTCGGACCTGTCCGACGCCGCCCTCGCCGAAATGGCCGAACGCGCGATCGCCATGGCCCGGCTCGCGCCCGAGGACCCCTACGCCGGCCTCGCGCCGGAGGATCGCCTCGGCCACGCCCCCTGGCCCGAGCTCGACATTGCCGACCCGGCGGAGCCCGGCCCGGCCGACCTGCGCGCGCTGGCCGAGGCCGCCGAGGACGCCGCGCGCGCCGTCGCCGGCGTGACCAACAGCGAGGGCGCGGGCGCCAGCGCCGGACGCTCGGTCGTCGCGCTGGCCACCAGCGGCGGCTTTTCCGGCAGCTACGGTGGCACCAGCCGCATGGTCAGCGCCAGCGTCATCGCCGGCGAAGGCGCATCGATGCAGCGCGATCACGCGTGGAGCACCGCGCGTCATGCCGCCGATCTCGATTCGGCCCACGCGATCGGCACCCTTGCCGGGCAGCGCGCGGTGGCGCGCGTTTCGCCCGGCCGCCTCAAGAGCGGGCCGATGACGGTCGTGTTCGACCCGCGCATCGGCAACAGCCTGCTCAGCCACCTTGTCGGCGCCATGTCCGGTGCGGCCATCGCCCGCCGTGCCAGCTTCCTGCTCGGCCGCGAGGACCAGGCGCTGTTTCCGGCGGATATCCGCGTGATCGACGATCCGCTGCGCCCGCGCGGGTTGCGCTCCAAGCCGTTCGATGGCGAGGGCCTGCCCACCGCACGCCGCGCGCTGGTCGCCGATGGCCGCCTGACCGGCTGGCTGATGGACAGCGCCGCGGCGCGGCAGCTGGGCAGCGCCCCGACCGGGCACGCCGCCCGCGCCCCCAGCGGCGCTCCGTTCGTGTCGACCACCAATCTCCACCTCGAACCGGGCACGGTCAGCCGCGACGCGCTGATCGCCGACATCGCCGACGGCGTGCTCGTCACCGAACTGATCGGCCAGGGCGTCAACGGCATCACCGGCGACTATTCGCGCGGCGCCTCGGGCTTCCGCATCGTCAACGGCGCGATCGCCGGGCCAGTGGCGGAGTTCACCGTCGCCGGCAACCTCATCGACATGTACGCGCGCATGACGGTCGCCGATGACCTCGAATTCCTCCACTCGGTCAACGTGCCGACGATCCGCATCGAGGGCATGACCGTCGCCGGCGACTGAACGCGCTGCGACTGACCGCAAGCAAAAACCCCGCCGGAACGCAGGTCCCGGCGGGGTCGCTTTTCGCAGATGCGGGCGGATCAGCCCTGCTTGCCGGCCTTGTAGCGGTCAATCGCCTCGATCGTCACCCGCCGCGCCTCCTCGGCATCGCCCCAGGTGCCGACGCGGACCCACTTGTCGGCTTCCAGGTCCTTGTAGTGGGTGAAGAAGTGCTCGATCTGCTGGAACACGATGTTCGGCAGGTCGCCCGCCTCCTGGACGTCGGCATAGTACGGGAACGTCTCGTCGTCGGGCACGCAGACCAGCTTTTCGTCGCCGCCGTGCTCGTCCTCGAGGTTCAGCACCGCGATCGGGCGGGCGCGCACCACGCAGCCCGGGATGAACGGCGAGCGCGAGATCACCAGCGCGTCGAGCGGATCGCCATCGGGCGACAGCGTATGCGGGATGAAGCCATAGTTCGCCGGATAGCGCATCGGCGTATGCAGGATGCGATCGACGAACAGCGCGCCGCTGGCCTTGTCGAACTCGTATTTCACGGGTTCGCCGCCGGTGGGCACTTCGATGATGACGTTGAGGCTCTCGGGCACGTTCCGGCCCGCCGGAATAAGGTCGATGTTCATAGCCCCGCCCGCCTAGCCCGCCCCCTGCTGCAATGCAACATGGACAAAAGTCGGACGGAAACGATTTTCAGCCCGATGCGGTGACGTTGATCGTGAAAGCCAGCACCACCAGGTTGTAGAAGAACGCCACCGCGCCATGCACCGTCGCGACGCGGCGGATGTCCGATCGCTCGATCTCGACGTCGGACGTGGCGAAAGCCATGCCGATGGTCAGCGCGAAATAGGCGAAATCCCAATAGTCCGGGCAATGCGGCGCCTCCTTGCCCTGCGGGAACCGCAAGCCTCCGACACCGTCATCGCGAAAGTACATGTGCGCATAATGCAGTGCGTACGTCAGGTTCGAAAACAGCCACGCGATCACCAGGCTGGTGAGAACGAGGAGGAGCGACGCGACATGGGGTCGCCCCCGCAGGGCGCGCGCCTCCGGCAGCTCGACCGCCACCGCGGTCACGATCACCAGCATCACGAGGCTGGTGATGACCAGCACCCCGAACCGGTTCGAATCGTTGGCGACCGCGTCGGCGTGCATCTTCGCCGGGGTGTCGTCGCGGGTCAGGCCCCACAGCGAGGCGATGAACAGCAACGCCGCGAAGTCGAACGCGCCGATCACCGCCTGGCTCCAGCGCGCGTCCAGCGCGAACAGCAGCCCCCCGGCGACGCCGAAGGCGACGAGGAACAGCAGGAAGCGCGGCGGCAGGAACCAGCCGTTCGACTTCGGCTCGCGCCCGCCGGTCATGGCTTCACCGCTTCGCCCGCCGCGGCGCCAGCAACAGGTCCAGTCCCGCCGGCGCCTTGCCCGGCGCGGCGCGCTCGAGCCACGGGTAGCGCAGGCCCTCGTGATAATCGATCGCCAGCGTCATCACCTTGTCGCCGCGCTGGACGATCAGCGAGATCGGCTCCTTCGCCACCTTGGCGGCCGTTATCGCCGCCTTGATGCCGTCCTGGTCATAGCTGTTGCCGTTGACTGCGATGATCTTCGATCCCTGCACCAGCCCGACGTTGAACGCCGGGCTGTCCCACCGGCACGACAGCACCTTGCCATCCTTGTCCAGGTTGACGCCGATCGAATTGAACAGGTTGAGCACCTTGGCATCGGCGAAGCGGCCCTTGTCGTAGGGGTTCGGCTCGTCCTTCCACACCAGCCTGTAGCCGGCCTTCTCGATACCGGCGAGCGGCACCGGCTGCCCCGGCTGGTTGATGCGGGTGTCGAGGAACGTCGCCCAGTCGTACGGATAGACCTCGTTCAGGGCCTTGACGACATCGGCGAACTCGTACGTCACCTCGCCCCAGTCTCCCGGACGGATGCCGAAGAACACCTTGGCGAAATCGTCCAGCCCCTTCTTGCCGCCGGTGCCGGCGCGGATCACCTGGTCGGCTTCCAGCCAGACCAGCGCGCCCTCGGTGTAGTAATCCTCGTTGCGATCGAGCGAGGCGAACGGCTTGGGTCGCCGCGCCGCCATGATCGGATCGTGCGTGGTATCCTCGACCGAGCGCCAACCGCGCCCCGGCCACATCGAGAACAACCCGGCGTAGCTGGCGAGCTCGCCGAGCACGACCTCCTTCGACTGCACGCCCGAGCGCGCCGCCAGCACCAGCCCCCAGAACTGGTTCTGCCCTTCGTAGACCCACAGCAGGTTGTCCTGCATCGGCTGGCGATAATCGGGTGTCCACAACCTGGCGGAGCGGCGGAACTTGCCGTCCCAGGAGTGGCTGAACTCATGCGCGACGACGTTGCGGTCCCAGTCGAGCTCTTTCCAGTCGGTCAGCGACTTCGGCTCCTGCGAATTCTCGCTGGAACGGTGGTGCTCGAGCCCGATGCCGCCGAGCTTGTCGGACAGCGCCAGCAGGAGATCGTAGTGGTCGAAGTGATAGGCGCCGTAGGCTTGCCCGGCCTCGGTCACCAGCGCCTTGTAGGCATCGAGGTTCTCGGGCTTGATCGCGAGGTTCTCCGGCTTGTCCGCGACGACGTCGAGCGCGACGTTGCCGCCCAGTTCGAAGCGCTTGAAGTGGACGCCCGCGAAAATCGGCGAATCGACCAGCGTCTCGTAGTCGACGGCGTTCCACGTCACGACGCTGCCGGTCTGGCTCTTGCCGTCGAGTGCGGTCGCCACCTGCCAGCCGCCGGGGAACGTCACCGTCGGCTTGACCTTGATCTGCCGCACGTAGTGCCCGGCCGGGTAGAGGCTCATCCGGTCCCACTGCAGGTTCAGCATCTCCGGGGTCATCGTCACCCGGCCCTCGTTGCCCTGGATCGGCGAGGTGTTGATGAACTTCGCCGTCACCGCGGTGGTGCCTTCGGGCAGCTCGACGTGGAACGCATAGACCTCGACCGGATCGCGCCACCACTTCAGCGGCTTGTCGCCGGCAAGGAAGCGCACGTCGACCAGCTGGTCGATCGTGCCGGCGGGCGAATGGTGCCCGGGAATCCACTGCGGCAACTGCAGGATCAGACTGCGCGTGCCCGGCGCCACCGGGATCGTCTCGGTGACGCGAAAGGCGGCGCGGCGGGTGTCGCTGGCATCGATGTCGAGCGCGATGATTCCGCCCGGATAGGGCTTGTCCACGGCGTCGGGCACGTTGCGCGCCAGCGGCACCGCCTGCGGGGCGGACTTGTCGGCGGCGGCTTGCGCCAGCACCAGCGTGGAGGAGGAAAGGGCGAAAAGGAGCGCGACGGCGCGGAGCGATCTGATCATCGCCGGACATTGGCTGCTGACAGTCATGTTCGCAAGCCGGATTTGGTAGCGCTTTCCCCGGCGGCACATTCCCGCTAATCGCGCGCCCGAACAGGAACCCGAAACGACCATGTCAGCAAAGATCGAGACACCCCAGGCCATCCGCGGCACCCAGGACATCTTCGGTGCCGAGGCCGAGGCCTTCGCCCGCGTCGTCGAGACGTTCGAGCGCGTGCGCAAGCTCTACCGCTTCCGCCGCGCCGAGATGCCGGTGTTCGAGAAGACCGCGGTGTTCAGTCGCAGCCTGGGCGAGACCACCGACGTCGTCTCCAAGGAAATGTACTCGTTCGAGGACCGCGGCGGCGATTCGCTGACGCTGCGCCCGGAATTCACCGCCGGTCTCGCCCGCGCCTTCCTGACCAACGGCTGGCAGCAGTTCGCGCCGCTCAAGGTCGCCACCCACGGCCCGCTGTTCCGCTACGAGCGCCCGCAGAAGGGCCGCTACCGCCAGTTCCACCAGATCGACGCCGAGATCGTCGGCGCCGCCGAGCCGCTGGCCGATGTCGAGCTGCTGGTGATGGCCGACCAGTTGCTGAAGGAACTCGGCATCGCGGAAGGCGTCACGCTGATGCTCAACACGCTGGGCGATGCCCCCAGCCGCGAGGCCTGGCGGCTGGCGCTGATCGAGCATTTCCGCGCGCACCGGGCCGAACTGTCCGAGGATTCGCAGGAGCGGCTGGAGAAGAACCCGCTGCGCATCCTCGATTCGAAGGACCCGCGCGACAAGGTGTTCACCGCCGACGCGCCGCGCATCGACGATTTCCTCAGCGCCGAGGCGCAGGACTTCTTCGCCGCCGTGACCACCGGGCTCGATGCCGCCGGAGTCGCCTGGACCCGCGCCCCGGCGCTGGTGCGCGGGCTCGACTATTACCGCCACACCGCGTTCGAGTTCGTCACCGACCGGCTCGGCGCGCAAGGCACCGTGCTCGGCGGCGGCCGCTACGACGGCCTGATCGAGACGCTGGGCGGCGCGCACACCCCGGCGGTCGGCTGGGCGGCAGGGATCGAGCGGCTGGCGATGCTGGTCGCCGATGCCGGCGGCCTGCCCGAGGACAAGCTCGACGTGATCATCGCGCTGGAGGACGACGCCGCCCGCGATTTCGCCATCCGCGCACTCGCCTGCCTGCGCCATGCCGAACTCTCGGCCGACATGATCGCCACCGGCAGCCCCCGCAAGCGCTTCGACAAGGCGGCGAAGATCAACGCCGGCGTGCTCGTCGCGATCAATCGACGCGACGGACAGCTCGTCACCAACTTGCGCTCGGCCGAACCGGACGGGCGCTATGCGGCGGTCGAGCAGGTCATCCAGTCGCTGCTGCCGTGAGCATTTCCGACCAGCGCCTCGCCCAGATCGCCAGCCGTTTCGCTGAACTCGAGGCGCGGCTGGCGTCGGGTACGCTCGAAGGCGCGGACTTCGTCGCCGCCAGCCGCGACTATGCCGAACTGGAGCCGGTGGCGAAGGCCGCCGCCGACGTGCGCGAAATGCGCGGCGAGCTGGTCGCGCTGTCCGTTCTCGACGATCCCGAGATGCGCGAGCTGGCGGAAGAGGAGCTCGCCCGCATCCGTGCCGAGCTGCCCGAGGCCGAGCATCGCCTCGCCATCGCCATGCTGCCGCGCGATTCGGCCGACAGCCGCCCGGCAATGCTCGAGATCCGCGCCGGCACCGGCGGCGACGAGGCAGCGCTGTTCGCCGCCGACCTCTATCGCATGTACGAACGCTTCGCCGCCGAGCAGGGCTGGCGGGTCGAGATGATCAGCGCCAACGCCAGCGACATCGGCGGCTTCAAGGAGGTCGTCGCCAACGTCAGCGGCACCGGCGTGTTCGCGAAGCTCAAGTTCGAAAGCGGCGTGCACCGCGTCCAGCGCGTCCCGGTCACCGAAAGCGGCGGGCGCATCCACACCAGCGCCGCCACCGTCGCCGTCCTGCCCGAACCCGACGAGGTCGACGTCCAGATCGACGACAAGGACCTCAAGATCGACATCTACCGCGCCAGCGGCGCCGGCGGCCAGCACGTCAACACCACCGATTCGGCGGTGCGCATCACCCACCTGCCCAGCGGCCTCGTCGTCGTCTGCCAGGACGAGCGCAGCCAGCACAAGAACAAGGCCAAGGCGATGCAGGTGCTGCGCACGCGGCTTTACGATGCCCGCCGCGAGGCCGCCCAGGGCGCCGAGGCGGAGGCGCGCAAGGCGATGGTCGGCAGTGGTGACCGTTCGGAGCGCATCCGCACCTACAACTTCCCGCAGGGCCGCGTCACAGATCACCGCATCAACCTGACGCTGCATCGCCTGCCCGAGATACTCGAAGGCCCCGGCCTCGGCGAGCTGATCGACGCGCTGACCGCCGAAGACCAGGCCAAGCGCCTCGCCGCGCTTGGCGAATGACCGCGCCGCGATGACCGTCGCCGAGGCGATCCGCGACGCGACCGCGCGGCTGGCGACCAGCTCGGACACCGCGCACCTCGATGCCGAGCTGCTGATGGCGCACGCGCTCGGCGTTTCGCGCTCGAGGCTGCTGCTCGCGCACATGCGCGATTCCTTGCCGGACGGGTTCGCGCCGCTGGTCGATCGCCGCGCGAACCATGAGCCCGTCGCCTACATCCTCGGCCACCAGGAGTTCTATGGCCTGCCGCTGCGCGTCGGGCCGGCGGTGCTGATCCCGCGCGGTGACAGCGAAGTGCTGGTCGACGTTGCCTTGGCCGAACGGCCCGCGGCGCGCATGGTGCTCGATTGCGGCACCGGCTCGGGGGCCCTGCTGCTGGCGGTGCTCGCCCACCTGCCGGAGGCGCACGGCATCGGCATCGATCGCAGCGCGGCGGCGCTGGCGGTGGCAGCGGCCAATGCCGATGCCCTGGTGGGCACCCGCGCGCGCCTGCTCGAACGCGACTGGACCCGGCCGGGCTGGGCCGACGGCCTTGGCCGCTTCGACCTGGTCCTCGCCAACCCGCCCTATGTCGAGATCGACGCGGCGCTGGCCCCCTCGGTACGCGACCACGAGCCTGCCGGCGCGCTGTTTGCCGGTGCCGACGGCCTCGACGATTATCGCGTGCTGCTGCCGCAGCTGCCGGCCCTGCTCGCGCCGGGCGGGTTGGCACTCATCGAGATCGGCGCCACCCAGGCCGACGCGGTCGCCGCCATCGCCGGCGCGGCGGGCCTGGCGGCGGCGCTCCACCGCGATCTCAACGGCCTGCCGCGCGCGCTGGCGCTCGCCCGGTCGTGAAATCCCGCCGGCCCGTTAAGATTCCGCTTGGCATTTCCGGGTACGATGCCTAATTGAATCGCAGGCCGCCGTTCGATGAACACTCCCGATCGGCCGGCTTACTCCAGCATATGCATCCGGGTTCGGGCCTTCGCCTGCCACTCATGCACTTGCAGGGCAGCGGCCCGCGCCACGGGCCGAGCGAATGGCAGCGCGCGTCGCCAGCCGGCCTTTTTGCCGGGCGACCACCGGGGTTAAGGAAAACGCACCCTTGAACAACAATCGTGGGAACAACCGCCGGCGCGGCCGCGGTAACAACCGTCCGCAGGGCGGCGGCCAGCAACTCAACCGGATCGACAGCCGCGCGCGGGGCAACGCGCCGCAGCTGCTGGAAAAGTATCGCAAGCTCGCGCACGACGCTCACCTCAACGGCGATCGCGTCAACGCGGAGTACTACCTGCAGTTTGCCGATCACTACTTTCGCGTGATCGCCGATACCCGCCAGCGCCAGGAAGAGCAGCGCATGCGGCGCGACGAGCGCTGGGATGGCAACGAGCCTTTCCGCGAGGATGGCGACGACGGCGGCGAGTTCAGCGTCGAAAGCGATTTCCCCGCGTTCGACCAACCCGTCTACCAGCGCCGCGAGCGCGAGGACCGCGACGACAAGCGCGAAAATCGGGAAACGCGCGAGAATCGCGAGGGCGGCAACCGTGAAGGCGGCAACCGCGAAGGACGCGAGAACAACCGCGATCGCGAATGGCGCAACCGCCGCGACGAGCGCCCGGCCCGCGAGGAGCCCGCCGCCGAGCCGGAAGCCGCGTCCGAGGATGCGGCCGCCGCCAACCCCTATGAGCCGCCGGAGAACCCGTTCCTGCGCCCGAACCGCGCCGCCCGCGGCCTGCGCCCCCGGCGCGAGGAAGGCCGTGAGGACCGCGCCCCGCGCGAGGACCAGCCCAAGCGCGAGGATCGCCGTCCGCGTCGTGAAGGCCGCCCTGCCGAAGCGACCGATGCGCCCGGGACGGCGCCCGGCATCGACCTGGCCGCGCTGCCGCCGGCGATCGGCCGCGAGCCTGCCGCCGATGCGGAGGAAGCTCCCGCGCCGCGCAAGCGCACGCGCCGCAAGCCCGCCGCCGGCGATGCGGACGGCCCGCTGCAGTCGGTTGACTGAACCAGCCGCGTGACCGCGTGAGGCCGGTGCCGCCAGCCGCGCGGAGCCTGCTTGCCGCCCTCGCGCTGGGCGCGGTCGCGGCCTGCGGCTTCCAGCCGCTGGCGCTCTGGCCGCTGGCGCTGCTCGGCATGGCGGGGCTGCTGGCGCTGATCGCCGATGCCCCTTCCTCGCGCGCCGCCGCCTGGCGCGGCTGGGCCTGGGGCGTCGGCCACTTCACCGTCGGCAACACCTGGATCGCCGTCGCGTTCACGTACCAGGCCAAGATGCCCGCCTGGCTCGGTGGCCTCGCGGTGTTCGGCCTGGCGCTCTACCTGGCGTTGTTCCCCGCGCTGGCCGCGCTTGCCGCGCGCGCCCTCGCCTTGCGCACGCGTCGCGCTTTCGCCCTCGCCTTCGCCGGCTGCTGGATCGTGTCGGAGTGGCTTCGCGGCTGGGTCTGCACCGGCTTCCCGTGGAACCCGTTCGCCGCCGTCGCCCTCGGCCCGTTCGACCGCCCCGGGCTCGCCGCCGTACTGCCCTGGCTCGGCACTTATGCGCTGTCCGGCCTCGCCGTCGTGCTCGCTGCGGGCTGGTGGCTCGCCTTCGCCCGCCGCCGCCGCGACGCCGTGGCCGCGGTGCTGCTGGCGCTGCCCGTCGCGCTGTTCCTGCTCCCCGGCCGCGCGCCCGCGCCCCCGCCCGCCGGCCCGGTCCGCTTCACCCTCGTCCAGCCCGACATCGAACAGTCCGCGATCGACGATCCCTCCCGGTTCGAGGAGCAGTTCCGCAAGACCGCCGCGCTGTCCGCGCCGCAGCGGCCCGGCTCCCGGCGCCTCGTGCTCTGGCCCGAGTCGGGCGTGCCCGACTACCTGCGCGACGGCTATCCCTATGCGTTCTACACTTACGCCACCTTTGCCGCCGATCCTGCCCTGGCGCGGTGGCGGCTGGCCAGGGCGATCGGCCCGGACAGCCTGCTGCTCACCGGCACCGCCGACCTCGTGCTTGATGGCGGCCGCGTTGCCGGCGTGCGCAACGTCGTCACCGCGCTGGACGGCCAGGCCCGCATCGTCGGTTCCTACAGCAAGGCCCACCTCGTCCCCTATGGCGAGTACCTGCCGCTGCGCCCCCTGCTCGAGCCGCTCGGCATCGCGCGTCTCGTCCCGGGCGAGATCGACTTCCTGCCCGGCCCCGGCCCGCGCACGCTCGATCTCGGCGCGCTCGGCAAGGCCGGGGTGCAGATCTGCTACGAGATCGTCTTTTCCGGTGAAGTCGTCGATCGCGACCACCGCCCCGATTACCTGTTCAACCCGACCAACGACGGCTGGTTTGGCCCCTGGGGCCCGCCGCAGCACCTGGCCCAGGCCCGCCTGCGCGCGATCGAGGAAGGGCTGCCGATCCTGCGCGCCACAACCAACGGCATCAGCGCGGTGATCGACGCCGACGGCGTGGTCCGCCAGTTCGTTCCCCGCCACGCCGCCGCCCGGATCGACGGCACGATCCCGCCGCCGCATACCCCTACGCCGTTTGCACGTTTCGGAAACCGGCTCGCCCTATGCTGGGCCGCGGTTCTTCTCGCCCTGTCACTGGTTGCCAACCGGCGCCGTTCCGGCTAGGGCGGAGATCACATAAAGATTTCTTTATATGGATCATCCGGCAATGCGCAGCGACTACCTGTTCACCTCCGAATCGGTTTCCGAAGGCCATCCCGACAAGGTCGCCGACCAGATCAGCGACGCCATCGTCGACCTGTTCCTGTCGAAGGACCCCGAATCCCGCATCGCCTGCGAGACGCTGACCACGACCCAGCTCGTCGTCCTCGCCGGCGAGATCCGCTGCAAGGGCGTCTATGAGAACGGGGCCTGGGCCCCGGGCGCGCAGGAAGAGATCGAGCGCACCGTGCGCGAGACCGTCAAGCGCATCGGCTACGAGCAGGACGGCTTCCACTGGGAAAAGTTCGAGTTCATCAACCGCCTCCACGGGCAGTCCGCGCACATTGCCCAGGGCGTCGACGCCGGCAGCAACAAGGACGAGGGCGCCGGCGACCAGGGCATCATGTTCGGCTACGCCACCGACGAGACGCCGGACCTGATGCCGGCCACGCTCTACTATAGCCACAAGATCCTCGAGCGCATGGCCGCCGACCGCCACTCCGGCGCAGCGCCCTTCCTCGAGCCCGACGCCAAGAGCCAGGTGACGCTGCGCTACGAGGGCAGCCTGCCCGTCGCCGCCACCGCCATCGTCGTCTCCACCCAGCACGCGCCGGGCTACGACGAGGGCGAGAAGGAGGCCGAGCTCCACGCCTACGTCAAGCGCGTGGTCGCCGAGGTGATCCCGCCGGTGCTGCTGCGCGACACGGTCTACCACATCAATCCGACCGGTTCTTTCGAGATCGGCGGCCCCGACGGCGATGCCGGCCTCACCGGCCGCAAGATCATCGTCGATACCTACGGCGGCGCAGCCCCCCACGGCGGCGGCGCGTTCAGCGGCAAGGACCCGACCAAGGTCGACCGCTCGGCCGCCTACATCACCCGCTACCTCGCCAAGAACATCGTCGCCGCCGGCCTCGCCACGCGCTGCACGATCCAGTTGGCTTACGCGATCGGCGTGTCGCAGCCGCTGTCGCTCTATGTCGATACGCACGACACCGGCACTGTCGGCGATGACGCGATCGAGGCGGCGATCATGAAGATCGGCAAGCTGGGCGGCCTCACCCCGCGCGGCATCCGCACCCATCTCGGCCTGAACAAGCCGATCTATGCGAAGACCGCGGCCTACGGCCACTTCGGCCGCAAGCCCGAGGGCGACCTGTTCCCGTGGGAACGGCTCGACCTCGTCGACGACCTGAAGGCCGCGTTCGCCTGATCGATCGTCGCGTCAGCCTGCGGCGGACGCGGCATCGGCCGCGTCCGGCCAGGCCTCCAGGCGCCGTGCCCAGGGATTGAGGAACAGCAGCGGCAGCTTCCACAGCATCAACAGCTTGTGGATGCACCAGTCGGCCCAGCGCTCGCGCCGCAACGCCAGCGGCAGCCGCTGGCGCCCGAGCCAATCGATGTAGGGCAGGAAGTGCCGCGGCTCGTCGGCGTGGATCACCGCGAAGATCCGCCGCATCACCGGGTCGCCGTTGACGATGGCATTGGCGCGCAGCACCTCGACTTGTGCCAGACCCCGCTGCTCGGTCAGCGCGATCACCCGGCACAGCCGCTCGAACGCCGCCGGATCAGCAACGATGGCGCCGGTGTCGAGCCCCTCGATCGGCACCCGGAAGGCAAAGGCGATGAAGTGGTCGATGTGGCCATAGCCGCGATCGACCGCCAGCGGCATCCGCCCCTGTCGCTCGAACCAGCGCCGGAACATCCGGTAGTGCTTTTCCTCGTCGGCGCGATGCTGTTCGATCGCGGCGATGAAGCCGCGATCATCGGGACAGCGCGCCCGCACCGCCGTCAGCACGCGGTCGAGCGAGGTGTAGCCGCGATGCTCGTTGTAGAGGTAGATCGAGGCGAGGACATCGAGATAGCGGCGGCGAAACCGGGCCAGGATGCCGCCCGGCGGGCGGCAGGTCCCGGATGCCCCGCTGCTGGTTCCCGATGTCGCGATCGCTTTTCTCCGTTACTTCGCCAGTTCCGCCGCGATGGCGTCGACCAGCAGCGCGTCGTCCGGCGCCACGCCCGGCGCGAACCGGCCCGCCACCTTGCCATCGCGACCGATCAGGAACTTCTCGAAGTTCCACAGCACGTCCGGGTCCTCGGTCGGGGTCATGCCATAGCCGCGCAGGCGCTCGCGCCACGCTTCCGGATCGCCCTGCTTGGTCGGCTGGGCCGCGGTCAGCGCCGCGTAAAGCGGCTGCTTGCCCGGCCCGGTGACGTCGGCCTTGGTGAACATCGGAAACGAGACGCCATAGTTCGCCGAACAGAACGTCGCGATCTCGTCATCGGTTCCCGGTTCCTGCGCCCCGAAATCGTTGGCGGGGAAGCCCAGCACCTCGAAGCCCTTGTCGTTGAACTGGCGGTAGAGCTTTTCCAGCCCTTCGTACTGCGGCGTCAGCCCGCACTTGCTGGCGACGTTGACGACCAGGAGAACGTTGCCGGCGTGGTTGGCCAGGCTGTCGGGGGTTCCGTCGAGACGGGTCAGCGGAATCGCGGCGAGTTCGGCGGCCATTGAAATTCTCCCTTGGTTCGTATGGGGGCGTTCGGATTCGGCGCCATGGCTATCGTGCCGCGACGCGCCCGGCAACCCGGGTTGACCTCGATCATGGCGCGCGCGAAGCTGGCATCGCAGGGTCGTGGAGAATGCAGCGCGGGCCGAGTCGCCCGCGCCAGTCGGGAGACAGGCGATGCGATCGATACTCGTTCTGGCGGACCGTTCGCCGGCCATGGCGGCCCGCCTCGACACCGCGCTGGCACTGGCCCGCGCGGTCGAGGGCCATGTCACGGTCATCGTCGATACGCCGGTCGCCCGGTTCATGTCGGTTGATGCGATGGGCGGCAGCTTCGTCGCCACCGACGCGATCCGCGAGGCGCTGGAAAACGACGACGCGTTCGCGACGGAAATCGAGGGCCGGCTGCGGCGCGACGACGTGCCGTTCAACGTCGTCCGTTCGGAAGACGAGCCCGTCGATGCGCTGGCCGATGCCGCGCGCCTGGCCGATGTCATCGTGCTTTCGAAAGGCAGCGAGATCGCCGGCGAGGTCGCGCTGGCGACGCGGTGCCCGGTCCTGCTGGCCCCGCTCGATCACGCCGCGCCCATGCCGCCCGCGCGCGTCTGCGTCGGCTGGGACGGCGGCAACGAATCGGCGGGGGCGCTGCGCGCGGCGCTGCCACTGCTCGGCCTCGCCGAGGAGGTGACCTTGCTCTCGGTCACCGAGAAGGCCGGTGGTTTTCCCGCCACGGGTGCGCTGGAGTACCTGTCGCGGCACGGCGTCAAGGCCGCGTTCGAGGAAGTCCAGCGCGCCGGCTCGACCGAGGAGACGCTGGCGGCCGCGGTGCGGCGCCTCGGCGGGGACCTGCTGGTGATGGGGGCCTATGGCCGCAGCCGCATGCGCGAATACCTGTTCGGCGGCGTCACGCGCCACTTCCTCGAGCAGCAGGACGGGCCGGCGCTGCTCCTCGCGCATTGACCCCCTGCCCAACCGGGCTCGCCTTGCGGTGCAGCATCGCCCTGCCGATGGGTTCCTGCCCTGAGCCGGAGCCACGGAACGATACGCAGTTTCCGCACTGATTTTCAGGAGCTTGCCGAAATCTGGAGAGCGGATTGCGATTTTTGCAATCGGTAACGGCTTTTTCGCACTTGCACAAAAAGGCGATTCGCTGGATACAGAACCTGCCTTTCAGGCATCCTCTCCCAAAACTTTCAGGCCCGGTCGGCAACGATCGGGCCTTTTTCTTGCCGGCAGCACGAAGCGCCGGCGCCGGGTATCTCAGGTCGTCATGCACAGCGCGTCGGGCATCTCGCACCGCAGCCAGTCGAGCATCGCCTCGCGCATGGCGAACCGCAGGTCGGCCAGTTGCGACGGGTCGGGCGCGCTCATCATCAGCCGCAGCTCGACCGAGCCGACGCGCGCTTCCACCACCTGCAGCTTGCCGGTGCGGCCGTCCCACTCCTTGCGCTTCGCCAGCTTCGCCAGGAACGCCTCGCGGATCGGCGCGACCTCGAAGCCCGGCATGATCGGCAGCACGACGTGCCCGGTGATCCCGCCGACGCGGGTCCAGTTCTGGAAGCTCGCCTCGAGGAACTTGGTGGTGGGCACGATCACCCGGCGCTCGTCCGGGGTACGGATGACGAGGTAGCTGAGGCGGATGTCCTCGACGCGCCCGGTCTCGCCGTCGACCACCACGACGTCGTCGATGCGCACCGGCTCGGTCAACGCGATCTGGATGCCGGCGATCAGCGATTTCAGCGCCGGCTGCGCTGCCGCGCCGACGGCGAGGCCCATGATCCCGGCCGAGGCGATCAGCGTCGCGCCGATGTGGCGCACGCCGGGAATGCCCAGCATCATCAGCGCGATCGTCACAAGCACGATCAGGAAGCTGGCGAGCCGCGACAGGATCGTGATCCGCGTCCGCCGCCGCCGCGAGTCGGCGGCGACGTCGTCGAGCCCGACGTGGACCTGCGCGACATGCGTCAGCACCAGCATCAGCGCATAGATCATCCAGCCGATCAGCGCCGGCACGATGAACGGACTGGCCAGGCTCCACAGGTGCGCGACCAGCCGGTCGCTCTCGGTCGCCCCGGAAATCGCCATTGCCACCAGCGACCAGCGCACCGGCTGGTTCAGCTGTGCCACCGCCACCGAATCGGCCACCGCGTCGGAGCGCCGCGCCAGCCGCCGCAATGCGAAGAACACCAGCCCATGGAACGCCAGCGCGAAAATCACGGCGATGCCCGCCGCCAGCGAGGCGTGAGTCAGCCGGCCGGACCAGTGCCAGAGCTCGTCCGAGGTCGGCAGGTCGTCGGGCGAGATCGGCGACCTGGGCAGCGGCAGGTGGATGGCCGCCGCCTTCAGCGAGGCTTCTAGCGCCGGCGGCGAAAGAGGGTCCAGGTGCATCATCGTTCCGGTCGTGGCCACGGCGCCACGCCCTGCAACCGATGCGCTTGCCCGCACCTGAACCGGTTCAATGCGCGGCGCCCCAGCTGGCGCCGGTGCCGATCTCGATGCCGAGCTCGACGTCGAGCGTCACGGCCGGCAGCGCCGCGCCCGCCATCACCGCGTGGATCACCGGCCGCGCCGCCGCGACTTCGCCCTCGGGCACCTCGAACACCAGTTCGTCATGCACCTGCAGCAGCATCCGCGTGCCATTCAGCCCGGCGTCGCGCAGCGCCGGCCCCATCCGCGCCATCGCCCGCTTGATGATGTCGGCGCTGGTGCCCTGGATCGGCGCGTTGATCGCCGCGCGCTCGCTGCCCTGGCGCTCGGCCTGGTTCTTCGAGTTGATCCGCGGGAACCAGCACTTGCGTCCGAACAGCGTCAGCGAATAGCCGCGCTCGCGCACCGCCTCGAGCGTCTCGTGGATATAGCGCTGGATGCCGGGGAAACGCTCGAAATAGCGGTCGATCATCGCCTGCGCCTCGTCGGGCGTCGTCCCCAGCCGGGTTGCCAGCCCCCAGCGCGAGATGCCGTAGAGGATCGCGAAGTTGATCGTCTTGGCGCGCCCGCGGGTGTCGCGGTCGACGGTGCCGAACAGCTCCTCGGCGGTGCGCGCGTGGATGTCCTGTCCCAGCGCGAAGGCTTCCTTCAGCGCCGGCACGTCGGCCATGTGCGCGGCCAGCCGCAGCTCGATCTGCGAATAGTCCGCCGCCAGCAGCACGTTGCCGGGCTCCGCCACGAAGCAGTCGCGGATCTGGCGGCCGATCTCGGTGCGGATCGGGATGTTCTGCAGGTTCGGTTCGGTCGAGGACAGGCGGCCGGTCTGCGCGCCGACCAGGCTGTAGCTGGTGTGCACGCGTTCGGTGCGCGGGTTGATCGCCGCCTGCAGCGCCTCGGTATAGGTCGAGCGCAGCTTGGCCAGTTGCCGCCATTCGAGCACCAGGCGCGCCACCTCGCCGCCGGCGCCGCTCTCCGGCTGCGCCGCCAGCGCCTCCAGCACCGACTGGTCGGTCGAATACTGCCCGGTCTTGCCCTTCTTGCCGCCCTTGAGGCCGAGCTTGTCGAACAGCACGTCGCCGAGCTGCTTGGGACTGCCGATGGTGAACGCCATGCCGGCACGCTCGTGGATCTGGGCTTCGAGCGCGGCGATCTGCGTCGCGAACTCGGCGGAGAGCCCGGCCAGCCGTTCGCGATCGACGCGGATGCCGTGGCGCTCCATCTCCGCCACCACCGCGATCAGCGGGCGGTCGACGCGCTCGTAGATTCGCGTCGCCTGCTCATCGGCGAGACGGGGCTTCAGGGCCGCGTGCAGCCGCCAGGTCACGTCCGCGTCCTCGGCCGCGTACTGCGTCGCCCGGTCGAGCGGCACCTCGCCGAACGGGATCGCCTTCTTGCCGGTGCCGCAGATGTCCTTGAAGGTCAGCGTGGTGTGGCCGAGGTGGCGCTGCGCCAGCGCGTCCATGCCGTGGCCGGCCATGTCCTCGGCACGGCCGGCGTCGAGGTCGAAGCTCATCACCATGGTATCGTCGATCGGGCCGACCGAGATGCCGTTGCGGGACAGGATGTTGAGATCGTATTTGATGTTCTGCCCGACCTTGAGCACGGCCTCGCTCTCGAGCAGCGGCTTGAGCATGTCCAGCGCGCGGGCCGCGTCGACCTGGGGGGGCTTTTCGGCGAACATGTCGCTGCCGCCGTGGCCCAGCGGGATATAGCACGCCTCGTTCGGCCCCACGGCCAGGCTGATCCCCGCCAGTTCCGCCTGCATCGCGTCGAGCATCGAGGTCTCGGTATCGACCGCGACGACCCGCGCCGCGAACGCGCGCTCGATCCAGCGCGCCAGCGCCTCCTCGGTCTGCACGCATTCATAGGCGGCGCGATCGATCGCCGGCATTTCCGGCAAGGGCTGGCGGCTGCCGCCGACGATCGGGGCGGCCCCGGGCGTGACCGGCTTGGCCGGGTGCAGCTGGGTCGCGCGCTCCGGGCTGCCCGCGCCGACCCCCAGCCGCTTGAGCAGGCTGGTGAAGCCGTGCGTCGACAGGAACGCCGCCAGCGGATCGGGCGGGATGGCCGAGAGTTCGAACGCCTCCAGCGGCAGCGGCAGTTCGCAATCCTCCTTCAGCGCCACCAGCCGGCGCGACAGCCGCGCCATCTCCGCCTGCTCGATCAGGCTGTCGCGCAGCTTGCCCGCCTTCATCGCCGGCGCCGCCGCCAGCGCCGCTTCCAGGTCGCCGTGCTCCTGGATCAGCCTGGTCGCCGTCTTGGGGCCGATGCCGCGGATGCCGGGGACGTTGTCGACCGAATCGCCCATCAGCGCCAGCACGTCGCCGACCTTCTCCGGCGGGACGCCGAACTTCTCGACGACCTCCGGGATGTCGATCCTGAGGTTCTTCATGGTGTCGAGCATGTCGACGCAGCCGCCACCTTCGGCGCAGGTGCCAACCAGCTGCATCAGGTCCTTGTCGGACGAGACGATCGTCACGTCCCAGCCGCGCGCGGTGGCGGCGCGGGCGTAGGAGGCGATGAGGTCGTCCGCCTCGAGATCGTCCTCCTCGATGCACGGCAGCGAAAAGGCGCGCGTGGCGTCGCGGATCAGCGGGAACTGGGGCACCAGGTCCTCGGGCGGGGGGGGCCGGTTCGCCTTGTACTGGTCATACAGGGCGTTGCGGAACGAGGTGCCGGCCTTGTCGAGGATCACGGCCAGGTGCGTCGGGCCGTCGGCCTTGTGCAGGTCGTCCGCCAGCTTCCACAGCATCGTCGTGTAGCCATAGACCGCGCCGACCGGCACGCCCTGCGGATTGGTCAGCGGCGGCAGCCGGTGATAGGCGCGGAAGATGTAGGCCGATCCATCGACCAGGTAGAGATGCTGACGCGAACTTGCCATGCTCCCGCCATAGAATCTTGCGACGGGCGGGGAAAGCGTGGCCCCGCAAAAACCCGGCAAGCCGGGCTCCGGCCGTCCCTTGCCGGCCCCGCGCGGCTGCGGAAATGCGTGTGCATACGACAGATTGCGCGACTAGCGCTTGCATCGTTGCGTCAAGGTGATTAATTGACGCGCGAAGTCTACTCATGCGGTAGGCTTTCCGCTCGGGCGCTCCGTGGGTTCGACCAACGGATTTGGGGGCGTATCGCGCGTGGTCCACTCGCTGTTCAAGGAATACCATACATGCGCAAGATCATTCTCGCTGCCGCCGTTGCCGGCGCTGCTCTGACCCTCTCGGCCTGCGGCAAGAAGGAAGAAGCTGCTTCGACCGATTCGGCTGCTTCGGCTGCTGACACCGCCGCTTCGGCTGCTGACACCGCCGCTTCGGCTGCCGACACCGCCGCTTCGGCCGCGACCTCGGCTGCTTCGGAAGCCGGTTCGGCTGCCTCGGCTGCTTCGGAAGCCGCCAGCAAGTAATCTCGCGCTTCGCGCAGATTGCGACAGATTGGGCGCGCGGGGTAACCCGCGCGCCTTTTCTTTTGCCCGGGACGGATGGCGGCCCGCACGGCGGGGGTGATGCCGGCCCCGGCGCGGCTGGAACGGGGACAGCCGCCGGCGGCGCCGGAAGCGGCGCGGCGGCGGTTCAGCGATCGGTCGTCGGGAGCGGCCTCAGCGCGAGACTTCGTTGCCGGCCATCTGGGTAGCCGGACGATAGCCTTCGTAGATGCCGCGCGCGATGCTGGCGATGCGGGCCTCGCGGCCGGGGCGATTGCCCTGGCCGGTGACGTAGATCGCCACTGCGAGGGTGCGGCCTTCGGCGGTGCGGATGATGCCGACGTCGCTGGAGGTGTTGGCGAGCGTGCCGGTCTTGTGGCCGACCAATGCTTCCCCCGGGACGCCGGCCTTCATGCGGCGGATGCCGGTGGCGCAGCGCGCCATCGCGGCGAACAGCACGTCGCGGCTTTGCGTGCTGAGCCATTCGCCCTGGTAGAGCCCGGCGAGCAGGCGCACCATCGCCAGCGGCGTGGTGCTGTCGCGGACGTCGATCGTGGTGGCCGGATTGACGATGCCGTCATCGCGGACCAGCGTGGCGATGTCGCGATCGAGGTGGATGCCGGCCATGCCGACCTTGCGCAGCCAGCGATCGACCGCCGGCGGACCGCCGATCGCGGCGAGGATGGCGTCGGTGGCGTGGTTGTCGCTGCGTTCGAGGGCGAGGTTGATCAGGGTCTGTGCGGGCAGCATCGTGCCCTGGCGCACCGGGGCGCGCGGCCCGTCGAGTTTGCGCGAGGGGAGCGGCAGCATCAGCGGGTACATGTCGTCGAGGTGATAGCGGCCCTGATCGACGCCTTCGAGGAAGGTGGCGACGATGGCGATCTTGCCGGTGCTGGCCAGCGGGAACGGCTGATCGCCGAGCACGGCGACCTCCCGACCCGAGGTGAGATCGAGCGCGGCGACGCCGATGCGGCCCTGCGCCGGACTGGCGAGCGAGGCGAGCTGGTATTCGAACGGGCTGGCCGGGGTGCGCGGGACGGTGAAGCCGCGCGGCTGGCCGGGCGTGGCGTACTGCGGCGCGCGCGGCGTCGCGGGGGCGTTGCCGAACACGTCGTCGAAGGCGCGTTGCAGTTCATCGGCCGCGGCCGGCAAAGGCGCGATCACCGCGCCCGCGAGCGCGAGCGCACTTATCCAGGTTGTCTTCATTCCTGTTCGCACGACCCCGAGATATCCCCCGATTGCCAAGATATGCTTAACCAGACGGCGGATTGCGACAACGGCGGCGCGACGAGCCGCGCGAGGCCTGCGACGATTTTCGAGTTTTGCGGGAACTGGGGGGATTTAGCGCGGGAAGTGCATGCGGGTTGGCAGGTGGCTGCCTCCGGCCGAAGCCGGGCGCGGAAATCCGGCCGCTGGCGAATGCGACGTAACGCCGGGGCAAAACGCGGGCAATTTCAGGCCGGCGTCGGGGCGTCCTGCCTGGCGGATGGGGGTTTGAGGGACCGATCCATCCGCACGTTGGTGCGGGACAGCTGGAACTGCTTCTTCGCGACCGGCTGGCTAGTGTTCACGCATCACAACCAGCTCGACCCAAC
>JAGWUH010000066.1 GCA_028868535.1 Sphingomonadales bacterium | reverse complement strand
GGCGGCAAGATCTCGGCCAGCGACCTCGTCGTCGTCGGCGACGTGATCCCGGTCGCCAAGCGCGAAGCCGCGCCGCAGCGCCAGCTCACCGGCGAGAAGGCCACCGGCACGGTCAAGTTCTTCAACGCGATGAAGGGCTTCGGCTTCATCACGCGTGACGACGGCCAGCCCGATGCGTTCGTGCACATCAGCGCGGTGGAGCGCTCGGGCATGCGCGAGCTGAACGAGGGCGACCGGCTCGAATTCGATATCGAGGTCGATCGACGAGGCAAGTACTCGGCGGTCAACCTGGTGCCGCGCCAGGGTTGATCCCGAACGCGCCGGCCGGATATCGGCCTGCACGAAAATGAACGCGCGCAATGGCGGCTCCCCGGCCTTCACCGGGAAGCCGCCATTTGTCGTTGGCGATTCTGCCTCCCAATCGAATTGAACTGCGAAGGATAACGAGATGTCGATCACCCCGCTCATGCCCGTCTATGGCCGGTGCGCGTTCCGTCCGGTGCGCGGCGATCACTGCCACCTGATCGGCGAGGACGGTCGACGCTACCTCGACTTCGCCGCGGGCATCGCCGTCAACATCCTCGGCCACTCGCACGAGGGGCTGATCGGCGCGATCCAGCGCCAAGCGGCGACGCTGATGCACGTCTCCAACCTCTACGGCAGCCCGCAGGGCGAGCATCTCGCCCAGCGCCTGGTCGACCTGACCTTCGCCGACACGGTGTTCTTCACCAACTCGGGCGCCGAGGCGGTGGAGTGCGCGATCAAGACCGCGCGCGCCTATCACCAGCACGCCGGCAACGACGACAAGTACGAGCTGATCACCTTCCACAACGCCTTCCACGGCCGGACGATGGGCACGATCAGCGCCAGCAACCAGGAGAAGATGCACAAGGGCTTCCTCCCCCTGCTGCCCGGCTTCAAGTACGTGCCGTTCGACGATCTCGACGCGGCCCGCGCGGCGATCGGCCCCAACACCGCCGGTTTCCTGGTCGAGCCGATCCAGGGCGAAGGCGGCATCCGCCCGGCCTCCGACGCCTTCCTGCAAGGCCTGCGCGCACTCGCGGACGAGCATGACCTGATGCTCGTGCTCGACGAGGTCCAGTGCGGCGTCGCCCGCAGCGGCACCTTCTACGCCTACGAGCAGTACGGCATCGAGCCGGACATCCTCGCCACCGCCAAGGGCATCGGCGGCGGCTTTCCCCTCGGCGCCTGCCTCGCCACCGAAAAGGCGGCGCGCGGCATGGTCGTCGGCACGCACGGCTCGACGTACGGCGGCAACCCGCTGGCGATGGCCGCGGGGGAGGCGGTGCTCGACGCCGTCGCAAACGCGGAATTCCTCGCCAACGTCCGCGCCACCGCGGAAAAGCTGCGCGCCAGGCTCGAACAGTTCATCGGCAACTACCCGGACCTGTTCGAGGAAGTGCGCGGGCGCGGCCTGCTGATGGGCGTCAAGCTCAAGGTCGAGCCGCGTGGCTTCGTCGCGCACTTGCGCGACAACCACCAGCTGCTCACCGTCTCCGGCGGCGACAACACCGTCCGGGTGGTGCCGCCGCTGGTAATCGACGACAGCCACATCGCGGAATTCATGGACAAGCTTTCGGCCGGTGCCGCGAGCTACGAAATCGAGGAGTCGGCATGATGGCCCGGCATTTCCTGAACCTGACCGATGCCGGCGGCGATGCCGTCGCCGCCATGCTCAACGATGCGCTCGCGCGCAAGCAGGCGCGCGCCGCCTGGCCCAAGGGCCGGCCCGATGCCGATGCCCCGCTCGCCGGCCGCGTGCTGGCGATGATCTTCGAGAAGAACTCGACCCGCACCCGCGTCTCGTTCGACATGGCGATGCGCCAGCTGGGCGGCAGCGCGATCGTCATGGAATCGGGCTCGATGCAGCTCGGCCGCGGCGAGACCGTGGCCGATACCGCGCGCGTGCTCAGCCGCATGGTCGACGCGATCATGATCCGCACCGACGATCACGCCAAGATCGAGGAACTGGCGCACTACGCGACCGTTCCGGTGATCAATGGCCTTACCGATCAATCGCACCCCTGCCAGATCATGGCCGACCTGCTGACCGTGATCGAGCGCGGCCTGCCGCTCCCCGGCCTGCAGATGGCCTGGCTGGGCGACGGCAACAACGTCCTGCACTCGCTGATCGAGGCGGCCGGGCTGATGAAGTTCACGATCCGCGTCGGCGGCCCGCAGGGCTACGAGCCCGATGCCGGCTTCGTCGCCCGCGCCCGCGCCGCCGGCGGCGAGGTCGTGCTTACCAATGATGCGCAGGAAGCGGTGCGCGGCGCGCAGGTCGTCGTCACCGATTGCTGGGTGTCGATGGGCCAGGCCGGCGGCGAGGCGCAAGTCGCGGCGATGCAGCCCTACCAGGTCAACGCCGCGCTGATGGCCGGCGCCGCACCCGGCGCGCTGTTCATGCACTGCCTGCCCGCGCATCGCGGCGAGGAAGTGACCGATGCGGTGATCGACAGCGCCGCGTCGGTGGTCTGGGACGAGGCCGAGAACCGCATCCACGCGCAGAAGTCGGTGCTGCGCTGGGCGCTGGAGCAACTGTGAGCACGCCACCCGCCATTCCCGAGGACGAGACCGGCTTCGACCGGGTGCTGCGCTTCTCGATCCCCGCCCGCGACGTTCGCGGGCGGGTCGTCCGCCTGGGTCCGGTGCTCGAGGAGATCCTGTCCGCCCACCCTTATCCCAGCGGCATCCGCCAGTTGCTCGCCGAGGCCCTGGTGCTGACCGCGCTGATGGGCACCCTGCTCAAGGACGACGACAGCCAGATGACGCTGCAGGCGCAGACCGACGGCGGCGCGGTGGAGCTGCTGGTCTGCGACTACCGCGCGGGAGAGCTGCGCGGCTACGTCCGCCACGACGGTTCGCGCGTCGATTCGCTGGGTCCGCATCCTTCGCTGAAGGCGCTGTTCGGCGATGGCTTCCTCGCGGTGACGTTCGATCTCGCCACCACCGGCCAGCGTTACCAGGGCATCGTCCCGCTCGAGGGCGAAGGCCTCGCCCAGGCCTGCCAGGCCTATTTCGAGCGGTCCGAGCAGATCCCCACCTTCATCCGCACCGCCGTCAATGTCGCGTCCTCGCCGTTCGCCGCCGGCGGCATCCTGCTCCAGCACCTGCCCGAGGGCGAGGAGGGGCGTGAGCGCCTGCACGTGCGGATGGACCATCCCGAGTGGGAACACGTGCTCGCGCTGTCCACCTCGACCCGGGGCGAAGAGCTGACCGACCCGGCGCTGTCGCTCGAATCGCTGGTCTGGCGCCTGTTCCACGAGGAGCCGGAGATCCGGGCCGCCGCCGATGCCGCGCTGGTGCGCGGCTGCCGCTGCTCCGCCGCGCATTACGAGGCGGTGCTGTCGCGCTTCCCCGAAGCGGAGCGCGCGGAAATGCGCGATCCCGACGGATTGATCCGGGTCGAATGCGAATTCTGCTCGAAGGCCTTTCCGATCCGCCTGTGAACGATCATATTCGGTCGAATCGGCGATCACGGATCGTATCGGTGCAGCGGGGGCTGGCAGTGGACAGGAAGGCTTCGGCAATCGTTTGGCGCGGCGCCGGCCGCAGGGCCTGGCTGGTCGCCGCGGCGTTGGCCTGCATCGGCGCCGCGCCCGCCGCGGCGCCCGCCGCCGCACAGGCCCCCGGCCTCGCCATGCTCGACCGTCTCGAAAGCGGCCGCTGGGAACTGCGGGAGCACGGCCAGTCGTCGCGCGCCCCGGAAACGCTGTGCATCTCCAGCGGTCGCCGGCTGATCCAGCTGCGCCACCAGGCCGTCACCTGCGAAAGCTACGTCGTCGATGACGGCCCGCTCGATGTCACCGTCCAGTACACCTGCCGCGGTCGCGGCTACGGCCGCACCCACATCCGTCGCGAATCGAGCCGCCTGGTCCAGGTCGAAAGCCAGGGCATCGCCGATGGCTTCCCGTTCGATTTCGCCGCCGAAGGCCGCCGCGTCGGCGACTGCACCTCGACCCCCTGATCCGCCCGATGACCGCGACGCCAACCCCACAGAATACCCCCGCCGTGGTCCTGCTGTCCGGCGGCCTCGATTCGATGGTCGCCGCGGCCATCGCGCGCGAGTCCGGCCACCGCCTGTTCGCGCTGACGATCGACTACAACCAGCGCCACCGCCGCGAGCTCGAATCGGCAGCGGCGATCGCGCGGACGCTCGGCGCCGAGCGCCACGTCGTGCTGCCGCTGGACTTGCGCCGTTTCGGCGGATCGGCCCTGACGAGCGACATCGCCGTGCCCAAGGACGGCGTCGGCCCGGACATCCCGGTCACTTACGTTCCCGCACGCAACCTGGTGTTCCTCAGCCTGACGCTCGCCTGGGCGGAAGCGCTCGGCGCGCAGGACATCTTCATCGGCGTCAACGCGCTCGACTATTCGGGCTATCCCGATTGCCGGCCCGAGTTCATCGCCGGGTTCCAGGAGCTCGCCCGGCTGGCCACCAGGGCGGGTGACACCGGCGGCCAGTTCACCATCCACGCGCCGCTCCAGTATCTCGGAAAGGCCGACATCGTTCGCGAAGCCGCCCGTCTCGGCCTCGACCCCGGCCTCAGCTGGTCCTGCTACGATCCCCAACCCGATGGCCGCGCCTGCGGCCTCTGCGACAGTTGCCGCCTGCGCAAGGCCGGCTTCGAGCAGGCCGGCCTCACCGACCCGACGCGCTACGCCGCCTGAGCGCGGCGCATGGCACGCCGGGGCGTGCCTCACCACCATCGCCCATGCCTGGCCTGCCGGACGATGCCTGCCCGGCGGAATAGCGCCTGCCCGCGCGCTCCCACGCGGCGACCATGCGCACAAAAAAAGGGGCCGGATTTCTCCGGCCCCTCTCTTTTCAGGTCATGACCCTTCGGATCAGTTGCCCGAACCCGGACCGTAGGTGATTTCCACCCGGCGGTTCTGGAGTTCGCGAACGCCGTCGGCGGTCGGAACGCGCGGGTTGGCCTCACCGAACGCGTGGCTGGTCACGGCCGAGGCCGGGATGCCATGCGAGGTCAGGTAGCCGGTCACCGAGTCATTGCGGCGAGCCGACAGGCCGAGGTTGTACTTCGGCGTACCCGAGCGGTCGGCATAGCCGGCCAGCATGATCGGGATCGAGTTGCAGTTGCCGTACGCCTGGATGGCGCTGTCCAGGATGGTCGCGGCTTCCGGCGTGATGTCCGACTTATCCCAGTCGAAGAACACGATGTACGGCCCCTTGTTGCACACCGGCGGCGGCGGAGGCGGCGGCGGAGGCGGCGGGGGCGGCGGGGGAGGCGGCGGCGGCGGCGGCGGAGGCGGAGGCGGCGGAGCCTCGCCACCGAAGTTGTAGGTCAGCGTCGCCAGCAGCGAGTGCGAACGGAACTTCGCGCGCTCGCTGATGCCGTTCAGCGTGACGAAGCGGTCCGCGTTCTCGGCACGGAAGTAGCGATACTTCAGACCCACGTCGATGTGGTTGCTCAGCGGCATGCGCACACCGGCCAGCAGCTGCCAGGCGAACCCGGTCGAGTAGTCGGTCAGGTTGTTGGCGCGAACCGGGGTAAAGACCGATTCCTTGACGCGGGCGACACCAACGCCGCCGCCGACGAAGCCCTGCAGGCCGTCATCGGGACCGAAATCGGCAAGGGCGTTCGCCATGAAGCTCAGCGCTTCCGAACCACCGCCGAGCTGGCCGGCGACGTTGTGGCTATAGACCGTGCCGGCAGCCGTCGTGTACTTGTTCTCTTCCGCGCGGCGGTACGAGGCTTCGGTTTCCAGACGGAACTGGCCGAAGTCGTAGCCGACGATGCCGCCGACGTCGTAGCCGAGGCGGGTGTCGAACGTACCCGCGGCGTTACCCGTGGCGTGGACCTTGAAAGTCTGGTTCTCGACGATCACGCCACCGGCGTCACCTTCGACGTACCAGGACTTATCCCGGGCCAGTGCGGGCGTGGCCAGGGCCGTCGTGGCCATCGCCATCCCAAGGACGAGTCTGCGCATCATGCTTTCCCCTTTTTCGAAATTTGAGCCACCGATCAGGCGATCCTCTACCGCCTTCAATGCGGCCGTGCAAGCCAGCTTTATTCGCATATGTTGCAAAAAAGACGCGATTACGGGAAGTTGTGCTTCAAAAATACCGCCAAATTCCCGATGGTCGACTTGCAACGCAAGCATAATGCTTGGTCCGCCAGCGTGTTCCCGTCATCCGGCCGGGAAAATGCCTGCAATGCAAAGAGCTGCCAGTAGTTGCGTAATTGCAACACGTGCCTCGCTGTCGACCACGGCGCCACCCGCCGGCGCCGCCGGTCGCGTCGGCCGCCGCCACCCCCCGCAAAACAGCAGTTCCTGCCCCGTCGCGCGGTCGAGCACGCGCATGCCGTCGCGCGGCGTCACGAACAGCCAGTTGCCGCCCTGCCGCGCCGCGATCCGCCCTGCCTGCCCGCTCCACGCCCCCGCCGCGGCCTCGCCGACCAGCCAGGCCTGCCCGTCCGCGGGCGCCGCCGGCGGGCTGGCGGCCTCTCCCTCGATCGCACCGTGCAGCAGCGCATCGATCAGCGCGTGGGCCTCGTTGACGAAGAACTCCTTCTGCGCCTGCCCGGCAAACAGCATCGGCAAGCCCAGGCGCGGACTGGCATCGGCAAAGACGATCGCATCGCTCATCGCGGTTTCCCTTCCCTGATCGTTCGCATCACACCGCCAGCGCCAGCGCCGGCGAAAGCGCATAAGTGCCGCGCTGCCGCACCAGCAGCCGCCCGTCCGGCGCCGCCGCGCGCAGGCCCGCCCACTGCGCCGCCGGGACCGCGAGCACCGGCTCGCTCACCTCCCAGCGCTGCAGCACGGTCCCCGCCTGCTCGTAACCGGCCTCGTAGGCCTCGACCTGCTCGTGCAGCGGCGCATCCACCGCGTCGGGCCACGACCACGCGCCCCGCGCCCGCCGCGTCCACCGCCAGGTGATCACCCCGCCGTCCGCCGCGCGGCGCCCATGCACCGGCGAAAGCGGCCGCAAGGTCGCCCCGCGATCGCCGATCTCCGCGGTGACCGCCTGCTCGTCGGCCAGGCCCAGCGCAGTCACCAGCGCCCCCGGCGCCGTGCCCACCACCGCCGGGTCGAGCCGCACGGGCGCCCGGTCGAGCAGCACGAAGCGCGTGCCCGCCGCGTGCGCCGCGATGGCCCCCTCGCCGCCACCGCGCCCGCGCAGCAATCCGGTCAGCCGCCACCGCCCGCCGCCCAGCGCCGTCGCCCGCGCGAACTGCACGATCTCCTGCCCCACCAGTGCCCGGTTCGCCCCCATCGCCAGTTCGCGCAGGCTCGCGTCCGCCAGCGCCATGTCCGTCCCGATCAGCGCCACCGCCAGCACGCCCGACCGGTCGAGCAGGTGCGGCCCCGCCGCCGGCAACGCCGCGTCAAGCACCCCGATCACGCTGCGCGCCCGCCCGCTCGGTCCCAGCGCCACGATCACCCCGTCGCCCTTGTCGATTCCCAGCTCCGCCCCGGTCCACCCGCTCCCCGGCGAGGACACCGCCGCGTATAGCGCCGGCGCATCGCCGGCCCCGCTGCCGTCCCACGGCAATTCGAACGCCGCCAGCGCGGTCGGCGCCAGCGGCCGGTCAGCCGCCAGGCTGGCCCGGCCCGCATCGCCCGCCCCGGCACCGCCGGCCACCGCCGCGACCCGCTCCAGCGCCAGCTCGACCGCGCCGTCGCGCCATTCCCAGCTCCGCACCCGCCAGCGCCCGGGCAGACCCGGCGCCGTCGCCACCGTCCCCGGCATCACCGCCAGGTCCAGCACCGCGGTCCGCCACTGCAGGCTCTCGCGCGCCCAGCTCCCCGCGCTCGCCGCCCGCGCGATCCAGCGCTGCGCATCGGCCGCCGCCATCGCCACCGGCAGGTCGACCGCGCGCGGCTGCCCCGGCAGCGGCTGCCCCCCGGCCCGCTGCAACCCCGCCTGGAAGTCGCGCTCGCTGTCATAATAGCGCAG
>JAGWUH010000036.1 GCA_028868535.1 Sphingomonadales bacterium | reverse complement strand
ACCTCGCGGTTCTTGCCTTCGGTCAGGGTCAGCTCGATCCACTGGTTGCGGCCGGTGCGGCGCTCCATGTTGGCATCGATCGAGCCGTAGCGGATGCCGTCGATCTCGACGCCTTGCATCAGGTCTTCGAGCTGCGCCTGGGTGATGTCGCCGAAGGTGCGGGCGCGGTAGGTGCGCGGGATGCCGCTGGCGGGCAGCTCCATCGCCCGCTTCAGCTCGCCGTCGTTGGTCAGCAGCAGCAGGCCCTCGGTGTTGAGGTCGAGCCGGCCGATCGGCATCAGCCGGGGGGTGCCGGCGGGCAGGGCGTTGCGCAGCGCGGTGTAGATCGTCGGGCGGCCGGCGGGATCGCGTTCCGCGGTGATCAGGCCGCCGGGCTTGTGGAAGATGAACAGCCGCGTCGCCTCGGCATGGCCGACCGGCTTGCCGTCCACCGTCACGCCCTTGAGGTTCGGCAGCACCGTTGCCGGGGTGGTCACCGGCTGGCCATCGCGCTGCACGCGGCCGTCGGCGATCATCCGCTCGACCTCGCGGCGGCTGGCGATGCCGGCACGGGCCAGAAGCTTGGCGATGCGCTCGCCCTCGCGTGGGAGTTCCTCGGACATGGGGGGGCTTTAGAAGCGCGGGGCGGCAAAGGGAAGCCGGGCAGCGGGGACAAGTTCGGCGGGGGGCGGGGTGGGCGGATCTGGGTGGCGGCGTGACGTTACTGATCGGGCCTAAACGTTGCGATGGCAAAAATTGCTTCGTCGTACTTTCGGTCAGTTCCGGTCAATGTGATGCCAATGTCGCCGCCTGTCAGCGCGTGATTTGCGCGACCCGCAAGTCCTGCGAGACCCGTACCGGGGTAAAGCGACGGATTGCGCAAATGCAGAATGATGGATTTGCTGCCTCTATATCGCCATTCCGTCACATCGATGATCTCATTCCAAGGGATGGTCTGAGCACACCAACCCGTCCATCGAATGCCCAAAGCGTTGATGCGAAGGCGCTCGGCATTGGCCCACCATAATTTCGTACCAACGGCTGCACAGAGCCCGAAGAACAGAATGCTCGCCCAGCCCCAAAACTGGGTCATCATAGGGCCGGCCCGTCGCGATACAGGCACCGGTCCCAGCAATCCTGCCATCCACACGCCCAACGCGACAAAGCCCAGCGAGACCGCGACGAGTAGCGCCGTTCGCCACCGCGAAGTATGAGCAACGAAATCGTCCATCCTGCAACGGTATAGAACCTCGACCAATGTCCGCAACTGGGCGAAATCGGTCAGTGGATCATCCCTGCGCGCCCTATTCCGGGATTTCCCCGTTCATTCGCAGCGCCTCTCCGGCGAGGTAGAGCGATCCGGCGATCAGCAGCGTATCCGCCGCCTCCGCATCCGCCGCGAGGCGGTCGAGCGCCTGTTCCAGGCTGAACGCCGGATAGCATTCGCGCGGGGCGGCCTGTGCCTGCGCCAGCATCGCCACGTCGCGCGGATCGTGGTGGTCGTGCCCTTGCAGCGGCACGACATGCGCCTTGCGCACGTGCGGCGCCAGCGGGAACAGCACGTCCCGCACCGGCCGGTTGCGCATCAGCCCGAAGACGAGATCGACCGGCGCCAGCGTCGCAATCGCGCGGGCGATCGCCTGTGCGGCGTCGGGGTTGTGGCCGCCGTCGACATAGACCGCCTTGTGCGGCAGCCGCGCGGTCAGCGGGCCGGGGCCGAGCTTCTGCAGTCGCGCCGGCCAGCGCGCCTCGGCGATGCCCTGCGCGATCGCCCCGGGGGAGACCGCCAGCGCATCCTGATGCCGCAGCATCGCCACCGCCAGCGCCGCATTCTCCGCCTGATGCACGCCGGGCAGCGCGGGCAAGGGCAAGGTGAGGGGGCCGAAGCCATCGGCATAGGCGATCGTCTCGCCGATTTCCGCGCGCCAGGCCTGCTCGCGCATGAACAGCTCCGCCCCCTGCGCGCGAGCGGTCTGCGCGACGGCCTGCGCCGCCTCCGCCGGATAGGCCTGCGTCACCAGCGCCACGCCGGGCCGGGCGATGCTCGCCTTCTCGAACGCGATCCGCGCCAGCGGCTCCTGCGGCACGCCGTCCTCGGGTCTCAGCAGGAACGCCTCGTGGTCGATGCCGAGCGCGGCGATCCCGCAGACCGCCGGGCGCGGGATGACGTTGGTGGCGTCGAAGCGCCCACCCAGCCCGACCTCGACGATCGCCGCATCGGCGGGGTGGCGCGCGAAGGCGAGGAACATCGCCGCCGTCGTCACCTCGAAGAAGCTCGGGCCGAGGTCTTCGCTGGCATCGAGCACCTCGCCCAGCAGCGCCGCCAGTTCCTCATCGGCAATCAGCTTGCCGGCCAGCCGGATGCGCTCGTTGTAGCGCACCAGGTGCGGCTTGGTGGCGCTGTGCACCGCATACCCCTGCGCCTCGAGGATGCTGCGCAGGTAGGCGCAGGTGCTGCCCTTGCCGTTGGTGCCGGCGACGTGGAACACCGGCGGCAGCCGCAGTTGCGGATCGCCGATGCGGCTCAGGATCGCGGTGATCGTCTCCAGCCCGAAGCGCCCCTGCGGCAGCGTCAGCGCGCCCAGCCGGTCGAGCTGCGCCTGCACGGCGGCGTTCTCCGACACCGCGAAGTCGCGCATGAATCAGGCCGCTTTCGCCGGCGCCATGTAGCCCAGCAGGTTGCCCAGCGTCTCGCGCAGGTCGTGCCGCGCCACCACCATGTCGAGCATGCCGTGCGCGTGCAGGTATTCGGCGCGCTGGAAGCCTTCGGGCAGCTTTTCGCGGATCGTGTCCTGGATCACCCGCTGGCCGGCGAAGCCGATCAGCGCGTTCGGCTCGGCGATCTGGACGTCGCCGAGCATCGCGTAGGAGGCGGTGACGCCGCCGGTGGTCGGGTCGGTCAGCACGACGATATAGGGCAGCTTCGCCGCGTTGAGGCGGCGGATCGCCACCGTCGTCTTCGGCATCTGCATCAGGCTGAGGATGCCCTCCTGCATCCGCGCCCCGCCGGCCGCGGTGACGACGATGTAGGCGCACTTGTCGGCCAGCGCGCGGTTTGCGCCCTCGACGAACGCGGCGCCCACCGCCATGCCCATCGAGCCGCCCATGAAGCCGAAATCCTGCACGCCGACCACCGCCTTGTGGCCGAGGATGCTGCCGGCGGCATTGGTCAGCGCATCGGGGTGCGGATTCGCGCCGCGCGCCGCCTTCAACCGATCCGGGTATTTCTTCGAATCGCGGAACTTCAGCGGGTCTTCCTTCACCTTCGGCGTCGGCAGCACGGTGAAGCCGGGGTCGAGCAGGTGGGCAAGGCGGGCGTCGGTGCCGATGCGGCCGTGGTGGCCGCACTGCGGGCAGACCGAGAGGTTGGCCTCGTAGTCGCGGGTGAACAGCATCTCGCTGCACGCCGGGCACTTGGTCCACAGGTTGTCCGGCCCGCTGTCCTCGCGCTTGGTGATGCGCGAGAGGGCGTTGCGCGCGCGGTTGAGCCAGCTCATGCGGGGACCCTTGCGTTGTGGACGGCCCGCGACAGCGCGGACGTCAGCGTTGCGATATGCGCCGGTGCGGCATCGCCATGCGTGGCGACGAGATCGACCAGCGCCGATCCGACCACCACGCCATCGGCATGGGCGGCGATGGCGGCGGCCTGCTCGGGCGTGCGCACCCCGAAACCGACGGCGACGGGGATCGTGGCGGCGGCCTTGAGGCGGGCGACGGCCTGCTCGATGCTGTCGAGCGCCGCCTGCTGCTTGCCGGTGACGCCGGCGACCGAGACGTAGTAGAGGAAGCCCGACGAGCCTTCGAGCACCGCCGGCAGCCGCGCGCTGTCGGTGGTCGGCGTCGCCAGCCGGATCAGGCTCACCCCGGCGGCGCGCAGGGCAGGGCCGAGCTCGGCGTCTTCCTCGGGCGGAATATCGACGCAGATCACGCCATCGACGCCGGCCTTCGCGCACTCGGCGGCAAACCATTCGGCGCCGCGCACCACCATCGGGTTGGCATAGCCCATCAGCACCAGCGGCGTCTGCGGATGCCGCGCGCGGAAGGCGGCGGCCTCGCGGAAGATGTCTGCCGTCCGCGTGCCTTTCGCCAGGCTGCGCAGGTTCGCCGCCTGGATCGCCGGCCCATCGGCCATCGGATCGGTGAACGGCATCCCCAGCTCGATCACGTCGGCGCCCCCGGCGACGAGCGCATCGAGGTTGGCGGCGGTGTCCCCGTCACCGGCGGTGATGAAGGCGACGAGGGCAGGGCGGCCCTTTGAGAAGGCGGCTTGCAGGCGGGTCACAGCGACACCCCCAGCTTGTCCGCCACCGTGAAGATGTCCTTGTCCCCCCGGCCGCACAGGTTGGCGAGGATGATCGCGTCCTCCGGCAGCGTCGGCGCGACCTTGCTCACCGCGGCGATCGCGTGGCTGGGTTCGAGCGCGGGGATGATGCCCTCGGTGCCGCACAGCAGCTGGAACGCGGCCAGCGCCTCGTCGTCGGTGACGCTGGTGTAGTCGACCCGGCCGATTTCCTTGAGCCAGGAATGCTCGGGGCCGATGCCCGGATAGTCGAGCCCGGCGCTGATCGAGTGGCCTTCGAGGATCTGCCCGTCCTCGTCCTGCAGCAGGTAGGTCTTGTTGCCGTGGAGAATGCCCGGGCGGCCGCCGGCAAGGCTGGCGGCGTGGAGCTTGTCGAGCCCGTAGCCCGCCGCCTCGACGCCGAGCATCTTGACGGTGGGATCATCGAGGAACGGGTGGAACAGGCCGATGGCGTTGCTGCCGCCGCCGATCGCGGCGACCAGCAGGTCGGGCAGGCGGCCGGTGCGGGCGAGCATCTGTGCACGCGCCTCGCGGCCGATCACGCTCTGGAAGTCGCGCACCAGCTCCGGGTAGGGGTGCGGCCCGGCGGCGGTGCCGATGATGTAGAAAGTGTCGTGGACGTTGGCGACCCAGTCGCGCAGCGCCTCGTTCATCGCGTCCTTGAGCGTCGCGGCACCGGCGGTGACGGGCACGACCTCGGCGCCGAGCAGCTTCATGCGGAACACGTTCGGCGCCTGCCGGGCGACGTCGGTGGCGCCCATGTAGACCACGCAGGGCAGCCCGAAGCGGGCGCAGACGGTGGCGGTGGCGACGCCGTGCTGGCCGGCGCCGGTCTCGGCGATGATCCGGGTCTTGCCCATGCGGATTGCCAGCAGGATCTGGCCGATGCAGTTGTTGATCTTGTGCGCGCCGGTGTGGTTGAGCTCGTCGCGCTTGAACCAGACCTGCGCGCCTTGGCCGGCGGGCGCGCCCGCGCGCAGCGTCTCGGTCAGCCGCGGCGCGTAGTACAGCGGGCTGGGGCGGCCGACGTAGTGTTCGAGCAGGTCGTCGAACTCGGCCCGGAAGGCGGGATCGGCCTTGGCGCGGCGGTATTCGGCCTCGAGGTCGAGGACCAGCGGCATCAGCGTCTCGGCGACGTAGCGGCCGCCGAACGCGCCGAAGTGGCCGCGCTCGTCCGGCTGGTTGCGGTAGGAATTGGCGGCGGGCGAAACAGGGGCGTTCATGCCCGCGCGCTTGGCAGAAAGGGCCTGCCGAGTCCAGTGCGCGTCCGGGCGGCTTGCCCATGCGGCGACGGCGGCGGCGGCAACGCCGCGCCCGGTTTACGCCACATTTCCGCCCCGGGGCGGTTACCAATCGGGACAAACCGGGCAAGGCGGCCACAAGCCCCGGAATCCGGGCGTTTTCAGGCGTCTTGCGACAAACTTGGCGGGTTGCTGACGTTTGCGTTCACGGGAACGACAGGCAGTGCTCCCTAGTTCTCAACACGTGGGGCAAAACACTTGATTTGACGGAGTTTCTTATGCGTCTCATGGTTCTCTCGATCGTCGCCGCGCTGGCCGCCGCGACGCCCGCGCTGGCTGACGATGCCGGCGGGCAGGGCCGGGTCGAACTGCGCACCGGCGTGACCTGGCCCGATGGGCAGTCCGCCAAGGGCGAGATCGGCGCGGCCGCCGGCTATGACTGGAACCTCGGCAGCAATGCCTTCTTCGGGGTCGAGCAGTCGGTCGACAAGACGCTGGCCAGTGGCGAGAAGGTGCGCTGGGGCACATCGGGCCGCATCGGCGCGAAGCTGGGCGCGGCGGACAAGCTCTACGCGACCGGCGGCTATGCCTATGGCAAGGGGCCGGACGCGCCGACCGTCGGCGCCGGGTGGGAGCATGGCTTCTCGAGCAAGCTCTATGGCAAGGTCGAGTACAAGCACTTCTTCAACGAGGACAACGCCCGCCATTCGAATGCCGCGCTGGTCGGCATGGGCGTGCACTTCTGACGCCCGGCCGGCCCGGCCGGCGGAGCGAGGGCGGCCCCCGCGCGGGGGCCGCCCTTTTTCGCTAGAGTCGATACCATTCAAACTGAATGGGTATCGACCCTGGATTCTTTTGTTTTTTCGTGATTTCCGAACCGTGAAATGTTCCATTTCACTTGAAATCACTCTAGGCGGTTGCGGAGCGCACCGCCGCGCAGAACGCGGCGATCCGGCCTACGTCCTTTTCGCCCGGGGCGGATTCGACGCCCGACGAGGTGTCGACCAGCGGCGCGCCGGTCTGCCGGATCGCCTCGGCAACGTTGTCCGGGTTGAGGCCGCCGGCGAGGCCCCAGGGCACCGGCAGCTTCCAGGCGGACAGCAGCGCCCAGTCGAACGCCAGCCCCATGCCGCCGGGCAGCGTGCCTTTCGGTGTCTTCGCGTCGAACAGCACGAGATCGACGGCATCGCCATGGGCCGCGGCGCGAGCCACGTCGTCCGGCCCCGAAACCGCCACCGCCTTCCACACCGGCAGGCCGAACTGGCGCCGCACCGCCGCCGCGCGCGCCGGGGTTTCGGAACCGTGGAGCTGGATGCCGTCGAGCCGGCCGGCGGCCACCGCCTCGGCCAGAAGCGCGTCGTCGGCATCGACGAACAGGCCGATCCGCGACACCCGCGGCCCGGCGCGATCCGCCAGCGCGGCGGCCTCACGCGGGGTGACGGCGCGGGGGGAGGGCGGGTAGAACACCAGCCCGACGTGATCGGCACGCGCGCGGATCGCCGCGTCGAGCGCGGCGGCGGTGCGGATGCCGCAGATCTTGATCTTCGCTGCCTCGGCCATCGGCGCCGCATAGCCGCGCCGCGCGCAAAGGGGAAGGATCAGGCGGCGTAGGCGCGCAGGAAGCTGTCCACCGCGAGCTCCGCCTCCTCGACGATCGCCTTGCGCGGCGCCTTGTCGATCAGGCCGAGCAGCAGTTGCTGGTGGCAGCCGCCCATGCACAGGCTCATCAACTGGCGGCTGGCGGCCATCGGATCGGCGGCGCGCAACTGGCCGCGCGCCATCGCCGCCTCGAGATAGGCGGCGAGCAGCGCGCGCGTGCGGCCGGGCGCGCGCTCGTGGAAGATGCGGCCGGTCTCGGGAAAGCGGCGCGCCTCGCCGATCACCAGCCGGTAGAGCGCGACGGCATCGGCGGCGGTGATGCGGTCGAGGAACTGGCGGGCGAACGCGTGCAGGCTGTCGGCGACGCCGTCGCGCGGGTTCAGGGCCTGCGCGATCTGCGCCTGGAACAGCGTCGTCGCGCGATCCAGCACGGCGGCGAACAGCAGCTCCTTGCTGGCGAAGTAGCTCCACAGCGTGCCCTTGGAACCACCGAGGCTGGCAGCGATTGCAGACATCGTGGTGGCCGCGTAGCCGCGTTCGAGGAACGAACGGTGGGCAACGTCGAGAATCGCCTCGCGCCGGGTGGCCCGATTGGCTTCCCGGCGACCGATCGGCAGAGGGCAATCTTGCGGCAGCATTGGCGTACTATACGGTACGCCTTTGTGGTTGACAAGCGTTCGGCCAGGGACGATGAGGCGCACATGCAGTCATACCACGTGGTACGGTAATCGATGAGATCCTCCTGCCTTGCGCGATCCGTCGCCGCCACCGCGATCGCCGCGGCCCTGGCCGGCTGCGTGCCGGCCGGCGGGCCGCTGCCGGTGCCGCGCGACACGGCCGTCGCCGACGCGGCGGTGCGCAGCGTGCCGGCGGTGCCGGGCGCGGCCTGGCCCACGTTCGGCGCGGAGGACGGCTGGTGGCGGACCTTCGGTGACCCGCAGCTCGACCGCCTGATCGCGGAAGGTCTGGCGGGTTCCCCCGATGTCGCCGCCGCGGTCGCGCGCTTCCGCAAGGCGGCGGCGCTGGCGGGGCAGGCGCGCGGCGCGCTGTTGCCGACGCTGGACGCGCAAGGGTCCGCCAGCGAAAGCCGCATCAGCCTGAACCAGGGCTATCCCGATACTTTCAAGGCTTTCCTGCCCAAGGGCTGGAACGACGCCGGGCAGCTTGCCGCCGCGTTCAACTTCGAGCCGGACATCTGGGGCCGCGCCCGCGCCCAGCTTCGCGCGGCGACGTCGGAACAGGAGGCCGCCCGGGTCGAGGCGCAGGCGGCGCGGCTGGCGCTGGCATCGGGCATCGCCGAAGCCTATGTCGACCTGGCCGGGCTGGTCACCACGCGCGACTTGCGCAAGGCCGCGCTGGCCAACCGCGAGGCGACGCGCGCGCTGGTCGCGGACCGCGAGGGCCACGGCCTCGATACCCTCGCCAATCTGCGCCTGGCGGAGACCCAGGCGGCGCTTGCCGCGGCCGATCTCGCCGCTGCCGAGCAGGCGGTGGACCTGCGCCGCCACCAGATCGCGGCGCTGCTGGGGGAGGGACCGGACCGCGGCCTGGCCATCGCCGATCCCGCACTTGCCCCCGTCAACCCCGTGCCCCTGCCCGAGACGGCGACGACCGAGCTGGTCGCGCGCCGCCCGGACCTGATCGCCGCGCGCGCCCGCATGGAGGCGGCCGCCGCCCGGATCAAGGCGGCGCGGGCCGCGTTCTTTCCGGCGATCCGCCTGTCGGCGCTGTACGGCGTGCAGTCGCTGGGGCTGAACCTGCTGTTCGACAAGGATTCGCAGTTCGGCAACGCCACGGCCGCGTTCTCGCTGCCGATATTCCATGGCGGCGAGCTGCGCGCGCAGTATGGCGGCGCGCGCGCCGACTACGACAGCGCCGTCGCCGCCTACGACAAGGCGGTGGTCGGGGCCTACCAGCAACTGGCCGACGCGGTCACCACGCGCGGCGCGATGGCGCGGCGCAATGCCGACGGTCGCCGCGCGCAGGCCGCGGCCGAGGATGGCCTGCGCATCGCCCGGGTCCGCTACCAGGCGGGGCTGGCGAATTACCTCGAAGTGCTCACTGCCGAGAACCAGGCCGTCACCGCGCGGCTCGGCAAGGCCGCCAGCGATGCCGGCGTGCGCGCGGCGGAGATCGCGCTGATCCGCGCCCTCGGCGGCGGCTATGTCGCCACCGCTCCCGTTCCAGACATCCAGCCAGCCGGAAACGCCCCGCATGAGTGAAGCAGCAGCAACCAACCCGCCCGCCGCCTCCGGCGAAAGCGCCGAGGCGAAGGAGGCGCGGATCGCCAAGCGCACGCTGTGGCTGCGCCGGCTGGCGCTGGTGGTGCTCGTCCTCGGGCTGCTTTGGGCGTTGTGGTACATCCTCGTCGGCCGCAACCACACCAGCACCGACGATGCCTATGTCGCGGCGGAAACCGCGCAGGTGACGCCGCTGTCGGCCGGCACCGTGCTCGCGGTCCATGTCTCCGACACGCAGGAGGTCAAGGCCGGGCAGTTGCTGGTCGAGCTCGATCCGGCGACCGCGCGCATCGGCCTGGCTTCGGCCGAGGCGGACCTTGCGGCGGCCCGGCGGCGTTTCCGCCAGGCGGTCGCCAACAGCGGCGCGCTGGCGGCGCAAGTCGGCGCCAGCGGCCAGGGCATCGTGCAGGCCGAGGCGGCGCTGGCGACCGCGCGCGCCGATGCCGCCAAGGCGCGCACCGACCTTTCGCGGCGCGAAAGCGTCGTCGCGGCCGGCGGCGTATCGGGCGAGGAGCTGACCGCGGCGCGCACGGCCGATGCGGCGGCACAGGCGGCGGTACGCCGGGCCGAGGCGGCGCTGGCGCAGGCCCGCGCCGGGCAGGTTTCCGCGCAAGGCCAGAGCGCGGCGGCGGCGGCGCTGGTCAGCGGCAACAGCGAGGACAACGATCCCGCGGTGCTGGCGGCGAAGGCGCGGCTGGAGGCGGCGCGGATCGAGCTGGGCCACATGGTGCTGCGCGCGCCGATCGACGGCGTCGTCACCCGGCGCCAGGTCCAGGTCGGCCAGCAGGTCGCGCAGGGGGCGCCGATCATGTCGATCGTCCCGGTCCGCCAGGTCTACATCGAGGCCAATTTCAAGGAACGCCAGCTCCGCCGGGTGCGGATCGGCATGCCGGCCGAAGTCGTCGCCGACATCTATGGCAGCGGCGTCACCTATCATGGCAAGGTCGTCGGCATCGGCGGCGGCACCGGCTCGTCGCAGGCGCTGATCCCGGCCCAGAACGCCAGCGGCAACTGGATCAAGATCGTCCAGCGCCTGCCGGTGCGGATCGCGCTCGATCCGAAGGAGCTGGCCGAGCATCCGCTGCGCGTCGGCCTGTCGACCGAGGCGACCATCGACCTTTCGGGCAACTGATCGTGGCCGGCGGCCCGCCTCCCGGCAACAAGTCCGATCCCGGCGCGCTCGACGCGTGGAAGCTGATTCCGGCAAACCGGCGACTCATCGCCGGGCTGGTGCTGGCGCTCAGCAACTTCATGGTCGTGCTCGACCTGACGATCGCCAACGTTTCGGTCCCGCACATCTCGGGCAACCTGGGCATCAGCCTCGACCAGGGCACGTGGATCATCACCTCCTATGCCGTGGCCGAGGCGATCTGCGTGCCGCTGACCGGCTGGCTGGCCGACCGCTTCGGCACCGTGCGCGTGTTCATCTGGGCGATGGCCGGGTTCGGCGCATTCTCGCTGCTGTGCGGCCTGTCGGTGACGCTGGGCATGATCGTCGCGGCGCGGATCGGGCAGGGGCTGTGCGGCGGCCCGATCATGCCGATGTCGCAGACGCTGCTGGTGCGCGTGTTCCCGCCGGAAAAGCGGGCGATGGCGATGGCGTTGTGGGCGATGACGGTGACCGCCGGGCCGGCGGTTGGCCCGATCGTCGGCGGCATCATCTCCGACGACATCTCGTGGCACTGGATTTTCTTCATCAACCTGCCGATCGCGGCGATCTGCGTGGCCGGCGCCTGGATGCTGCTGCGCCCGGTCGAGACGGCGACGCGGCGGGTGCCGATCGACAAGGTCGGGCTGGGCCTGCTGGTGTTCTGGATCGGCTGCCTGCAGGTCATGCTCGACATCGGCCGCGATCACGACTGGTTCGCCGACTGGCGCATCGTCGGGCTGGCGGTGATGGCGGCGATCGGCTTCTGCGTGTTCCTGATCTGGGAGCTGACCGAGGAGCACCCGGTGGTGGACCTGCGCGTGTTCCGCCATCGCGGCTTCAGCGCGGTGGTGGCGACGCAGTCCTTCGCCTTCGGGGCGTTCTTCGCGGGCGTCGTGGTGGTGCCGCAATGGCTGCAGACCAGCCTCGGCTACAGCGCCACCAAGGCGGGGCTGGTGACGGCGGGCCATGCCTTCGCGGCGATCCTGACCTCGCGCTTCATCGCGCAGGCGCTGCCCAAGGTCGATCCGCGGGCGATGGTCAGCCTCGGCGTGTTCTGGATGGGGGTGACATCGATCTTCCGCACCCACTGGACCAGCGATGCCGACATGTTCTCGCTGATCTGGCCGATGGTGGCGCAGGGCATCGGCATCCCGATGATGATGATCCCGCTGACGACGATGGCACTGTCCTCGGTCGAGCCGGCGGAGACCGCCACCGCGTCCGGCCTGCAGAACTTCGTGCGGACGATGTCGACGGCGATCGCCACGTCGGTCGTGCTGACGGTCTGGGGCAATGCCCAGGCGTTTGCGCGGGCCAATCTCGTCGGCAATCTCCACGACGGGCCGACCCGCGCCAGCCTCGCGCAGATCGGCATGAACGCGCAGCAGGCGACGATGATGATCGACCAGCTCGTCCAGAAGGAATCGGTGACGCTGGCGGTGAACCACGTGTTCTGGGTTGCCGCGGCGTTCTCGTTCGTGGCGGCGGCGCTGGTCTGGCTGACGCCGAACATCCCGCTGACGCGGATCTCCGGCGGGGCGCCGCCCGGGGGGCATTAGGCGCGGGCATTAGGCGCGGGCGTCAGGCGGGGGCATCGCGCGATTGACTCGTGCAGGGTGACATTCCATAAAAGGCCACTTGGTATGATTTGTCGCCGCGGCGACTGGGAGAGAGACAGATGGCCACCGTTGCCGGCAGGATTGCCGCCCACCCGCTGACCGAGGCGATCGGCGCGCGCATCGAGTGCGATCTCGCCACGCTGCTGGCACCCGAATCGGGGCCGGAGCTGCGCCGGCTGCTGGTCGATCGCGGCGTGTTGCTGGTGCCGCAGGCGAACCTCAGCGACGAGCAGCAGGTGACGCTGGCGAGCCACATCGGCCGCATCCGCGAAGAGGGCGAGAAGGGCATCTTCAAGATCACCCTCGACAACAAGGCCAATGCCCAGGCGCTGTACCTCAAGGGCTCGATGAACTGGCACATGGACGGCACCCATGACACCGTGCCGGTGTTCGGCTCGCTGCTGTCGGGCCGGGTGCTCAGCCGGGAAGGCGGCCAGACCGAGTTCGCCAATTCCTATGCCGCCTATGACGCGCTGCCGCAGGCGATGAAGGACCGTATCGCCGACCTGCGGGTCGAGCATTCGTTCGCCGTCTCGATGGAGCGTTGCGGGGTGGAGCGCACGCCCGAGACCGCCGCGCACTGGGATTCGATTCCCCTGCAGCAGCACGCGCTGGTGTGGACGCACGCGTCGGGGCGCAAGTCGCTGGTGATCGGCTGCCATGCCAGCCACGTCGTCGGCATGGATCGCGCGGAAAGCGACGCGCTGCTGGCCGAGCTGATGGACTGGGTGACGCAGCCGCGCTTTACCTGGCGCCACGAATGGACGGTGGGCGACCTGCTGATCTGGGACAACACCGGCGTCCTGCACCGCGCGCTGCCTTATCCGATCGGCAGCGGACGGATGATGCACCGGACGACCTTGCTCGGCGAGGAAGCATTCTCCTAAGCTGCCGCCGCAAACGACAAGAGCCAGGGAGAGAATCGCGATGCGCAGGGCGACGCCCCCGGAAACGTGGGACATCGAGGTCGACTTCGTTGCGGTCGGCTCGGGCATCGGCGGCATATCGGGCGCGATCGCCGCGCAGGCGCTGGGGCTGGAAGCGCTGGTGATCGAGCGCGACGCGCTGCTCGGCGGCGTTACCGCGCTGTCGATGGGCGAGGTCTGGGTGGCCGGCAACCACCTCGCCGCGGCCATGGGCATCGACGATTCGGCCGAATCGGGCTTTCGCTACATCCAGCGGCTGGCGATGGACTATGCCGACGAGGACGCGATCCTCAACCTCACCACGCACGCCGCCCCCGTGCTCAAGTGGTTCGAGGACAATGCCGGCCTGCGGATGATGGTGATCGGTGATTGCCCGGACTACTACGCGGGCGCCAGCAACGACGCGGTCATGGCCGGGCGGATGCTCGAATGCGAGCCGTTCCCGGCCCGCCTGCTCGGCGACTGGCAGGAGCGGGTGCGCTGCTCGCCCAACGTGCCCTACGGCCTCACCCATGCCGACATCGGCGAGGCCGGCGGCTCGGCCAACATGCTGCGCTGGCCGTATGATCGCATGGGCGCGCGGCTGGAGGCGGACGAGCGTTGCCTCGGCCCCGGCCTGATCGGCTGGCTGATCCGCGACGCCATCCGCCGCGGCATCCCGATGCGCACCGGCACCTCGGCCGAGGAGCTCTATACCGACGGGGAGCGCGTCGTGGGCCTGCGCGCGGTGCACGAGGGGCGCGACATCAGCATCCGCGCCCGCCGTGGCGTGCTGCTGGCGGTCAGCTCGTACGAGCGGGACGCGGGGCACAACAAGCGTCTGTCGCACCAGCTCGACCTGCAGTCGATGGTGCTGCCCACGGTCGATGGCGCCGCGCTGCGGCTCGCCGGGCCGCTCGGCGCGCGCACCGCCAAGGTGCCGGACATCACCGCGCTCGGCATGCCGATGATCGGCGAGGAGGATGTCTACGGGCTGCCGATCTGGCGCAACGCGATGGTGCCGATCGGCCTGCCGCATGCGATCGTCGTCAACCGCAGCGGCCGCCGCTTTGCCAACGAATCGTTCTATCGCGACATCTTCGCGCGGGTCGACCAGATCGACGGCGCCACCCAGACCCATCCCAATTTCCCGTGCTGGGCGGTGATCGACAGCCGCCACCGCGAGAAGTATCCATTCGGCACCTACTTTCCCGGCAGCGAGTTCCCCGCCGCCTTTGCCGAGCGCGCCGACACCATCGCCGGGCTGGCCACGAAGATCGGCGTCGATCCCGCCGCGCTGGAGGCCACGGTCGCACGCTTCAATGCCCAGGCGGAGGCGGGCGTCGATCCCGATTTCCACCGCGGCGAGATGCCGTGGAACGCGTGGATGTGCGGCGATCGCTTCCACGGCCCCAATCCCAACCTCGGTCCGCTGACGCAGGCGCCGTTCCACGCGGTGCGCCTGCACCGCATGGGGGGCAGCGCCATCGCCGCCAACGGGCTGCTGGCCGACGAACACTGCCGCGCCCTGGGCTGGGACGACGAACCGATCGCCGGGCTCTATGTCGGCGGCAACGCGCAGGCGCGGACCGACACCGGCGCGATGATGCAGAGCGGCATCTCCAACGCGCGCGGCATGGTCCACGGCTGGCTTGCCGCGCACCACGCCGCCGGCCGGCCCAGCGACCGGCTCGAACGGGCGCGGGCGGCGATGGCCGGAACGCCGTGAATAGGACCGAGCAAGGAAAGTGACCGGGCGATGATCGAGACCACCCAGACCGTCACCGTCGCGGCGCCGATCGACGCCGTGTGGGACCATGCCCGCGACGTCAGCCGCTGGGCGGAGATCATGCCGGGCTACCGCGAGTGCGAAATCCGCGACGAGGACCACTCGCACTGGGTGCTCAAGGTCGGGGTCGGCGGTCTTGTCCGCACGGTCAAGGTCAATGTCACCGTCACGCGCTGGGCCGGGCCGGAGGCGGTGGACTTCGAGTATGCGCTCGAGGGCGATCCGGTCTCGGGCGGCGGCACCTATCGCGCCGAGCCGGCGGGCGAGGGCGAAACGCGCATGGAACTGCACGTCCGCGTCGTCGGCGCCGGGCCGATGGCGCCGATGTGGGAGGCGATGGGGCGGCCGCTGCTGCCGAAGTTCGCGCTGGGCTTCGCCCATGAACTCAAGGCCGCGATCGAAGCCGGCCGGCATCCGCAGCCGGCAGGCGAATCCGCCGACCAGCCCGGCATGATGGCAAAGATCGGCCGCATTCTTGGCCGCAAGGGAGACTGACGATGGCCGATACCGAAGCCATGCGCCGCGTTGCGCTCGACTTCATCCGGGCGATGAGCACCAACGACACCGCGTTGGCCGATGCCTGCCTTGCCCCCGAGGCGATTGCCGTCGCCCGCGGCTTCGGCAAGTTCGCCGGCACCCGTCGCCGCGACGTGATGGTCGGCACGATCGACGCGTTCGCCCGCATCCTGCCGACCGGCCTGCGGCTGACCCCGCGCACGGTCACGGCGGAGGGCGACCGTGTCGTCGTCGAATGCGAGGGCGATGCCACGACCTGCGACGGCAAGGCCTATGCCAACCAGTACGTGTTCATCTTCACGTTCGCCGGCGGGCTGATCGCGCGGGTCGACGAGTATTTCTGCCACGTCCTCGCCAACGAGGTGTTGTGGCCGCTGGTCGAGGCCGAAGGTGAGCGGCTGGCCGCGGGCTGATCCTACCAGGCGTCGCGCGCGGCCATCAACAGTTCGACCAGCCGCCCGGCGTAGGCCTCGCGCTTCTGCCGCGAGGCGGTCATGCAGGCCAGTTGCTGCATCGAGTGCCAGCCGACCAGCGTGCCGATGAACTGCCGTGCGACGCCTTCGGGATCGCGGCACGGGCGGGGATCGTCGCGGGTGCACAGGCGGATGAAGTCGGTCACCTGGCGGACCACCAGCATCGTCCGTTCCACCGCCGCCTTGCCCAGTTCGGGAAAGCGGGCGGCCTCGGTCGCCAGCAGGCGCTCCACCGCCGGCATCTCGCCCTCCACCGCCGCGTTCAGCAGGTGCGTGGCGTAGCTGAGCAGGCCCTTGGCGAGATCGGGCTTGCCGCCGTCGGGCAAGAGCACGTGGTCGCCGTCCATCCGCTCGATCTGGCGGTTCATGATCGCGCGGAACAGCGCCGCCTTGTCGGCATAACGCGACCACAGCGTCGTCTTGGAAATGCCGGCGTTGCGCACGATCCGCGCCAGCGAGGCGCCGCCGTAGCCGTGCTCGAGAAATTCCTTCAGCGCGACGCCCAGCAGCACTTCCTCGATCGCGGCGACGTCCTCGCGGCGCGGGCGCCCGCGCGTGCGGCGCTGGGTGGGGATGGCGGTGTGCAGCATCGGCGGTGCGGCCTTCGGGCGTGGGGTTGTCGCGGCGGAATGCCGCGCGGAACGGTGAAACGCAAGTCCGGCACGCGGGCAAACGTTTGAATTTTTGCCTGGCGCAGCGCCCTGGCCGTTGCCCGGGCGCGAAAAATCCGCATAGCATCCGCCAGGGGGATTCGGGTCTATGGCGTTGACGGACATCGTTTTTATTCACCAGAACATGCCCGGCCAGTTCCGCCACCTGGCGCCGGCGCTGGCGCAGGACCGCCGGCTGCGCGTCTTCTTCGTCACCCGGCGCACGGGCGTCCAGTTGCCGAACGTGCGCACCGTGCTCTACCCCGATCCCGACTGCGGCGAGCGCTCGACCGAGCCTTTCGCCCGGCCGATGGAGGTCGCCGCGCGCTTCGGCCATGCCGTCGCCCGCGTCTGTCTCGACCTGCGCGCGCAAGGGGTGCGGCCCCGGCTGGTGATCGTCCATCCCGGCTGGGGAGAGGGGCTGCTGCTCCGCGACATCTGGCCCGACGCGCGGATCCTTTCCTATGCGGAGTTCTATTACCAGCCGCAGGGTGCCGACATCGGCTTCGATCCGCTGTTCCCGGTCACCGCGCAGGGCCTCGCCACCGCGCGGATGATGAACGGGCCGCTGCTGCTCAGCCACGCCGCGGCCGACCTGCTGCTCGCGCCGACGCACTGGCAGAAGCACCGCCATCCCGACTTCCTGCACGATCGCATCGAAGTCGTGTTCGACGGCATCGACACCGCGCGCGTGTTCCCGGACCCTGGCGCCCGGTTCACCTTGCCCGACGGCCGCGTGCTCGATGGCGGCGGCGAAGTGATCACGTACGTCGCCCGCAATCTCGAACCGCATCGCGGCTACCACGTCTTCCTGCGCGCATTGCCCCGCCTGCTGGCGGCGCGGCCCCGGGCGCAGGTGGTGATCGTCGGCGGGGTGGAGGTCAGCTATTCGCCGCTGCCGCGCGACGGCCACGCCAACTGGCGCGAGGCGCTCGCCGCCGAGGTCGATCTCGGGGCGGATGCCGCGCGCGTCCATCATGTCGGCAAGCTGCCGTATGCCGATTACCTGTCGCTGCTGCGGATCTCGGCGGTGCACGTCTACCTGACCTTTCCATTCGTGCTGTCGTGGTCGTGCCTAGAGGCGATGGCCGCCGGCTGCCTGCTCGTCGCCTCGGATACGGCGCCCGTGCGCGAGGTGGTGGAGGACGGCGTCAACGGCCGCCTGTTCCCGTTCCACGACGGCGAGGCGATGGTCGGCACGATCGTCGCCGCGCTGGAGGACCGGGCCGCCGGCGACCGCCTGCGCGCCGCCGCCCGCGCCACCGTGGCCGAGCGCTATGCCCTCCGGGATTGCCTGCCGCGGCAGCTTCGGCTGGTAGAGCGGCTGCTGGCCGGTTAGGGAAGGCAGACCGCCCCCCGGTAGCGAGCGAGTGCATGGCTTCCCCCACCGCCGATGAATCCCGCGCCGCCCGCTTGCCCGCGCCATTGCCCGCCGCCGCGCGCCACGCGCTGCTGGTGCTGTCGGCGCTGCTGGCAGTGGCGGCGCTGTGGCTGGCGCGTCCCCCCGCGCGCGAACGGATCGATCCCGCGCAGATCACGCGGCTTCCCGCCCGCCCCGCGGACATCGAGGCGCACGGCGGCGTTGCGCAATCGGCACTTGCGCCGGACGATGCCCGCCGCCGCAACGACGCCGTCGCATTTGCCCCTGGCCCGCTGATCGCCGCGCGTCCGTTCCGCTTCCTGGGCGATGGCGAGGATCGCCGCCGCGCGATCGAATGCCTTGCCGCGGCCGAGCTCTACGAAGCCGGGGACGATCCGGGCGGACAGGCCGCCGTTGCCCAGGTCGTGCTCAACCGCGTGCGCCACCCGGCCTTTCCCGGCACCGTCTGCGGCGTCGTGCTGCAGGGCGCCGAACGCGCCACCGGCTGCCAGTTCACCTTCACCTGCGACGGCGCCCTCGCTCGTGCCATCCCGGAACCGTTCTGGCAGCGCGCCCGCGCGGTCGCCACCCGCGCGCTCGATGGCCGGGTGTTCCCCGGCGTCGGCTGGGCCACGCACTATCACACGCGCTCGGTCTATCCCTGGTGGAGCCCCTCGCTGGCCAAGCTCGCCCGCATCGGTGAGCACCTGTTCTTCCGCTGGCCCGGCGGCTGGGGCACGCCGATCGCGTTCAGCGGCGTCTATCGCGGCGGCGAGCCCGATCCCGCGCCGGTGCTTCATCGCACCGCCGCCGGTTCCGCGGCGCCGGGCGCTGGCGAAGCCGACTCGGCCGCCGCCGCAGTTGCCGCCGGCGAGGAACCGCCGCGCCCGGGATTCGCCCGGGTCGATCTTGCCCCGCCCGCGGGGGTCAGCGCCGCGGCGCTGCACGGCGCGCGCATCCGGCTGGTCCATCCCGACGGCGGTTTCTTCGGCCTGCTGGTCGGCCCGCGCGCCCAGCCCGCGAAGCTGGTCGACGCCGCCAAGGCGCTGTGCCGCGCGGGCGGGGGCCCCGGCGGCTGGTGCCGCGTTTCCGCCTGGGGGCGCGAGACCGACATACCGCCGGGCTTCCCGATCCCCCCGGCGGCGCGCAGCCGGCTGGTGTTCGAATATGTCCAGGCTTCGGACACCGCCGAACCCCGCGCCTCGCTCGACTGCACGTTCTTCGCGGTCGCCGCTGCCGGCGCGCAGTGCCGCTGACGGACCTGCGCTAGAGTGATTTCAAGTGAAATGGAACATTTCACGGCTCGGAAATCACGAAAAAACAAGAGAATCTGGAGGCGATACCGATTCGATTTCAATGGTATCGACTCTAGCGATCGGTACCCGGGATTTCGGGGAGGGTTTCCGTCCCCGGCGCGTCGATTGCGGGCGCCGTCGGCTGGCTCAGCAGGCCCGCGTCGCGCATCGGCCGGTCCCCGTGGACACGGCCGATGACGATGCCGTCCAGCGTGCGCAGCACCGGCGTCAGCAGCAGCCAGTCGGCGGTCCAGGCCTTGCGCCAGTAATGCTGCCGCGGATCATGGGGCGCGACGTCGACCGGCAGCTTCGTCGCTTCCAGCCGCCCCATCACCGCCATCAGGTTGGCCCGGGCCAGGTACTCGTTCGCCAGCGCGGCGTTGTAGCTGTTGCGGACGGTCAGCAGATCGCGCGCCAGGTCCAGCACCTCGAGCGTGGTCCGCGCGCCGGCGCGCTCCTCGGTGCGGCCGCCTTCGTAGGCCTGTCGCGCCGCCGCCACCGCGCGGCCGAACTGGTCGAGGCTGGCGCGCGCGGCGCTCATCTGGTCCCAGGCGCCGGCAACGCTGGCGCGCTCGTCGCGCAGGGCCTGGTCGATCAGCAGCCAGTCGGCCTGGTTGGCCTCGCGCGCTTCGCCGGCCAGCGCCCGGCGCTTGCCCGAATCAAGCAGCGGCACCGTCGCCACGACCTGCGCCTGCAGGCGCCGCACCCGGTACTGGTTGTCGGTGGCCGAAAGCGGGCCGACCGCCGCCGTTCCGCGCAAGTCGACGCGGGGCAGCCATTCCGCCTTCGCCGATTCCAGCTCCCCCCGCGACACCTTTTCGCGCGATTGCGCGGCGCGGACCAGCGGGTTCTCGGCATCGGCAATGGCCAGCGCCGCGGCCAGGCTGTCCGCCGGCGGCACCAGCACGTCGGGCGGCGCCAGCTCGCCCGGGGGGGCGCCGACGCTGCGCAGGAACTGCGCCTGCGTCGCCGCGAGCTGTCCTTGCGCGAGGATCAGCGCGCCGCGCGCCGTCGCCAGCCGGTTGGCCACCTGGTCGAGGTCGGTGCGCGTGATCTCGCGGACGCGATAGCGTGCCGAATCGTCCTGCCACTGCCGTTCGAGGATCGCCACGTTCTGCCGGGCGATGGTCACCGCGTTGGCATCGCGGATGACCCCGACATAGTCGCTGACCACGGCCAGCAGGACTTGCGCCTCGACCAGCCGCAACTGGTTGCGTGCGTAGTCGACCTGCGCGCGCGCCGTCGCCTCGCCGGCGCGGTTGCGGCCGAAGGTCGCCAGCGGCTGGGTCAATGCCGCCGAGACGCTGCTGGTCCAGCCCGAGCTGGCGCTGCGGGTGCCGTCCTGCTGGTCGGTCCAGTCCTCGGTGAAGCCATAGCTGGCGGTCACGTCGAGCTGCGGGCCATAGGCAGATCGTGCCGCAGGAACCTTGAGATCGGTGCCGCGCAGCGTCGCCCGTTGCGCCGCCAGCCGCGGATTGGCGCGATAGGCCAGCGCGATCGCCTCGGCCAATGTCCGCACCGGCGGCGCCGCCTGCGGCAGCGCCTGGCCCGGCGCGCCCGCGAAGACCGCCGGCGTCACCGCCGCCGCGGTCGATTGCGGCGGGGTATCGGGGATGGCGGGGGGTGCCGGGTCAGGGGAGGCGGCAGGGGCCGCCGCCGCCGGCCTGCCGGTCCCCGGTGTCATCGGCGTCAGCGCCGCCTCCGCCTGCGCGCCGCCCAGCGTCGCCAGCGCCAGGGCGATGCCGCCCCGTCGTGTGCCTTTCCATGTCCATTTCATCGCGTGCGTACCCTTCGCGGCTTCCCGGCCGTCAATTGTCCCTGAACGCGCGCGCAAGCTGGTCGCGCAACGGCTTGGTGAGATAGGAGATCATCGAGCGGTTGCCGGTCTCGACGAAGACCTCGGCCGGCATCCCCGGCTTCAGTGCCATTTCCGGGTGTCGCCGCAGCGCCGCCGGATCGATCTCGACCCGCGCCTCGTAGTAGCTGGCCTTGGCCTCGGCATTGGTCGATCGCGCCGGTGCCACGAACGTCACCCGGCCGGCCAGCTCGGGCGTGGCGGTGCTGTTGAACGCGCTGAAACGGATGCGCGCCGGCTGGCCGGCGTGGACCTGGTCGATGTCTCCCGGCGCGATCGTCACCTCGACGGTGAAGCGGTCGCGGTCGGGCACGATCTCCATGAACGCCTCGCCGGGCTTGACCACGTCGCCCACCGCGGTGAGCGCCAGCTTGTCGACGACGCCGTCATATGGCGCGCGCACCACCGCGCGCCGGTCCGCCTCGCTGGCGGCGGCATGGCGGATCTGCTGGTCGTTGATCGCGTTGCTGATCGTCGCGAACTGCGCCCCGGCCTCGCTGCGCCGGGTCTGTTCCAGCGCCAGCATCTGCTCGCGCGTTTCGCCGATCCGGGCCCGGGCCTGCGCGATCTGCGCCTGCAGGGACGCGACCGTGCCCTCGATGTCGGCGGTGGTCCGCTCGAGCTGGTTCAGCCGGGTGATCGTCACCAGGCCCTTGTCCCACAGCTCGCGCACACCGGACCGCTCGGGCGCGATCAGAGCCTGCTGCCGGCGCAATGCGCCGATCTGCGCCTCGTAGCCGGCGATCTGCCGGCCGACCTGCTCGACCCGCGCCGAAAGCTGAGCGCGCAACTGCACCTGCTCCTGCCGCCGCGTCGTGAACAGCCGCTGCTCGTCGGCCATCGCCTGCCGGGCGCCGGGATCGGCGCTGCCCGTCAGCTCGACGGGAAAGCGGATCGCCGGCAGGCCCATCCGCTCGGCGTCCAGCCGCGCGCGCTGCGCCAGCATCTGCACCACGGTCAGGCTCGAATAGCGATTCTCGGCGTTGCTGACGTCGCTTGCCAGCCGCACCAGGGCCTGGTCGCGGACGACGTGATCGCCGTTGGCGACGAGGATCGCCGCGATCACCCCGCCGGTGGGGTGGGCGATGCGCTTGACGCGCGATTCGACGCCGACCTGCCCGGGGGCCACCACCGCGCCGCCGATCGGCACCAGGCACAGCCCGACGGTGGCGACGAGGCCCAGCCCGGCCAGCGTCCGCATCGCGCGGCGCACCGACCGGCCGATCTGCAGTTCGGGTTCATAAGGCGGCAGACCGGCCTGGGCGGCGACGATGCTGGCGGGAAGCGTGCTCTCGATCATGACGGTCATCCCTCGGCCGCGCGCGGGCCGATCGCCGCGCCTCCGTCGATGCCTTGCGGCCGCGTCACCGCGCGCAGCACCTCGCCCTTGGGGCCGAAGCGCTCGGCCCGGCCGTCGCGCAGCAACAGCGCGTGGCTGACGTTGGCCAGGGCCGAGGGCCGGTGGGCGACGACCACGGCGATGCCGCCGCGGATGCGGATCTGCGCGATCGCCGCTTCCAGCGCCGCTTCGCCGGCCGCGTCGAGGTTGGAATTGGGCTCGTCGAGCACGACCAGGAACGGATCGCCGTACAACGCGCGCGCCAGGCCGATGCGCTGGCGCTGGCCTGCGGAAAGCGCGCGGCCATCGTCGCCGACGCGCGTGTCATAGCCTTCCGGCAAGGCCACGATCAGGTCGTGGACCCCGGCGGCGCGGGCGGCGGCGATGACCTTGGACGAAGGCGCGTCGGGCTCGAACCGGGCGATGTTCTCGGCGACGGTGCCTTCGAGCAACTCGACCGTCTGCGGCAGGTAGCCGACGGCCGCGCCGAGCCGCTCCTCGTCCCACTGGTCGAGCGTGGCGCCGTCGAGCCGAACCGCCCCGCGGGCCGGCGGCCAGACCCCGGTCAGCGCGCGCGCCAGCGTGGTCTTGCCGGCTGCGCTCGGCCCGATCACCCCCAGCGCCTGCCCGGCCTCAAGCCGGAAGTCGACGCCGTTGAGCGTCAGCCGCGGGGATCCCGGGGGCGCCATGCATAGCTGCGACACGCTCAGGAACTCGCTCGGCGCGAGCAGGTCCACCGCTGGCGGGGCGGTTTCGGGAAACTGGGCGAACAGCGCCTCCAGTCGCGCCCAGCCAGCGCGCGCGGCGCCGAACGCGCGCCATCCGCCGATCGCCTGGTCAACCGGCGCGAGCGCGCGGCCGCAGAGGATCGACGAGGCGAAGATCACGCCGCCGCTGGCCTTGCCGTTCATCACCAGCAGCGCGCCCACCGTCACCAGCAGGCTTTGCAGGAACAGGCGGAACACCCGCCCGGCGCCCCCGTACGTCGCGATCGTCGTCGCCAGTTCGCGGTTGGCGGCGAGGTAGACGTGGTTCACCGCCTCCCATCGCGTCCGCATCCGCCGCCGCATCCCCAGCGCCGCCAGCACCTCGACATGGCGCAGGTTGCTTTCCGCCAAGCCGGCGCGATGGCCGGAAACCTGCGCCAGCCGTCGCATCGGCGCGCGCGTGGCGCGATCGGTCGCGAAAGTCAGCGCCACCAGCACGGCCGCCCCGGCCAGCGCGGTCAGCGCCAGCAGCCAGTGCAGCAGGCAGACCACCGCCAGGAAGAACACGATCCACGGCATGTCGATCAGCGCCGCCGGACCGCTCGACGCCAGCCAGCCGCGCACCGCGTCGAGGTCGCGCATTGTCGCCAGGCCGTCGCTGCCGGCGCGCTGGCCGCGCAGCGCCATCGTCCCGATCACGTCCTGCACCCGCGCCGCAAGCTGCCGGTCGAGCGCGGCGCCGATGTCGGCGAGGATCTGCCCGCGCATCCGGTCGAACAGGCCCTGGAACAGGTAGACCGCGACCACCATCGCGAACAGCCCCGCCAGCGTCGGCAGTGAATGGCTCGGCAACACCGAGTCATAGACCAGCATCAGGTAGACCGAGCCACCGACCAGCAGGAAGTTGAGCACCGCGCTGAGCAGCGCAACGGCGAAGAACGCCGAGCGGAACCGCGCCAGCGACTGGCGCAGCGGTGAATCGGCGCCACTTGCGGCGCCACGGTCATGCGTGTTCATCTTGCGACCCGTCTCCTGGGTCCATTCCCGTGGACCCATCCCGGTTGCCCGGTCAGTTGTTCCGGCGGGCGCTTGCGACAGCCCCCGCTTGCCCGTTGCCGGGCGCTCCAGTGGTCGCACCGAAACCGTTAGGAAGCATAAACCGCTACACTTAAATTACAAATAACGGCTCGTCGCTCCCGCTTGCTGTAATTCCAGCACCGCCGACGCAAAAATGCGGGGCAGCGGGGAACCACCGCGCGGGAACCGCGTTCACAACGCGGGGACGCAGAATGCGCGGCCATGGCCGCCGCAACAGGGGGGGAGTGCGCACTTTCGCCATGATGTCATTGCCATCGTACGCCTTGCTCTGGCCCCTGCTGCTGATCGGCCTTTCGGTGATCGCGCTGCTGGTGCTGGTGGCGTTCGAGTTCGGTTCGCGCGCTCGCCAGCTCCGCGCGCTGCGCGCCGAGCGCGAGGACGAGCGCGCGGCTTATGCCGAATGGCACGCCCGCCACGGCCAGCGGCTGATCGATCCCACCGCCTGCGACCTCGACGAGGGTCGTCCGGACTGACTGGGCCCGACAACAAGGGCCCACCGGCCAAGGCGCCGGTCGCCGGTCCCCGCGCGACGATCCTGCCAGCCGATTGCCCGCTGCGAGCGCGACGGGATCGCGCGACGGCGGCCTCGCTGAACGCATTCCGGCCGTTCAGCGCGTCATCCGCATGTCCACCCGCAGGCGGGTCAACTGCGACGAGACCAGCCGCCAGCCTTCCGGGCGCCGTTCATAGCGCTCGCGGTAGTGGCCCATCCCGTGCAGTTCGGTCCAGCCGCCTTCGAGCGGGTGTTCGCGCGTGCGGTAAAGCCGGTCCTCCATCGCCCAGATCACCCGCGCGGCGTCGGCGCCGTCGAATTCGATCATCGGCATGTGGCCGTGGTGGATCGAAACCTGGTCGGCGGTCGCCGCGCTCACCCAGGCGATGATCGCGTCGATGCCGCGATAGGGCTCGGTCCGGTGCTCGGGCACGTGCAGCTCGCCGTCGGCGGCCCAGACCTCGCGGCGCCACAGGTCCCAGTCCTTGTGGTCGAGGCCATAGAAATACCGCGCCTTGACCTGCCGGATCGCCTCGCCCGCCACCAGCCGCGCCAGATCGTCCATCGTCGTCTCCCGTTTTCGTTTTCGGCAACCTGACATGCACGAAACGCACCGTCAAACCGCGCTCGATTGCGCCCGATCAACGCGCATTGTGCGTCGCAGCATCATACGGACGGCACCTCTCCCCGGAGTTTCCGCCATGCCCGTCCTGACCGCCCCGTTCCGCCTGTCGACCCGCTCCGGCCTCGTGCTCGACGTCCGCCCCGTCGACGAGGCCGACGAACCCGTCCTCGCGGCGCTGTTCGATCGCGTCTCGGCGGAGGACCGCCGCTTCCGCTTCCTCCACGCCAGCGAGCACGTCGGCCACGCCGAACTCGACCCGCTGGTCCATCCCGACCATTTCCGCACAGAATCCTGGCTCGCCACCGATGCCGCCACCGGCGAGGCGGTGGCCACCGCGCTGCTGGCCTGCGACAACGCGCTCGATACGGCGGAGGTCGCGGTCTCCATCGGCGCGGACCATCGCGGCAAGGGCGTGGGCTGGGCGCTGCTCGACCTGCTGGCGGAGCAGGCGCGCAAGCGCGGCGTCCGGCGCGTCATCTCGATCGAGGACCGCGCCAACCACGCCGCCATCGAGCTGGAGCGCGAAAAGGGCTTCGTCCCGGAGGCGTTCGATGGCGATCCCACGCTGGTGATCCTCGCGAAGCACTTCCGCTAGGCGTCGGCAAGAAGGGCTGGCGCCGCGCGCACGCGGCGCTAAGGCAGCCGCCATGTCGCGCGCCCGCCTGCTGCTGCCGTTTCTCGTCGTGGTGCCCGCGCTCCCGGCGCGGGCGGCGGAAGCGCCCGCGATCGTCGTCACCGCCACACCGCTGGCAGGGGAGGGGGACACCGCCGCGGACCTGCGCACGCTGCGCGCCACCGCAGCGCCGACCGTTGCCGGGCAACTCGCCCGCACCGCACCGGGCGTCACCATCGCCGAGATCCAGGGCAACCCGCTCCAGCCCGACATCGCCTGGCGCGGCTACACCGCCTCGCCGCTGCTCGGCACCCCGCAGGGCCTGTCGGTGTGGTTCGACGGCGTCCGCCAGAACCAGCCCTTTGCCGAGATCGTCGCGTGGGACCTGCTGCCGATGGGGGTACTCCGCCGGATCGTCGTCGTCGCCGGTGCCGCGCCCCAGTTCGGCCGCAACGCGCTTGGCGGCGCGATCACGCTGACCACCAAGGATGGCCGCTCCGATCCCGGGATCACCGTCGGCATGTCGGGGGGCTCGTTCGGCCGGGTCACCGCCGCCGCGGAGCTGGGCGGGCACGCCGCGAGCGGATTCCACTGGTTCCTCGCCGCCGACCATTTCCGCGAGGACGGGTGGCGCGCCGGCTCGCCTTCGCGCGCCACCCGCGCCTATGCCAAGCTCGGCTGGAGCGGCACCGCCGATGACGTCATGCTGTCGGCACTCGTCGCGGGAACCCGCCTCGCCGGCAATGGCCTGCAGGACATGCGCCTGCTCGCCGCCGACCGCGCCAGCGTCTACAGCGCTCCCGACGAGACGCGCAACCAGGCCGCCCAGATCGCGCTCAACCTGCGTCACGCGTTTTCCCCGGCGCTGTCGCTCTCGGCCAACCTGTTCTGGCGCCACCTGCACACCGATACCGTCAATGGCGACGTCAACGAGGGCGCGCTCGGCGAGAACCTTACCCAGCCCACCGCCGCCGAGCGCGCCGCGCTTGCCGCTGCCGGCTATGCCGGCTTCCCGCTGGCTGGCGAAAGCCAGGCCAACACCCCGTTCCCCCGCTGGCGCTGCATCGCCAACGTCCTGATGAACACCGAGCCGAACGAGAAGTGCGACGGCCTGCTGACCACCACCGGCACCCGCCAGCACGAAGCCGGCGCCACGCTGGAGCTTGCCTATTCTGCCCCCGGACTGCGCCTGACCGGCGGCCTGTCCGCCATCGTCAGCCGCGCGCATTTCACCCAGTCCAGCCGCTTCGGCTACCTCCTGCCCGATCGCAGCGTCCAGACGGTGATCGGACCGGGCATGGCCGCCGACGGCACGCAGGCCAGCGAAAATGCCTTCGACGCCCGGGTCGATCTCTTCACCCGCACCACCAGCCTCGCCGCCTACGCGCTCGCCGACATCAGCCTTGTGCTGGGCCTCCAGCTCGATCTCGCGGCGCGGGCCGATCATGCGCAAGTCCGCAACCGCGACGTGATCACCCCCGGCGGTGGCCCCGGCTCGCTGAGCAGCGATCCCGCCTATGACCATGTCGATCCCGCCGCGACGTTGCGCTGGCGGTCGGGACAGGGGCTCGAAATCTCCCTCGGCTGGTCGCAAGCCTCGCGCGCGCCCAGCGCGATCGAACTCGGCTGCGCCGATCCGGCGAGCCCCTGCCGCCTGCCCAACGCGCTCGCGGGCGATCCGCCGCTGCGCCAGGTCGTCGCCCGCCGGATCGAAGGCAAGGTCGCGGTGCGCCGCCGCCACTGGCAAGCTTCCGCCAGCCTGTTCCGCAGCGACGCCGGCGACGACATCCTGTTCGTCGCCGACGATCCGTCGGGCTATGGCTACTTCCGGAACTTCGGCAGGACCCGCCGCCAGGGGGTTGAAGTTCAAGCCTCGATCGATCTTGCCGCCTGGTCGCTTTCGGCCTCTTGCACGCTGCTGGACGCCACCTTCCGCACTGCCGAGACGCTGGACGGCGCCGCCAACAGCAGCAGCGACGCCCCCGCGCCGGGATTCGACGGCGCCATCGCCATCCGTCCCGGCGATCGCATCCCGCTGCTGCCCCGCCACCTGTTCAAGGCCGCGATCGGCTGGCGACCGGCTTCCCGGCTGTCGCTCGATCTCGACATGGTGGCCGTTTCCGGCACGACCGCCCGTGGCAACGAGAATGGCCTGCACGCCGCCGATGGCAGGTTCTACCTCGGCCCCGGCGGAACCGCTGCCTACGTGGTCGTCAACCTCGGCGCCGAACTGCGGCCCACGCCCGCACTGGCGCTGTCGCTCCACGTCCGCAATCTGCTCGATCGCGACTATGCCACCGCCGCCCAGCTTGGCCGAACCCTGTTCGACGGCTCCGGCGCGGTCGTCGCGCGTCCGTTCGCCGCGCCCGTCATCGGCGGGGAACGCCCGCTGGTTTCCTCCACCTTCCTGGCGCCCGGCGCGCCCCGCGCCATCGAGGTGGCCGCCCGCCTGCACTTCTGATCGGGAACCGCGCGACCGCTCGCCCGTATCGCAAGCGACGGGGAACAGGAGCGAAATCGATGAAGACCCTCCCGATCCTTGCCGCGGTCGCCGCGCTCGCCACTCTTTCCGCCTGCGACGAGGGCTATGGCGGCACCGAAATCGGCTGGGGCCCGGCCGGCTACGCCTACGACGGCTGGTACGACGGCTACTACGGCCCGATCTACGACGGCTACTGGGGTGACGACGGCGGCTTCTGGTATCGCAGCCGCTCGGTCGACCGGCACTGGCGGCGTGGCGACGGCGCCCATTTCCGCCGCGAGCAGCCGATGCCCGGCGTGAACATGCCCCATAACGATGCGCGCACGTTCCAGCACTTCAACGGCAGCATCCAGACGCGCCCGCAAGGCCGGATGCCGCACTTCCCGCGCGGGCCGCGCTGATGCGGGGGGTTGCGAACTGAAAAATTAACCACGTCTCCCGTTCTGGTTCCGGAACGGGAGGCTTCCTTCGCATGGCCCACTACGAATTCGTCGTCCTCGGCTCCGGCCCCGCCGGCCGCCGCGCCGCCATCCAGGCCGCCAAGCTGGGCAAGTCGGTGCTCGTCGTCGATGATCGCGCCAAGGTCGGCGGCGTCTCGGTCCACACCGGCACGATCCCGTCGAAGACCCTGCGCGAGACCGCGCTCAACCTTTCCGGCTGGCGCGAGCGCGGCTTCTACGGCCGTTCGTACCGCGCCAAGCAGCACATCGGCTCGGAGGATCTCGCCCAGCGCATGTCGAAGACCTTCGACTACGAGGTCTCCGTGCTCGAGCACCAGTTCGCCCGCAATGGGGTCGCCATCGCGGTCGGCAAGGGTCGCTTCACCAGCCCCCACGCGCTGGTCATCGCGCGCGAGCAGGATGGTGCCCAGGTCGAGGAACACGTGACGGCGGACAAGGTGCTCATCGCCGTCGGCACCGTCCCCTATCACCCGCCGAACATCCCGTTCAACGGCACCAGCGTCGTCGACAGCGACGATTTCATCCTCCACCCGCGCGTCCCGCGCAGCCTCACCGTCGTCGGCGGCGGCGTCATCGGCGTCGAATACGCGACGATCTTCTCCGCGCTGGACGTGCCCGTCACGCTGATCGACCACCGCCCCGAGCTGCTCGAGTTCCTCGACCGCGAGGTGATCGACCACCTCGTCTACCTGATGCGTGATCGCGGCATCGCGCTGCGTCTCAACGGCGAGGTCGAGCGCATCCGCTTCGCCGCCAACGGCGCCCCGATCTGCGTGCTGGCCGATGGCCGCCAGGTTTCCTCGGAACTCGTGCTGTTCACCGCCGGGCGCGTCGGCGCCACCGCCACGCTCGACCTCGCCGCTGCCGGGCTGGAGGCGGATTCACGGGGGCGGCTTGCCGTCGATCGCGCCAGCTTCCAGACGAGCCAGCCGCACATCTATGCGGCGGGCGACGTCATCGGCTTCCCCAGCCTCGCCTCGACGTCGATGGAGCAAGGCCGCGCTGCCGCCTGCCACGCCTTCGGCGCCCCGGCGGCGTGCGACGACCAGCGCCCGCCCTATGGCGTCTATGCGGTGCCGGAACTGTCCTGCGTCGGCCTCAGCGAACAGGAAGCGCGAGCCAAGGGCTACAGCTACGAGTGCGGCGTCGCCCGTTTCCGCGAAACCTCGCGCGGGCACATCATGGGCATGGACAACGGCATCCTCAAGATGATCTGCGACCGCGAGACGCGGAAGCTGCTTGGCGTCCACATCATCGGGGAGGGGGCCTCGGAGCTGATCCACATCGGCCAGGCGGTGCTCAACCTCGGGGGCACCATCGACTACTTCGTCGAGAACAGCTTCAACTACCCGACGCTGGCGGAGGGCTACAAGGTCGCCGCGCTCGACATCTGGAACCGCCTCCAGGCGCAATCGGCGCAGGTGGTGGCGTTGCACGCCGAGATTCCCGCCGCGGTCCCGCCGGAAAGCCCGCGCATCGCCGGGGCCGGTTAACGCTACCTCTCGGCGATTACGCATTCGTCGGTAACCCTCGTTTACCGCCGCCTTCAGTGGCGTAAAGTAGAACTGCCAACGCATCTTTTTCGCCGAGGCACGTTCCTTGCTCACCGTATTGACTTGCCTCCGCGCCGAGAACGACCCGCGTCTGCTGGTCCTGGCCGTGCTGATCTGCGGCGTCGGCGTTTTTGCGACGATGCGGCTGTTCGAGCGCTCGCTCCACGGCGATCGCACGGCCCGACTCGCGTGGACCTTCGTTGCCAGCGTCGTCGTCGCCGGTGCGGTGTGGAGCACGCATTTCGTGGCGATGCTGGCCTATCTCGCCGGAGCGCCGGTCCATTACGAACCGGTGCTGACGATGGCTTCGCTGATCACCGCGTTCGTCGGTGCCCACGTCGGCCTGCTCGTCGCCGGATCGCGCCGGCACGCGGCGCTGCCGGCGCTGGGGGGCATCATCGTGGGCCTCGGCTTTGCGGCGATGCACTACATCGGCATGATCGCCTGGCAGGTGGAGGGGCGCGTGCTGTGGCATCCGGCACTGGTCGTCGCCTCGATCGGTCTCGCCGCGGCGCTGGCGGCCACCACCTTCAGCGTGGCGCGCGGCGATCTCGGCGCGCGACTGGCGCGCTGGTCCCCGGTGCCGCTCGCCGGGACGATCCTGTCGCTGCACTTCACCGGCATGGCGGCGCTTCAGGTCACCGTTGCCGCGTCGGTCCCGCGCGGTGCCGATCACGATGCTTTGGCGCTGGCGCTGGCGATCGCGCTGGTCGGGCTGATGGTCGTCGCCACCGGCAGCTTCGCGTGGCTGATCGACCAGCGCGCGCGCATCGTTGCCGCCGCGCAACTGCGCGCCGCGCACTTGCGCGACGAACTGACCGGGCTGCCCAACCGCGCCGGCCTGATGCAGGAACTCGAACGTTCGCTTGCCGGCTGCGCTCCCGGGGAAAAGCGCGCCCTGGTCGTGGTCAAGCTCGATCGCTTCGTCCAGTTCGTCGAGCGCCACGGCGCGACGCTCGCGGACCGGGTGATCGCCGAATCGGCGGCGCGCCTGGAAGCGGCGCGAAAGCCGCATGTGGTGCTTGGCCGCACCGGCCGTTTCACTTTCGGCATCGTCGGCAGCCATTACCCGCCGGCTGAACTGCGGCTTCTGCTCGAACAGCTGATCAGCACGCTCGGCTCGCCACTGATGATCGAGGCCACGCAGTACCTCGTCCAGCCGCGCGTCGGCGTCGCCTGTTATCCCGACGATGCCGACAACGCCGTTGATCTCGTCGCCTGCGCCGAACTCGCGCTCGAACGCGCGCTCGCCGATCCGCTCCGCCCGCTTTGCCTCTATGACGAGTGGCAGGACGCCGCCACGCGCCGACGCCACGCGCTGGCGGGCGATCTTGCCACCGCGCTCGAACGGGGCGAGTTCGAGATGCACTACCAGCCGCAGGTGCTGATCGAGAGCGGCGCGGTGATTGGCCAGGAAGCGCTGATCCGCTGGCGCCACCCCGAATTCGGGATGGTTTCCCCGGCCGAGTTCATCCCGCTGGCCGAGCATACCGGCATGATCGTGGCGATCGGTGACTGGGCTCTGCGCACCGCCTGCGCCGCGGCGAGGCAATGGCCGGACGACTGGCGCGTGGCCGTCAACGTCTCGCCGCTGCAACTGCGCCAGCCGGACTTGCCCGAGCGCGTCCACGCCGCGCTGATCGCCACCGGCCTGCCGCCGCGCCGACTGGAGATCGAGCTGACCGAATCGCTGCTGCTCGACGATCGTACCCGCGCGCTCCATGTCCTGCGCCGGATCCGCGCGCTCGGCGTCCGTCTCGCGCTCGACGATTTCGGCGTCGGCTACTCCTCGCTCGATGTGCTGCGCCAGTTCCCGTTCGACAAGGTGAAGCTCGACAAGAGCTTCGTCGACGACATCGAGGGCAATCCCCAGGCCCGCGCCATCCTTCACGCGATGCTCGCGCTGGGCCGCACGCTCGACATCCCGGTGTTGGTCGAGGGGGTCGAGACCGACCGCCAGCTCGCGATCCTGCGCGCCGAAGGCTGCCGCAAGGTCCAGGGCTACCTGACCGGGCGCCCGGTTCCCGAAGGCGAAGTCCTCGCCGAACCGCTATGCCGCAGCGCCTGATCTCCGCCTGCACATGAAAATGGCCGCCCGGCAGCGCCGGACGGCCATTTGGCATGTCAGCAGGCCCGGCTCAGGCGGCGGCCGGCTGTGCAGCGCTCATCGCGGACGCCGTGGTGTTGAACGTGGTCTTGAGCTGGTTGCCCAGTCCGTTCATCGCGGTGATCGCGGCCACGGCGATCAAGGCTGCGATAAGCCCGTATTCGATGGCAGTCGCGCCTTCGCTGTCCCGGATCAGCGATCGCACGAATGAGAACACGCCGCGGCGCGGCGTCTGGTTGGTGTCGTTCATAGTCTGCTCCTCTGAACGTTTGCGTCGACCCCGTTGCCGACAAGGGCAATTATCTACACAAGCGTTTACCAAACAGTTAAAGTGTTGAAAAATAATATCAAATATGAACTGAGTGCAGCTGTCGCTATCGGGCCGCCAGCAGGTGACCCGTGCATGACCGGCAGTCGGTCGACCCGAAGCCGGCTAGTGCCGTCGCGAAGGGGCCATGCCGACCGTCGGCGGCGAGCAACGCCGCCACCACCGCACACTCGCTTCCGCCCGGCCATGCCAACGCGGCCAGGGCCGCCGCCGACCGTGTCAGCGCATCGACGTGTCACTTCACCGGTTTGTCCCGGCGCAAGTGTCGGCCAATCCGGGCCGCCATGCCGCCGGGGCCGTAGGCGCTTCCGGCATAGACCAGCACGCCGTCCAGGACCGATGGCCCGATCCGCCCCTGTGCGAACGTCAGCGGTGCCGTCAGGCCGATCACCAGCGCATAGGCTCCGCCTGCGCGCAGCGTTGCATCCCTGGGGTCGAACGCCACCACGCCCGGTATCGCCGCGCGCACTCGGGTGATGGCCGGTTGCAGGTCCATGCCCGACGCCTGCTGCTTTTCCCAAACCATGCCCGGCCCCCTGAATGTATTGCGATGGGCTCCATAGCGTGGATCTGTGTCAATGGCGCAGGTGCGTGTCGGCTGGATTGATCCGCCGGAATGGCCGCCCGGCAGGGCCGGACGACCATTTTGCATGTCAGGAAGTCCGCCTCAGGCCGCGGGGGTGCCGGAGGTGGTCCCATTGGCGCTGCTCATCGCCGATGCCGTGGTGTTGAACGTCGTCTTGAGCTGGTCGCCCAGTCCGCTCATCGCGGTGATCGCGGCTACGGCAATCAGGGCAGCGATAAGCCCGTATTCGATGGCAGTCGCGCCTTCGCTGTCCCGGATCAGCGATCGCACGAAAGAGAAAATGCCGCGGCGCGGCGTCTGGTTGGTGTCGTTCATAGTCTGCTCCTGTGAACGTATGGGTCGATCCCGTCGTCGACTGCCGGTCTTATCTACCGGCGCGTTTACCAAATCATTAAATGCCGGAAATATAATGATAAATTGCTATCTCGCTCCAGAAAATCTCATGTTGTACACCATGCGCGCTTGCGTCACCGCGCGAGACTCGCGATCCAGGGATGTCCGCAGGCGCGGCAACCCGGAGCCTTGACGCTCCGCCGACGGGCCGCGGCGAACCTGCTGGCGCCCCCCCCGGTTGCTCCCGCGCTTGACCTGGACCCGAAACCCCGCTAACGGCGCCCGCTTCCGGGCAGGTCCGCCTGTCCGGCAGAGCTGAACATTGCCGGCGCGCGCCGGGCAGGGGCCTCCCTCCCGTTGTAACCCGTCAAAGTAACCCGGTGACCTCGTCACGGGTGGAGCGTTTCGGCTCGCATCGGACCAGTCCCGGGCATTGCCCGTGCTTGTGCTTTGCGAGGTGCATCCTCTTCACCTTTGGCCATGCTACCGCGGAACCCACCTTCCCGGGGTGCCGGCCTGCGCCGCGCTCCCTTCAGGAAAAGTGGGAACCGGTTTTCCGCCCGGAAGGGGCGCACCCGTGTCGGCACTTCCGCCGGCACGGACAACAAGGTGAAGAGCACTTCATGCCCACTATCAACCAGCTGGTCCGCAAGGGCCGCGAGCCGCAGAAGACCAAGTCCAAGGTCCCGGCGATGGAGCAGAACCCGCAGAAGCGCGGCGTCTGCACCCGCGTCTACACGACCACCCCGAAGAAGCCGAACTCGGCGCTTCGCAAGGTCGCCAAGATCCGCCTGACCAACAG
>JAGWUH010000035.1 GCA_028868535.1 Sphingomonadales bacterium | reverse complement strand
GTCACCGCCTTGTCGGCGCGCAGGAACACGCGCTGCTCGCGGTCCCCGTGCGTGGCGGCGGCGATCGCGGCGCCGATCCCGCCTTCAGCCACCGGGCGGGAGTCCACCACCATCCGGCCATCGGCCTGGATCGACAGGAACACCGGCTTGTCCGGCTTGGGCGCCGGCGCCGCGTTCGAGACCGGCAGGTCGACCTTGACGTCGACCGTCGCCAGTGGGGCCGCGACCATGAAGATGATCAGCAGGACCAGCATCACGTCGATGAACGGGGTCACGTTGATCTCGTGGTTGACGGGCAGCTCGTCGGCGTGGTCCGCAAAATGGATCGCCATCAGCGTTCTCCCTGGCGTTCCGTCGCGAGGCCGAGCCCGCGGCTGAGATCGCGCGAGACCAGCCGCAGGACCGCCGCCGCAGTGTCGGACACCAGCGCCCTGTGCGCGGCGATGCGGCGGCTGAAGTGGTTGTAGATCACCACCGACGGGATCGCCGCGACCAGGCCGAAGGCGGTGGCAAGCAAGGCCTCGGCGATTCCCGGCGCGACCACGGCGAGGTTGCTGGTCTGCTTTTCGGCAATGCCGACGAAGCTGTTCATGATCCCCCAGACAGTTCCGAACAGGCCGACGAACGGCGCGGTCGAGCCGATCGTCGCCAGCATGTTGATGCCGCGGGTCATGCGGCGCGCCTCGGCGGCTTCATGCCGCTCGAAGCGCGACACGACCCGTTCCTTGACGCCTTCGCGATCGTCCAGCGCATCGCCGGAAAGCTGCAGTTCGGCAGAGGCTTCGCGGACCAGCGGCGACTGGGCGAGCACGGCCGACCCGCGCGCATCGCGCAGCGAGCGCAGCGCCACCACTGCGTCGTGGACCGCGCGCTCGGCGGCGGTCGCGCGCCTGAGCTCCATGACCTTGGCGACGAACACCGTCCACGTCGCCAGCGAGGCGCAGGCAAGGCCGAGCATCACCAGCTTGACGACCCAGTCCGCCGACACGAACATGTCGCCGACGGTAAGGCTGCCCGGCCGCGCGGCGGCGAGCGCCGGCGCGGCGTGCAGCGCCACGGCGAGCACGCCCGTGGCGGCGATCGGTCGAAGCAGGCCGGCGGACAATCGCGACATTCTCGAAGGCTCCTCGCTCGGTCTGGCGACCCGGTTTGTTGCGAATCATTCGCAGCAACGCGGCATTGCCGCAATCGCGTGCTAATTGCAACTGCGTCGCAACAACAATAATTGATCGGTATCAATCTTGCCGGAGTTCACGCGGATTGCCGCGCGCGCCGATGCCGCCGGCCGGGCCAACTTGCCGGACTTGCGCTCCGGACTTGCGCGCCGGATCCGGGATGGGCGTCAGCCGGCGGCCGGCTCGATCCTGCGGGCCGCCCGCGCCTGCGCCGCGTAGTCGCGCTGCCATTCGCTGGGACCGTTCGAGGGCGTGACCTGGACCGCGGTGACCTTGTACTCCGGGCAGTTCGTCGCCCAGTCCGAGAATTCGGTGGTGACGACGTTGGCCTGCGTCTCCGGGTGGTGGAACGTGGTGTAGACCACGCCCGGGGCGACGCGGTCGGTCACCAGCGCGTGCAGCGTCGTCTCGCCCTTGCGGCTGGCGAGGCGCACGCGGTCACCGCTGCGGATGCCGCGGTTCTCGGCATCGACCGGGTGGATCTCCAGCACGTCCTCGTCATGCCAGACAGTGTTCGCGGTCCGCCGCGTCTGCGCGCCGACGTTGTACTGGCTGAGGATGCGGCCGGTGGTCAGCAGCAGCGGGAAGCGCGGCCCGGTCTTCTCGTCCGTCGGCACGTAGTCGGTCACGACGAACCGCCCCTTGCCGCGCACGAACCCGTCGACGTGCATGATCGGGCTGCCGTCGGGGTGGGCGGCGTTGACCGGCCATTGCAGCGAGCCTTCGGCCTCCAGCCGGGCGTGCGAGACGCCGGCAAAGCTGGGCGTCAGCCGCGCGATCTCGTCCATCACCTGCGCGGCATCGGCATAGTCCCAGCCGAGGCCCATGGCATTGGCGAGCGCCTGCGTGACCTGCCAGTCCTCGAACCCCCGGCCGGCGGGGCCGTTGGCCGGCTCCATCACCTTGCGCACCATCTGGATGCGGCGCTCGGCATTGGTGAAGGTGCCGGTCTTCTCCAGGAAGGTGCTGCCCGGCAGGAACACGTGCGCGTAATTCGCGGTCTCGTTGAGAAACAGGTCGTGGACGATGACGAGGTCCATCGCCGCCAGCCCCGCGGCGACGTGGCGGGTATCGGGATCGGACTGGAGGATGTCCTCGCCCTGGATGTAGATCGCGCGGAACGAGCCATCGACGGCGGCATCGAGCATGTTGGGGATGCGCAGCCCTGGCTCGGGATCGAGCGCGACGCCCCATTCCGCCTCGAACGTGGCCCGCGTCGCGGCGTCGGCGATGTGGCGATAGCCAGACAGTTCGTGCGGGAAGCTGCCCATGTCGCAGCTGCCCTGCACGTTGTTCTGCCCGCGCAGCGGGTTCACGCCGACGCCGGGGCGGCCGATGTTGCCGGTCGCCATCGCCAGGTTGGCGATGGCCATGACCGTGGACGAGCCCTGCGAATGCTCGGTGACGCCGAGGCCATAGTAGATCGCGCCGTTTCCGCCGGTGGCGAACAGGCGGGCGGCCGCGCGCAACTCCGCCGCAGGCACCCGCGTCACCGCCGCCAGCGCCTCGGGCGAATGGCGCGGCGCGGCGACGAAGTCCGCCCAGTCGGCATAGGCGTCCGCCTCGCAGCGCGCGCGCACGAAGGCTTCGTCCACCAGGCCCTCGGTGACGATCACGTGCGCCATCGCGGTCAGCACCGCGACGTTGGTGCCGGGCTGCAGCGCCAGGTGATGCGCGGCAGCGACGTGCGGGCTGCGGACGAGATCGATGCGGCGCGGATCGATCACGATCAGCCGCGCGCCCTGGCGCAGGCGCCGCTTCAGGCGGCTGGCGAACACCGGGTGCGCGTCGGTGGGGTTGGCGCCGATGACCAGGATCACGTCGGCGTGCATGACGCTGTCGAAGTCCTGTGTGCCGGCACTGGTGCCGAACGTAGTCTTCAAGCCATAGCCGGTCGGCGAATGGCAGACGCGCGCGCAGGTATCGACGTTGTTGCTGCCGAAACCGGCGCGGACCAGCTTCTGGACGAGGAACACCTCCTCGTTGGTGCAGCGGCTGGAGGTGATGGCGCCGAGCGCGCGCGCGCCGTGGCGGGCCTTGATCGCGCCGAGGCGCTGCGCGGTCCACGCCAGCGCCTCGTCCCAGCCGACCGTGCGCCAGGGCTGGTCGATGGCGTCGCGGATCATCGGCGAGAGGATGCGGTCCTTGTGGTGGGCATAACCCCACGCAAACCGCCCCTTGACGCAACTGTGGCCGTGGTTGGCCTTGCCGTCTTTCCACGGCACCATCCGCACCAGTTGCTGCCCGCGCAGCTCCGCCCGGAAGCTGCAGCCGACGCCGCAATAGGCGCAGGTGGTGACCACCGCCCGCTCCGGCTTGCCGATCGCCGCGATCGCCTTTTCCTCCAGCGCCGCGGTCGGGCAGGCCTGCACGCAGGCGCCGCAGGACACGCATTCGGAGCCGAGGAAATCGTCGCCGGCCTGCCCGGCGCGGACCTGCGAGGCGAAGCCGCGGCCGGCGATGGTCAGCGCGAAGGTTCCCTGCACCTCGTCGCAGGCGCGCACGCAGCGGGCGCAGACGATGCACTTGGCCGGGTCGAAGTCGAAGTAGGGATTGGACCCGTCCTTCGCCGCATCGAGGTGGTTGGCGCCATCGCCGTAGCGGACATCGCGCAGGCCGACTTCGGCGGCGGCGTCCTGCAGCTCGCAATCGGCGTTGGCGCTGCAGGTCAGGCAGTCGAGCGGGTGGTCGGAGATGGTGAGTTCCATCACTCCGCGCCGCAACCTTGCGAGTTTCGCGGTCTGGGTGTGGACGATCATGCCCGGGGCGACCGGCGTGGTGCAGCTGGCCGGAGTGCCGCGCAGGCCCTCGATCTCGACCAGGCACAGGCGGCAGGAACCGAAGGCCTCGAGGCTGTCGGTGGCGCAGAGTCGCGGGATGCGGCCGCCGCATTCGGCGGCGGCGCCCATCACGCTGGTGCCGGCGGGGACGGTGACGGGGTGGCCGTCGATCGTCAGCGAGACGGGCTCGCCCGTGGCGGGCGGGGTACCGAGATCGGGTTGGCGCTGGTAGGTCATCGGCCGAAGTCCCCGGGCCAGTGGCGCAGCGCGGAAAGCACCGGATAGGGGGTGAAGCCGCCGAGCGCGCAGAGCGAGGCGCTGCGCATCAGGTCGCACAGCTCTTCGAGCAGCGCGCCGTTTTCATCGCGTTTAGGTGGGGTTATCGTGGCATCTTCGTCGCCGGCGGGGACGGGAACCGGCGCTTTCGCGCGCATGCGGTCGAGGATCTCGACGCCGCGCGTCGCGCCGATGCGGCATGGCGTGCACTTTCCGCACGATTCGGCCGCGCAGAACGCCATCGCGAAGCGTGCCAGCGCGGCCATGTCGGCGCTGTCGTCGAAGACGACGATGCCGCCGTGGCCGATCAGCGCGTCCGCGGCGGCGAACGCCTCGTAGTCGAACGGCAGGTCGAAGCGGGCGGGCGGGATGTAGGCGCCGAGCGGGCCGCCGACCTGGACCGCCTTGACCGGGCGACCGCCGGGGGTGCCGCCGCCGATGTCCTCCACCAGTTCGCGCAGGGTGATGCCGAAGCCGGTCTCGAACAGGCCGCCGTGGCGGATGGCGCCGGCCAGCTGGATCGCGGTGGTGCCGCGCGAGCGGTCGATGCCGAGGCGGGCATATTCGGCGACGCCGCCTTCGGCCAGGAGGTGCGGCACCGCCGCCAGCGTCAGCACGTTGTTGACCACGGTGGGACAGCCGAACAGGCCGGCGACGGCGGGGAGCGGCGGCTTGGCGCGGACGATGCCGCGCCGGCCCTCGATCGAGTTGAGCAGCGCGGTTTCCTCGCCGCAGACATAGGCGCCGGCGCCGACGCGGACCTCTATCGCCAGGGGGGCGATCTCCGCCGCCGCCAGGGCGATCGCGGCGCGCATCTTGGCCACCGCATGGGGATATTCGCTGCGGATGTAGACATAGCCCTGCGCCGCGCCGACCGCGTGGGCGGCGATGGCGATGCCTTCGAGCAGCGCGAAGGGATCGCCTTCCATGATCATGCGATCGGCGAAAGTGCCGCTGTCGCCCTCGTCGGCGTTGCAGACCACGAACTTGCGGGCGCCGGGCGCCGCCAGGACGGTGCGCCACTTGATGCCGGTGGGGAAACCGGCGCCACCGCGTCCGCGCAGGCCGGATTCGATGACTTCGGCGATGACGTCTTCGGGCGGAAGCGAGCGGGCGCGGCGCAGCCCGGCCCAGCCGCCGGTGGCGGCATAGTCGGCGAGGCTGAGCGGGCGGGTGCGGCCGGCGCGCGCGAAGGTCAGCCGCTGCTGGCGGGCGAGGAAGGGGTGCGCGGCGATCGGCCCGATCGCCTTGTCGCTGCGGCCGGCGAGGATCGCGGGGACGTCGGCCGGAATGGCCGGGCCGAAGCCCTGCCCGGCGATCTCGACCAGCGGTTCGAGCCAGTGCATGCCCCAGCTCGACACGCGCTCCACCGTGCAGCCGGCGGCGGCGAAGGCATCCGCCACCGCATCGGCGCCGCAGGCCAGCGCGACCGCGTCGTCGCTGATGCGGATCGTGGTCATGCCGCGTCCACGAGCGCGGCCAGCGCGGCCGCGTCGAGCCGGGCGTGGACGGCGTCGCCGAGCCGCGCCGCCGGGCCGACGCTGCACAGGCCGAGGCAGAACACCGCGGCGATGCGCACCCGGTCGCCGGCGGCGGCCTCGGCCACCGCGACCAGCGCCTCCGCGCCGCGGGCCTGGCAGGCCTCCGCCCGGCAGAGCTGCAGGCAGGGGCGGGGATCGGCCTGGGCGGTGAAATCGTGGTAGAAGCTGACGACGCCGTGGACCTCCGCCCGCGACAGGTTCAGCGCGGCGGCGACCGCCGCCTCGGCAGCGGGCGCGATGCAGCCGAACACGGCCTGGACGTCGTGCAGCAGCGGCAACAGCGCGCCTTCGCGGCCGGCGTGGGCGGCGATGATCGCATCCAGTCGGGTTGCATCGTTCACGCTGCCGTTTTGCGCCGATCGCGCCGGCCGCACAAGGGGTGGCGCCGGGTGACGGGCGGGTTCAGCCGCGGGGCCGCACCACCGCGTGTGGGGCGGCGATCGGAGTGCCGTGCCCGACGATCCGGCAGACGAACGCGCCCTTGCGGCGACCGAGCGTGTCGATGCGGTTCGCGATCGTGCGGGGCGGGTTGGGACCGACCGCGATCCGCACCGTGCCATCGGCCTCGGGCACCGCGTTGCGGTCGTGCACGCCGGGGGTGACGAGGTGTTCGTACCAGGCGTTGTAGGCATGGAGCGACCAGGTGCCGGTCAGACCCGCAGGGAACGCCACCTCGAGCCATTCGCCTTCGGCAAGGTCGAAACCGCCGAGGAAGTACTGGGTGTCGGCATCGCCGATCACGGTATCGGCCAGGTCGGCGGGCGCGGCATCAAGGCGATTGGGCAGGTCCTGCGCGGCGCGGACCCATTTCATGTATTCGGTGACGTTGGCGCGCACGGTATGGGCGGCGAAGGCGAGCGCGCCGTCGTTGCTGCCGGTCACCAGCGTCGGGCCGCGCGGCGGCGGTCCACCGGCGAGATCGAGGAAGGCGGGTTCGGACGCGTCGCGGTGGAGCACGCGGGCCATGACAATGCGCGCGTCCGTCGGAAGCACCAACGATCCGGGTCCGTTGGCATCCGCCGCGAGATCGAGCGCGAACGCGCCGTCCGCCGCGCAGTTGCCGCGATCGAACGCGGCATAGCCGGCGATCAGCGGCGCGCCGTTGCGGCCGATCGTGTAGACGCCGATGCCGACACGTTCGGAGCCGTTGAGGCGGCCGGTCAGGCGGTAGCGGCCGGCCGGGTCGACCGCGGCGTGGCGCATCAGGTAATCGGGGTTGGGGCCGCCGTAGACCGGCAGTGCCATCGCCAGCCCGCCCTGCACCAGCCTGTGGCCCAGGAAGGCCGTCGCCAGCGCGGCGGTGACGACGCGGCTGACGTAGGCCTCGCCCTCGGCGGCGGTATCGGCATCGGGCGCCGCCGCGGCGACCAGCGCGCGGGCTTCGGCGATGGCGGCGTTGAGCGCGTCCCAGCTCACCGTGCCAGCCCTTCGGCCTCGGTGGGGATGGCGAAGCGGGCGCTGTAGGGGGCGAACCGCGCCCGGACCGCGTCGACATCGAGCCCGTACTGGTCGAGCGAATAGTCGTTGCGGCCGCGCGCGTTCTTGGGGTTGGCGGCGTGCCAGTCGGCCACCGACCGCGCGACGTCCCCGGGGGTGTCGATGCCCAGGCCGGCGTGGATGCGGCGCATCTCGCCCACCGGGTCCGCCACCAGCGCGTAGTAATCGACATGGATCACGCGGTCGCCGTGCGGGCCGGCGTCGAACGCCAGGATGCGGTCGACGTGGCGCTGGATGAAATGGAGCATGTCGGCACCGACCTCGCGGCGGTCCGGCGGGGTGGCGGCGGCCATGCCGCGCAGATTCCACGTCATCTTGGCGATCGAGCCGACGACTTGCGCCGGATCGCGGTGAGTCATCACGAAGCGCGCGTCGGGATAGACCTCCAGGATCGCGTCAATCGCGATCACGTGGTTCGGGTACTTGAGCGCCCAGGGCTTCGGTTCGCGCCGCCATTGCAGACACTGCAGCTGGCGCTTGTGGACGCGGTAGGTCTGGACCAGGTCCGCCTCGTCGAGCAGCCAGTCGAAATACTGCGGCACGCGGTAGAGGTTGTGCAGGCCGACCGCGCCCCAGCTCTGCTGGAGGAAGGCGTGGCATTCGTCCGAGCCGTCGTCGTCGTAGAGGTGCAGCGCCTCGAACCCGTCGAAATGGGCGCGCGCGCGCTGCATCTCGCGCCAGGCCGCACGGCGCGTCTCGACCGAGGCGGGATCGAACCCCGGCGGCGGCGACGGCATCGTCGATTCCCAGGTGCGGATCAGGCGGAAGCGCGGATCACGATCGAACAGGTACTGGAAGTAGGTCGTGCCCGAGCGCGGCAACCCCATCAGGAACACCGGCGCGACGATGCGCTCCTCGCCGATCTCGGGATGGTCGCGCAGCCATTTCAGGCTTTCGAGCCGGTTGGTCACGTCCATGCGCAGGCTGGTGAGCACCCGCCCCTCGCCCGCCGGGGAGAGCGGGAAGGTCTCGCGCATCGCCGCCAGCAGGCGTTCGAGGTTGCCGGCGACGCCGGGATCGCCATCGGCGATGCCCACTTGCGCCTCGGCTTCGGCGATGATGGCGTGGGCGTCGAGCATGTCCGGTTCTCTCCCGCCGCCGCTTGATTCGGCGTCTGGGCTGTGGAATATTCGGTAAATGCCGAATATGTCAAACCGCGCCATCACGGTCGAGCAGCGACGGTTCATTGCCGACATGGCGGCGCTGCTGGCGCCCTGGGGGATGCAGCCGGCCACCGCGAGCCTCTATGCCTTCCTGCTGATCCGCGACGAGCCGGTGACGCTGGACACCATCGCCGCGGCCTTGGGCATGGCGCGCAGCACGGCCAGCGTCGCGGCGCGCGCGCTCGAACAGTTCGGGCTGGCGCGGCGGCATGGCGAGCCGGGGACCAAGCGCGTGCGCTATGGTGCCTCGGAAACCTATTCCGGATTCCTGACAGCCCAGGCGGGCCTGCTGGCCGACATCGGCCGCCTTGCCGAAAACCGCGCCGGCGCCGTGGCGAGCGGGGAAACGCTGCGCCGCTTGCGCTACCTGGGGGCGTTCCACCGCAAGATGGCCGCCACCATCACCGGCCGGATCGCCGAGCTGGCGGACGAGTTCGCGCGCTGCGGACCGGACGAGGACCTGCGATGACCGCGATCGAGCCGTTCTCCATCGCCGTGCCCGAAAGCGTGCTCACCGACTTGCGCGAGCGGTTGGCCCGCACGCGCTGGACGCCCGACTTCGCCAACGACGACTGGCGCTATGGCGCCAATGCCGCCTATCTGCGCGACCTCGCCGGGTATTGGCGCGACGGGTATGACTGGCGTGCGCGCGAGGCGGAGATCAACCGCCTGCCCCATTTCCGCACCGTCATCGACGGGCTGCCGATCCATTTCGTTCACGTCCGCGGCAGAGGGCCGGCACCCCGGCCCTTGCTGCTCAGCCACGGCTGGCCGTGGACTTTCCTCGACTTCGGCAAGCTGATCGGCCCGTTGACCGACCCGGCCGCGCATGGCGGCGATCCGGCAGATGCGTTCGACCTGGTCATTCCATCGTTGCCCGGCTTCGCGTTCTCGACGCCGTTGACGGTTCCCGGCATCAACTGGTGGAAGACGGCGGACCTGTGGGTGACGCTGATGGAGCGGCTCGGCCATCCGCGCTTCGGCGCGCACGGCGGCGATGTCGGCGCGTTCATCAGCGCGCAGCTTGGCCACAGGCATGCCGGGCGGATCATCGGCGTGCACCTGACGACGCCGGGCCAGTTGACCTTCATGACCGGCGGCGGCTGGGACGAGCGCGAATTCACCGACGCCGAGGCGGCCCGCGTCGCGCGGATGCGGCAGGTGCGCGCGAGCGAGACCGGGCACTTCGTCGTGCAATCGACCAAGCCGCAGAACCTGGCGGTGGCCTTTGCCGACTCGCCGGCCGGGCTGCTGGCCTGGCTGGTCGACAAGCGACGCGCCTGGAGCGATTGCCGGGGCGACGTCGAGAGCCGCTTCACCCGCGACGAGCTGCTCGACAACGCAATGCTCTACTGGGTGACGGAGAGCTTCCACACTTCGGCGCGGTTCTATTACGAGGGCGCGCACGATCCCTGGCGGCCGAGCCGCGCGGGGATGCCGGTGGTAGCCGCCCCGACCGGCATCGCGGTGTTCCCGGCCGAGCTGACATTCGCGCCACGGGCGGCGGCGGCGCGATACTATGACCTGCGGCGCTGGACGGAGATGCCCGAAGGCGGGCACTTCGCGGCGATGGAAGTGCCGGTGCTGCTGATCGAGGACCTGCGTGCGTTCTTTCGCGGGTTGAGCTAGAGTGATTTCAAGTGAAATGGAACATTTCACGGCTCGGAAATCACGAAAAAACAAGAGAATCCAGAGTAGATACCGATTCAATTTGAATGGTATCGTCCCTAGCCGGTTGGCCAGAACAGGGTGATCGCCAGCGTCCCCGCGACCAGCACCAGCAGCGACAGCGGCGCACCGAGCCGCGCATAATCGCCGAAGCGGTAGCCGCCGGGACCCATGACCAGCGTGTTGCACTGGTGGCCGATCGGCGTGAGGAAGTCGCAGCCGGCGCCGGTCGCCACCGCCATCAGGAACGGGTCCGGGTTCAGGCGCAGGCCTTGCGCCACCGCCACCGCGATCGGGCCCATGACCAGCACGGTCGGGGCATTGTGCAGGAAGGGAGAGCAGGCCATCGCCGCCAGCATCAGCGCGCCGACCGCGAGCAGCGGCGGAAGGCCGTGGAGCCCGGCCGCGAGCGCATGCGCGATCAGCGCAGTGCCGCCGCTGTCGCGCACCGCCTCGCTGAGCGGGGTGAGTGCGCCGATCAGCACCAGCACCTCGGGCTCGAGCGCGGCGTAGGCCTCACGCGCGGAGAGCGCCCCGCAGGCGATCATCAGCACCGCGGCGCCGAAGAACGCCTCCACCACCGGGATCAGCCGCAGCGCGATCAGCACGATCGCGACGGCGAGGATCAGCACCGGCAGGAAGCGGCGGCGGTTGTCGCCGAGCCGCACCATGCGGGCGAACAGCGGCAGCACGCCGAGCGCGGCGATCGCCGGGGCAAGGCGCGATTCGCCGGCGCGCAGGGCCAGCACGTCGCCCGGCTGCAGGCGCAGGTCGCGCAGGCGTTCGGTGATGCGTTCGCCAGCGCGGCTGACGCCGACGAGGATCACGCCGTGCTCGTTGAGCAGGTCGGCGCGGGCGGCGCTGCGGCCGACCAGCGGCGACTGGGGCTGGACGACCGCCTCGACCGTGCGCAGTTCCTCGGCCGGGCCGCTGGTCGGCAGGTCGGCCTCGTCGCGGGCGGCGCGCAGCGGCACCCGCGCCAGCAGGCGGCCGAGCGCCTCGTCATCGCCTTCGAGGACGAGGCTCATGCCCGGTTCGAGGTGGGCATCGGGCAGCGGCGTGCGGGCGCGGCCATCGGCCCCGACGACCGCGCGCAGCACGACGCCGTCGGCCGAGAGCGCCAGGTCGGCAACTGAGACGATGCCTTCGGGCAGGGCTTCGGGCACGCGGACCTCGGTGGCGAAGGCGGCGGTGGCGGCGACTTCGCCGAGGTCGGCCCGGCCCTGCCGGTCACGCGGGAGCAGGCGCCAGCCGATCGCCATGAACGCGAAGCCGAGCGCGGTCAGCGTCAGGCCGACCGGCGCGAAATCGAACATCGCGAACGGCGCGCCGAGCGTGTTCTGGCGGACCTCGCTGACGATGATGTTGGTCGAGGTGCCGACGAGCGTCACCAGCCCGCCGAGCAGCGACAGGAACGACATCGGCATCAGCAGCGCGGACGCGGGAGTCTCGCTGCCGCGCGCGGTGCGCAGCGCCGCGGGCATCAGGATCGCCAGCGCGCCGACGTTCTTGGTCAGCATCGATAGCAGCGCGGTGAGCCCGGAGAAGGCGACGACCTGCGACGTGGTATGGCGCAGGCGCCCGACCAGCGGACGCACCGCCCACTCGACCGCGCCCGAGCGGGCGATGGCGGCGCTCACGACGAGCGCGGAGGCAATGATCACGACGACGTCGCTGGCGAAGCCGGAGAACGCATGGCGCGGGGAGACATCGCCGGTGGCCATGCCGACCAGCAGTGCGCCGAGCGCGACGAGGTCGAAGCGGAAGCGGCCCCAGGCGAACAGCAAGATGGCCCCGCCCAGGATCGCGAAAGCCAGCGCCTGCTGGCCGGTCATCGCCCCCATACGCCCACCAGCGCGGCGAGGCTGACCAGCATCAGGAAGCCGTTGACGACGAGCAGCAGCGCGGAGGGCAGGCGACGGGTATCGGGGCGCGGCGGGGCGACGCGCGCCATCTGCCGCCAGACCGCGGCGGCGAAGCAGAAGCCGCTGAACAGCACCAGCACGCTGCCGGTGGCGCGCACCAGCCATCCGGCGACGACGCCGTCGAGCAGCGCGCGGGCGCCGATGCCAGAAGCCAGCGCAGCGAGGCCGGTGCGGACCCAGGCGGCATACGTCCGCTCCGCCGCGAGCACGGTGCGATCGGCGGCGAGTTCGGTGCGACGGTCGGCGCTGTCGGTCTGCTGCTCGGCGCTTTCGCTGAGCTGCCCGGCGCTTTCCGCCAGCTTTGCCTGGGCGCGGCTGGCCCGCGCGAGGTTCTCGTTCGCCCTGTTTTCAGCCGTCATGCGCCGAGAACGCGCGAGCCGGGCAATCCGCTCCCGGATTTCACCCTGGCGGCGAAGCCCGCAGTTGCCGCGCGTAGAGCCAGCCGATGCCAATCAGGCTGAAGCCGAGCGCGACGAAGCTGGCGATCCGCCACAGGCCGGCAAGACCGGAGGCGTCGAACAGGAACACCTTGCCGACGGCGAGCAGCATCAGCGCCAGCGAGACGATGCGCCAGTCGTGCCGCTGCCGCCGGATGCCCCACAGCAGGAAGCCGAACGCGAGCGCGATGCCGAGGATCGAGCGGCCGATGTCCTCGGCCTGCCCGAGGCCCGGGGCGGTGAGGAGCGAGCCGTGGAACAGCTGGCGCAGGCTTGCCCAGCCGTAGAACGCGACCATCGCCATCCACGCCGGTTGTTCGATCCGCACCACCACCGGACGCAGGTCGGGGGCGATGCGCCGGACCTGCGCGAGCATGAGCGGGAGCGCCAGCGCCAGCGGTGCCAGGGCATTGGCCAGCGGCAGCGGGCCGACCGCCTGCGCGACCCACAGCGGATTGTGCAGCAGCAGCCCGAACCACAGCGCGTGGGTGGCGGCGGCAATGGTCAGGCCGAGCGCGGCGGCTGCCCCCGCGGGGTTCCGCAGGGCGAGGTGCGCCGCGGCGCCGGCGGCGACCAGCAGCGCTTCCCACAGCAGGCGCTGGGCGACGCCGGTGCGGCTGAAGTCGGTGCCGAAAGCGGCGGCGAAGCCGTGCCGGTAGAGCGCGTGCCCGGCAATGCCGAGAGCCACGGCGACGGCCAGCGCCGCCTGCCGTTGCACGATCGGCGGCCACTGTCCGGCCAGGCGCCGGGCAGCAAGGGCGAGCAGGGCCGCGGGCAGTGCGAGCCGACGCGTGACCTCGCCGGGCGGGGGCAAGCGGGCAGGGTCGAGATCGACGCCGGCGAGGGTCGGCGCGGTAACGGCCAGCCAGCCGGCGGCCGGTTCGAGCGCCCAGCCGGCGGTGAGCAGGACCGCGGTCGCGATCGCCGCCTGCAGGCGAGGCGCCGCGCCGCGCCGCGCGCCTTCGGCAAGCACGACCGTGGCCAGCGCGGGGACCAGCGAAAGCGCGGGTCGCGCCAGGACTTGCGCCAGAGCACCGTAGAACAGCAGGACCGCCGCGACTTCACCAGGCCGGCGCCACGCCGGGCGTTCCGCGCGCCAGGCCACCAGGGCCGCCAGGGCACCCGGCGCGGCCCATCGCAGCAGCGCGGCGAAGCCGTCGCCGGAGCCCTGCACGAGCGCGGCGAGTTCCCTGAATGGTGCCGCGCCGGTCATCGGAAGCAGGCAGGTGGCCAGGGCGCCCAGCCCGGTCGCGATGCCTTCGAGCCGGGCATCGCGCGCGGGACGCGCCAGACCGAGCACGAGCGCACCGAGCAGCGCCACCGCCACCGGCGCGTGGTCCTGCGCGAGCGTGAACCAGGCGACCACCGCCGCGAGCAGGGCCGCCATGGCCACGAGCGTCGCGAAGCGGGCATCGCGATCGCGTTGCGGCGCGCGCCAGCCCAGGGCCGCCGCCAGGGCAAGCGCGAGCGCACCGCCGCCCGCCGCGAGCGCCGCCGGTGCGTGCCTGCCGTCGAGCGGCAGTCCGGCGTGACGCAGCGCCAGCAGCGGGGCGGACGCGGCGATCGCGGCCAGCAGTTGCGCCCGCCCGGGCGCGGCCGGTTCGCGCCACAGCTTCGCCAGCAAGGGCAAGCCGTGGATCGCCGCCAGCGCCAGCGCCACGGGCAGCACCTGCCCCGCTGCCGGGGCGGGCCAGACCAGCAGCAGCAGGACGGAGAGCGCGGCGGTGATGGCGGAGACCAGACCCAGGCGCGCGTCGCGCCAGACCAGCACCTGCGTTGCCAGCACGATGAGGCCGAAAAGACCCCAATGCAGCAGCGAAAACCCGCCGAGCGCGAGCATCGCCGCCAGTTGCAGCGCGCCGATCGCCGCCGCGCCGATGCGGTATTGGCGCTGGTCGCCGGTGAAGGCGAGGAGCGGCGCCGCCAGCGTGACGACCATCACCAGCCCGGCGAGCGACAGGCTGTCCGCCCATCCCGACGCGGTGCCCGCGAACACCAGCGCCGCGCCCCAGCCGATGCCGCCGAGGATCGCCACCTGGCCCAGCCACGGCCAGCGCTGGCGCCGCGCGACCGTTCCCAGCGCGCCGATCGTCAGCGCGAGATAGGCCGCGAGCAGCGGCACGGCCGCCGTCGCGCCGTTGACCAGCATCGGCGCGGCGAGGCCGCCCGCCAACCCCAGCACCGCGCTCGGCGCGCCATGGCGAAGCGACAGCGCGATGGCCCCGGCGGTGACCGCAGCGAGGCCGAGGAACGCCGTGCCCGGCGCGATCAGGCGATAGACGTCGACCCCCACCAGCAGCGCCGCATAGAGCGTGGCGATGCCCGCGCCCGAGAGCGCCTGAGCCACGCGCGGATCGTCGATCCTGGCCGCATGGGCATGGGCCCATTCGGCAGCGGCGACGAGGCCGAGGCCGAACAACAGGCCGCCGACGATCTGCACGGCGGGCGTGAAGATGTGGCCAAACAGGCCGATGTCGATCGCGTACTTGACGATCAGCACGCCGGCGATCGCCAGCGTGACGCCGCCGGCCCAGATCGGCAGCCGGCGGCCGAACAGGTCCTCGAAGCGACCGCTGAGCGAAGCCGGCGGCGCGGCCCGCCCAGCGCCGGTCCGCAGGGTTTCCGGCGGGCAGGGCGGCGGCGGAGTTGGTGCGGGAGGGGGAGGCGGAGGCGGTGGCGCCAGCGCGACGACGGCCGGCGGCGGGGTGGACGCTGGCACCGCCGGGCGCTCGGCCCGAGGCATCACCGGAGGGGCGGCCGCCTCAGGCGGGGGAGAGGGCAGCGGCTCGGACCGCGCCAGGCGCGCTTCCAGCCGGCTCACCCGCTGGCGCAGGTCGCGGACCAGCGCGGCCATGGCCACCAGCGCGCACAACAGGATGAAGCTCATGCTCTCGTCTCCCCCCTCGAGGATCATAGAGCGGGATCACGCCGGGAGTTACCGGTTTTTGCGCGTGGCGTGCGTGGGCGCAGGAACCGGCGTGGTCGCGACGGCCAGCGACAAGGGCGGCAACACCAGGTGCAGATCGGGCGTGAACGACAAGGAAACTGTCGCCGGATCGGAGCGCCCCGGTCGGCTGGCCGGTCCGCGGTCGATCCAGGCATACTGATCCGGGCCGAACACGCTGCGGCGGACCTTGCCGGTGATCAGGCGCATCGCTCCGGCGCGGTTGCGTGACAGCACGTGCAGATCGACGCTGTGATCCGGGCTGCGGTTTATGGCCAGCAGGCCGAGGCGGCCATCGGGCCTGCGCACCGCGTAGACGCGGACGGTCCCGTCCGCCGCGCCGGCCGTTTCGGTCCGCAGCAGACGGTGCGGACCGGATGGCATCAGCCAGTCGCGGGTGAGCAGGCGCGCGGTGTGGTAACTGGGCAGCGGCGTCGTCGCCTGTCCCCGGGAATCGGCCATGTGCAGCCCCATGTTGCCATAGCCGGCGCAGGGCTGGTGCTGGTTCACCGGCTCGCTCGGGCCGTAGCCGAACAGGTAGGCTGCCTGGCCCCCTTCCTCGAGGAACTGGCCGACGATGTTCGCCATCAGCAAGGCGCTGGGCAGGTCCGCCATGGCCCGCCCGGAATAGGCCGAAAACCCGTACTCGGTGATGACCCAGGGGATGGTGCGCGGCACGCCTTCGGCCGCCAGTCGCGCCATCAGCGTGTGCATCTGCCGATCTTCCTCGACCAGCTTGGCGGGAATATCGCCGCAGATGTCATCGAACGGGTAGAATTCGAACGAATAGAACTGGAGGTCGGCAAGACGGCCGCGACTCTGCAAGGCCGCGATGAAATGCCGGTTCCACGAGCGTTCGGGATCGGAATCGAGCCAGGTCTCGCTGAGCGCGCTCTGCGCGCTGGGCCCGCCGAACCGGATCGCGGGGGCCAGCGGCCGCAGCCGGTCCACCCAGGCCAGGTAGAGCGCGGCATAGTCCTCCGCACTGCCGTACTGGCCGTCCGCCTCCTCGCCCAGCTCCACCTGGCGCACCGGATAGCCGCGCCGGCGCAGGAAACGCAGTTCGGCCGCGGCATCGTCCGGCGTGTCGTAGAGAACGCCGACCGGCACCATGATCGGCCGGCCGTTTCCAAGCCCGCTGCGGAAGACACGATCGAGGCCGGGCTGTTCGAGCCGTGGGTCGCGATCCGTCGCCCGGTGCCAGGGATCGGTCGAGGACACGTGCGCGAAAGTCTGCGCGTTCCTGGCCGCGGCGTGACGGACAAGGTCCACCAGCCTGCCGTCCTGCCCGAGACGCCCGGCGCCGACCTCGCGCACCGCGAACCCCGCGCGATCGCGCCAGTCCGTCGAGCCCGGCGGCGCGGTCCGCGATCCCTGCTGCAGCAGCACGCGCAGATACTTGACGCGGACCGGCCGGTCCGCGAGCTTCAGCACGACATCGCCGCCGGCGCCATCGGCGACGCGGCCGTGGACGAACGTGATCCAGTGCGCGCCGGGGCCATAGTCGTTGTCGCTCGACCAGTACTGGACCGTGTAGGCGATGGCATAGGGCGTGCCCCAGGCGATGCGGATCGCGTCGATGTCCACCGGGCTGTCGAAGCGCAGCAGCAGCCATTGCTCGTGCGGGCGGCCGTCCTTCAGGAAGGCGGCATCGAGGTAGGGGTTGGACTTCCAGAAGCTCGCATCGTCACCGTCGGTCAGGCGCGAATAGTCATCATCGTTGGCGTTATCGACGGTGTCGCCCCGGCGCGGCAACCTGTAGCCATAGGACACGCGGATCGCGCCGGCGCTGCGGTCGCTCGAGGTCCAGTAGCCCTGCTGGCGGGCCGGATCGCTCCAAGCCCCGGCGGGGTTCCAGTGCCAGGCCTCGATGCCGAGCTCAGTGCGCAGCCGATAGGTCAGCCGGGTCAGGCCGGCACTGCGCATGGCGGCGATGTTGTGCCGCGTCAGCAGGCGGTCCGCCGCACCGGAGACGGAACCGTCGATCCCGGCGCCGAGCGCGGCGCGGGGGTCGAACGTGGCACCGGTTGCATCGTTCGCGTCGACGACGACCGTGACGGCAGTGGCGGGACGGCCAGGCGCCGCCGCGGCGCCGGGGCAGGCGATGGCCAGCAGGACGCCGGGGAAGGCGAGTGATCGGGAGAAGCGGCGCGGCATGCCCTATTACCGGCGATCTTCCGGCAGGCAACAGTCACGGGTCGCTCAATCCCCGATCGCCCTGGCCATGGCGGCGCGACCCAGATCGTGGCGGGCCCACATGGCCAGCAGCGAGACCGTGACCTTGAGCTGCACCCGCGCGGTTTCATGGGCGGCGAAGACCGGGTCGTAGCGATCCGCGGCGACGCCGGGATCGGGCAGCTCGCGCAGGATTGCGGGCGGGGCCGTGGTCATGTGCAGCGCCGAAAGCATCACGTGGAGCTCGAGATGCTGCTGGAGCTCGTCCCGAGCGAGCGAGGGGCCGCCGGCGCGGGCATATTCGGCCACGAAGTGATCGAGCAGTTCGGGCAGGAAGCGATCGTGGAGGTCCGGCTCCCCCGCGCCGATGCACCCCCAGATCGACGAAGCCACGGACATCTGCCCGACGCTTCCCCAGTCGATCAGTCCCGCCTGGAGCTGGCCGCCGTCGTCCCGCCAGAACCAGGCATTGTCGATGTTGGCGTTCATGTGACAGAGCGCGATCAGGTCCGGGCGCGAATGGAGGAAGCGCGCCAACTCCTCCTGCCTTTCGGCCACGAGCAGCGCTTCCGCGCGAAAGCGGTCGAGGAAGGCGCGATCGGCGACGTCGTCCGGCACCAGGTGCGGATATTCGAGGATGAATTCCGCCAGCCGCGCGAGCCGTTTCGCGAGCAGCGGCAGATCGAAGCGCGGGCGGCGCGCGATCATCGCCTCGCGGTCGAAGGGAAAGTCGCGCTCGACGCGAGCGCCGAGGCAGCCGGCCTTGTGCGCGCCCGACAGCCGCGCGAGGTTAGAGAGCAATGCGCGGTAATGCGCCAGCGGCTCGGGCAGGTCCTGGTCCATGCACTTGGGATGGTAGGGCTCGATCGGTCCCTCGCCGTAGGCGATGCGCTGCGTGATCAGGATGCCGGTCAGGGTCGACTGCTCGATGTCGGCAAAGTAGCACCGCGGCACCGCGACGGGAAAGCCCGGCGCGCGCGAGAGGTTGGCGAGGCGCACCTCCGGCGGCATGTGGTAGCGGCCTCCGTCGCGGACCTTGTCGTCGAAGTTGCGGGAGAACTTGACGAACAGGTCGGTGGAGAGGCCCGGCTCCTCGCGCGCGTAGGCGACGGAAAGCAGCGCCTTGGTCCCGGTCCCGCCCAGCGTCCATTCGTCGAGGCGGGTGATCCGCGTGACCTGGTTGTCCTCGCCCAGCACGCCACTGGCCCGGAAGGCGCGCGTCAGGAATGGCGCGCCACCGGCTTGCAGGGCATCCCGGTGCGCGGGAAATTCGAGGCCGGAAATGTCGCCCCGGGCCCAGTCGGTGGACAGTGTCTCTTGCATCCCCGCCGGCTAGCCCGGGAGGCAACGCCGAAGCAAGGACTACCGCCCGGCGAAGACACGGTCCGGGACGATGGCGCACCGGACCGTGCCGGGCCGTCAGCGGTGGCCGGGGCGCATCGCGTGGCCGTCGACGTCGTCGCGGAGGGACCCGGCGTAAGCCGCCGCCACGGCAGCGATGAAGGCCCCGATCAGCATGGACAGCGCGGTGAACAGGGCGAACGCGGACGAGGTCTTCCGCGCCTTGTCGGCCGCGGCGCGCAGCGAGGTGGTCGCCGCATCGACCCGGCGTTCGGCTTCGGGCTCGGACACGCCCGTGTTGCGCTGCACGACGCGGACGAGATAGGCATGATCGTCGGCGGTCATCGGCCCTTCCCTGCCCAGCAGCCGCGCGACCTCGGCGTTGGCGGCGGCACTGCCGGCGCCATCCGAACGGAGCATGACGTCGCTGGCGTATCCGGCCGCGTTGGTGGTGGCGGACGCCGCGGCCAGCGTCGACGAGGTGGCGGAGAGCGCGACCGCCGCGACGGCGATCGTGGCGAGCGCCCATGCCAGCAGGCCGTGGGCGGTATCGCGGAAGAACACCTCGTGCGTATGCACGCCGACCCAGCGCGTGCGCAGGCGGCCGGTGATGTAGCCGCCGACGGCGGCTGACAGCCATTGCATGACGATCAGCCAGATGCCGGCGCCGATCGCGAAGGTCGTCGCGGCGGGGCCGGCGCCGGGCCAGGGAGAGGCTGCCGCAAGCCCCAGCCCCGAACCGAGAGCGAAAAGGACCAGGGTCGTCGCCAGCGCCACGACGGCGCCGGCGAACACAGCCGCCCAGGTCACTGCGGAGCGGGCGGAATCGGAATGGCCGATCGGGTCGAGCGTGTCGACGCCGCCAGGATGGGTCGCCATGTCGTCCTCCTTCTTAATGCCAGAGCAGGATGAGCAGGATGATGATCGGGATGGGGATGCCGAGAAGCCAGAGTAGGATGGGCATGTGCGCCTCCTGTTGGGAATCCACGCCGGGATGCTGTCAGCGTAACCCGTTCCGAAGTCGGCAGTTCCGGCGAAATCGCCCGGTGATGCAGCCGCCCGGCGCCGGAACGGCAACGGCGATGGTCAGCGACGCCAGTGGCGGCGGGCGGCGGCGGCCTCGGCGGCGGCGTCGAGCGCGGGGCCGGCGGCCATCGCCTGGGCGGCAGCCATGATCGCGGCATCGGAACTGCCGGCCTGGCGATAGGTCGAGGCCTGGCGGGGGTCGGCGGCCTGCAGATCGTGCAGCCGCCAGCCCCGTTCGTCGCGGCAGGCGATGCCGCTGCGGTCAGACGCGGAGAACGCGCGGCAGAACTGCCCTTCGCCATCGCGAAAGCTGAGCAGCACCCGCACCGGGGCGGCGGCGGGAGCAGTGGCCGCGAGCTGTTGGTCGAGCGCGCCGGCCAGCGGGCCTTGCGCATAGTGACGGTCCTGCCAGGCGTTGAAGCCCAGGAACGCCAGCACCAGCGAGGCTGCCAGCGCCGGCAGCGCGACGCGCCAGCCGCGCGGCGGGAAACCGCGGGCCGCAGCCGCCGCGAAATCGATCACTTCGGCAGAACGGTCCTGCAGCGCTGCGTCGCGCAGGCGATCAGGCACCGGCGCCTGCATGACCGGCGCGAAATGCGCGGCGAGGCGGGCACGCAGCGCGCGATGCGCCTCGACTTCGGCCAGCAGGGCGGGATCGGCGGCGACCGCGGCGGCGACGGCGCGCGCCTCCTCGCCCACCAGCTCGCCATCGGCGAAGGCGGCAACCTGTTCGCGACTTATGGTCATGCGCCATCTCCCAGCAGCGCCATCAGCGCGTCGCGTCCGCGCACGAGTCGCGAGTTGAGCGTTCCCATCGGGCAGCCGACGATCTCGGCGGCTTCCTTGTAGGACCACCCCTCGACCATCACCAGGAGCACCGCTTCGCGCTGCTCGTCCGGGAGGCGGGCGAGCGCGCGATCGACGTCGGCCAGGCCCAGGGAGGCCTCCTGCGCCCCGGAGGCGCCGACGCCGAGACCGGCTTCGTCGCCGACGAACGTGGCGGCGCGGCGCCCGCGCGACCTTGTCTCGTCGATCCAGAGGTTTCGCATGATCCGGTACATCCAGCTGTCGAGCCGCGTGCCCGGCTGCCATTGCCCCCGGGCACGCAATGCGCGTTCGATCGTCATCTGGCAAAGGTCGTCGGCGTCGACAGGGTCGCGCACCAGCCCCACGGCGAAACGCCGCAGGCGCGGGAGCAGCGCGAGCATGCCTTGCTGGAAGTCCTGCGTCAGCGTCTTCGACCTTTCCGACGGATTAAACGCGGCAGGCGCCCCGTTTCATCCCTGTCACTGAAGATATACCTTGGGGAGAACGATGCGAAACCGGATTGTCCTGCTTGCCGCGCTGGCACTCGGCGCCGCACCGGCGGCGGCGCAGCTTGCGGTTCCCAGCCTGGGCGGCGCCGTCGACCGGATACTGGACACGGCCGGAGCTGCGCTCGATCCGCTGGCACGGGCGCCGCAGGGTATCGCCCGCGATGCCGCCACGCTCGCCCGCGCCCGGACCGAGCGGCTCGCCGATCTGGTGCGACGCAACCGGGCAACGATCGAGCGCGACGCGGCCGGCGCGCCGGCGCGCAAGGGGGAGCTGCTGGTGCTGGACCCGACGGAGGGCGCGCTTGCAACCGCCAGTGCCGCAGGGTTCGTGGTGATCGGCCGGGAGACGATGCCGGAACTGGGCATCACCGTCGCGCGGCTCGCCGTGCCCGGCGCGATGGCGCTGGGCCGGGCCGAAGCCCTGCTCCGCCAGCGCCTGCCGGGCGCGACGATCACCGCCGATACGCTGCACGAGCCGGCCGGCGCCCTTGCCGCGGCGGGCGCCGGCGCGGCTTTGCCCGCCCCCCCGATCGAAACACCGGTGGGGCTGATCGACGGAGCAGCCGGCAGCAGCATCCACGCCGCGGCGGTTCGCGGCTTTGCCCGGGGCGCGCCGCGGGCGAGCGATCACGGCAGCGCGACGGCGTCGCTGCTCGCCGGCGCCGGGGTGCGCCGCCTGTTCATCGCCGACGTCTATGGCGCAGACCCCGCCGGAGGCGATGCGCTTGCGATCGCCCGTGCGCTCGAATGGCTGACCGGGGCGGGCGTGCATGTCGTGTCGATCAGCCTCGTCGGCCCCGACAACCCGGTCGTGGCCCGCGCCATCGCGGGTGCGCGGCGACGCGGAACGGTGATCGTCGCTGCGGTCGGCAACGACGGACCGGCCGCACCTCCGGCCTATCCCGCCTCCTATCCCGGGGTGATCGCGGTGACCGGAGTCGACGGCCGCAACCGCGCGCTGATCGAGGCGGGGCGCGCGCTCCATCTCGACTATGCCGCGCCGGGCGCGGACATGATCGCCGCCGATGCCAGGGGCCGCCGCGTGCGCGTGCGCGGCACCTCCTTCGCCGCCCCGCTGGCGGCGGCGCGGGCGGCGGCGGCCTTCCCCGCCGGGCCGGTCGAGCCGACGCTCGATCGCGAGGCCAGGCCGATCGGCAGCCCGGCGCTTTATGGGCGCGGGCTGCTGTGCGGGGCATGTCGCCAAGCCCGGTGAAAATTTTCCCGAGCCAGATGGATTAGGCGAAGGCCGGCGGTCGTTATCGCGACAGGACCCCCCACGGTTCTCCACGATCTTCGAGGAAAGGACTTGCCATGCGTACCATCATGATCGCTTCCACGGCCCTGCTGCTCTCCACCATGCCCGCGCATGCACAGTTGCTGGGCGGTGGACTGGGCGGCGCATTGGGCGGCACACTGGGCGGCACCGTCAACGGCACGCTGGGCGGAGCCGGCTCGATCGGTTCCACCGTCGACAGCGTCCGTTCGGGCACGACCGGGACGCTGCGCGGCGCCGGATCGACGTCCGGCAGCCAGCATGTCAATCGCCGGACCGGCGCGGTCCATGCCGACCGCAGCGCCAGCGCCAGCGGCAGCGGCGCCCTCGACACCGTGGCCGGCACGCCCGCGCACATGGTCGGCGGCAATGTCGCCGGCAGTGCCGGCGGCAGCGGTTCGGGCGCGGTGGACGGCCGGCTGATCGGCACCGATGCGGTGCGGGGCGCCGTGGCCGGCGTGCGCAACGGCGCCGCCGGGGCGGCCTCGCACGCCCGCGGCACCGTGCGGAACGCGGCCGGCGGGCTCGGCAACCTGGCGGGTTCGGGCAGTGCCGCGGGCTCGGGATCGGGTTCCGCCGCGGGCACGCTGGGCAGCCTCGATGGTGCCGCCAGCGGTTCGGGAAACGGCGGGTTCCAGGTGACGCGCGGGATGCCGGTGCTGGGTCCCGACGGCCAGCGCATCGGCAAGGTCCAGCGGCTGGTCACCAATCGGAGCGGCGAGATCGAGCAGATGCTGGTGAAGGTCGGCGACCGCAGCGCGCTGCTTCCGGCGGCGAACTTCACGGCCAGCGGCAACGCCGTCACCTCGGCGATGTCGGCGGCGCAGATCGAGCAGATGGGCGCGAAGGGCTCCGCCTCGCAGGCACAGGGTTCGACGGCGGCGGCGACGACCAGGAGCGCGAAGTAGCCTATGGGCACGCCGGGGAGCCTTTCCGCGCTCCCCGGCGTGCCCGCTCGACCGGGTCAGCGGTCAGGGATAGCGCGTCGCCCAGTCGTCGGGATAGGGCGGCGCCCAGGCGCGAGGGCGGACCCACGCGGTTCCGCGCGGTGCGAAGCCCTGCTCGATGGTGCCGACGCGCTTCATCGCATCCTGCGCGGCGGCATCGCGGCACGACGGCGCGAGGCTGTCGCCGGTGGCATTTTCGCCCAGCTTGTCGCAGAGGAAGCGGGCCGTCAGGTAGATCCGGTGGCGAAGCTCATCCCGGCCCGCGGCGGTGCTCAGGTCCAGGTCCGCGTAGCTGACCGCCTGCGACGCCGAGGGTGCGTTGTCGGGCACCCGGCCATAGCGGCCGATCACGGTGATTTCTTCGGAACTCTGGGCGCTCGCCACGGCAGGAAGCGCGACGGGGGTCACGGCCAGGACAATTCCGGCCAGAACGTTCATGGGTTTCATATCGTCCTCTCACGATCGACCCGCCAAGCGACAAACGATTTGGCCCCCGGTTGGTTTCGATTGCCCGCCCGGCATCGCGCGCGGATGGAGGCGCGCGCGCCGCGCGCCCACCCTGATCGACCGTTCGCGCGTTGCAGGCGTGAGACGAACGGCGAACACACGGGACCCGACATGGCAGACGGCACGATGGACGTCCTGATCAACAAGGCCGGGGGTGCGGCCAGCGCCGCCGGCGACCGCTTGCCGGCCGAGGTGCAACGGGCATTCGCGGACGCCGGCGTCACCGCGAGAATCGCCCTGCTCGACGGCGGCGCGTTGGCGGACGCGGTGCGCGAGCGGGCGGGGAAGTCCCGTCGCCTGGTGGTCGGTGGCGGCGATGGCACCGTTTCCAGCGCTGCCGGGGCGCTGGCGGGAAGCGATGCCGAACTGGCCGTGCTCCCGCTCGGCACCCTCAACCACCTGGCGCGCGACGCGGGTATTCCGACCGATCTCAAGGCCGCCGCCGCGTTGGCGATCCACGGTCATGCCCGGCGCATCGACACCGCGCGGGTCGGCCGGCGCACCTTCATCAACAACGCGTCGATCGGCATCTATCCGGCCATGGTGCGCTCGCGCGACCGCCTGCAGGAGCGCGGCTTGCCCAAGCCCGTCGCGGCAATCCCCGCTGCCTGGGCGGCGTTGACCAGGGCGCACGACCTGCGGCTGATGATCGACACCGGCACCGGCGGACAGCGGCTGGTGACGCCGCTGCTTTTCGTCGGCAACGGCGAATACAGCATCGAACGCGGCTCGCTCGGTTGCCGTGCATCGCTTGACGACGGCCGGCTGGGCATCATGGCGGTGCGCCATCGTACTCGCCTGGCGCTGGCCTGGTTCGCGTTGCGCTCGCTTTTCGGTGCTTCCGATCCGTCGCGGGATTTCGACGCGCTTACCACCTGCGCGTCGTTCCAGGTCAGCGCGGCCGAACCGGAGATCAACGTCGCGCTCGACGGCGAAGTCGAGAGAATGGCCCTGCCCCTGACCTTCACGGTCCGGCCGCGCTCGCTACGCCTGGTCATGCCCGGCGCGTAGGTTTTCGGGAACCCGACACCGACAGGCGGCTTGACGCTGCACGGCGCCATTGCACGCGCATTCGGGATAGACCGTGACGATTTGCCTGTTCCACCTCAGCGACCTGCACTTCGGCGCCGAAAACGCCGAAGCCCTGGCCTGGGCAAGGCGCACCATCGTGCGCGAAGCGCCCGACTCGGTCGCCATCACGGGCGACCTGACGATGCGGGCACGGCGCCGGGAGTTCGCGGCAGCCTGTGCCTGGATCAGCGCGTTGCACCACCGGATCACCGTCGAGGTCGGCAACCACGACCTGCCGTATTTCAACCTGCTCGAGCGCTTCTTCCGGCCATATCGCCGCTTCCGGCGGATCGAAGCGGTGGTGGAGCGACAGGTGGACCTGCCGGGCCTCGCGATCGTGCCGCTGACCACCACGGTGCGGGCGCAACCGCGTCTGGACTGGTCCAGGGGCTGGGTTCGCCGGCGAGCGCTGGACAAGACGCTCGCCGCCCTCGATGCGCTGCCTGCCGATGTCCGCGCCATCGTCGCCGTGCACCATCCGCTGGTGGAGACCGGCCGGAACGGCGAGCGGCTGACGCGCGGCGGCGAGGCGGCGCTGGAGCAGCTCGCCCGTCGCCGCGTGCTCGCCGTGCTCAGCGGCCATGTCCACGATCCCTTCGACCTGGTGCACGAGACGCGGTTCGGCCCGGTCCGCATGATCGGCGCGGGCACGCTTTCGCGCCGGCTGCGCAGCACGCCGCCGAGCTTCAACGTCCTGTACTACCGCGACAGCAGGCTGACCGTGGACATTCGCACGCTCGACCATCATGCTGCCGCCGACATGTGCATCGCGGCCATTCCCGCCAATGCCACGCCGCCCCGGGGCGCAGACGACCCCGTCGCCGCGGTCAAAGGCATCGCCGCGCATGAAGCCTGAACCCGACCGCGTGCTGCTGGTGGCGCTGGCCGCCAACCTGGGCATCGCCGCCGCCAAGTTCGTGGCCGCGGCCTTCACCGGGTCATCGGCGATGCTGACGGAGGGCGTCCACAGCCTGGTAGACAGCGCCAACCAGCTGCTGCTGATGTATGGCCAGAAGCGGGCCGCCCGCCCGGCGGACGCCCGGCACCCGGGGGGCTATGGCCGCGAGCTCTATTTCTGGAGCTTCGTCGTCGCCTTGCTGGTCTTCGCGCTGGGCGCGGGCGTGTCCGTGTACGAAGGGATCGGGCACATCCGCCGGCCGGAACCGGCAGCCTCGCCGCTGGTCGCCTATGGCGTGCTGGCCCTCGCATTCGTGCTCGAAGGGGGATCGACGCTGGCCGCCTTCCGCGAAGTCTCGCGGTCGCGACGGGGCCGGTCCTGGTGGCAGACGCTGACCGCCAGCAAGGACCCGGCCACGCTGATCGTCCTGCTGGAAAACGGCGCGGCGATGGCTGGCATCGTCATCGCTGCCTGCGGACTGGCATTGGCGCAGTGGACCGGGAACCCTGCGTTCGACGGGGCCGCATCCATCCTGATCGGCCTGTTGCTGGGCCTCGTCGCCGTCTTCCTGGCGCGCGAGGCTAAGGGCCTGCTCATTGGTGAGGCGGCCGATCCGGAGATGATCGTCGCGGTGCGGCGGGCCATCACGCGTCCAGGCGTCATGGGCGTCGGCGAGATCCTCACCCTGCACAACGCGCCGGACCAGATCGTGGTGGCCGCCAACGTCGACTTCGACAATCGCCTGGGCGCGGGCGACGTTGAGGCGCTGGTGGGGGCGATCGAACGGGCGTTGCAGGACCGTTTTCCCAGCATTCACCGCGTCTATATCCGCCCGCACGAGGATGCCGGGCTGAAGTTTGGCGCCGGCCGCGGCCTGCTGGCGGGCGATGCCGACGATCCGGGAAGCCCGTGACCGGGAGGGGACGCGTGCCCCTCCCGGCCCGTCGCGGTCACATGGCCCGGTTGTAGTCCGGCGCTTCGGGATCGAAGCGCGTCCAGCCTTCGCTTCGGTACATCGACCCGCGTTCCGCCAGGTCGACGCTGGTATCACCGTCGAGGATGGCGCGTGCGGTGTCCTCCAGCCGGTCCTCGACGCGGGCGCTGACCAGCGAGCCGCCCCGACGGACGCCTTCGGCGTAGACGTTGGCATCGGCTTCGGGCACGCCGGCATCGGTCAGCGCGCCGACAAGCCCGCCCGCGGCGCCGCCGACAACCGCGCCGCCAAGGGCGCCGAGGATCGTGGAGCCCAGCCAGCCTGCCGCCGCAACCGGTCCGAGCCCGGGGATGACCAGCAGGCCTAGCCCGGCCAGCAAACCGCCGATGCCGCCGACCGCCGCACCGATCTCGGCGCCGCTCTCCGCGTCGGCGGCGGCCGGCGAGGCCGCGGCGCCATCGAGGGTCTTGTGGCGGCCGTCTCCGTTGTGGGCGACGATGCTGATGTCGTCCTGCGGGACACCCGCCCGTTCGAGGCGGCTGACCGCAGCCTCGGCGTCCTCGTAGCGATCGAACAGCGCGGTGAGGGTCTTGGTCATTCGTGGTTCTCCTGAAATCCGGCACAGGGACATTCCATCGGAATGGTCGCGCGTTCTCCGGCGCGCGCGCTCTCCCAGAACTGCCGGGGTGGGGTTGTGCCGCGAGGCTTCGCGCGGCTGGTCGTGCCCAGCGCCCGCACCGGCCCGTTTGCCGCCGAAAGGGCGGCATCGCGACGTTTCAGACGATCAGCGAGGCAAGCGCGGCGGCGGCCATGATCGCCGTCGCGATCCAGCCCAGCCAGATCAGGGCGGGAACGGCGGTGAACCTGCCCATCTCCGAGTGGCGCGAGGCGACCACCATCATCGCCGCCATGATCGGCACCGCCGCGAACCCGTTGATCACCGAGCTCCAGAACAGCGCCTTGATCGGGTCGAGCGGCGACCAGATGATGCCGATGCCAAGCAGCGTCGCCAGGCCGATCACGGTGTAGAAGCCGGCCGCTTCCCACGGCTTGTGCTCGAGCCCGCATTCCCAGCCGCGGCTTTCGCCGATCGCGTAGGCCGCGGAACCGGCGAGAACCGGTATCGCCATCAGGCCCGTGCCGATGATGCCGAGGCTGAACATCAGGAGCCCGAACTTGCCGGCGACCGGTTCAAGCGCCTTTGCGGCGTCGGCCGCGGTCTGGATGTCGGCATGGCCGGAGGCGTGGAGCGTCGCGGCGGTCGCGATAATGATCGCCAGCGCGACAAGGTTCGAGGCGGCCATCCCGACGATCGTGTCGAGCCGCATCCGGCGAAATTCGCGGCGGGCCTGCCATGGCGCCTTGCGCAGCGGCTCGGCCGCCTTGTCCTGGTCGATCTCCTCCACCTCCTGCGCGCTTTGCCAGAAGAACAGGTAGGGGCTGATGGTGGTGCCGAACACCGCGACGATGGTCGTGACCGCGTCCTTGCCGGGCACGCGCGGCACGGCGAGACCCATCAACATCGCGCGCACATCCAGCTTGATCACGAACAGGACCGCGACGTACGTGAGCAGCACTAGCGTCAACCATTTCAGGATGCTGGCGTAACGGCGGTAGGACAGGAACATCTGCAGCAGCAGCGAAATCACGGCGAAGGCGATCGTGAAGGCATGGGCGCTCCATCCGGTCAGCAGCGTGCCGGCCTGGCCCATCGCCGCGAGATCGGCGCCGATGTTGATCGTGTTGGAAACGAACAGGATGCCGACAAGCACGGTGACGAGCGACATCGGGAATACCGCGCGCAGGTTCCTTGCCAGACCATGGCCCGTTACGCGACCGATGTGGGCACTGACGAGCTGGATCGCCACCATCAGCGGGAATGTCAGCGCCATCGTCCACAGCAGGGTGAAGCCGAACCGGGCGCCCGCCTGCGAATAGGTGGCGATGCCGCTGGGATCGTCGTCCGCGGCGCCGGTTACCAGCCCCGGCCCCAACTGCTCTGCCAGCGCGATCGAACGGAAGCGATGCCGCAGCTTCATCGCCCGGCGGGCCGCGCGCCGGGCGCGGCCATGCTCTCAAACCCGGCCAACGGCATGGTCCCCGACTTCGCCCGCTTCCACCGGACGGCCGGTCATCAGGTGAAACATGCCGGCGACAGTCATGTCCACCTTCCAGACTTCCGATGCCGTGATGTCGCAGCGCAGGAACAGCAAGTCGGGATCGGCCCTGCCGCCCGGGAACCACGATTCGACCTGGTTAGACCAGTGCTTCTCGAATGTCGCCCGGTCGTTCTCGGGGGAAAGCGTGCCCGACAGCGCCGCGAACAGCTTGTGGTCGCGCGAAGCGAAGGACAATTGCGCCGGCCCGCCCGGCGCCAGCGCGCCCGAGCGGCTGGTGAAGAACCAGATGGCATGATGCGCGTCCCGGTCCAGCATCGCGGTCATGGGTTGCGGGGGTTGGCCGGCCAGCCCGACCATCAGGAAGGGGCTGTCCTCGACCGCGTGCCAGAAAGTCTCGCGAAGGTCTGCATCCATCTCGTTGGCTCCGGCTGACAAGCAGGCGGAACGTCGCCTGCTGCCTTCCAATGCCCGGGGCGTCGGGCCAGTTCCCGCTGCCCGGCGCGCGCTGCAGGGATGGCGATGCGCCCCGATCGTGATAGGGCGGCGGCCGGCGCTTTCTTCGCTTCTGCCTTCATTCGGTACGATCGTACCCTTGCGGCGCTGGAACCGCCGACCGAGCCAACGCGCGGAAGGATTTCGCCATGACACTGCTGGACACCCTGGTTCCGACTTACCTGCAGATGCTGAAGGCGCTGTCCGCCTGGCTGGACAAGGCCGAGACGCAATCCCCCGACGACGCCGCGGCGCTGCTTGCGAGGCGGCTGGCCCCCGACATGTTCCCGCTGGCCACCCAGGTCCGTTTTGCCTGCGTCCAGGCCCTTGAAGGCGTGTGCAGGCTATCGGGACGTCCCTTCCCTGCCGACGTCGACGCCTTGCTGGAGGAAGGCCGCGATGCCGGGAGCCATCCCGGCTCCATGGCCGACGCGCGCGCGCGGATCGCGGAAACGCTCGCGCAGGTAGAGGCGATTGCCGCCGATGCCCCCGACGTCCCTTCCCAGACCCCGATCGCGCATGCCCTCCCCTCGGGCATGGTGTTCGACCTTTCGGCCGAACAGTACGTGCGCGACTGGGCCTTGCCGCAATTCTACTTTCACGTGATGGCCGCCTACGCGGTCCTGCGGGCCAGCGGCGTCGGCCTCGGCAAGGCGGATTACGTCGCGCACATGTTTGCCTTCCTGCGTCCCGGCACGATGCCAGGTTCATGAGCCCGGCGTCGCGGGCGCCGATCGGGCCTCACGTCGCGGCAAGCGCCTCGAGCAGGGGAGCCAGGACCGGCCGCATCCGCGCCAGTTCGGTGCGATGGACGCAGGACAGGCGAGCCAGCAATTCATCGGCGCGCGGCGTCAGCCGCAGGATCGCCTGGCGACGATCTTCCGCGGCGGGCGCGCGTTGCAACAGGCCCAGAACCTCCAGCCGGTCGACGAGGCCGGAGGCACTGTGTGGCTTCAGCAGCAGGCGCTGGGCGAGATAGCCGATCGTCACCGAACCTGCCGGCGCGCCGCGTATGGCCAGCAGCGCCTGGTGCTGTTGCGGGGTCAGGCCGCAGGCGCCCGCCTCGCGCTCGCTGAACGCGAGGAAGCGCCGCAATTCGTAGCGGAAATCGGCCAGCATCACGTAGTCGCGGTCATCGAGTTCGGGGGTGCTGCCCATGCATCGTACTCCGGGTTGCAGAATATCGTACTACGATATATTCGCGGTGCTCCAGCAACAGGACCCTTGGCATGTTTTCTTCCTCGACGCACACTGCCGATCCCGAACACCTGCGCGATCATTCGGCCGACCTGCGGATGCTCGGACTTGCAGCCGCGGCGCTGGTGATCGGGACCGGCGGGGCGTTCGGTGCGTGGCTGCTGACGCGACTCATCGCCATGGCCACCAACCTGTTCTGGCGCGGTCGCCTGTCGTTCGACGCTGTCGAGATCGGCACGCACCAGGCACCCTGGGCGCTGCTCTGCGTCCCGGTGGCGGGCGCACTGATGATCGGGCTGATGGCGAGGTTCGGCTCGGACAAGATCAAGGGCCACGGCATTCCCGAAGCGATCGAGGCCATTCTCTACGGCGAAAGCCGGCTGTCGCTCAAGGTCGCCATTCTCAAGCCGATCTCGTCCGCCATCTCGATCGGCAGTGGCGGCCCGTTCGGCGCGGAAGGACCGGTGATCATGACCGGCGGCGCGATCGGTTCGCTGCTGGCGCAGCGCGCGCGTCTCAGCGCGGCGGAGCGCAAGACCCTGCTGGTGGCCGGCGCGGTCGCGGGGATGACGGGGATCTTCGGCACGCCACTGGCCGCCATCCTGCTGGCCGTGGAGGTGCTGCTGTTCGAATGGAAGCCGCGCAGTTTCGTGCCGGTGGTGCTCGCCGCCGTCGTCGCGCTGGTCTGGCGACCTTATCTGCTGGGTCCGGCGCCGATGTTCGCAGCGCGGTTCCAGGTTCCTGCCTACGGGGCCGCGACCGCGCTCGGAGCGATTGCCCTCGGCGGGCTCGTCGGGCTCCAGGCGACGCTGCTGTCGGCACTGCTCTACCGGGTGGAGGACCTGTTTCACCGCCTTCCGGTACACTGGATGTGGTGGCCGGCGCTCGGGGCCGTCGTCGTGGCATGCGGCGGGCTGGCCGACGGGCGCGTGCTGGGGGCGGGCTATTCCAACATCCAGGCCCTGCTGGACGGGACTTCGCAGGCCCGCGCGGTCGCCTCCTTGCTGGTGCTCAAGGCGGCGGTGTGGCTGGTCGCGCTCGGCTCGGGAACGTCGGGCGGCGTGCTTGCACCGTTGCTGATCCTGGGCGGGGCGCTCGGCTTCCTCGCCGCGCCGCTACTGCCCGGGCCGAGCGGGTTCTGGGTGATGCTGGGGATGGCGGCGATCATGAGCGGCGCGATGCGCGCTCCCCTCGCCGGCGCGCTGTTCGCCGTCGAACTGACCGGCCGGTTCGATGCGCTGCCCGCCACGGTGGCGGCGTCGGCCGCCGCCTTTGCCGTCAGCGTGCTGCTGATGCGGCGCTCGATCCTGACCGAGAAGATTGCGCGCCGCGGGCGGCACATCGTCCAGGAATACGCGCTCGATCCGTTCTCGTTCGTCCAGGCCGGGCAGATCATGTCCGTCGCCCCCGATACCCTGTCAGGCGGCATGACGGTGGGCGACGCGCTGGCATTCTTCTCCGGCGACGCGCGACATCGCAGCTATCCGGTCGTGGCAGCCGACCGCAAGCTCCTCGGACTGGTCTCGCGTTCCGATGCCCTGCGATGGCAGGTGGAAGGTGAAGACCCCGAGCTGCTTCTCGAAGAGGTGCTCTCGGACGCATCGCTCCCGTTCGCCTGGCCGCATACGCCGATCGGCGACGTGGCCGACCTGATGGTGGAAAGCGGAACCGGGCGCATTCCGATCGTCGAACCCGGAACCCACCGCGTCGTCGGCATTCTTTCGCGGCACGACTTGCTCAAGGTCCGCGCCGATGGAAACCGGGCGGAACGGGAACGCAGCCGCAACGCCGCCTGATGGTGGCGGGGACGACGGTGCCTTCCTCAGTCGCGGAGGTCCGCCGGCACCTTGCCGCCGTTTTCGGCGAGCCTCTGCATGACCGCCTTGTGTAGCGCCAGGTTCTCGGCCGCGCTGCCATCGGCGGCGACGTGGAGTTGCAGTTCATTCGCCAGCTGCTTGCGCGCTTCGAGACCCGAATCGAGGTCGAGCAGCTTCAACAGGTCGACGATCGACGTCCGCCAATTGCTCTGCCCGCCCTTGGCGATGGACATCTGCGTCAGAACAGCTTCGACGTCGACCGGCTGCGCGGCGGCGGCGTCCGGGGCGGCCGCTTGGGCGGGGGACGGGGAAGCGGGCTGGCTTGGCGCGGCAGGCCGGGACGGTGCCGGCTGCGACGGAGCAGCAGCAGGTGCCCGGTGGCCGGCATGATGGAAAATCTTGTCGAGAATGTTGCCGAAGATGCTCATTCTTTCCTCCGCAAGACGGACAAAATGCTTGCGATCAGCTCAAGCCGAACTTGGCCAGCACGCCGCCGAGCCCGCCCGGCGTGTGGGAAATCTCGTGGCTGGCCAGGGCGACGGCGGCGATGGAGGCAAGTTGTGGCAGCACGGCCTTGATCTTGTCGGCGTGAATGCCGGTGCTGGCGCTGGCATCCGTGGCGAGGCTGCGGCTGGCGTTCTTGGATCCCAGGATCGAGCCGAGGACGGAGTTGCCGTGGTCAGCCGCCGCGTCGCTGCCGGGCGGCACCTGGTCGAGCGACGGAACCGAACCCAGCCCGCCGTCCGCCACCTGCGCGGCCATGCCGGTGCCAAGCTTCAGCGCAACGCTGTCGATGACGTTGCGCAACTGCGACGTATCGAGCCCAACGCGCTTGCCGATCTGCGCCAACGCGTCGCTGCCGGCAGCTTGCTGGATGAAATCTGCCAGTGCCATGGCCACTCCTCCGGTCGAAAGAACCGTTGTCGCAATCGAGGGGGACGGTTTGCAGTTCCCGGCTGTCGAAGGAAGTGCCATGGATTGGTCTTCATGAACCACAAGATGAGCAGGCCGGCAGAACAGCTACACGGTGCGATCTGAAGATTTGGGGCAAATGCAGAAGCAGCAATCGATAGCACGCTTGGGAATGCATGGAATGAAGCGGCGGTTTTTCACAACGATTGCACGAATGCAATCTGTGCGGAATTGAATAGGTAAATCAACAGACGCCGTAAATATTGCAAATTGCGGCGTTATTTTTCACTTTCACAAGGAACTGCTGACCGGATCGTCGGTTACCGCGCAGGGCAGGCATTGCTTCTGCCGACGACGGGAGGGCCGGGTGAACAAGCCAGCTGGGAAGTCCGAGTTCGAACTGGGCCGTCGCGCCCTCGTCACTGCCTTGCGCAAGTTGCGGAACGGCGATTTCACTGCGAGCCTGCCCGAGGACGGCACCGAATCCGATCGACAGATCGCCGCGCTGTTCAACGAGGTCGTCTCCCTGAACCGCCGCATGACGGAGGAATTCCAGCGCCTGTCGCAGGTCGTCGGCAAGGAAGGCAAGATCGGCCACCGTGCCAACGTGCGCGGCGCGGTCGGGGACTGGGACCTGACGCTCTGCGCGATCAACGAGCTGATCGACGACATGGTCCAGCCGACCACCGAGGTTGCCCGCGTGATCGGCGCGGTGGCCAAGGGCGATCTATCGCAGTCGATGGCGGTCGAGATCGAGGGACGCGCGCTGCGGGGAGAATTCCTGCGGATCGGCAAGGTCGTGAACACCATGGTGGAGCAGCTCGCCAGCTTCGCCTCGGAAGTGACCCGCGTCGCGCGCGAGGTCGGCACCGAGGGCAAGCTGGGCGGGCAGGCCAACGTCCGGGGCGTGGCGGGGACGTGGAAGGACCTGACCGACAACGTCAACCTGATGGCGGCGAACCTGACCGGCCAGGTGCGCAACATCGCCGAGGTGACCACCGCGGTCGCGCTCGGCAACCTGTCCAAGAAGATCACCGTCGACGTCAAGGGCGAGATCCTGGAGCTCAAGAACACCATCAACACGATGGTCGACCAGCTCAACGGCTTCGCCTCGGAAGTGACGCGCGTCGCCCGCGAGGTCGGGACCGAAGGCAAGCTCGGCGGGCAGGCGCAAGTGCCGGGGGTCGCCGGCACCTGGAAGGACCTGACCGACAACGTCAACCTGATGGCGGACAACCTGACCGGCCAGGTCCGCAACATCGCCG